>NZ_JBEZBX010000001.1:0-940507 GCF_040647275.1 Lentzea sp. NPDC042327
GCGGCGAGTCCCACGGCTCCGGCCTGGGGACAGTCCGCTGGGTCGTGGAGCGCACGATCGCCTGGTACCACGGCATGAAACGCCTGCGCATCCGCTGGGAACGCCGCGACGACATCCACGAAGCCTTCCTCGGCCTCGCTACCTGCATCATCTGCTACCGCCACGTCCAACGATTCTGTTAGGACCTCTAAGAACAGCCTTGCCGAGGACGACCGGAGGGGCCTGGTCACCAAGGGATCTCCTAAGAGCGACCCTCAGGTGACCAATGTGGACCGTTCAGACGGCGTCGTGACGGTCGTGAAGATCAGAGACTGCGGCGACGACAGCGCGTGGTTGAAGTACCGCAGGGGGACGAACGAACCCGCGGACGGCCAGGGTGGCGGTAGGCGCTCCATCCTGGCCGAGGTCAAAGCCCAACCCGACGGCAGCTGGCGAGTGACACGGTTCGCGGTGCAAGGAGTTGGATCATGCTGACTCGCTCCGCGCTCGTCGTGGCAGTCACGTTGGCCGGGCTCGTGGCCACTGCCTCATCAGCACGAGGTGATCCTGGATGGGGCTCGGTCGACTGCTCGACAAAACCTGGTCCGGGCTGCGAGCTCATCGCTGAGATGACCCAGTCCCACGGGCGGCCTAGCTTGTCCGGCACGACCACCCATGGAGAGACCGCAGATTCCTTCGAGTGCAGGTACGTACCGGTCGAGCAAGGAGATCCGGCCGTTCCTCAGCCCGAAGGCCCAGGTGGCTGGTTTCGCCTGCTGTGCTCGGCCGACGGCAAGGCCACCGCGAACCGTCCGCCGGTCTGGATACCTGCCGGCCAGCAGGCCGAGCCGTCGATGACGCCGGAGCAGGTGGCGTTGATGGCGAAGAACCGGCTGCGATTGCCGACACCCTCGATCGCGATAAGCCCGGCCGGCGAGCAGCTGGTGCACCTGCCGACTTGGTTGTGGCTGCGAGGAGGCTGGCGAACGACTTCGGCGAGTGCCTCGGTCCCCGGGATCACGGTCACCGCTGTCGCTGAGCCAATCACCGCATCGTGGTCCACAGGCGACGGCGCCGCCATCATGTGCACCGGCCCAGGCACCCCGTTCGCAGCAGGACACGACCCGAAAGCCGTTTCGCCCGATTGCGGCCACACCTATCGACGTTCCTCCACGGGGACACCTGGCGACGTCTACACGACCACGGTGACCGTCCAGTGGAACGTTCGGTGGTCCGGTGCCGGACAGAGCGGCGTCTTCCCCGGCCTGACCACGACGGCGTCAACGACCTTGCGCGTCGCCGAGAGTCAGGCCCTCAACTCCCGCTGATTCCCGCAACACCTGAGCGTGCCGCCGGTCCCGGTGTCACGTCGCGATGCCCCACGCCTTCAGGAGGCCCAGATGATCACTCAGCAGGCTGTTGACGCCGACCCGACAAACACGCGAACACGGCCGACGTTCCAGAGGTCCGGACGTAAACGACGAAGTGTTCCCCATCTGATCTTCGGCTCGGTGCTCGTCGTCGGGTGTGCCGCGGGCGGGTTGATCGCAGCACAGCAACTCGGAGAGCGTCAGGAGGTCGTGGCACTGGCACGGCCGGTCGAGGTCGGCCACGTGATCCTGCAGCAGGACCTCGTCGGCGTGAATCTCGCTGTGGATGATGCCGTCAAGGTGGTCCCGGCTTCGGCCGCTGCGAGCGTGGTCGGGCGGCCGGTCGCGTACTCGCTGCCGGTCGGAATGCTCCTGACTGATGACGTGCTGGGACCGCCCCGAGTCCCTGCTGACGGAAGAGCGATCGCCGCCCTCGGGCTCAAGCCGGGACAGTTCCCTCCCGAGTTGTCCGCCGGTTCGAACGTCGTCGTGCTCGCTCCCGGCACGAACGAAGGCAGCTCATCAGGTTCCTGGCGGGCTGTGGTGGTCGCGGTCGACAGGGCAGACCAGACCCCGGTCGTCTCGGTGGAGTTGCCCGAGCCCGAAGCGCGAGCCCTTTCCTCAGCGCCAGCGGACAAGATCGCCGTGCTGATGGTCGGAGGTCGTTGATGATGGTCATCACCTGTTCTCTCAAAGGCTCTCCCGGCGCCAGCACGCTCGCTGTCGCGCTCGGCACCCGGTGGCCGGAGCCAGTGCGCCCGATCGTGGTCGAAGTGGATCCAGCGGGCGGAGATGTCGCGGCGCGCTTCCAACTGCCGGGCTCCCCTGGACTGGTGAGCCTCGCCGCGGCCACTCGCGGCAACTCCGACGCCGATCTTCTGGCCCAGCACGCGCATGCCTTGGCGAGCGGCCTGCGGATCGTGCCAGCGCCGTCGGATCCCGCGCAGTCGCGTGCAGCGTTCGGCGCGCTTGCTTCCTCGCAGTTCCGTCCCTTTCGAACGCCTGGCGTCACGCTCATTGTCGACGCCGGCCGCGTCGATCCAGATCCGACGATGCTGGGACTGCTGAGGTCTGCCGACGCGCTCGTGGTCGTTGCACGCCCACACGACGACTCGTTGGCTCACATAGCAGCACGTGGAGTTCAGATTCAGACCTGGTCACGCCATGCCGGCCTCGCCATCGTGGGCAAGGGCTACCCAGCGGCCCAGATCACCGAGGCGTTCGGTCTGCCGGTGCTCACCAGCATTCCGGACGACGCCAAGGGCGCGCAGGGGCTCTGGGACCAGCGTGGCTCCGACTCGGCGTTGAGCAGGCACGCCGCAGGTCTCGCCGATCATCTCCTGCGCACGGCTTCGCAGCAGATGCCTCTCCAGCGGAGTCCTCGATGACCGCCGTGAGCCCGCTGGGCGGTCCGACAGACCTGCCGTTTCCGCGGCCGACGAGCGATGTGAGGAGTCTCCGAGAACGACTCCGGGACGACGTCACCAAGCAGCTGAGTGCTCGACTTCGAGCAGACGGGAACGCGGAGCGCCCGCCGCTCGGACCGCTGCAACGGCGCCAGTTGGCAGAGGCGGTCCTGCGCGATTCAGCGGAGTCCATCGCACAGAAGCGGCTCCAGGCCGGACTCGAACTGTTCGACGCCGACGTGGAACGGCGCGCGGTCGACGAGGTCTTGGCCGAGCTGTTCGGCGCCGGCAGGTTGGACCCGCTGCTCGCCGACACCAGCATCGAGAACATCAACGTGAACGGCGCTGAACGGGTCTTCGTCAAACGCGCCGACGGCACCCGTGACGTTCTGCCGCCGATCGTCGACTCCGACGAAGACCTCGTCCACCTCATCCGCACGCTGGCCGCGCGCAGCGGCATCGAGGAACGCCGCTTCGACAACGCCTCCCCCATCGTGAACTTCGCCCTGCCCTCCGGGGAGCGAGTCTCGGCAGTGATGACGGTGACGGCCCGACCATCGGTGTCCATCCGCCGACATCGCCTCCAGCGGGTGAATTTGGGCGAGTTGCGCAGCAACGGCACGATCTCTCCGGAGCTCGAGTCCTTCCTCACCGCCGTCGTCAAGGCGCGGAAGAACGTGCTCGTCACCGGGGGCACTTCGATCGGCAAGACGACCTTGCTCCGTGCGCTCGCCTCGGCGATCCCGGCACACGAACGTCTGATCACCATCGAGGACGTCTTCGAGCTCGGCCTCGACCAGGACCCGGCGCACGCGGACGTGGTCGCGTTGCAGGCGCGAGAGCCCAACTTGGAGGGAGTCGGAGCTGTCACGCTTTCCGACCTGGTGTGGCAGTCACTGCGCATGCAGCCCGATCGCGTGATCGTCGGTGAGGTGCGCGGTCCTGAGGTCATCCCTCTGACCAATGCCATGTCGATGGGCAACGACGGCTCGATGGGCACGCTTCACGCGAGTTCCAGTGCGGGCGCGTTCACCAAGCTGGGCGCCTACGCCGTTCAAGGGCCTGAGCGGCTGACGCTCGAGGCCACCAACCTCCTCGTCGCCTCCGCACTGCACTTCGTCGTCCACCTGGAGCTCTCACCGGACCGGCGCCATCGCGTGGTGTCCTCGGTCCGGGAAGTGGTGGACGCCGACGGGCGCCAGATCATCAGCAACGAGGTGTGGCGGCCAGGCCCTGACCTGCGCGCGGTTCCCGCAGCACCACTCCGATCGCGCACGCTCGACGAGCTCATCGCTGCCGGTTACGACCCCGAGCTGGTGGACAGGCGGCGATCATGAGTTCCGCACTGCTGGCCCTGCTTGCGGGCGGAACCGCCGTCGGTGGATGGCTGATCGTGCTCGGACTTCGCGGCACCTCGGCGCCGCCTCGTCGGTGGACCGTTCCGGACCACCTCGCCGTTGTGCGGCTGTGCGTTGGTGTGGTGGCTGGGCTTCTGATCGGTGTGGTCACGGGCTGGGTCGCCGCGGCCGTGCTGGCCGGGCTCGGTGTCGCCTTGCTCCCACGCGTCCTGCAGGTGAGCGCCGAGCAGCGTGCCCGGCTCGGCCGAATCGAAGCGATCGCGAGTTGGACCGAGATGCTGCGCGACACCTTGGAGGCCGCGTCCGGACTGGAACACGCCGTGCTGGCCACCGCGGCCCGTGCGCCCGAAGCCATCCGGCCCGAGGTCACGGCCCTCGCCGCTCGACTGCACGGCGGTGAACGCTTGGCGGAGGCACTGCGGCGGCTCGGCGACGAACTGGACGACCCGACCGCGGACTTGGTCGTCGCTGCACTCGTGCTCGCCAGTGAGCACCAGGCACGGCATCTCGCCGAACTGCTCGGCGAACTCGCGGCGGAAGCCCGCGAGCAGGCTTCCATGCGCATGCGGATCGAGGCGAGCAGGCGGCAAACCCGCACGAGCGTCCGGGTCGTCGTGATCACGACGATCGCGTTCGCCGGCGGTCTGATCGCACTCAACCGCGCCTACCTCGACCCGTTCGACAGCTTGCAGGGGCAGCTCGTGCTCGCGGTCGTGAGCATGCTGTTCGTCCTGGCGTTTACCTGGCTCGCCCGTATCGCACGCCTGCGCGAACCCGATCGATTCCTCGTTCCGGAGGTGTCGCGATGATCGGGACGTTGCTGTGGGGTGCGTGTCTCGGCATGGGTCTCTGGGCTATCGCAGTGTGGCTTGTGCCTCCGAAGCCCACCTTGCAGGAGGTGCTCGCGACGCTGGCCGCAACCTCGGCTCCCTCGCCCCAGAGGAGTCCGGTGTGGAGGGCCAAGTACCGGATCGCTGGCGTCGTCGGTTCGTTCGGTTTTCCGACCACGGGTCTGCGAGCCGACCTGAACGTCGTGGGTGGCGACGTCGAACGGCACCTGGTGTCGAAGGCGCTCTGCAGCCTGACAGGCGCCGGGCTCGGGTCCCTTGTCGGCCTCGCACTGGTCGTCAGCGGTACCGGCTCCCCATGGCTGATCTCCGTGGCCACGATCGCCGGGGTGGCCGTCATCGGGTTCCTGCTGCCGGACTTCAGGGTGCGTGAGGCAGCTCGACGCCGCCGATCCGCTTTCCGGCACGCACTTGGCGCCTACCTTAACCTCGTGCGCATCCTGCTCGCAGGTGGAGCAGGCGTGGACTCGGCGCTGTCCGACGGTGCTGGTGTCGGAACTGGCTGGGCGTTTCACCAGCTGCGGCAAGCACTCGTAACCGCTGAGGTGACGCGCTCGACTCCATGGGAAGCATTCGAGCGGCTCGGCGATGACCTCGACCTGAGTCAGCTGTCCGACCTCGCGGCCGCAGTGGGTCTCGCCGGCACGGACGGCGCCAAGATCCGCTCGAGCCTCGCCGCCAAAGCGGCCGCTCTGCGCGCCCGAGAGCTCACCGACTCCGAAGGTGAAGCGCGTGCCGCGACCGAGCGGATGAGTCTGCCGATCGTGCTGCTGATGCTCGGATTTCTCCTGTTCATCGGATACCCGGCCTTGATCTCAGTCCTCAACGGACTTTAGGAGTGATCATGATCTACCTCGTGTTCTGCACCGTCCGCGCCGCGATCGAGAACCTGCGGCAGGACGATCGCGGCTACGTGGGCGAGACGGTGGTGACCATCGCCGCGCTCGTCGCCGCCGCGTTGGCGGTGGCCGCGCTGCTCTCGTCGTTGTTCGTCGGCGCCGCGTCGAAGATCTCCTTGTGAGCGGGGGTATCCGATGCAACGGCTCCAGCTCACCGGCGACCGCGGAAGTGCAACGGCGCAGGCCGTGATCGTCCTGCCTGTGGCGTTCCTGGCCTTCTTCGCCATCGTGCAGTTCGCCATGTGGTCCCACGCCACGCACATCGCGCAGGCCGCGGCATCGCACGGGCTGGCAGCCGCTCGTGCCCACAACGGATCTTCGGCCGAAGGCACCGCAGGTGCCCGCGGTGTGCTGGCGGACCTCGGAACCGGTCCCTTGCGGGACGTGGACGTGCTGTGCGAGCGAAGTTCCGAAACAGCACTGGTGCAGGTCTTGGGGACCGCGAAGCAAGTCGTGCCGTTCCTGCACCTCCGCGTCCACGCCGAGGCCGCAGGTCCTGTCGAGCGTTTCGTCGGGCCGAGGCGGTGACCGGCATGTCCTGGTGGCGTGACCAGCGGGGATCTGCGGCAGCGGAGATGACGCTGTGGGCTCCCGTCATGGTGATGGCGATGGTGTTCGTGGCGGTCGTGGTCCACCGCGGTGTCGACGCTCGGCTTCGGCTCAACGACGTCGCACACCAGGCAGCACGCGCCGCGAGCATCGAGCACACGACCGGCCGCGCGCGTGCCGCAGCAACCACCATCGCCACCAAGGCGCTCGCCGAGGCAGGGGTCAGCTGCCGCGACGCGAACGTGGAGGTCGTTGGAGACCTGCAGCCGGGATCAGCCGTAACGGTGACCGTCTCCTGCACGGTCGACCTCAACGGCGCCGACCTGCTCGGTGTGCCGGCGTCGAAACGGCTGTCCTCCATCGCCTCAGAGGTGGTCGACACCTGGCGATCGGCAAGGGACGGCACATGACCGCGTTCCTCGTCGCCCTCACTGCCAGCCTCCTGGCTCTCGCCGGCCTCGTTCTCGACGGCGGTCTCGCGCTCGCCACGAAGGTCCAAGCCGCGGGAGCCGCCGAGGCGGCAGCGCGAGCCGGCGCTCAAGCCATCGACCTCAACGCCTACCGCCTGGACGACCGGCTCGAGCTCGCACCGAACCAGGCGGTGAGCAGGGCTCGAGCGCATCTCTCCGCAGCTGGTGTCGTCGGTGAGGTCACCGTCTCGGGCAACACCGTCACGGTCGTCGTCACCACGTCCCAACGCACACAGTTGCTCGGCCTGGTCGGCATTTCCAACATCACCGTCCGGGCTACCGGCCACGCGAGTCCCCACCGCGGTGTCGCACCAAGTCCGTGAAGACGCTCGAAAGGGGACCACCATGGCCACGACGGACGAAATCCGCAGGCGGGTCGAGCTCGCTGACGCCGAGAGGAGCCACCGCCGGCTGGCCACTGCGCAGCGCGTCGGCGAACTCGCACATCGACGCACGAACCTCGCCGCCGAGCTTCGTGATGTCGACGTGAAGCTCGGCGACCTGATCACAGAGGCCGAGGACGTGATGAGCCTGCCCGAACTCGCTTCGTTCACGGACGTGCCCGTGGACGAGCTCAGGGCGTGGGCCGCCGCCAGCAAGCCGAAGCGGGGCAGGAAGAGGCGGTCGACCACACGACCGCTCAAGCCCGGAGCGTCGCCCGACCAAGGCGAGCCCGACCCGCAGCCAGACCCCTCAGCTCCGGAGGCCAGCCTACAGGCTCTGCGGCCTGTACCTGGGCAATGACTGCCAACGCCGCCACCGGTGGCATCGCCGAACGCCTCGGCAACGTGGTGCGCGCGGTGCTTGCGTCAGGGGTGCTGATCGCCGTGCTGATCGGGTTGCCGCTTGGGCTGGCTCACTACGTCGGATGGCCCTTACCCGACGAGGTACCGAGCTGGGCCGTGCTGTCCGTCGTGCTCACCCAGCCGATGTCCCCGTCCTTCTTCATCAACGGACTCGCGTGCCTCTGCTGGTTGCTGTGGGCCGCGTTCGTCTTGGACATCGGACTGCGGGCCGTGGACGTCCTGCGCGGAGTGAGATGGCCAGACATGGCTTCAGTCCGGTCGCCGGCAGCGGTGCTGGTCGGCACGATCGTCCTGTCAGCGCTCGCGAACCGCACGGCAGGTGCTACCTCCGACGGTCTTGAGCTGACCTCGTCCAGCGCGGTGACCGCAGTCGAGATTGTGCGGGCGCCCGATCCGGTCACCGGCGACTGCGACTCGATGTGGGCCATAGCCGAACGCGCGCTCGGCGACGGCGGCCGCTGGCCAGAGGTCTTCGAGCTCAACCGGGGAAAGCCACAACCCGACGGCCGACCTCTCACCGATCCGCACCGCGTGTTCCCAGGAGAAGAACTGCTCGTTCCGGCGTTGCCTCCGCCACCCGCTCCCCCGCGAGAGCCATCGGCTCCGATCGAACCAGCGACCACGCCGCCGTCGACGACCTCGCAGGAAGTACCGCAGCAGGCAGAACAGCTTCCGCAACCCGACTCCGCGGTATCTGGAAAGACCACGGCGTTCGTCGGCGCCGCCTTGGCTGCAGCAGTCAGCGCCGCTCTCGTGGCGGCGAGAAGGCGGCACCGCGGCAGGTACAAGCCCGGCAGCGGGTTGCGTGACGAGCTCCCCGTGGCACCCGTTGTCTACGAGCTGCAGCTCGCCCACCGTGCCGCGCCCATCGAGCACCGGCCGACGCCGAACGACGGCGCAACGCCGCTCGGTGTGAGGAACGGTCGAGAGGTCGCGCTCGACCTTGCTGCGTGCGGCGGACTCGGCTTGGTGGGCCCTGGCGCTGCACCTGCAGCGCGTGCCCTTGTTTTGACGGCGTTGGCGCGCGGAACTGTCGCGATCACCTTCGACGACTTGGCCTTCCTCATCGGAGAAACGCCTGCGGGTGAGCCGCCGTTCTCCTTGCGAATAGTCCCCAGCCTGCGGGAGCTCGCTGAGCAGGCGCCTCCGGCCGTTGTCATGGCTCGCCTCGACAACGAAGGTCGGCGGCAACTCGAAGAGTCTTCGCCTGAACTCGCCCGCGTCTTCGTGGGGCAGTGGACACACGGCATCACCCTCTACGTCCGGGCTGACGGCACCGTGTCGTCGGCAAGTCCCGGTCCTGGTCTGGAGTTCACCGGCACGAGGCTCTTCCGCCTCGATGACAACGATGCGCGTGATCTCCTCGCGCTGTTCAGGGAAGCCGAACCGCGCCCGCAACCCGCGGCTGCTGAGCCGTCGCTCGAGATCACCGCGCACGTCGTGCCTGTTGATCGTCCGCCTCTTCAGCTCAGGCTGCTCGGCGTGCCCGCCGTGTGTTGGCCTGACGCCGAGCACGACATCACCGCCGTCATCCAGCCGCGGCTGCGCGAGCTCGTTCTCTTCCTCGCCGTACACCCCGAGGGCACAACCCGCGAGGCGCTCGCGAACGCCCTGTGGCCGGCGAACACGTCAGACAAGACGAACAACGCCCTCAACACCGCGCTCTCCCGACTGCGCAACGTGGTCGCCAAAGCCACCGGCGGAACGATCACGGACATCGCGATCGCCGGAGGAGGTCGCTACCGCCTCAACCCGGACGTCGTCGAGGTCGACTACTGGCACCTGGACCGCGCGATCGCGGCCCGTCGAACGGCGAGCACCGGGCAGGACCGAATCGATGCCTTCAGGAAGGTCGTCGACCTCTACACAGGTCCTCTCGCTGATGGGGTCGAGAGCGAGTGGCTGGAACCGGTGCGGGAAGCCGTTCGGCGTGATGTGATCGATGCGGCGGCCGCGCTCGCGCACGCGCTGCGCGACGTCGATCCAGAACAGACACTCGAACTGCTGGAGCTCGCACGAGCTTTCGATCCACACAACGAGCTGTTGTACCGCGACATCATGCGGCTCCAGGGCCGTCTCGGCCGGATCGAGGCGATCCCCCGCACCCTGGCTCTCCTCACCAGCAAGCTCGCGGAGATCGACGACAAGCCGTCACCAGAGGCGAAGTGGCTTGCGGCAAACCTCCCGCGGTATCACGCCAAAGACCAGCCTTCATCAGCAGAAGGGTCACGCAACCACAAAGAGAAAAACAATCTCGACAAAAGAACCTTTCACTGAATTTCACTCGCTCCCGAAGTCGATGCTACCGTGCATTTGCCATGATCAATCACAACACTCACACAGGGGAATCATTTCGAGGTTCAACCCGAGATGCACCTGGAGGGCACCTCCAGACCTGATCCGCTCATAGCGCGCTGCGGACGTGGCAGCGTGCCCACGGCGGGATCACCTGATGTCCCAGACTCGCTTGGCCACAAGCGGGAGGTCGAAACGGCGCGGCAGCGGACGGCCTCACTGCGGACCAGCCGGGAGAGGCTGCAGATCAGCCTCACCACTCAATCCACACGAGTCCCGCCGACCTGTTCCACCACAGCAAGCTGGACCCAGGCAGCTCGCCGGCGTCCAAGTCCCAGACAGCAGCTCAACCCACCACGTCGCCACAATGCAATTCGAATTCAATTCTGATAGCCGGAACGATTCGCGACCCATTTCCCCCAAAAGAGTCTTGAAAAAGTCCCCGAATGCACTGGCAATTGACGTGCGGCGGAGTTATATTTGAATCACACCGGGAAACCGGAAACCACACCGAATACCACACCTGGCGCGAGCCATGTCTACCGAACGGGGTTCATCATGTGTTACGCCGACACCATCACCGAAATCGACGGCACGGTCACCGCGTTTTGCTGCTGCGGATGGGTCGAACACGAACACACCCAGGAATCGGCGGATGTCGCGGCAGAAACCCACCAGAACACGTCTGACGACGAGTCGCTCATCGCGGCTGCCTGAACCGCTACGACCTGATCGAAAGGGGCCCGCGATGACCACGCACGCCACGCCAACGACCAGCACCCCCACCACAGGAACGGCAACCCGTCTGCGCAACGGCGAACTACGCGCGATGGTCGCGCGCGTGCTGGCAGACGACCCCGGGACTGGAATGAGCCCGCGCGTCGTCGCCGCCAAACTCGGCGGACGATCATCCGGCGCGGTGGGCAACGCGTTGAAAGTGCTCACCGAATGCGGTGCCGCCGAAGTCGTCCTGACCACGCCGCTGACCTACCGCGCCACCGCGACCACGGCCGTTGTCGCAGCGACCGCCATCACCCCTGCCCCCGCCCCCACCCCACGTCCCCGACGGCGGAAGTCACCAGCGCCCACCACGGTTCCCGAACCCGCGCCACCCGCGCCCAAACCCGCCGCAACGACGGTGGTCACGGGACCGGTGACACGCCCGAACGGCCTGACCTACCACCCCCGGTTGCTGTCCGGCATACCGGACGTGACCGCACTGCACCGGTTGCGGGAAGCCGGGGTGGCCGCACTGTTGTACGGGCCACCCGGAACCGGGAAGACGTCGGTCGTCGAAGCCGCGTTTCCTGACCTGCTCACGGTTCAGGGCGACGGTGACACGACGGTCGCCGACTTCGTCGGCGAGTACACGCAGACCGATGATGGCCGCTACGTGTTCGTGCACGGCCCGTTGGTGCGGGCAATGCGTGCGGGTGTGCCGTTGTTCATCGATGACGCCACGCTGATTCCGCCCACGGTGCTGGCCGTGGTCTACCCCGCGATGGACGGTCGCCGTCAGATCGTGGTCAAAGCGAACGGCGGTGAGGTCGTTGACGCCGCCGACGGGTTCTACGTGGTCGCCGGACACAATCCCGGTGTGCACGGCGCGATCCTCACCGACGCCCTGTCGTCCCGGTTCTCCGCACAAATCCACGTGTCCACCGACTACGACCTGGCCGCACAACTCAAGATCGACAAACGGGCCATCAAGGTCGCCCGCAACCTTCGCACCCGCCAAGCAAAGGGCGAGGTCGGCTGGACACTGCAGCTGCGTGAGCTGATCGCGTTCCAGAAGATCGCGGGCGTGCTCGGACCGGAGGCCGCCGCCGGAAACCTCGTTGGCATCGCGCCCGAAGAGGACCGCGCCACGGTCGCCGCCGCAGTCCGCGACGCGTTCGGCATCGCGGTCGAACCGTTGGCACTCGGCGCCCGCATCTAGCGCGACCATCCGGAAAGGACATCACAATGACCGCCCACCTGGTAGCCGACCCGGACGCCACCGGTGCCGCAATCTTCCCCACGCGCCCGGAGTGGCTCGCGTTGTCCGCCGCACTGGCGGCCGAAGTCCCGGTGATCGCTGACCGGGAAGACCTGTTGGTCACCATCGCGCCTGGTGCGGGTGGCGGTGCCCCGGCGTGTTTCCACACAACCCGCGCGCTGATCGAAGTTGACGGCAATTACCTGGAAGTTGATCCCGCCACCGTTGATCCGGCGAACCTGTCCGACCGTTCGCGCTATCCCGTCATGTGGGGCCTGCTGACCCACGAGTGCGCACACGCGAAGCACAGCGTGTGGGAACTGCCCGACGACGTCTCCCCGGCTGTCGCAGACGCCGCGATGCTGTTGGAAGAGTCGCGGATGGAGTCGGCGCACGTTCGCCGCCGCCCGGACGACCGGCACTGGTTGCGCGCGTCAGCGACGAATCTGGTTCTCGCCGACTTCACGGGTGGCCCGACGATGACTACGGCGGCCGCCGCCCGTGCCGCTGGCCTCGTGCTCGCACGAGTTGACGGTGGCATCCTCACTACCGCTGAGGCCGCACCGGTAGCCGATGTCGTCGAAGAAGTTCTCGGGACCGACACCTTCGCCGAACTTCGCGCGCTGTGGCGTGAAGCCCTTGCCACCGCAGACGACGATGCTGACACGATGATCGACGTCGCACGGCGCTGGTGTGGGGCGGTCGGCACCGATCCTGACGGCGAAGTCCCCGAACCGGGTGAGCCCGGCGCAGACGGCGAGTCGTCGCCGTCACCCCTCGCCGAAGCGATCGGCAGGACTCTGGCCGACGTAGCACGCGCCGTGGCGGACGAAGCCCCACCAGAGGATCCGGCCGTTGTAGCGGCTGCAGCGTCAGCGGCCGAAAAGGCGGCTACCGATGCGGCCGAGGCGGTCGCGCGGACCGTGTTCTCCAGCAGTCATACCCGTTCCGGTTGCGGATCAACGACCATCACGGGAACCCGCAAACCCACCACCGCCGAACGCAACGCCTCCCGAACGTTGGCACGTGCGCTGTCGACCGCTGCCACACGCGAACGCGTCGCGGTGAAGTCGACCTCGCCGATGCCGCCCGGACGACTCCGGATGCGCGGTGCTTTGGCCGCCGACGCCCAACGGGCTGCAGGTGCCATGCCCACAGCCGAACCGTTCACCCGCACCACCCGCCTGACCGCCCCCACACCACCGCTACGGCTGGGAATCGCGTGCGACGTGTCCGGCTCGATGAGCCACCTTCGCGGTCCTGTCGCGTCCACTGCCTGGATTCTCGCCAACGCCGGACGGCACGCCGCCGTGCCCGTCGAAACCGCCACCGTGATCTTCGGCGTGCACGTTCGGCCCATCACCCGCCCCGGCAGAATTCCCGCTGAGGTGACTGAGTTCGAGGCCGACGACGATTGGGAGAGCGTCGCTCTCGCTGTCGACTCCTTGGACGGCGCACTCGGCCTCTCCCGCCCCGGTGCCGCGCGGCTGCTGGTGATCGTGTCCGACGGACATTTCCAGGGCGACGAACGCTCCGCCGGGCAGAAGCGCGTTGATCGGCTGCGTGCGTCCGGGTGCGCTGTGTTGTGGCTGACCACCCACACATGGGACGACCCGTTCCATGGTGTCGCCGTGCACCAGCTCACCAGCCCGACCACGACGGCTGCGGCAATCGGCCGTGCCGCTACCAACGCCCTGAAAGCCGCCACTCGCCGACTTTGATCAACTGCCACTGGAGGTGCATTGTCATGCACAGCAACGACAACACAACAACCTTCGCAGGGGCCACGCCAGGACTTGCCGACAGAGCCATCCGCCTCGCACGAGCCGTTCGCGCAACATGCCCCAACGGGTTTCGCCGCCGCCTCGACACCCCGGAACAGTGGAGTCGATGGGCACGACGCGCCCGCGTTGCACGAACCGTTGCGGCTGCGCTGCAGGTGCCCGCCGACAGCGTCACGGTCACGGACGACCCGCACCGCCAGTACCGCACACGCAACGGCGTCGTGCCGGGTGACCTGATCACAGTCACGGACTCCGCTCGACAGTGGCGACTCCTGACCGACTTCACCAGCCCCGGCGAAAGCTGGCTCGTTCTGGACCGGTGTCACGGCTGCGATGCCGAGGTGCCCGTCGCGCGCATCGCGTGCCTCGCGGACTTCGGTGACTACCTCGACCCGGACACGGAGTTGGTTCTCGCTGACGAGGCGCGGGACACGTCACTCCACCAGCCTCACTGCGTCTTCGTGCTTTCCAACTGAAGGAGATGTTCTGTGATGCCCTCTCATACGCACATGGAGACCGTCATCCGTCGCTTTCGCGAGGACGACTTCGAAGTGACTTCTGTCGTGGCAGATCCGGCCGATGCCCAACAGGTCCTCTACGGAACCGTCACCCGCAACGGAGTCCTCGTCGGGAGCTACTACTGCACCGACCAAATCCGCCAATCGGGTTGGCGCGTCGTCGCGGCGGACGGCAGGCACGTCGTCTTCGGCGACGAGCCCGTCGAGCTGACGTACGACGGCGACGCGGTGTTCCTGCTCATGAAGAACGCGGACTCGCCGGCGTAACCCCCTCCGATCCCCGGAAAAAGATCAACCTACGCCGAGGAGGCGCAGCATGCCGTCCACATTTCACAACGAGATCAAGCTCGGGAACATCAACTACAGGCTCTCCGCAATCGTGGAGTCCGAAGATTCCCTGGTGGCGGAACTGCTCGGGACGACGGAGTCCGGTGAGGTCGTCGCCGACGGACGCCTTCGGCTCCCAGTAGATGGCGGTGCAGCGATCGGCACCCTCCTCAGCCGCGTCCTCACCGCGCACACGCGGATGCGCATCCGGCCAGCCCGGTACGCCAATGCCACTCTGCCGTGGACCACGGAACTCGACAGCGAACTTCGAGAAGCCTGGTTGCAGCCGGGTCCCGTAGGTGCGGTGAAGCGCATCAACGACCTCGCGGAGCGCATGCAGCGGTCACCCAGCGCCATCAGGGCCCGCCTGCCGAAGGTGGGTTGTGATCCCGACGTGGCGACGCGCGAACTCTCGGGAACCGCCGCCACCTTTCTGGGCGTGAAACCGAAGGGCGGCACCGGAGCAAGCAACTGACCTCGCGACCGCCTTCTGCGGGCGTTCGCGCGCTACACCCAACACAACGGAAGGTCGATATGAGTACGCCATTCCCTCACGACGTCGTCGACGAGAGCATCAGCGCGACCGACAACTACTACACGCTGATGCGGATCGTGCATCTCGGCCCACACACGGTCCGCGTTCGGGTCCATCGCGAGACCAAGCCGGAACCGTGCTTCGCCGCGGCCGAGGTCCTCAACGGCGACATGAGTTGGACGCCTCTCGTCATGCATCACCCGGACTGCTGGTTCGACCGCACGGCGACGCCGTTCAAACACATCAACGTCAAGACCGAACTGGAACCGCTCGCGGATCACCTCATGCAGCGCGTCAAGACCATCCTCGTCAAGACGATCATCCTTCCCGAGCATGTCCTGGACGTCGTCGGCGCGTTGTTGGCCGTGGCGTACGGCAGCACGGGCGAACACGTGATCACGCCCGATGACATCCGATGGGCGAAGGCCAACGGCGGCCCGTTCCGCGTCATCGACAGGCCGGACGGCAGCGTGCTGCTCACCAAGGCGCACAGGTACGACTGCCCGTTGCTCACCAGCGAGTGCGACGTCCCGTGCGACGGCAAGTGCCAGACCACACATCCTGCTGCTGGTCCGTCCATGAACTGAATTCCAGCACCCAGCTTCACCCGACCGACGACCTGGAGTCGCCGGTCGGCCTTCTTCTCCCTGGCTGCTCGCTTCCGACAGAGCGCCGAAGCAGTCGTTGCCGAACCATGAGGCCCGGCAACGACTTTCACTACAGGATGTTCTTCCTAGTTCACGGCGGTGGGCGCGATCGCGAACCGCTTCGGTGCCTCCTGCGTCTTCACCACGGTTCCTGCCGACGTCAACGCTTCCAGCGCGTTGTTCACCGCGCCCTGGGAACGTCCGAGCGCCCTGCCGATGTGGGTCGGCCCGAACGATTCACCGGGATGCACGCGGAGAAACGTCTCCGTCATGTCCCGCAGCGCACCGGGCTTGAGCCGCCCTCCCGGAAGCGGGCCGAACGGCTCGCGCGCGGGGACCGCGATCTCGGCCACCTCAGGTTCCGTGACCGGATCCGGTACTACTTCGTCCGGTTCCGCTGCCTCAGGTTCGACCACGTCCGGTGCTGCCAGCACATCCGCAGCAACAGCGGACCACAGGTCACCAGCACGTCGGCCGTCGACGACCCCGCGCGTCGTGCGTACTGCCGTCCCATCGGCTTCCCAGCGCGCCAGAATCTTCCCGGCGGTGGATTTGTTGATCCCGATGCTGACGGCCAGACCAACGGCTGTGGAACCCGGTGCGGCGACCAGCGCAGCGCGTAGTTTGCTCGCGGCCGTTTCGGGTGCTGCGGCATCGCCGTCAGTGTCGATCTTGGTTGTCGCACTGGATCGGTTCTTGCTGGGCATGACGGTCTCCGTTTCGTGGACCTGGATTCGTGGTCATGCCCTGGCCAGGGCTTGCATTCAGCCTGCGGCGCGCTAACGCTCAGATCGGCTACAGGACTATGAACGCTTCCTTCAACACGAGAAGTCAAGCCGCTGTCAGAAGAACCTCTGTCTCATGTAGACACGGCGCTGTGCGGCCGCGTCGCCCCGTAGTAGTCGTCACCGGTCCAGCGGTACGGGCCGATCTTCACGACCTGCCCGAACGTAGGCGCGTGGATCATCTGTCCCGCACCGATGTACAGGCCGACGTGGTGGATGTCGCTCCGCGTGCCGTAGAACACCAGATCCCCCGGCAAAAGCGCTTCCCCGGACCGAACCAGCGGCCCGGCGTCGTGCTGGGTGTGCGCCGTGCGAGGCAACTCGATGCCAGCAGCGCTGTAAGCCGCTTTCGTGAGCCCGCTGCAGTCGAACCCGCCCTCGGCCTCTCCGTCACCGCCCCAGACGTAGGGCAGGCCAAGCTGCCCGCACGCGAACTCGATCGCGATGCGAGCTGCCGGCGTAGCCGCGCGGACCTCGACGCAGGTGCCTGTGCCTTGGCTTGCCGCCTCGCTGTACTTCCGAGCTTGAGCGAGCACGTCGCGGACGTACCAGTCGGCGCGGTTGTAAGCGAAAATCGCCTTGTACAGGTCCCCCGGAGCTCCCGAGTCGCACAGGTAGAAGGCCGCCGCGTGCACCGCGTCGTGCGGGTTGTAGCGCGAGGGCGGTCTTGCACCGCCGGGCGGGAGCGTGTGGCGTGCGAGGACACCTGCGAAGGTCGGCTCGAGGAACTGCATCGGGCCGCCGGCCCCGGCGAAGTTCTCGCCACTGCTCACACCGGGAGCGTCGAGGCGCCCGTGATCCGTTTCGATCTTGCCGATGGCCGCGAGAACACTCCAGTCCAGCCCAGGACAGACCCGCGCCGCAGCGACGTAGGGCGCGCAGAACGTCGGCGGTATGTCCCCGACCGGCTTGACGCAGTTCACGTGCGAGGACGAGGACGTGCCGAACAGCCTGGACACCGCGTTGATCACTCCCGCTGCCGCGAGCACGGCGACGAGCAGCACCGCGCCCACGGCCGCGCCGAGCTTGGCCATCATCCGGCACCACCCGCAGGGCGCGAGGCTGGAGGCGGCATCGGGTCCGGTGGAGGTAGAATCGACGGCGCGTCCGTTGCTGACGCGGCAGGACGCGGGCATGTCGGGAGCACTTCGTGGAGAGGCGCCCGGCTCGACGAGCGGGTTTCGAGCGGCAGCCAGGCCGCGTCCGCAGGACTCGCCTCGTCTACGGGTTCCAGGAGGTTGGCTGCCGCGGTGGCAACCGGCAGGGCGGTCGGGTTGTCGAGCTCGCGCCACGCCGCGAGGAGCTGCCTCCGCGCGTTGGCCTCGCGGCGCGTAGTCGGAAACCAGAACAGCAGCGGGGTCGAGATGCCGGAGCTGTCGGCGAGCGCGCTGTAGCCCCCGAGTTTGGCGACGACCTTGGTCAACGGCTCTGTTCCAAGGTCGAACTCGAGGAAGAACTCGGCGAGCTTGCCGCCGCGGCCGAGGCGGCCGTACCCGTCCGGTCTGGTGAGGTCGCCGAACAGCCTCGCGCAACGGACTTCGGACCACCACGCGTCGATGGTGAACGCGCCATGTCTCTGGGCATCCGCGATGAGTCCGACGAACCACTCGTTCACCCCCACGGTGTGAGCCAGCCGCAGGCTGTGGGCGATCCCGACAGCCCGGTCGTGCCGGTAGCCGAGGTCCTTCACCTCGAAGCCGTGCTGCGAAGCCAACGCCGCGGCGCCGGCGGGCGCGAGGACGTAATGCATGGGCGCGCTTCCGGTCGGCGTGAACGGCTGGAAGCGGTCGACGACGCCCCAGAGGTAGAGCTCCCGAAGGCGCTGTCGTCCAGAGCGGTAGGACGGGAACGCCACCGACGTGATCTGCTCCGAGGTGAGAACGCGGTGCTCCCACAGCATGCTGATGATCCACCGGTCCCGGGGAGTCAGCCTGGCCGACAACACCGCTTGGTGGGCTGCGGAGTTCGCCACGCGAGGTGCCGGTCGAGCCTGCTTCGGCGCGCGATGGCTTCGTTGTGGGGTGGGTGCGGCAAGCATGCGTACTCCCCTGGTCAGCTTGTCGTGTCGCTGCGTCGCGGATCCGACGTCCGACGTGACGCGGCTCGATCACCGGGTCTTGTCTCGGCACTTGCCGGCTGCCGTCGTTGGTTGTTGCGTGCGGCGGCCCGGAGCACCCGGCTGCGTCCCGGTACAGCGGGAGGAAGCGGCTCGGTGACGAGCGTGAAGGGCTCGGTCTCCGCTCCGTGCACCACCAGGCGGACCGCGGCGTGGAAGGCGTCGTAGTGCGACAGGTCGTGTGCGGAGATCCGGGGCGCGGTGTGCCGGGACAGCAGGTGCGCGTCTTCAGGGCTGACGTTGAAGAAGAACTTGTTCCGGGCGTTCGCCGAGATGCTCTCCTGCAGCTCACGAGGGAGCTGGGAGCCGTTTTGATGCGCCAGCACCAGTGATAGCCGCAAAGCACGCGCCTCGGGCAGCATGTCCTCGGCCGCGTACGGCAGGTTCAGGAAGTTGTGGAACTCGTCAAGGATGAGGGTCGCGTCGCGCCGGTCGCGCTGCGGCGTGCGGGCCCGAGCCGTAACGACCTGCCACACGTTGGCGACCACGATCGAGCCGACGAGCCTCGCGGTTTCGTCGCCGAGCGAGCCTTTGGGGATGCGGACGAGGCAGATGCCGCCGTTGTCCAGCACCTCCTTCATGTCCACCGTGGATCGGCCTGCGGCCACGGTGTCGCGTACGAACCTGCGCAGCAGGAAGGCCCGGAGCTTGTTCATCAGCGGTGCGATCACCTGCGATCGGCTCGCATCGCTGAGATCGTCGTACCAGGTCCAAAACCCGCGCAGCACCGGGTCCGCGACGGAGGCGGTCGTCCTGGCGCGGTAGGCGGGATCGGCGAGCAGCTTCGGGATGTCCGCGAGCGTCGCCACGCCGTCCGTCAGCCGCAGCGTGAGGCAGGCGGCGCGCATGACGTCGTCGGTGCGTGGCCCCCAGAACGCCGAGTACACCCGACGGAAGATCGAGACGAGGTTGTCGACCGCGAGGTCAGGGTCGCCTCCGTCCAGCGGGTTGAGGCAGGGCGGCCGGTGCTTGGAGTCCGCGTCGAAGAGGACCACCTTGTCCGCGACTGCAGCTGGCAACCGCGACAGGAGGTCGGTGACGAGGTCGCCCTTCGGGTCGACGACGACCGCGGCACGTCCTGCTTCGGCGTCCGCGAGTACCAGTCTGGCCAGCAAGGTGGACTTGCCGGAGCCGGTGGCGCCGATGACGTGCATGTGGTGACGGGCGTCGGCCACGCGGAGACCGACCGGCCTGCTGTGGCCGCTGTCGGTCAGCCCGAGCGGCTTGATGTCCTGACCGGTAGCGGGGATGCCTGGTGGTGGAGCGATTGCTCGGGCACCGGCGCGTTGAATGCCTGGGAGGGTGTCGTCGGTCGGCAAGTGCGCGACGGCCGCGAGCTCGGGAACCGAAAACAGATCTCCTCGACCAAGTCGGCGGTCGGCGAGCGCCTCGGGCACCCGGCGCAGACGCCTGCGCTTGAAGTGGTTGTGCTCGGTAAAGGTGGCGAAGGTCGTGGCCAAGGCATGAGCACGGCCGCGGATCGCAGCTTTCGCACGACGTACGTCAGCCTCTGGGGCATCGGCGCTGAGCAGCGTTGAAACGCCGTATCGCACTACGACCTCGAATTGGCTGCTGCGCTGCTTGTTCACGGACGCCCGCTGCTGGCTCGACAACTCGAGCCGGTACTCAGGAGCGGCATGGTTGGTCCGGGTACCGGGTCCCCTCCGCGAGATCCTCAACGAGGGCGTGAGCAGGTCAAGCAGGTGGCCGGCGAGGTTCGTCCCGCTCCGGCTCGCACGCCGGCCTCGCGCCAGACGACGCCCGGTGGCTGGTCGGGCGAGTACCTGCACGCACGCGTGTTCGTCCTTCCCCAGGCCGACCGGCGCCCCGAGCAGTCCTCGAAGGGGATCCGCGGCGAAGTCGACGCGGAGGGGCAGCGCCTCTGCGCGTGCGAGGCGCAGTTCTCCTCCGGCAGCCAGCAGTCGCTCACCAGGACCGGCCAGCGGAAGAGGAGGTTCGGCTGGTGTCGTGCTCGTATGCGCGCCCGGCCACGCGGCCTCCACGGCGCGTTCAACGAGCCCCGGCGGAATCGCACCGGGCACCCACAACCGGATGCCCACTCCGGCCTGGGAGAACGTGAACTCGAAGGCCAGGTGCGGCTGGCCGGTGAGCACCCGGTGCCAAGCCGGACGCAGGAGCCCGACGAGGTGGGACCAGAGCGCGACGCCGCCGGTTGGATCCGGCTGTGGCGGGACCAGGACGGTGACCATCCTGCCGTCAGCCGCGAGACGCGTCTGGCAGCGTCGCCGCCAGGCGTGGTGGCCGACGAGCACAACACCAGCACCCAGAGCCGCAGCTGGTGCGAGCTCAGGTCCGGAAGCGATTGCCCAGTTCTGGAGGTCGGAGAGGAAGTCGCCAAGGCCCGTGCCTGGATCGGTCAGGTAGTCGTCCACCCAGTTGCTCGTCATCACGACACCTCGGCTTCGTCGATGTCGACGTATGCCGCTTCCGCGTCGTCGAGCTCGTCCTGCAGCTCCGCAGGGTTTGTGGTGATCAACTCGTGCTCGGCCGGTGACGCGATGCTGTGGAACGCGACGCGCTGAGTCCCGGTCGACAGCAGTCCCTGGCCTCGGTCTGCGGACAGGAGGAACTCCTGTTCGCCTTCTGAGAGGTGGAAGAGCTGTGCGAGCTTCTCGATCGCCTGGGGTGCCTGGCGGAGCAGGATTTGCGTCTCGGCGTTCGCCACCACCGCCTGCCCGGTCTCGTTGCCGACGACGTCCAGCGCGTCCTGGGTGACGACGGTGAGACCGGCGTTGTTCTTCCTGCCGACCTTCGAGGTCTTGAACAGGAAGGCCGCTCCTGCCGGCTCCTTGATGAGCCACCATGCCTCGTCCACGATGACGAGTCGCCGCCGGCGGATCGCCGGATTGGTGATGCGCCGCCACACCGAGTCCAGCGTGAGAACCGTTCCCACGCTCTTCAACTCGTCCGGGAGGTCGCGAAGGCTGAACACGATCAGGTGGCCTTCGGGATGCGTCGTGGTCTGTCCGTCGAAGAGCCTGCTGAACGCGCCTTCGACATACGGGCGGAGCTGAGCTGCAAGATCGGCGGCCACTTTGTCGCCGTACCCGTTGAGGACGTCGCGCAGCGTTCGCAACGTGGGAACCGGCCGCGACCAGGTTCGAGTGTCCGAGGTGATCCCCACCGACTCGTATGCGGCGGCAATGGCCTGGTCGAGTACCGCCCGCTCGGCCGCGTCGAGTTCGCGTCCGATGAGGACCGCGATCACGGTGTGCAGGAACAGGGCACGTCGCTGCAGCGCGTCACGCGGCGCGGAACGGTGGCCGTCGGCGCGCGTGTGCATGGGCAGGTCGAACGGGTTGAGGCGCACGTTGTCAGCGCCGAGCCGCACCTGGACACCGCCGACCGCGGTGGCGAGCCGGACGTACTCGTCCTCGGGGTCGATGACCGCGACCTCGACACCGCGGTAGAGCGACCTGAGCAGTTCGAGCTTGACCAGGTAGGACTTCCCCGCGCCGGACCGCCCGAGGATCACGGAGTTGTGGTTGTGCATCCCGGCGCCGAAGCGGTCCCAGTGCACCAGGCCCTGCGAGCCGATGTTGTAGCCGTAGAGCACACCGGACGGCGCCGCGACGCTCGTCGGGTCAGGTGCCGGCAGGTCCGGCGACGTGAACGGGAAGGCGGCGCTCAGTGCACTCGTGTCGAAGGTGCGGCGCATCCCGATCAGGTCCATGCCCAACGGCAGCGTGGACACCCAGCCCTGCAGGCTTCGGTACGTCGTGTGCTTGGCATCGAGCAGCAAGCTCGCGCACAACGACCGGAGCGCGGCCACCTCGTCCGCCAGTTCCCGCTCACCGCCGGCGTGGATGGTCAGGTACAGACCGACCCGGTAGAGCTTGCCCTCCCCACGAGCCACGCGATCAGAAAGGTCGTGCGCGTCCGCGGTCGCGATGTCGGCTTGCGGATCGGGAAGCCGACCATGCTCGGCGTCGTGCCGGCGGCCGGACTCCAGCCGCGCGAGTTGCTTCTTCAGCCGAGCCGCCGACGTCACCGGGTCGACGGGGTCGATGTGCAGCGAGACGTCCAGCCGTCCGGGATAGTTCAGCAGCGGCGACAGCCAGCCCGGATAGACCTCGCGGGGGAAACCGGTCACAGCGAAGCTCGCGACCCACTCGCCGCCCAACCGCAGGTGCCTCGTGTCCACCGAGATGGCATCCGGAGCGATTGCGTTGATCATCGCGCCTCTTCCCAGTCGTAGTCGGATGCGGTCGTGATGACCTCGCTCGCGGTGGCGAGCGCGGCGGACGGGGGCAGGAGGGTGTCGGGATTGCAGGCCGCCGCGAGCACTGCGGTCGCTTGGCCTGCGTCCAGCGGGGTGATGACGACGCCAGCGCTCGTGAACAGGTCGATCGCGTCGTTCAACCGCCGGACCAATCGCGCTTCGGCAGCGCGTCGTGCGCCCTCCTCCACCTCCGGGCCTCCCCGGCGGCGGAGCAACGGCAGCACGCCCCTGGCTTCCTGGGCGATGCCGAACGGCTCGCGCAGCACCAGAAGGACCTGTCGGCGCAGGAGCTCCGTTCCCGTACCCAGGTCTTCGAGGAAGTCAGCGTGCTCGCGTGCCGCCCGCTCGAGTGCCGGGTGTGGGAGTCCTCCCGCGGAGTCGCACAGCTCGGCGATCTGGTCGGTGAGGTCGAGCCGGTGTGCCCGCACAAGCACCTGCACGGGGCCTGTGAGCGAATGCAGGTACCTGCCGAACCCCGAGACCACGGCCTGCTGCTCCATCGGAGTTCGAAGAGCGAAGTTGACGGTGCTGGCAACGGCGACGAGCGCCAGGCCATCCGTTCCGAGATCCACCACACCTGTCGGCGTCACGTCTTCCACCGGCAATCGCAACGGGGACGACGCGCGCATCTCGTCAGCGCCGGACTCCACGCTGGCCACGATCCAGTCCGGTGTGGACGAGACGTCCTCCGGCGCGGCTACGTGCCGTCGCGGCGTCAGGCGCTGTCGGATCGCGGCCCAGAGCAGTCGGTCCAGTGGAACCCCGTCCCGCTGACCGAGGGCGAGCACGACCGAGGCCGTCGCGATCGGGAGCGCGAGCGCCAAGAATGCCGGCAACGGGACGATCTGCTGCGTGAGCGCCCACACGACGTAGAGGGCCAAGCCGGTCGTCGTGAGGATGGTGAGCTGACGTCCTGTGAGACCGAACAGGATGCGGTCAGGCCGGTCGACGTCAGCGGGTATTCGCACAGGTCGCGTCACGAGGCACCGTCCGTAGGAGGCTTGCCACCGCGCGGTGCACGGGCAGGCAGCTCAAGAGGGAGACGCAACTGGCGCGAGCGTGCTCGGCGTGGAGACGTCGACGGTTTCGGAGTCGGTGGCGGCGCGACACGTGCCACCCCTTCGAGAGGCAGCGCGTACTGGCCGTCGCGTTGCGGACGATTCCCGGCGAAGGGGTCGAAGGGAAGCTCCGGTTGATGCACTCGACCCGCAGCCCATCGAGGCCGCGTGACGGCAGGAGGCACCGGTCGCTTCGGAACGCGTGCGGCGTCCAGCGGCAGCGCGTACTGACCGCTCCGTGCAGGCCGGATGCCTTCGTACGGGTCGAACGGGAGCTCGAGTTGCTTGCCCGGATCACGTCGAGGCGCAGGTGCCGGACCCGGTGTCGCTGGTCCGTCCGGAGTCACCCGTGGAACCTCGATGGGAAGCCGGTACTGGCCACTACGGGTCAGCACGGGCCGATCCGAGGGCCAACCTTTCTCGAACGGCAGGGCGAGTTGTCGGCCCTGGGGCTTCCTTGCTCCACCGCTCGACGGCGTCACCGGTACCTGGGCCTGCTTGGGGTGCCGCTTCAGCCCTGGCAATGGCAGCACGTACTGGCCGGACGCAGTCGTCTTGACCTTCGAGTAGGGATCGGGCGGCCCTGCGGGTGTCCGGCTCACGCGCATGTCGGCCGGGGACGCGGAGTTACCAGTGCCTCCGCGAAGCAAACCGAAGGCCTTGTAGGCGACGAAGCCGCGAACCAACGAGCCCAGGAAGGTACGGCCGCCGCCGAGCTGGACACGTTGCATGACCCAGCTCGGGATCTTGACCAGAATCCACAGCAGAGCACCGGTGATGATGAGGTTCAAGGTGCTGTCCTGGCTGGGACCGAAGACGGTGAAGCCGCCGTCGGACAACAGAACGCGCAACCCGACGATGAGGACGAGCGACTGCCCGACTTGAATCGCGAGCACGCCGCCGAACGCGCGCCACCACCACCGCGCGACGCCGTCAGTTTGCGGCAGGCCGTGCAGGACAAGGCAGAGAGGAGCGCCGGCGAGGAGCAAGGCGGTCACCGCGACCCGTACGACGTAGGTGCCGAGCAGCGCCACCAGCAACACGATGATGCCGAGGCTGACCAGCAGGTTGAAGATGCTTCCGCCGGTTGCTGCACTCGTCACGGTGTTCGCAAACATCCCGGCGAGTTGCTGAGCGGCCGCGGCCGGGTCCACTCCACCGGCGACGAGTGCGTACGACAGCGCGTTGGCGAACTCCACGGCGCGGCCAGCGAGAAGCAAGGACAGGTTCGCGGCGAGAAATCCGACGACGATGCGTGGCGCGATCTCGCGGACCGTGGTGCGGGTCTGCAAGGTCTCGTACGTCATCAGGATCAACCCGGCGACCATGACGAGCAGGGCATAGCTCGCCACCGCAATTCCGCGGGACGACTCCCACAACTCGGCGATGCGAGGGACCTGGTCAAGGCGGGGTGTCGCCAACAACGTCTCGCCGACCGTCTGCAGGAGCGGGTTGAGCGCACCTACCACCAGCGCCGTGAAGAAGCTCGTGATGCCTTCCGACACGCACGCACCGACATCGGTGATCCCGCATTCATCTCGCCCGGGAGCAGGCGGCGTTGGCGGACGTGGTGCGGAAGTCGTCGGCGGACTGGTCGTCGTCGTGCTCGGGCTTGGCGGTGGCGGTTCCGCAGCGGCCGAGGTGATCCCGACGCTGAGCACCGCGGCGAGCGCACCGAACACAGCCCACGCGATCCGCTTGGTTGCAGAAAGTCGTGTAGATGCGGAGACCGCGTTCATCACCGGTCTCCGATCAGCGTTTTGAGGATCGCGACGACCAACGGCGCGAGCATCGCGATGGCGAATCCGACGCCACCGGACTTGAACGAGGCCTTCGCTTTGTCGACCTCGCCTGGCTCCGATCCGTTGATGAGGAGCCGCAACCCACCGATCGAGAAGCACACGGTGGCGATGGCGGCAGCGATGCCGATGATCCAGTTGCGGATGTTGGTGAGGACTTCGTTCAACGTGGACGCGAGCGCGACGACGTGCACGGTCTGCGCGGACGCGGTCGAGGTGGTGACGACCAGCAGCAAAATGACCAACTCGATGAGGATGAGGACCTGGCTGCTGTTGCGGATCGAACGGTTCAGGCGCATCGCGGCACCTCCGGAGTTGTGCTCGACGGCGGCGCGGGCTCGTCGGGCGAACTGGTGTGCGCGGAGGCGACCGACCGCCTCTCGCACCCCTGAACTCCGGATCGGGAACTGTTCGGGGACACCGCGTCGTCGTCGCGCAGGTAGAAGGCAAGGCGACGTTCGGCCCTCTGCCGTGCCTTCTTAGTGGCCTCGTAACTCGCGCCGCGCTGTTCGGCGACCACGGCCAGCGGTACCTTCTCCAGCCTGGTCAGCCCGATGAGGTCGGCTTCGCCCGACGAGATCGCACCGTCTTCGACCGCACGGCTAAGGACGAAGTCCGGATGTCCCGACGGCGTGACGGGAGACGCCGAGGCGATGGCGTTGGCTGACGGAGCCGGCGTGTCCAGCGCTTCACGCAGAGCCGCGTGTCCAGCGCGATAGGCCGCCCAGCGGAGCCGCACCATGACGCGCGGACGTGTGATGTCGACCGTGGTGAGCTCGGCGAGGAACCCGGTGAGCACCGAACTGTGGATGTCGCTCGGATCGTCGGCGAACCGAGCCGTCAGCTTTGACGCGATGTTGAGGAGCGCCGGCAACGCAATCCCGGCACACGCGACAGTCCACGTGGCACCTTCGGTCCGAGCGCGACGGACGAGGTGAGTCCACACGGCATCGCGCACATCCTGCGGGCACGTGCGCCGCAACAGGAGATCACGGACTTCGTCCAGTCGAAGCCAGCGATCGGGGAACCCGTCAAACAGGCGCCCGTCGACGGACACCGGGTGAGGGCCCGTGACGAGCCACGCGAAAGCCGAGCGCACGACGTCGAGCGGCATGGAGTCGGCAGTGATACCAGGGCAATTTCTGGGGAGCATCGGAACTCCTGACGAAGCGGGAAACCGGCTCCGTCAGGGCGCCACGTCGACCATTACCGAACTCTGACCTGGCAGTGACACAGCTCTTGCCAAAGACATTCACGTGCGCCGTCGCGGGCCCAAGTGGCCGAGCACGCTGATAGGGCGTGCAGCGTGCCTACCAGCGATTTAGCGGCGCGGTACCTGTTTGGTACCCGATCGGTCACTGCTCACCGAGCCGCCTTCTGGCCACCGAGAATTCGTCCGTCCCGAACTGGATCCGCATTGGGAGTTCAGGGGTGTCACTCGCCGATGAGTCGTCATCCCCGAACTTGGAGGATCCGTGACGCGATCCAGCAATCCCCCTGGCACACGACCGCCGTCAGCACCTGCTGCCGGCCGGCCTCACGACCACCGCAGGCCCTACCCGACCGCGCCCAACGTCAGCAGGGTCAGCCCCGCCCGGCCGAAGAGGCGTTCGTCTCCGGCAACGGCAAGCCCGACGCCGGCGACCGTGTGGGCTTGCGGTCCCACACAGGTTCCGCTCGACGAAGAGTGGCCGGCCCGTCTCGTCGAGCAGGTGGTCCGCGCGTTCAGCCGTCCTCGCGACCGAGTTGTCGTCCTGCCTTGGCCGACCAGCCCCACCTCCACTGCGACAGCCATCGAGGTCGTGAACCGCCTCGGTCGTCGATTGGGTTCGGAGTCCGATGTGGAGCCTGAACCGACTTCGCTCGCCGACTTGGTCGTCACCAGTGCGTCGCCCGAGCTGACGCGTGCGGAGCTCGCGGACCAGGCGGCGCTCACCGCCGCACAGCTGCTCCGAGTGGGCGGCATCTTCGTGGCGTTGACGCACACCGACTCCTCCGGCGGTGAGCTGACCGACCACACCGGTCAGCTCGTCACCAGTGCCCAGTACGCCGACCTGCTCTACCTCCAGCACGTCGTCGCGGTGCACGCCCCGATCGGCAGCGGCCGGTTCGAGGTGGATTTGGACGACCACGCCGGACAGGAACTCCGTCGCGAAGAGCACCGCTCTGCGGTGCGCGGCCTGCCCATGCCGCATGTCCGGATCCACTCGGACGTCCTGGTGTTCGCCCAGCCGCACGACCACGCCACTCGCCCGCCAGCGCCCGCCCGTGCAGTCGTCGAAACGGGGGTCATCCGATGAACAGCGAACTCCCGGTTTCCGTGTGGTCGACGGCTCAGACCGCACCCTCAACCCAGCGGAAGAACCGCTACATCCGCGAGTCGACCGCACACCCCGCGAAGATGCTGCCCGATGTCGCGCGATACGCCATCGCCCACTACACAGAGCCGGGCGACCTCGTGCTGGATCCGATGTGCGGCATCGGCACAACCCTCGTTGAGGCCGTCCGCCTTGGACGTCGCGCCGTGGGCGTCGAGTACGAACCGCACTGGGTCACCGTCGCCAGGAGCAACCTCGCACTCGCGTCCGAGCAAGGCGTCGAGCACGACGGCCAGGTCTTCCACGGCGATGCTCGCCAGTTGTCCACGTTGCTGCCTGCCGAGCTGCGTGGGCAGGCCGCACTCGTCGTCACGTCACCGCCGTACGGACCGTCCACGCATGGCCGGGTCGCGGTGGCACCGGGCGAGGGCATCCAGAAGTACTTCCACCAGTACGGCAGCACGCTTGACCGCGGCAACCTCGCCAACATCGGGCACCACCGGCTGCTCAGCGGCTTCACCCGCATCCTCGCCGCGCTTACCGAGTTCCTGCGGCCCGGCGGATACATCGCCATCACGGTCCGGCCGTGGCGCGAGCACGCCGAGCTCATCGACTTGCCCTCGCAGATCCTGACCTGTGGTCAGAACGCCGGCCTGGTTGCGGTGGAACGGTGCGTCGCTCTGCTGGCACGGGTCGCCGAGCACGACTTCGTCGCCCGCGGTTCCTTCTTCCAACGCGACTTCCTCCGCAAACAGCGCGAGGCCGGACTACCCCTCCACCTCATCGCACACGAAGACGTGCTCGTCTTCCGCACACCACTTCGCCCGTCCCGCTCAGCGGCAGCCGAAGCGCGTGCGGCATGAGCACGCGCGTTGCACCCGAGTTGTCCGTCAAGTCCGGCGCAGGACCGGTGCTGGGCTCGCTCTGCACCGGCTACGGCGGCTTGGACCTCGGCGTGCTGGCCGCTCTCGGTGGTGGTCGCATCGCGTGGTGCTCCGACCACGACCCGCAGGTCCACGAGGTCCTCGCCGTCCGCATGCCCGGCGTGCCGAACCTGGGCGACCTGCGTCTCGTCGACTGGACCGCGGTCGAACGAGTCGACGTCCTCACCGCCGGGTTCCCATGCCAGGAGATCTCCGCCGCCGGTCAGCGCAAGGGCATCGAGAAAGGAACACGCAGTGGAGTCTGGCTCGACGTCATGGCCTGCATTCGCATACTACGACCGCAGTTCGTCCTCGTGGAGAACGTCGCCGCGCTCCGCTGGCGCAACGGCGGGCTCCACCGCGTACTCGGCGACCTGGCCGAGGCAGGGTATGACGCGGTCTGGCGCAGCGTTCGCGCCTGCGACGTCGGCGCCCCGCACCGCCGCGAACGGGTATTCCTGCTCGCGTGGCCCGCTGTTCCCGACGCCTCAAGCTCGCGACGGCGACAACCGCGGGGCCGCCGATCCCGCCCGCCGTCGTGCCCTCGGTCGTCAGGTGAGCTTGCACGACGTCATCAACGCGATGCTTGCCACGGGCCGACGAGCGCCACGTTTCTCCAAGCCCAAGTCGACTCGGTCGTCCAAGGCAACTCGTCCGTTACACCGCCCCGCTCGCGCACGAGCTGGCGTGCCTACGCCGAGGTCGTGAGCCGGTGGGAGATCGCGACGGGCCGGACAACTCCACACCCAACCGTCCCCGGCACGCACGGCCGCCCGGTGCTCTCCCCCGCGTTCGTCGAGCACATCATGGGCCTCCCGGCGGGGTGGCTCATCAACCTTCCTCTGCTCCGCGTTGACCACCTGCGCATCCTCGGCAACGGCGTAGTCCCGCACCAAGCCGCCCTCGCCGTGTCGCTGTTGCTCGATGACTTCCGCGAACTCGTGCACATGTCGACACAGGGGCGCGCGGCATGAATCTTGTGGAAGTGCTCGCCGCGAAAATGGCGGCCAGCCCGTCCGGCCGCGCGACGCGTACGCCCCAGGTCGCCGGCCTTCCCATACCTCGTCCACGCGAGCGAGTACAGCGGAGCTCATCGCATTACGCATTTACGACCATCGACGCGCGGGGTCGTCTCGGCGACAGGTCGTTGGTTCGCATGCTGGGCTGGTCGCCGGCTACCTCGTTGAAGCCGACGGTGCTCGACGGCCAGGTCATCGTGCTCGGTCGCGCTGCCGGCACCGCGGTGGTGACCAAGTTGGGTCACGTCCGGATACCAGCAGCGATCCGGCACCGCTGTCAGCTGCGTGCGGGCGACGGTCTTCTGCTCACGGCATCCCCTGCCCACGGCTTCCTCGTCGTGTGCACCGCGTCGGTGCTGGACCAGGCACTCGCCGCGTTCGCCCGCGGGGAGCCGTCGTGACCGACATCGACCTCGAGGCGGTGCGGCTCCTGCTTAACCGCCTCGGGGTCACCCCGGAACAACTGCTCGACCAAGCCCCGCAGACGTCGATGCCGAACATCCGCGAGTACGTCGACCGCGTGGCGCAGGCCGCGCCCGCCGGCACGTTGCGCGTCTACAACACCTACTGGAACCGCATCGTCGACGAGTGGGGCGACCGCCCGCTCGACGAGCCGACACCGCTCGACATCAAGCAACTCGCTGAACGGACAAAAGCCGACGCCCTCATCCGCAGGAACTCCCGCGGCGGCCGGGTCGCAGCAGAGCACCTCATCGCCGCGGCACGCTGCCTGTACCAGCACGCGATCGCCGACCGCCTCATGTCCGAAAGCGACAACCCAGCGCGACGCGTCGCCAAACCGCGCCGACTCGCCAGCACCCGCCGAGCACTGCCGGACAACCGGCTGCGCGAAATCAACGAAGTCGCCGGCACGACCGGCAACGACCCCGAGCTCGACCTCGCCCTGCTCCGCTTCCACACCGAGACCGCCGCGCGCCGCGGCGGCGCACTCGCGCTGCGGCGCTGCGACCTCGACACCGACCAGAGCCTGGTGAGACTCTTCGAGAAGGGTGGGACCGTGCGCTGGCAGCCCGTGTCACCGACGATGATGAACCACCTCCTCGTCCTCGGCGACGAGCGCGGCGCCGTCGGCAACGAGCAGCTCCTGCGCTACCGCAACGGCGATCCGATCACTCGGCGCCGATACGACTACCTGTGGCAACGGCTCGGCAAGCACCTGTCCTGGGTCGCAACTCAGCAGGTGAGCACCCACTGGATCCGCTACACCACGCTGACCTGGGTCGAGCGCCACTTCGGCTACGCCGTCGCGCGGGCGTTCGCCGGACACTTCGGCAAGAGCGACGCAGGAACCACGACCACCTACGTCCGCGCCACCGTCGAAGAAGTCGCCACCGCGCTCGCCGCACTCACAAACGAACCGCACCCGCTGGCGGACAACGGTCCGCCAACCGCTCTTCTCCACGCCTCCTGACCTGAGTGGACGGACATCGCGATCGCCGCATGCATCCAATCGAACATATGTGCGATCCCCCTGATAGGTTCACGTGTCATGGATCGGCGGCGTCTCAAACCGTCCCGAATGGACGGCAATCTCACCTTCAGGTACGACTCGACCGGACAACCCGTGGCCCTGTTGCCCGCACGGTGCAAGATCGGTCGCCACACCCTCGGACACTCCCAGTTCCGAGCAGTCGTGCAGGACGGCGAGGCCCACATCAGTTGCCTGGCCTGCGCCACCGACGGCGCCGACGACTCGTGGCGGCTGGCCACAACGGCACCTGCCCCTGACCGAGCCGAGCTGTCCGACGAGCGATACCGAGAACTTGCCCTCCTCCGCGCAGCGAGCCTTGCCGCAAGCAGCACGCCATGACGCTCAACAGCCCGTTCACGGTCTGGGAGGGCGACAACGTCCACGGTCGGCGAGCGGTGCTCACCGGGGTCTCCATCCGCCTCGACAGGCTGTTCGCCCGCGTCCCGGGCACCCCGCGGCACGTCATCGAGACCGGACTGGACCTGACCGGCTCGGTGGACGGCCGGCTGCACGGCCGGTTCCCCAGCGTCGACGGCGACTGGCTGGGCGTCGTCAACTACGAGATCGGATACGCCGACGGTCGCCGCGACAAGCTGCACCTGGTTGACCAGTTGGTGCCGTTCCACGTCCTGAGGAAGCGCGATTAGCGGTCTCCGGCCGACAGCTCCTCACCGATTCGTGCCAGCAGCGCCTTGGATTGCCACTCATCCAGGCTCGACTCGTCGAGGGCACGGATGGTCGACCGGTAGTCCTGGGAGGCGTCGCCTTCGATGATCAGGGTGGAGTTCTCTCCCTCGACGTAGATCAGGGGCGCGTAGGTCTCGAAGGTCAGCTGGGTGAACGGCCCGCTCGCGCCCGCGTGCGCACCGAGCGCCGCGGGCACCACCCTGATCTCGACCTTGGGACGCACTGCCATGCGTAGAACGTGGTGGATCTGTTCACCGTGCACTTCGGTTCCACCGACAGGCAGGCGTAGCGCCGACTCGTGTACGTAGTAGGTGCAGGCGATGTCGATCCACCGAGGATCCTCACGCAACTCCGTCAACGTCTGCAGACACGTCTCGACCTCACCGGCCGAGACATGGGCAGAAGCGGCCATCACCGCTCGTGCGTACTCGGGTATCTGCAGGAACAGCGGGACCACCTGGTTCTGCCAACTCACCACGGTTTTCGCTATCGCGAGATGGTCAACTACAACTCGAGCCGGAGCGGTACTCTCGTGCCGTTGCCACCAGCTGTCGGCGAACATGCTGTCGGCGAGCGCGAGCAGTCGGTCGCGCTCGGCGGGCTCGACGCGGCAGACGCCGAGCAGCAGGGCGAGATCGGTGGAGCTGGCTGAGACCTTGCCGTGCATCAGGTTTGAGATCTTCGACGCGTCCCAGCCGAGAAGTGCGGCGATCTCACGCCCGTTGAAGTCCGCGTGTTTGATCGCCGCGCGGATGCCGACTCCAAATTCGCGGCTGCGAGCCGTAGATGCGTGTGGTGACAACATGCGCGTTTCCTTGCGATGACTTGTGCCCTGCCCAATCGGACAGGACCTGAAGCCAACCTCCGCACCGAACGCGTCACCAGCCCACGGATCTCACACATATCTGCCAAGAATCGAATCCTCGCCGCGATCACCTGCGACGAATTGCACAGGGGTCCACTCGACCCGATCGGGTGATTGATCCCAGGCCACCGCTGCAACTGGTCGGTAGCCGGACTGTGGCGCGTCGCCAACCTCGATGCCGTATATGTAGGTGCGTGGTCACTGCTGTCGTGTTCGATGTCGGCGAGACGCTGCTGGACGACTCGCGTGAGTGGGGCGCGTGGGCCGACTGGATCGGCGTCTCCCGTCACACGTTCTCCGCGGTCTTGGGCGCGGTGACCGCCGCCGGCAGAGACAACGCGGAGACGTTCCAGTACTTTTGCCCCGGGTTCGACGTGGCGCGTGAGCGGCAGCTCCGCGAAGACGCAGGCTGCGGCGAGCACATCGGCGAGTCCGACCTGTACCCGGACGTCCGATCAAGCCTCGGCGCACTTCGCGACCGCGGCCTGTGGGTCGGCATCGTCGGCAACCAGACCGCGCGCGCCGCCGACCTGCTCCGCGGACTCGACCTGCCCGCCGATTACGTGTCGACGTCAGGCGAATGGGGCGTCGCCAAGCCAGCACCCGCCTTCTTCAACCGCGTGATCGACGTCGCGCCGGGCACCGCAGCAGACATCGTCTACGTCGGCGACCACCGCGACAACGACATCGTTGCCGCCAAGGCCGCAGGGCTGCGGACAGCGCTCGTCCGCCGGGGCCCCTGGGGACATCTGTGGGCCGACGATCCGCTGGTCCGGCGCGACGCCGACTGGGTGATCGACTCTCTGGACGAACTGCCCGCGTTGTTGACGCCGTAGCGGGATCAGATCGATCGCGCGCCCGCCCACGCAGCCAGCTCGACCACTCTGCTGTTGCCAGGTCGCCGCTGAAGGAGCGCCGAGAGCGTGCGCTTGACTCGTGGGTGTTCACGGGTGTGCTGAGGCGCGGCTTCGCGCGCCAGCTCGATGGACTCGTGCGCATCATCGAGACGACCAAGGTCGAGTTGGGCGTTGCCCAGGTCGATGAAGTAGTGGGAGCGGCGCTCGGCGCGCACGTCGTCGGGCGGTCGCCAGGTTGCTGCGCACTCGATCCCGGCTGGGTCGCTCAGCTCGGCGGCGACCGCCAGTTCGTGGATCCGGATCGAGTGCGGGCCGAAGGCAGTGCCGTGGTAGACACCTTCCTCGACGACTTCGGCTGCGCGACGGGCTTCTCGCAGATGGTCTGCCGCAGCGCCGCTCTTGCCGGTCCGACCAGCCACCACAGCTGCTCTCATGTGCAGGGACCCGTACGCGGCGGCAGCGAGCGCATCGCCGTTCTTGATGCGACCGACCTCGTCGGCTGCCTTGACCAGCGCCCTGCCGGCTGTGCCGAGATCGCCGTTGGCGAAGAACGTCTCCGTGCGGACGTACTCGGCCGCGGCCACTAGGAGAGGGTCGTCAGCCTGCACGGCCGCTTGTCGGATCAGATCGACGAGGCGGGCCGACAGGTCGAGATAGCCGTACTTGAACGCGATCCCGTCTGCCGCTCGGAAGGTCAGCGCCCGCAGCTGCGCGACCTGCCGCCGGGCAGAACCGCTGGAAGCGAGCTGACTCGCACGCGCCAGCTCGGTGAGCAGTCCCGGAAGCACCTCGGCCAGCGCTCCGTACCGCGCTTCAAGGCGCAGCTCGTTGACGTGAGCGACGTCAGAACCTATCTCGTCGAGTGGTCGTGTCGGTGCGTCCACGGGCAGGTCGAAGGCATCGAGAACGCGACGAAGCTCAGGAACGAAGTCGTGCACCCCGTCGATGGGGTATCCGCGATGGACGGGTCGGGTGACCGGTTCGGCTCGGCTGGGAAGCCACTGCGCGCTGAGCTTCACGATGGGTGTGCCAGGAGGGCTGAGAAGCTCTGCCAGTTCCTTGGCGGTCAGCCCGAGCGCCTTGGCGAGACGCAGCTGTATCAGCGGGCCTGGGTCGGTCTCACCGCGTTCCCAGCGACCGACCGTGCCGACACTGACTCCCAGCAGCTCCGCCAGCTGTTCCTGAGTGTGGCCCGCAGCTCGACGGCGGGCCGCCAGTGCTTTCCTCGGCGTCACCATCGGTCTCCCCTGAACAATCGGGCGCATAGTCACAGGAAGCCTAGCTTGGATCAACTACAAATCCACCGTTCAGCCCGAAGAACTCAAGCTTCACCCAATCAGGGCATCCTCCCGTTTGCGCAGGCAGCGGCGCTGCATGGCGGATTCATGCTAGGTCCCTGACTGATTCGCGTACTGGTTCTTCACCTCTTCATCGATTTCTGTGGATCACTGCCGAACAACACGCGCTTGGTCGCGTTCCATGTTTCGCGGGAGTGATCGGACATGTTTCGCAGCTACAAATGGCAACCGCACGACGGTGGCCGCCACGCCATACCCCAGCACCTCGCTGAGCACGATGCCGGCCGCACGCTGTGCGGCCTGGAGGTCGTGGCCGGACCCGATGTCTGGTCGTCCTGTGAGCGGTGCTGGCCGACGTGCGTCCAATGCGACCGCGCCTGGCGGGCCGCAGAGAACATCCTGCCCTGGCCCAGGGAGGAGGACTCGCACGCTGGAGTCGAGGTCTCCGCAGACGATGAACTGGCTCAGCTCCGATGAGCCACCATGCCTCCGCTCCGCAGGAGTACCCGCAGCCTGGGTTCGAGCAGATCGTCATCGACGAGTTCCGACGCCAACAGGGCAACGTCAGCGACTTCGGTATCCGGTGGGGCTTGAGCGCTGTTGGGCATCAGCTGCTGACCCAGCCAGCAGGTGTCGAACGAGCGCTGCAGCTCATCGAAGAACACGAGGACAAGCGGGTAGTCGCCTCGGCCGCCAGTCTCATGGCGTCGATCTTGCTGGAGGGCGTTCCGCGCGATCAGCTGGTGTCGCCGATCAAGTTCCCGGTGTCGTTCATCCTTCCCGTCGGCGTCGACTCCGAAGATCGCCGCGCATGGCAGGAGAACGTCAAGGTCGCTTCAGCGGTCGTGTCCGCGTTCGGGGCACGCGACGCCGACGCGATCCAGAAGGTCATATCCATCCTGTGCGGCGATGGCGCCTTCGAGGTGATGGTCGTCCTCGTGTCCGCGGCGGCGCGCAAGCTCGAGCGTCACGCCGACTGGTTGATCGAAGCCATGCGGTGCGCCCGCACGCCCGCAGCCGAATCCAGCACACCGGTGAGCGACGCGTGAAGATCACCGACAGGATTCCGAGCGATCAAAGGCTCACCTGGAACCGCAGAGGCGGTCTGGTGCTGGCAGTGCTGCTCACACGGGTCGGTCGAGAGCTGACGACGGACCGCCTGGTGAAGTTGAGCGGCCTCACGCTCGAGCACGTGTGCAAGCAGGCCGTCCGGTTCACCAAGACCGGAGTGCTGACACGGCGCACGGACCTCCACGTGTGCCCCGCCAACGACTACTTCTCCCTGCCCCACAGCAGCGTCGTCAAAGCGCGCGCCCAGTTGCAACTCGCCGACGACCCGGTCCTGCGTGAGCTCGCTGACGAGCGGGGGCTTGACGTTGATGCCGCCTTCGGCAACTTCCCGGAACGCCAGCCGTACGGCACCGCGCTCGGCAAGGCCATGCGGGAAGTCCGCGACAACCTGGGCTGGAGTCTGACCGACGTCGAAAAGCACGTACCCGTGTTCGCATCCACCCTGTCCAGGTTCGAGACCGGGGACAGACTGCCCAGCCTGATCACCGTGGCGGAGCTGGCACGTGCGTACGGAGTGGACGTTGTCGAGTTGCTCGTGCACGCGGCCTGCCACTCACAACCCGACAAGAAGGTACAACGCCTCAGGATCGCCGACCCAACCTTCCGGGCGGTGCTGACCCACCTGTACGCGGCGCATGATCAACGGGCGCTAGCTCGCCTGGGGACCCTGCGAGCACAGGGAGTCGCCGTTCGGGCGAGCTAGTCCCGGAGCCGCCAACCGCTAGACTCGCGGCTGCGACAACGCGCACCGGAAATCATGAGGCGGGCCCTGAAGGTTCGGAGCAACGTTCACGTAGTACGCGTTCACGACCCGATAAGGCCCGTGCATGAAGAAGCTGTGCCTGCCCCACGGTTCGATGCACGCGGTTCCTGTACTGCCTTGGCTCCAGTGGTACTTGATGAGGATGAAGTTGTTGCCGCAGTGAACGTAGCCCGCAGTTTGTTCGCCCTGTGGCGGGTTGAGCTCGTAGAAGCCGCACCACTGCGGTGCGGCCGCCTCCGCCGAAGTGTTGTTGAACAGGCTGATGGCCGTGCTCGCCAACACCATCCCGATCACTGTGGCCAGGCGCGCGAGTTGCTGGTTCATCGTCGTAGTCCGCCTCTCGACTGACGTGGTTGATGCACTTCAGTTTTCGAGCGACCAGAACGGATTCGGAAGGCGTATGCCGTCTGCGCTTGCACAGCAGACGGCATACGCCGGGCCAACGGAAGTCGGCTAGCACAATCAGGCGTGCCGACCGGTATGGGGTGATCCTCCAAGACACAGGTGCGCGTTCCTGCGGGTCATGGAGAACAACGCCGGAGTGCCCGGTCTGGTGGAGTTGTTTTTGCCTGGCGGCGGAAGCTGCTGACCCGCAGCATCCAGCGCGCTCCTTCCACGAACGAGGCGCGTGGCTGCGCGACCTGTGAACCTAGGCGGGAAGCGATCCGGCGGACGGCACAAGGCTGAGGGGATCACGGCTGGACGCATCCTGCGTCCTCGCTCATGGCGCAATCGACCGTCCGAGAACCTCTTCCAGACCTGGTCGAGGCCGTCCACACCTTCAGGCGTCTCGTCCACGGTGATGGTCAACAGCTCACGTATCAAGCCGCTACAGGCTCGTACTCATTGATCAGCCGCCGAGCACTCGCCGACGACGTGCGGACGGACCTACAGCCGGGCTCTGCGACCGGGTGATCAGGTCGCGGTGGAATGTGGTGCCGTACTCGGTGTGGTTGTCGACGGTTGTAGTGGGACACATAGCGGTTCAACGGGCTCCCGCTAGATCAAGCGAACCACCGCTCGCCTTTCGCATGTGCCGCTAGATCGTTCAACCTCACTTTCTCAGAGTGCTGGGCTTCGGCGACCCGAAGCCAATGGGTCGGCACGTCTGCAGGCTCACCCAGGATGTCGTTCAGCAATTCATCGGGCAGTTTCGGCGTGAACTTCTCAGCGAGGTGGCGAACAGGACCTGCTGCACGGAGCACGTCGCAGCGCGCGAGCGACGGCGACTCGAGCATGCGAGCGTGCATGGCCCTGACCGCGGGCCACGAGCAAGGCTCAAGATCTATCATGTTGCTGAGGAAGTCGTCCGAGAGACCATCAAGCGCGGTGAGCTCCTCAGTACGAAGAACGTGGTGCAGTACGAGCAGTGCGGTGTCCACAGAATGCCGACCGAGGTCCTGAAGGATGTTGCGGTCGATACGCCGCCCGAGCCCTGACACGCCACTTCTGCTGGACGCGAGCCGCAAAGCCTGCAGGTCGGATCTGGGCAGTGCTGAGGTAGCTTCGTCGATGAGGTCGAGACAGCCGCCGACCACTTGCGAGTCCGCCACCGCAAGTAGACACAGCACCCATGTGGCGCGCGACAAGTGGTCGGGGAACCTTTTAAAGGAAGACTTCCACCACGCTGAATCTCGTCGCTTCATACGGATGTCTCGGAGGAGCCGGCCGTAATCGGCATTCTCCCCAAAGGGAAGCGAGTCTCTGGTGAAGTCGCCCTCCGTTCTCATCTTGTCCACAGGCAGCGCGGCTCCAATCACCGTTATCTCCGCAGCCAGGAACGAAGGTCCGTGAATCGCAGCGAGAGCTCTAGCTGTGTTGCTCCAGGACGATGTAGTGCCCTTCTGTCCTCGCTGGGTCTTCATAGCTTCGTGAACACGCTCGTAACGAGCATCCAGCGACATCATCCACTTACTGAGGTCACGACGATACTCATTTCCGAGAAGGGTCTTTTGATGGTCACCATAGCGTCCCTCGTGCGCGCGCCCCATCTCCGCGAAGGCTTTGGCACGAAAGTGATGCGGTGCCCAAAGCAGGATCAGTCCGGCGGCTTCGCTCGATGGCACCCCAGGGCTCACGTCGCTGCAGTGTCCGTCAAGCACCGCCCGCAGCAGCCACTGTGCCTCGGCAGTGCCAGCAGGGACCGACAGGTCGGCCTCCAGTGCTGCACGGGCGACGTCTGGTTCGGCCAATGCCAACCTGGTCGCGGTCTGTTCGGGGACGAGGATTCCACACTCCAACGGTGCGCCTAGCGTCAACCAGGCAGCCTGATCGTCACTGTTCTCTACGGCGCTGAGGCGTGCGAGCCACCACGTACGCCACGCTTCTGCAGCGGCGGGTTCGCTCACCCTCAGGATGTGTGCCACGAGCTCGGCGCGCTGGCGATTGACCACTCGCGAAGGATCCATCGATATGGCTTCCTGCAGAACCTCAACGAGCTCCGCGCCCCCGCGGTCTGCAGCCATCTCAGGCAGGTCGTGCCGATGGTCAAGCAAGTCGAGGACCAACCGAACGCCGAGGTCGTCGCTGATCAGCTTGGCGACGCGGCGCTGGGTTTTGGGGCGCGCAGAGAAGATTCCATCAGCGAGCAGCGTCCAGATGACCATGCGCACGTGAGCCGTGCGACTTTGAGGCGACACGGCATCTAGAGGCGGCGAGGAACTCGTCACCTCTTCTTCAAGGACCTCCGCCAGAGCGACCAATTCGTTGACCGATGCGAACCCCGCGTAGAAACGGCAAGTGTTGAACCAGTAAGGACGCCGCACTAAGGCTCGAAAGACCTCGGCAGCGTCGAAGCGCGGCTGCTCCGCACCGGCGAAGTGGAACAAGTAATACGCCGCGAAGTACTCCTGCACGGGCTGCACGTCGAACCGGAAAGTGCCCTGTTCCTTACTGGTTAGTGCCCAGACCCGGTCCGTGACCGCGGTGAACAGATCCTCCACCAGGTTCGTGTTCTTCTCGGCGTTGAACAGGTAAGTCAGGATCGCGTGCTTGATCTCCTTCACCGGCAGCTGACCGCTCGCTCCAGCTGACTCAGCGAGTGCCTGGAAGAGCCAGCCCAAGTGGGCCGTCACCTCCTCCAAGTCGTCGCGATGCTTCTGCACGGCGGAGCTCTTGGCAGCCTCACGATCGAGGAACGTCTGCATGTACGAGCGGTACAAGTCCGTACGAGAGTGCGGAATCGAGTCACCGCGCTTCTGGATCAGATAGAGCAGGATGGTGAGCTGCATCGGATTCTCGGCCAGTTGTGAGATGTGCGGCTCAGCCGACCTCTCCTCGAAGATCCGTTCGAGTACGACGCGGTCTTGTGAAGCCAGCTGACGCGAATCGGCCCACTTGCCCAGATAGGCACGACGCAGATCGACGCCCAGAGGCTGCAGGACAATCGTCTCGAACCTGTCCGGGGACGGCTCGGCCAACCCAGACGAGTTCGGCCGGGTGGTCACGACCACCTGCGGAGCCCACTCGTAGCGAGCCAGACGCGCGACGAGGTCGTCGATGCGGTTCACAACCTCCTGGCGTACGTCGATGGATGCCACCTCGTCCAGTCCATCGAGAACGAGTAGGAGCGGAAAGCGAGCGATGAGGTCGTGCACGTCATCGACGCGGACCGTCATGTCTCCGCTCTTGGCTTCCAAGAGCCGTGCGAGAAACGACTCGACAGAGCGGCCGGTCTTTCGGGATTTCCTCGGCTTGGCGGCAAAGTGTGCGACGTCGAATGGGTCGTGTCCGAGCAGCCAGGAAGCGTAGTCACGCAGGTCGACGCGCAGTGGCACACGCGGCAACTTGCGTTTCGCAGTATCCGTTTCCGAGGCGAGGGTGTTCACGGCGCTGTCGAGAAACGCTGCTCTGTGCAGCTGACACAGGTACTGGGTGAGCGTCGACTTCCCCTGGCCAGGAGCACCTCGCACCAGCGTCAAGGGTACGTCTGTTCCAAGCAGGTACTTGGCGACGCCGCCTAGCTTCCCGAGTTCCACGAAATGCAGGTCTAGCTGGCCCGCCCGCCGCGGGCTCACGACACGTTCGGCCTCCACATCGATGTACAGATCATCGAGGTCGTACGAGTCGAGGTCGACCTGTTTGAACTTGACCTTGGAGTCCTCGTCCCACTGGGTCGCCACGACGTTCTTCATCACCTCCCACAACCGCTCTTCGCGTTCTTGACCCCGAGAAGCCGCGAGGAGGTAGCTGATCAACTGCCAGCCGGCGAGCATGTCCGCGTAGGACCACAGCAGAGAGTGAGGTGCCCGGTCCAGCCGCGCGTCGATGTCGGCCCGCCACCAGCACGCCATCGAAATGCCCAACTCCGCCGAGCGTATGCGCAGCAACTCCTCGAGGCGGTCCATGGTTCCGCGACCGGGAACGCTCGTTCCCGCCACAGACGTGATCAGAACGTATTCCGTCGCTCCCTCTCGCACCAGGCGCCGGATGTTGTCGGCCTCGCCGTCCAACGCCCCACGCAGCCAGTTCACGGCATTCTGTACCGGCTTCGCCGTCCACTTGACCTGGTAGATGACGCTTCCGCCGCTCTCGTTGCGGCGGACAGCATCACGGCCGCCGTCTGACTGCCCCACCGGCATGCAGGTGACGCCAGGGAAATCACTCGCCAGTAGCGCGCTGCACATCTGTTGGAAGGCCTTCTCCCCCAACCTTTCATAGAGGTAGCGGCCTTGGGTAACCTCAGGCGACGAGGAGGTTGGGCGTGAGCGACCGTCGCGAAACGATCCGAATCGGTCGCCGCTCGGTCGCGTCGGCATTCCATCGTGCGGTCCAGACACCCTGTGACCGTACCGCGCAAGTCTGACAATTTCGGGCAAGGCCTCGCGAGCAAGCGTGGCGCCACGACACTGCACCGTTGGGCACGGCATGCTCCCGCCTGCATCGCCGCGACCGATGTACGGTGGGTGACCTGGCACCTGGGATGATGCGCATTCTCGCTGCTGGGCCACTCGATGGGCGGCATGGCCGTCCAGCGCGTGCTCGCTGAAGCTTCCGACCGCGTGTGTTTGCGATGTCTGTTGACCTGCACGGACGAATCTCTTGGCACGCACAACGCCAAACTGCTCGTGATCGGCACGCGCGGCCGCAGGGCGCTCGCGCAGGCACTTCTGGGCGGGGCGCCACGAAGTGCCTGCGCCACGTCGAATGCCCGGTCGTGGACATCCCGCCGAACGTAGCCGGCTAACGGACGTTCAGAGCAGTTCGATCTCCCCGACGTACGGACTGACCCCGTCGTCCCAGCGCTTCCACTTGGTCAACCTGAAACCCGAGTAGAAAATGCGGAGGTCATCGCGCGCCCTGGTGACGGACACGTAGAACTTACGCCGGTCCTCTGCCCGCCGTTCCGGCGTATCCGACATGTGGCTGGGCATGCGGCCGTTGTCTGCGCCGACGAGCAGCACCACGTCGAACTCCAAGCCCTTGCTCGACGTCGTGGTGGTGACCTCCACTCGATCCTGGCGCAACGCCCGCTGCGTCAGCTCGCGCAGCGACCAGGTGCGGATCACCGCCTCCATCTTCCGGACTTCCGGTGCGTCGGCCGCCAACGCGACCTGCCCGAGCGCATCGCCCAGGCCCGCCTGCCGAAGTTCGTCGAGGAAGGTGGTGGCCGCTTCGTCAGCCCGGTCAGCCCATCCGACGAGCACGCTGACGAGCTTGCGATCGTGTTGGTGTGTCCACAGCGAACCGAGCAGGTAGCGCCACTGCTTCAACAGGTCCCCAAGCCGGTAGCCGCTCGTCTCCCTTCCTGTGGCGGCCCACGCGGCGGCGGACTCGATGAACCTCGTCAGCGAGTTCGGCCGGTACTCCTTCTTCGCGTCGCGGTAGAACGCTGAGATGCCAGCGTGACGAAACGCGCCGGTCACTTCGAGGCAGAGGTCCCGCGTCGGGCACAGGACCGCGATCTCGTGCAGCGCCACGCCGCCGGTGTGAGTCTCCCTGATCGCGTCGACCACGCGCTGGTACTGGTCGGGCAAGCCACCTGGGCAGTAGACCCCTGTGACCGAGCCGCCCGGCTTGTCACCGACCATGGGAACTCGACCGGGTCGCATCATGTTGGCCCGCTTGATGATCTCGTCGCGGGACCGGTAGTTGCGGGTCAGCTCGACAGCGGTGAGATCCGTCCGCGCGGCCAGTTCGTCGAGCAGTTCGGGCCGGGTACCGGTGAACCCGAACAAGGCTTGGTCGGGGTCACCGACCGCGAACAGTTCGGACCCGGTGAGGTAGTCGAAGCACAGGGCCTTGACCACTCGGTCCAGCCCGGGCGACAGATCCTGATACTCGTCGACGTACAGGTGTGGGAACTGGGCGTTGAGCACCTGGCGCACGATCTGGTGGTTCTCGACCAGCTGCACGGCGGTCTCGACCAGTCCGCTGAAGTCGTGCAGGCCCCGTTCCTCAAGCTTCGCTTCGTAGCGCCGGGCAGCCTCGATCAAGCCCTCGCCGGACTTCGCCCAGTCCTCCGCGCTCGCCATGCGGGTGCGGTTGAAGTTGATCGTGGTCGCGACGTTCCAGGTGTCAGCGCTCGGGTAGGCCTCGTAGATCGCCTCGTGCAGGAGCTTCTGGCTCTCCTCCTCGCTCGCGATCGTGATCGAGGCGAGCTCCGGACGGCCAACGGCGTGCGCGAACGGGGCTACGACGCGGCGAAGCAGAAAACTGTGCACCGTCCCGATGAAGAAGTTGGGACGGTCCTCGGTGCCCAGCCGCTCCATCCGGCGCCGCAACTGGTCGGCGGCGGCGTTGGTCAGCGTGATGCACGCTGACCCCTGCGGCCGATTGATCTTGTTCGCCAGGTCATAGGCCATCCGCGTGGTGAGCAGCTTCGTCTTGCCGCTGCCCGGCGGTGCGAGCACCACGCAGTGGCCTTCGGTGGTGAACGCCTTCCACTGGCAGTCGTTCTTCTTGAGCTCGTCGATAGACGCCGAGAGGTTGCTCAACGTCCCACCAGGTACTGCAGAGCGCCCTCGACGTGACTGGACGGCGCGATGTCGAGCTGGGCGAGGCGCTGGGCGTACCTACCCTTGCCGCCCGCGTTCTTCACGATCCTCATGAACTCCGCCAAATCAGGCGCGTCGGCGCCCCACGAGTCCACGTCGGCCGCCGACGGGGCCGCGCAAAGCTCCTTCAACGCCTTGAACGACGGGGCGATGTTCTCCCTCGGCCGTGAGGTGATCAGGTCGTACTCCAGCGTGGTATCGCCGACAAAGATGCCGTGTTCGGCTGGCGTGCCTCCAAGCTTCAGCAGGTTGAGCAGCTCGGTGGCCCGAGCCGCGCCCGCCGAGTTGCCCTTGCTGTCGACGTCCCCGTCGGTCACCACGGCCCACGGAAGGCCGAGCGCGTCGCAGAACCGGGCGTAGGAGGAGAAATGCGTGCCGTGCACGGCGCAGACCGAGATGCCCTCCTTATCGAGGTCGATGCCCATCGACTGGGCGAGCCTCGGCATCAGCACCTCCTCCGCGTAGCCCTCGACCAGCAGGACTTTCCTGGCGAAGACGATCTCTGCCCGGGTCGCGTCGAGGTAGCGCGCGATGTCGTCCCACTCGGCCTGGGTGAGATCGGCGTCGCGGGCCTGCGACGCCGTGGTCGTGCCCTCCACGTTGTGAAGGACGACTAGGCAGCGCGGGTCGGTCACGCTGGCGATGTGAGGGGATTGGGTGGTCACCAGGGCGGTGTACGCCGAGTCGCGCGCAGTGAGAAGCCTGCGGAAGACCAGCCGCTGCAAATGCGGATGCAGGTGGGCTTCCGGTTCCTCGATCGCCATCACGACGTGCGCGATGTCCGGTTCGTTGATCATCCGTGCGTCGAGGCCGAGTTCCTGCAGCGCCAGGTAGATCACGTTCAGGGTGCCCAGGCTGGCGCTGCCGAGCGGGCGGTTCGCCTCGCCGTCCACGAACAGCCGCATCGCACGGATGAGGCGGGCCGGCTCGTCCGGTGCGGCGGCGAGCTTCGTCTCGACCGCCTGCGCCGATCCGACCATGTCCTCCAGCCTGCCGCCGATGTTGGTGCCGAGCTGCTTGATCACATCGAGACCATTGAGCTTGTCGTTGGCCTCTTTCATGGCGGCCTTCACCTCGGCCAGGTGGTCGCTCTCTGCGGCGGCCGCCGCGGCTGCGACGAGCAGGCCGCGCAACGGGGACTTGCGCCAGTTGCGGATGTCGGCCTCGACGTCGCGGAGCGCGTGCATGAACACCAGGTGCAGGCTCGCCAGCATCTCCGAGCTGATCTTCTGGTCGGTGTCTCCGCCGTAGACGGCGCCCCGGTAGCGGGGCTTGCCTTCCATGGTGCCGGTGTCGACGGGCCCGAACCGGTAGGTTAGCCGCGCTCGCGGCGGATCCTCGGCGACCAAGGCACCGCCGAGCGCGGACGTGAGGCCGACGTCGTGGAGGAAGTCGACGAGGTCGATCGAGGCCTCGATGACGTGGCCCTCCGCCATCGGGTCCCAGTCGGGTTCGCCAGTGGACAGTCCATCCCAAAAGTCCTCCGCCGTGAGCTGGCGGTCCGCAAAGGACATCCGGCCGTCGATGATCAGGCGCAACGCGTGCAGCAGGTTGCTCTTCCCCGCCCGGTTCTCGCCCACGATGACGGTGCCGGGGCAAAGCTCCAACTCGACGTTGGCCAAGTTCCGAAAATTCTTGACCGAGAAACGACAGATGCGCATGAAACTTGGACGCTCCAACTATTCGCGGGGTTGAGGAGCGAAACATACTCGATCGGGTGATGGTTTTATCAATCAAGGCTTAGCCCCACAAGAAGAATGGAGTAAACCATTCCGTGAAGGCCGAGTGGGGCCTGAGCTGCAGCTATACACGGCTTCGTCACGACGAGCGTGCCCCCAGCACGGTCAACTGAACATTCCCCGGCGTGGACTGACCAGTTTCTGACCACTTTTCCAGTGAGCGCCTTCACAAACCGTACGGCCGTTACTCATTCTCGGCTACACGAACGATCGCCAGCGGGCACGGTGCGTTGTAGACGAGCACCTGGCTGGTCGATCCGAGCAGCATGCCGACGAACCCGCCGCGCCCGTAGCGGCCCACGACCACCACAACGCGGTGCAGCTGCACGTCCGGACGCTTCTCCTGCCACCCGGAAGACAATGCGCCAGCTCTCGCTGCTCGCCCGCCTCGATCTGTACCAGTCCACAGTGAACCGCGAGGCGCTGTAGGTGCTCTCCACCGTGTAGTCGTGCCAGCACATCACCGCCGTCAACGGGCAGCCCGCATCGAGGCCTTCTCCAGAGGTTGAAGCAGCTGTGCACGATCCCGGCGCGCCCTGCGCTACCCGTTTTGTCGGTGGTGGTTGTTACCGTTTTCGGATGGCACCGTGGCTGTCCACCAGTCGGGAAGACCTCCTGGCCGCTGCGAGCGAGCCGGGCTTCGACACCGATCTACCGCTCCTCGTACGCCGTCTGATCGCGGAAACCGGACGCGACATCACCAGGCTCCACCTGCCTGGCGGTTCAGGTACGTCTGCAGGCGGGTTCGATGGCGTCGTCGTCGCTGGCAGCCGAACCACCTTCGTGCCCGAAGGGATGTCGGTCTGGGAGCTGTCGGTTGAACAAGCAGCTCAGACGAAGGCTGAGAGCGATTACAGCAAGCGCCTCGCCGGACCGGACGGAGAAGACCCCAGCGATATTACCTACATCCAGGTCGGGCTGAGGCCCTGGACGAAGGCTTCGCGTTGGGCTAACGATCACCGTGCCGAAGGACGTTGGCGGGATGTCCTGGCCTACAACGTCGATGATCTTCACACCTGGTTGGACGCAGCGCCTGCAACGACTGCGTGGCTGGCCGAACGCCTCGGAAAGTCCGTTCCAGGTGTCCATGACGCACAACGCTGGTGGGACAGCGTCTGGTTGCCGTCGACGACAGTGCCGCTCGATGCGCCAGTTGTTCTGGCTGGGCGGAAGACCGCTGCGGCTGACCTTTTGAGCGCCATCAAGTCCGAGCAGACGATCATCACTGTCGGAGGTGGAGTTCGAGGCGATGAACTTCGAGCGTTCGTCGCCGCCGCGCTGCAGACCGTGCCGGCATCGGATCAGGTCGCTGCCAGAACTCTGTTCGTCTCTTCGCGAGACGCTCTGCTCCAGCTGCTCGACCGACCTGAACCTCTTGTGCTCGTCGTCGGAGACGCGGAGCTGGTGTCGAACATCCCCCTCTCCCACAAGCACCGGCTGGTCGTACCGGCTGTGGTTGGTGCGAAGGCCAAGGTCGAGGTTCCCCGCATCGATGGCGAGATCGTTGCTCAACTGCTGCTCGACAACGACTTCGACCACGAACGTGCCTATGCGCTCGGTACGCTTGCACGCCGTAGCGTCCCCGCCCTGCGGCGCGCTCTGGCCAGATATCCCGACACGTTGGTGCCGAGTTGGGCACGATCACCCTCATTGATCCTCCGTCGTCAGCTGCTTCTTGGCAGCTGGGACGGCCAACACTCGGCGGACCGCAGTGCGGTCGAGCAGTTCACCGGCTTGTCCTACGCCGAGTTCCAGGATGCGAGCCGCTCTGCTGTCAGCGGCACCGATGACCCATTTCTCGGTGCCCTGCACGAGCAGTGGCATGTAGTCGCACCTGACGACTCCTGGGATCTGATAGCTCCCCATCTCACCGCCGCGGATCTCGACCAGTTCGAGACCATCGCACTGCAGGTGCTCAGCGAGATCCAGCCACAACGTGATCAGTTCGGGTTCGTAAACGCCAACGACCTCTCGAGCCGGTACTCAGCGTCCCTCCGCCGTGGCATCGCTCGAACGCTCGCGATGCTCGGTGCCAGCGGCGAGCTCGTCACGCTCGCTGGCGGTGCGACCGGATCCGACGTCGCACGACGAGTGCTCAGCAGGTTGTTTGCCTTGGCCAACGAGGACAGCACGTACGGCCTGTGGGGATCGCTCAGCGACCTGCTGTCAAACCTCGCAGAAGCTGCACCTGCAGAGTTCATTCAGGCTATGCGCCCCGGATTGCAGGGAGAGGTGCCTCTGCACAGCGCGATGTTCGCCGACCGGCCACCTACGAGAATCGGCTTCCCTTCTCAGTCCCCACACCTGGGGTTCATCCGCGCTCTGGAAGTACTCGCTTGGTCGCCCGATCACTTCGATGACGCCGTCGACATCCTGGCCAAGCTCGCGGCTATCGATCCGGGCGGCTCCTGGTCCAACCGACCGGTCCGCAGCCTCGAGGAGATCTTCAGCTGCTGGCGCCCTGAGACCAGCGCCGAGTCCGCGCACCGGCTCAAGGCCCTCAAGCGACTACTACGAAACACTCCTGTCCCCATCCGGGCGCTTCTGGTCACGCTGATTCCCAACTCGCACGGCTTCCAGTCGCCGCACAGCACGCCTAAGTACCGCGACTGGAAGCGAGAGCAGCTGATCACCAGGCAGCAGTTTCGGGAAAACGTCGCTGGAGTTGTCGATCTACTGCTGGACGACTGCGGTCACGACCTCACGCGACTTTTGCCGCTCATCGACAAGCTCGACCGCATCTCGCCGACGCACAGGGCCGCCGTAGCAACGAAGCTCACCGCCGTCAGCGATGTCGCGGACGACGAGGTTCGCGCTCAACTGGCCGATGCCCTGCGGTTCAAGATCGGGCAGCACCGCGGGTTCACCGGCTCCGACTGGGCTCTGCCAGAGGGAGAGCTGCAAACGCTCGACCAAGTGCTGGCTAGCCTGGAGCCGCAGGCGCCAGTTCTGCGCTTGGCTTGGCTGTTCAAGAGCGCCCACATCGTGATGCCAGATCAGAAACGACCGTCCGACCTCGCCGCGTTCGGAGAAGAAACGCGGAGACGGCGCGCCTCTGCGATGGGCGAAATCCTCGAGTCCGGCGGACTGGCCGCCGTCGACGCTCTTGCCGGAACTACCGACTACCCGTACTTGATCGGCAGAGCTCTCGCCGACCAGGCGAGTGGCTTCGACTCGGAGATGCTCACCCGGCTCGCCGAACCGGACTCTTCCAATCGGCAGGTCGCTGTTGCGTATCTGCAAACTCGATTGTTCGCCGGTGGCGTCTCGCTGCGCGACGAACTCCTTGCTCAGACCAACGAGCCATCGGTACAGGCGATCATCCTCAATGCCGCGTCTGACCCTCCCTCAGCATGGAAGGCATTGGAGGACCTGCCGGCAGCTGCTGAGCACTACTGGGCGAACTTCAACCACTACGAGGTTGACAACTTTCCCGAACACATCATCACCGCGCTCCACGGCTTGCTCACCACCCGCCGGCTTGTCGCCGCGCTACAGCTGGTGTCCCATCATGCCGCAGAAATCGATGCTGCGGAGATCGCCGAACTCACCGTGCGAGTCCTGGTCAGCCTGCTCGAACAGTCCGCGATTCCGCCCGAGTTCCAACAGCTGTCGAGCTACGACTTCCACCGGATCTTCGAGTTCCTGGCCAGGCATCGAGAGTTCATCGGAGCCCAGCAGCTGGCGAACCTCGAGTGGCAGCTGTTCCCTCTGCTCGACGCCGGGGGCGGTGCGCCCACTCTGCACGCAACGCTCAGCGAGGAGCCTTCGTTCTTCGTAGAACTCATCTGCCGCGTCTACCGGAGGGAGGACGAGGAACCGGACGGTTCCCAGGCACTGTCCGAGGAAAGGCGGCGTATCGCAACTCGCGCGTACGAAGTTCTCTACACATGGCGCCGCTGTCCAGGCATCGGTTCTGCCGGGACTGTCGAGATTGAGCTGCTTGGAACCTGGGTGAGCGGAGCCCGTGACCGGTTGAGCGAGGCGGCCCGTTTGGAGTCGGGAGACAGCCACATCGGTCAGATACTGGCCTACGCGCCGCCGGACCAGAACGGCCTGTTCCCTCCACTCGCGGTTCGCGACCTGCTTGAAGAGCTTCAGAGCGACGCGATCGATCGCGGTCTCGAAATGGGCATCTTCAACAAACGCGGCGTCACATCCAGAGGGACCACCGAGGGCGGGACACAGGAACGAAATCTGGTGCAACGGTACCGAGGACTTGCTTCTGAGGCTGAGAATTGGCCACGAACGCGTGGAGTTCTCCGAGAACTTGCGGAGTCCTACAAGCACTACGCGCGCCAGGTGGACGAGAGGGCGGAACGGCTTCGGCGCGGTCTCCTTGACTGATCGATCGAAGTTGCGCGCCTCGAAAGGTCTCGAGCTGCCCGAGTGTGGCAGACAGAGTCCAAGATTTCGCGTTTCCGGAGACACGTGACAGGCGTCTTCTGGCTGGTGCCCGAAGGTTCCGCTCAGCAACTTCAACCGAGGCGGTGTTGATTGCGGGACAAAGCTGGCGGGTACGGAGGTTCTCGAGTGGCTGTGGTTCAGTGGCGAGGTGAACTCAGGCTCTTCCCTGGCGTACACGTCGGTGACTACAACGCCGCGGCCCCCGCGCCTCGTCATCGTGATCGATGGCGGCGAGTGGTGGACTACCTCAAGCGCCGCGCGCTCTACCGTGCCGGGCGCGTCCGGCACGGCACTGCTTCGCGATCATGCCGCACTATGCTGACTAGGTTGTGCATGCCGAAACGTTGCCCTCGGGCTGGACGACCAAGGCACTCGCGGAGACGAGCCCGGCGCCAAGCAACGCCGCGGAGTGCTGAAAGGCCTCAACTCCATCGTCAACGGGATCGCCGAGATCCGGAACGAGGGGTTCGGCGTTGGCCACGGCGTCTATGGCCGCCCTGAACTCGACATTGCGACCGCCCGACTGATGGTCACCGCCGTCTCCGCGGCCGCGACCTTCTACATCGAGGCCCATGCCGTGACCAAAGACAGCTCCAACTGACCCTCTTCGCCAACCAGAAGCCACGCTCACCGAGTCCGAGGTGTCACCTCAGGCGACCAATGGCCAGTTGCAAACCGCGGAGATGACTAGACAAAGAAAGAGGACAAGTGCATTTTTATCGCGAGGACAAGAAGCCACTGTTCGGAAAGCACGACCTTCAAGAGCGACTGCACCAGGACTTCCTGGAGACACCGCAGGCTGCCGACAAGCTTCCAGGTGAGAGGTTTGCGGCAAGCAGCAATGAACAGCTCATGCAGGAGATTATGGCCGAAAATGTCCTCTCGCCACTGATTCTCAATATCGGTGATCGATTCGCGCAGAACCGTGAAGTCCAAATCGACGAGCGTCAGGGCGGTGGAACCATTGTCCTGCTCGACGTCCACATACCGTTTCAAGGGCGCATGGCGTTGCTGCACTGCACCCCTCGCAACCGGCTCCGCACTGCCGTCCATGGTGACGCGACAGAGTCGGAGGTCGTGCTCACCTTCTTGATCGGAGACCCGCCGAAGAAGCTCCAGCAGGACATCGACAGGCAGGTTGCTCTTCTTCAGGAGTGGGTTGATGCGGTCAACAGCGACATAGCGGTGGCCACGCGTCAGATCGAGGAGGAGGTGCTGCGCCGGCTGACTCGGCGGAGGGCGCGCCTAGACCAAAGCGAGACCCTTCTAGCTGCACTCGATATTCCGATCAGGAAGGTTCCGTCGAACGAAGCACTGGAGATCCCGGTTATTCGGAAACGGGTAGCCCCGCAGAACCTTGCACACGAGTCGGGCGGTCATGATGAATGGCGTCTATCTAGCGTGGTTTATGAGCAGATCGTGGACACGATGATCCGCTTTGCTCACGCCCTCGAACGGCGACCATCGAGCGCTCAAGAGCTTCTGCCTGACGAACCAACCTTGCGAGACTGGTTCATCTTCTTGCTCAACTCGAACTATGAGCATGAAAGCGGGGAAGAGATATTCGTCGCTGGCGAGGTCATCAACGGGAAGGGAAAAACCGACATCCTTGTCCGTCAGCGGAACCGTAACGTATTCATCGGCGAATGCAAGTTCTGGAAGGGCGAGACAGAGTTTGACAAGGCCATCGATCAACTTCTCGGCTATCTGGTTTGGCGGGACACCAAGGCGGCGATCATCCTGTTCATCAAGAACAAGGATGCGAGCGCTGCCATCAAGGCCGCCGACGCCTGCATCCGAAGGCATGTCCAGTTCAGGACTGCAGCTCGGCCCGATCAGCCTGCCCGACGTCGGGACTACACGCTGGCGTCTCCCCATGACGACAGTCAGATGATCTCACTCGCCCTGATCCCAGTAGTGGTGACTGCACATGCATGACTCAGTCGGTCACTTGCCTGCTGACCGTCAAACCGGTTGCCCATGCCTGACAAGGGCAAAGCTTCTCAATGAAGCGGTCAATGGTCAGTCGCCAACCCCCGCCACAACAACTTGAGGACGACCCGGACCTCGTCGAACGCGGCCAGCGCGTCGATCTGCTGCTGCGACACCTCGTCGGTGGTGACCTCATGCCCGCGGGTCTACAGGCCCAGCAGTGCCTTCACCTTGTGCAACGGCATGTCCGGCGGGAGCTCGGCGCCGGTGAGCTTCACGGCCGCGTGCCAGTAGAGGGCGCGGTGCTCCTCGGCTCCGCGGGCGGCGGTGCGCCGGGCGATCGAGCGCCACTCGCCGAGCCGGGCCAGGACGCCGGCCAGGTCGAGCGACTGGGTGGCCTCGACCATCGCCTCGCGCCACCGCTGGTCGAACTCGACGGCCTCTTCTGGGATGAGCGTGGCGCGGACCTGCTCCGGGGTCGCGTCGGCGAACGACGGACCGGTACGCCCGTCACGAGGGCCTGGCGCGCAGCGGCTGCGGTCACGCGACCACGATAGGCCCGTTCGTGCTGTCAACGAAGCAGGCCAACGTCGACCATCGGCGCCCGAAAGATACCCATTCTGCAGATCGCGCGGATCCTGTCGGAGAAGCTGAGCTACTGACCGGGGCCAGACGAAGGACCGTTGTTGTGGACACGGTTGTGTGTTCTGCGGGCGGCTCGGCGTCCGTGGACGTGCCGATCAGTGAGGACAGCCCTGCCACCGCGACTTCTGACCAGGCTGCCGTTGGCCCTCACGCTGCTAGATGTTGCGGATCTCGTTCGTCGGGTCATGAACATCCGCTTCTGCCGCTAGGCGGTATGAGTGAGTCGCTCGGTCAGGATCAGGCCGTTCGATCTTCTTTGGCTAGGTCGTCGATGATCCATCGCAAGGCGCTTACCGCGTTCGAGTACCGCAAATATCTCGGGTTCTGGTTCGACTTGGGCTCGCACTGCTCCCGCATCCGGCGGAGCTCGTCGATCATCGCTTGAAGCCGGTCCGCGTCCGTCATACCAGCCAGCCTGGCCGGTCAGCGGGGACGGGTACAACGCCGTCTCGTTCCATCGTCCGTGTTGGTGTCCGACGCGTCCGTGCTCAGCCTGAGTCCATGGAGCCTTCAGACCAGAGCGACACGAGGTTGCGACTGAAGGCACTGGCCTACCTCGGCCGCTACACAGGTATCTCACGGTCACACTCGGAATCGGATCTGCGGATCTTCTTCGCCTGGTGCCAGAGCGGGAACTCGCACCGCTGGCAGCGCGACGGTCCCAGATCGAGCTGTATGTGCGGTGGATGCAGGAAGTCCGGCGGTTCAAGCCCTCCACGATCTCGCGCAGAATGTCGGTCGTCATCGGCTTCTACCGCACCTGCGTCATCGACACCGTGTTCGAACACTCGCCAGCGGAGTACGTGCGGCGCCCGGTCGTGCCCAGCGAATCGCCGTTACTGGGCCTATCTCATCTCCAGTTCGAGGCGCTGCTGAGCGCCGCGCGGGAATCGGCCAACCGGTTCGACTTCGCGTTGGTGGCGATGCTGGCCTGCTGGGACTACGGGTGTTCGAAGCCTGCGCCGCAGACATCAGCGACGTCGGCGAGGAACACGGGTACCGAGTTCTGCGCGTAGGCAGCAAGGTCGTGCTGGTGCCGTTGCCGCCGGCGGTCGGGCGGGCAATCGACCGGGCCGTCGGCGAACGCTACAACGGCCCGGTCCTGCTCAACCGGCGAGGCGTGCGCATGGATCGGCACTGCACAACCCGACGACTGCGCGCGCTGTCCGAGGTATCGGTGGTACGGCTGCCGCGGATGCATCCACACATGCTGCGCCACACCTTCGTGACCACCATGCTTGACGCGGGCGTCGACATGCGCGACGTCCAGATCGCAGCCCGCCACGCCGACCCACGCACAACCATGCGCTACAACCGAGCCCGTAAGAACCTCGACCGACACCCGAACTACATCCTGGCGGCGTACGTGGCATCCGCAACCTGACACTTCAGGCACTGTCCTGCCGATGACCGCGCGCTGAAGATCGCTGAAGCTGTCCAGCTGCGACGAGTGGGTGGTTCGAGCTTTGTCGGGCGGCGGGTTCTCGTGGTGATGGTGGCGGCGTGGGCACCTACCTGAACGACGTTTCAGCGGAGCGGGTCGGGGCGTGGGCAGATTGGCGTACTGTTGGCCGTCGCGGTCGTGCTGTTCGCATTGGCCGTACGCGGCGGTTCGACGTCGCCGACAACCGAGTGCTGCGATGGCAGGCGGAGCATGCATATCGTACCCGGTCAAGCCGGTGTGTCCGCGACGGCAGGCGCCGTGGGCCGACACGCAACAATCACCGACCACAGTCTCAAGCCAGGCCGTCATCCACGCGAAGTATCCGGGCTAACAGGCCTGCTCAGACGGAGTCGCCTCGGCTCTATTAGCGAGCTCCTCACTCTCGCGCAGCCAGAGATCATCGTTCATCTTAATCACAAGCGCAACCAGTAGTTTGAGCGCGGTGATGTAGGTGCGGTAGTGCTCCTCTTCATCCGCGATGTCAAGAATTGCCCCATGCAGGTACCTGTTGCGCAGGTTCAGGCCATCGCTGAAGTCCTGATGATTGAGGCAGTAGTTGAAGTAGCCTGCTTCAGGCTTAGACAACAGCGACTCGGCCCGCACAAGCCAACCCTTTGTGACCATCTCATCGATTGCTTCGCGCACACCTCTGCGGTGATGGTAGTAACTTGCCGCTTCTAACTCGTAAAGATCGCGCAGCACCACGAACTGGTCGACACTTGCTAGCCGGATATGGCCTCCGGCATTCTCGGCCACGCCGTGCGCGATTAGGTAGTCGACTTGATCCTTCTGGTAGTCATGGAAGTCATCATAAAAAACATCGTGCTCAATGAGTAGTCGAGCACCGTTGTCAGCCCTGAGGCTCTCATTTATGTACCCCAAGCCGGACTGATCCGAGAAGAGTAGGTGCATGACGTTGTGGATGTTTGGACTCTCGCCTACATAGACATACTTGCCGACCAAGCAGCTCGGCACGTCTCGGTATTTGACCTGGGTCGACATCATAGCCAGCAGCTCAGGGTCAAACTCGCCGTTCTCCACGTAGAGCGAGAACTGCATTACGATACTTTCCATCTCGGCGAACAGATGCCGACTCTTCTCAAGGTATGTTGCAGTCCTACTTGAAGGCGCGAACCGTAGATTCGCCACACCAAAACTCTCTCTCAAGTAGTCCGCGAAGAACCACGCGATTACCGACTCAAGCTCGACATCGTTGCGCCTGAGAAGTCGCTCATACATGGAGACCTGCAGGAAGGAACTCTGCTCCTTAAGATAAAAGGCGACGCCCGCTGGATAAGCATCCTTTCCTGAGTTTCCGACCACGCGCTCAAGCGCTCCGACTTCCGCCTGATACGAGGGCAGCGTCAGCTGCATGTGAGGATCTACGAAACCAAACACATAGAGAAAGTTGTTGAGGATCGTAGGGTAATCGAGGTTCTCGTCGAGCCACTCGCGACTGTAGGAGTACTTCGTCACGAGCCCGTCCCTTGATGCCTCCACAGGCTCATCTTGCCCCTTGGCAACAGTGACTTCACAGCCGATCACCATTCCGCCACCGCTAGACTCAAAGAACTCCTTCGTCCATCGTTCATGCTTGCGCTTCGCTTTGAGCTTCATCTTCTCGTCGATTCCAGCAGCTGCGTTGACGCGCGCGACGGAAATCAGCTCGATAAAATTCGGATGCGCCTCCTCGCTATCTATGTACGCGTCAAGCAGTGCGCGCTTGTCTGAACTCTTCAAGCTCTGCGGCAAGTGCATCTGCGAGCGATCATCACCGCTGAGATATAGCCGAATCACATGCTCAGCGTTGGCCACGTTCGAAACAAGACGCGTACGTATTTCTTCATCGTAAACCCGCACAAGGCTTCCACACGAGAGCATCGTGCCCGTACTGACGTTCAGGCTGTCTAGGATTGCCAGCACAGTCGCGGCGGAGCAACGGCTGTAGACCTTGTGTCGCGACAGGAGTTCCAGCAAGTCCGCGTGATACTCACGACTGACCCCTGTGATCCGGCAACTTAGCGTTTCCTCGGTCAGAGAGCCAAAGAATTTGGACTCGGCTTCATGCAATCCGGGAATGAGCGCCTTAAATTCCGTGCGCTGCTCCTCGGAAGAGGATGCAGGAAAGTACCCGTTCTCCACGAAAAGTCGGGAATTATACAGTTCAAGAACGTCAGAAGCAGTGTACGTCGCGACTGATGCGTCGAACCGACTAAGAACCTCAGCTGCGCGTCCCGCCTCGAAATAGTTTCCGAGGTCCGCTGGACCAAAGAACTTCAGACGTCGATGTGGCGCAGGCTCGGTGGTCATTCTTCTTACTATACTAGATTCGCACCTCGGAGTCGGCTACCTCCAAGGTGGGTTACCCAGTTCAGCATCCGTCCGCCCCTGCGATGCATGAAGCCTTTGAGCTCCCATGTCATGGTTCGTCGATCATGCCTGTGGACTCCACCCTCAGCTTCGGCGTGTGAGCAGTCGCCTCGAACTCCTGCACCGTTACATATCCGATCGCTCTGCGTGAACGCACTCTCATCAGCGTAAGTCGCTTTGTGTCAAGGGTTGGCCAGTGATCAGGGCTTGTCGTCGTTCCCTGCATAGCGGCATGGGGTTGGTCCCGGCAGCGCGTAATCGGGTTGGGTGACGACGGGCGGGGCTGCCCGTGATGAGCGTCGAGATCACCCAGGGATGTCTCCATGCCGCGTGGGGCTTGCCCTGCCCTGCTGGTGGCGCGGTCGCGCGGTTCAGGCCGCGATGGCCGCGGCGGTCGGTGTCGTGCCCGTGGGTGGCGATGTTCGGATCCCAGCTCCGGCCTGTGGTGATGACGGCGTGCAGGTGCCGCAGGATCGTTGCGGCGATGGCCGCCTGAGTCTGCGTCGGTGTGAGTTTGTTGGTCTCGCGTCCGGTCAGGTGCCGGTAGCGAGCGGCGTAGACGGGTTGGCGCGTTGGGCTCCCCAGACCGCCCGCCATGCCGCCAGACGTAGGCCGGGTCCGGCCGAATCGCGCCATCGATGTCGAGATCTGGCAAGTCGTCCGTTGCTCGGTCCAGGTCGTAGGCCTGCTGCGAATCCGAATCGAGAATCTTGCTCGCCGCGTCGCCTCCAACGTGCGATGTGAGCCTCATTGCCAACGACGAACGCGATCGTCCCAACTGCGCTGCGAGCGCACCAAGTGGCACTTGGTGCGATGTGACCAACCTGGTCAACATCTCGTCGAACCGCCGGGATGCCGTCAGGCGGTCGGCGTGGTTCGGGCCACGTCCAACCTGAATCTCCGCCTCACGGAGCAAATCGCGTAGCTCTCCGAGCTCATCTTCGAGCCCGTCGAACGGATCGCGAACCACTTTGTCCTGCTCCGACTTGGGCCTCATCGACGGTGGCAAGTCGCCCGTGATCCGCTGCAGCCGGAAGCGAATCGCGGCGGGAGTCATGTCCAACTGCTGGGCCATCGTGGACTCGGTCACACCGCGTTCACGAGCCTCAAGCAGGATGAGCGAAAAATCATCGGCCGCCCTGGCCACCGGAGAGTCCTTCGGCGTGCTGCCCCTGCGCAGTTGGGCAAGCGGTCGCAGGTCGACCAGCCGCGCCAACTCGTCTTCCGACAGCCATTGGCGCTCGGCCTTCGTCTTCTCGGGCTTTGGGACCTTGCGCGCTGCCTCTGTCTGGATCCCAGCAAGCGCGTCTTCCGGGACACGTGACGCGCGTTGCTGAACCATCTGACGACTGACGTCCAACACATTGGCGATCGCTTGGTACGTATACCTACGCTTCTGCAACTGCGCGCAAAGGAGGTCGAGTCCTTCACTCGCGGTTCGATCGCCAGGAGCATTGATGATCCGCAATTGCAACTCGATGAGGCGTTCGGTATCAGACGCAGGTATGATGTTTCGTTCAGTGGCTGTTGCGATATGTGGTGCAAGAGGTTCATTGTGCGGCGCATCCTCAACGATATCCACCAACGCAGACTGCGGCACCCGAGCCACCCATTTGGCCGTGGTGCTGGCCGAAACCGAAGCTGCGTCACCGACCGCACCCAAGGTGTATCCACGACGGGTGAGCTCAGCGCAAAGTAGATCGAGTTCAACACGTAAGGACGAGTCTTTCGGAGCAGTGGCCAGAGCGTCACGAGCCGCCACGACACGCGCCCTGTCCACAGCCTTCAACTGTCTCCGCCACGTGGCCCCCTTGCTGCTTGCGCGGGCAGGACCAGCCTCGGGACTCACTTAGACCCCTCCTAAGTATGCGTGGCCTACGCCACGAACACGCTGTCTCTGACACGGTCTTAAGCCATCAAGCTGCCCCGTGTCACACCTTGCATAGGCACGACGTGCGGTCGCCGTTCTCATGTGATCACGACGGTGCTATCGATTTATGCCTGGCAGCGTTACTTGCCGCTACGTACTTCCTCTCCATCTGGCCACATCGAAAGTCGGCCCATCGCACTGCTTTCTCGATCGATCTTCTCTGCTCGGAATGGCCGGGACGATTTCACGGGCCGGCGCTGGCATCAACAAACTGAGGAACACCCAATGGCGCAGTCCATCATCGCCAACCGGCAGCGGATCGCCTACTCGGAGGATGGCGTTCCTTCACCGAAGACGAGGAGATCAGAGCTGCCGCGTCCGCACTACTGCGCTGACCGCCCGGCCAATTACAGAACGATGAACTCGTCGCCGCTGGAGCCGTGGACGCGGATGATGTCGACGATCTGGCGCGATCACATCACCGAGGACGACTTGGCGTGCCTGATGCGGCACCCCGGCCGGCGTTGACCAGCTTCGCGGCCACGTTGCCTGTCCAGCCTCAGCTCACCTGGAACAACCGCCGTCCCAGTTCCTCCTTCAACAGGTCTTTGAGCGAAGCGGGGTCGGCGGTGTGGTGTGCGCCGATCCGGACGGTGTGGACCCCGCACCGGTCCCAGTGACGATCGCGGTCCGCGTCGTCGGCCTTGCGCGTGAGGCCGTAGTGGTGCGGGCCATCCACCTCGATGACGAGCGCGCGACCGTTGCCCAGCACCACGAGGTCAGGGGTTCGTACGCCGGCGTCCCGGAGCTTGACCCCGGGCAGCGGCATCACCGAGAAGGTCCGGTGCCGCGAGCTCTCCTTCTGCAGCTCCACGAGCAGGTCGTACACCGCTATCTCCTCCACGCTGGTGAACGTCATCCCGTCCCGCGTGGGGTAACCGCCTGCCGCCCGTTCCCGGCGGGCCTGGTTGGTGGGCCGCTCGGCGGGTGCCTGGAACGCCGCTCGTTCGCGCCAGTCAGGCGCTACCTCGGGCAGCGGTGGAAGCGCCGGTTCCACGACGCCGAAGACGTCCTCTCGGTTGTGCCGGTGCAGCACCGCCTGCAGCTTGGTCCAGATCCGGTCCGTCACCTCGCTGGTGAACTCGGGCACGAGTGCCTGAGGTACCTCGAGGACGGCCTCGTAGGTGTCACTCCTCCAGTTGTCGCCAGGAATCGGGTGGAAGAAGCCGCCGTCACGGCGCAGGTGCAGGCGCGACGCCTGCACGAGGCGTTGCGCGAACAGGTCGTCCGCGTCGCCGAGCAGTTCGTGCGCCTGGCCGAGCACGAGATCGAGATCTTCGTCGTCATCATGAAACGTCACCGCACCAGGTTCTCACCCAGCCCCGACAAACTGGTCAGGACACCAGACAATGCCACCACAGTCCTCTGTGGACCTACCGTCTCCTTATGAGGCCGCGGGAAGGAGACGGGAAACGGGTGGTGCCCGGCTGGAGGACCGGAGCACCCTGGACGCCATGCTGTTCATCAACTTCCGAAACGGTGACGGCGAGGACAAGGCTGCCTGGCTGGACTCGGCGCTCAGCACGATCTTCGGCGACGAGCGGGTATTCCGCTCCAGCAAGTCCATCGCCCTCGGACGCGACTACGAACCGATCATGTGGGGCGCGGTCGAGAACTGCTCCGCGATGATCGCCATGATCGGCGAGAGGTGGCTGTCCGACTTCAAGGAGCGGCTGTTCGAGCCGGACGACGTCGTCCGCGGAGAGATCGCGACGGTGCTGGCCGCGGGCAAGCCCGTGATCCCCGTTCTGGGGCATGGCGGCAAGAAGCTCGCGGCGGACGAGTTGCCCGAGGACCTCGCGGGACTGGCGAAGTGCCAGTACGTCCGGTTGACCTCGCGCGACCCGCACTTGATACCCGGACTGGTCGACCGGGTGATCGACGACGTGCCGGAGCTCGCGATCGGCGTCAGGGACGGGATCATCGACCTGGCGACGTGGGCCCGCGAACGTTCCGTGTTCGCCGGGCCTGAACTGCCGGCGGATCTGGTGTTGCTCGGACGGGAGGCCGTCGCGGAGCGGCTGCGGTCCTGGCTGGCAGGTCCACCGGGAAACCTGGTCGTCCACGGGCAGACCACGGACGAGGTGGCCGCGTTCTGCGCGGCCGTCCTGGACCGGCACGACCCACACCACCGCGCGATGCTGCTTACCTCTGAGAGGGGATGGGAGCACGCCGCGAGGATTCCGCCGTCGTTCCCTGCCGTGGTGATGAGCGACAGCGTTCCGGTCCGGCAGACGCAGAACACCCGACATGTGATCATCGCACGTAACGGACTCGAGGTCCGCCCCGAAAGTCTTGTCCTGCCTCGGATACCTCGAGACCAGGCACGTGACGCCTTCCTCGGCCGGGGCCTGCCCCTGCACGAGGCGCATGACTACGCGGGCCTCGTCCGGCGCAGTCTCCGTGCGGTGACCCGCAGGCTGCACCCGAACGAGCCGCGGCCGGCGTGGACGCAAGCACCCGCGTCGGCGATCGCGGCACCGTTGACGTTGGTCAGCCGGTGGTCCGCGTCCAACGCGTCCGACCACGCCGTGCTCGCCCGGATCACCGGTCAGGACTACGCCGATGTCGACCGCTTCGTGACGTCCTCCTCGACCTCCGGCGATCCGTTGGTGCACCGCAGCGGCTCACGTTGGCAGCTCGCCGACCCGCACGACGCGTGGACTCAGCTGAGGACGCAGGTGAGCGCCACCGACGTCCAGCGGTTCAGCGCGGCGGCCCTCGACGTCCTGAGCGAGGTCGATCCGGTGCTCTCGCTCGCCGGGCCGCAGGTCATGTCGGCGGCCGTCAGAGGCATCGCCCGCACCTTCTCCGACGAGCTGCGCGAGGGAATCGCTCACGGCCTGGCACGCCTCGGCGACTCCGGGACGACGACCGTGGCGGGTGACGAGGCGAAGACCCACGCGGCAAGGGTTGTCGTTCAGCTGTTGAAGAAAGCGAACGACGACCGCACCGGCCTGCTGTGGCGGTCGCTCAGCGACGTGCTCCCGTTGCTCGCCGAATCCTGTCCGCAGGTGTTCGCCGACGCTGTGGACCAGGCGATGCGCGACGACAGTCCGGTGCTGCGCACGATGTTCGACGATTCCGAGGAACGGTCGATGTTCCGGCCCCCGGCGCACACCGGGCTGCTGTGGGCGCTCGAGACACTGACATGGGCCCCGGAGCACAGCACCCGCGCGGTCCTGCTGATGGCCCATCTGGCGGAGGTCGATCCCGGCGGAAAGTGGGCCAACCGTCCGGCCCGGTCGCTGGTGGACGCGCTCATTTACCTTCCGGTGAGCCCCGTGCCGCTCGACCGCCGCCCGGCGCTCATCAAGCAGGTGCGGGTGCGTCACCCGGAGGTGGGATGGCAACTGCTGCTGGATCTGATCGAGCCACATCCCTTCCTGATGTATCCGGCACGGCCGAAGGTGCGCATCGACTGGACAGGCGTCGAACAGCACCCCTCGGAGACGGCCCAGGCCTACCTGGACGAGGTGCTCAACGCGGTGCTCGCCGATCTGGCTGCGGTTCCCCGGCGCTGGGTGGAGCTCCTGCCGCGCATCAGCTGGCTTCCGCAGAGCTGGCGTGATCCGCTGCTCTCCGCCCTCGACGTGGTCGACACGAGTGTCCTGGGCGCGCAGGTGACGCGCGAACTGTGGGAGGCGGGCGATGAGGTCGTGCGCCGTGAGCTGGCGGCGACAGACGGGTCTCGGCACCTCTCGCCCGAACACACCGACCGCCTGGGCGCCTTCCTGGATCGGATCGAGCCGGAGTCCGATCCGGCCAGGCACGCCTGGCTGTTCGGCTGGCATCCGCATCTCCCTGGCATCGCCCCGACAGACCTCGAGCACCACCGGACCAAACTCGAGGGGTTGCGGCGCGAGGTCGTCGCCGAGGAGCTGGAAAGGCACGGTGTTGCCGGAGTCGCGCGGCTGGCCGCTGCGAGCAAGCGGGGAGACCTCGTCGGCATGGTGCTCGCGCAGGTGGCGGGAGACTCGGTGCGGGACGAGGTGTTGGGCTGCCTGGGGACTCCGTTCGCGAAAGAATGGGTTTGGCGTCGGGCGGCTGAAGGCGGCCAGGAGTGGGTGGCCGATGCAGTGGCAACCCTGTCGGAGGAAACGGGCGCGCGGACCGCTTTCCTGATCGCACTGCCGGTCGATCTGGCAGCCGAGCTGGTCTCGGCGGAGAGCCGGGAGGTGAGCGACGGCTTCTGGTTGCTGACTCCGGCGTTCCCCTTCCCCTCGGAACGACCTGAGGAGTACCTGGCGGAGATCCTCCAGCGTGGTCGGCCGGAAGCCGTCGTCGACGCCCTATCCATGGCGTTGCACGGAGACGACAAGCCCTGGCGACCTTACGCTGAGTTGATCGAAGCCGCTTTCGACGCACTGTTGAACTCGCCAGGCCGGATCGGCACCCACACCGCGTGGGAGGTGGGAGAGCTCATCAGCCACCTCCACAGCTCGGGGCACGACCTGCGGGCGGTCGCGAGGTGGGAACTCGCCTTCTTCGACCTGTTCCACGACCGTGCACCGGCCGCGTTGCTCGAGGCCATCGCCGCCGATCCCGCCGCGTTCGTCGAGCTGCACCGGTTCCGCTACCTGCCGACCGGGAAGCTCAACCCCAAGGCTTTCCGCTTCTATCTGAAAGCCGAGCAGCTGCGGTGCGTGCCAGGCCAGACCGGCGACCAGGTGGACCGAGAGCGCCTGCTCAGCTGGGTTCAGCACGTCAGAGACGCGCTGCACGACTCTGAGCTGCTGCGCAAGGGTGACCGAGCCATCGGCACGCTGATCTCCGCCGGTCCGCCAGGACAGGACGGAGCCTGGCCGGCCGAGGCGGTCCGGGACATCCTGGAGCTGCCGGACGCCTACGAACTACGAGACGGGTTCGGCCTCGGTCTGGCCAACAACACCACGTTCTCGACCAGGGACCCGTACGAGGGAGGACCGCGAGAACGGGCGACCGCCCAGCAGTACTCGGACTGGGCGGACCAGATCCAGAACGACTGGCCGTTCACCGCTCAGGTCCTCCGCGACCACGCCGAGTCCCTTCGCACAGAAGGAAAGTACTGGGACAGGCAGGCCGAGGACGACCACGATGAGTAGTCCGGACGCTGGTTCCGCGGCCCGCCACTCACGGCACGCGCGGCCCCGAAGCCACAGCAGCTCTGCACTCATCTGCCGGGGGAATCGCTCCGGGACACGACACGATGATCACGTCGGCGATTCCCGGCAGGTCGGCCAGCGCCCGCCGAATTTCGCCGTGGTGTTCGGTGGAGCACGAGTCGTCGTAGATGAAGACACAACCTCGCGGTAGCGCTCGCTGTCCTTGAGGTAGCCGATCGCGTCGATCATCACCTCCTGTTCCACGTCCGTGAAGTGGTGCTTGGTGCGCACGTACTTGACCTCGACAAGCAACCCGAGGGCGGAAGCGCGAAGTCCGCGCGATAGGCGCTGTGCCCGAGCTTCGGCAGGTTCTCCTCGCCGACCACGTCGTCGAAGACGGCCCGGAGCATGACCCACAGGATGGCCGGCACTTCGCGTTCCGCGCCGGCCCGCCACCGCTACAGCGGTCACGTCTAGGCTCTTGATCCATGCCGCGCGAGAATGCACCTGACACGACAGACCTGGTGCGTCCACCCAAGCTGTACCTCAAGCTCGTGGAGCTGGCGTTCACGCAGCTCGCAAAGGCCCGTCCGACTGTGCTCACGCTAGACGGTTCATCTCCAGTCAGTCGGATTGACTTTAGCCCGTGGACGACGAAGCTGTTGCCTACCATCAATGAGCTGGCACCTGCGGCAGACGACCTCTTGCAAACAGGGCCTTCGCTGCTGCTCCCGCCGTGGGAGCGAATCGAGGGGCGTCTGTCGGCGTGGCGGGACGAGTACGAGAAGGTCCTGTCAAGCCTCGAACCCACGAAACCGGGCGCGGTGCTGGGTGCGCTGATACCGGCCAACGGGTTGCAGTCCACCTCGTCGGTCGCTTTCAGGCGCGCGTTGGACATGCACTGGCAGACGGTCCTGGTGATGTACACGAGAGACCTCGTCCCGGGCATCCATCGGAATGTAGGAATTGCGACGATCTTTCTTCGCGCGCGTGACGCTGATGCGCAGCCTCCCCTGCGGCTGTTCCGGTACTCGCCCGGTGATGAGGAATCAGCTGTTATTGATGACTTTGGCCGGCTTCTCAAGCGCAGTGGCGGCCGCGGAGAGTTCGGGTACGTGCTTCGGGACGTCCCGCCGGTTGAAGCTGGTCTTGGCTTCGCTCGTCACGATCCCGCGATCAAGGCTCGCGAGGCCGCGCTCACGGACTTCGCTGGTGCAGCGAGCTTCGGCGATGTCTTTGAGCACGTTTTCCAGGGCAGGGTCGATCGCCGTCTGTTCTGCTCGCGAGACGAACCAGATGTCGTACGAGTGATATCTGGTCGAGACCTGAAGCGCGACGGCACTATCGCGCCTCCGGACGAGTGGACGAGGTGGGCACGACTGCCTACCGTCGAAGAGCTGTGCCCTGGTGATGTCTTGCTCCAGGCAATCTCGGGACGTGACAAACGCAGCCTGGCCGTTGTACAGGTGACCGAAGCAGATTTGCCGATCACTGCAAGCCAGACGGTCGTGGTACTGCGGCCGGGCCAGGACGTCCCGGCGACGCAGCTCAGCCTCGTCATCCAGTATCTGCGCTCACCCCTAGCGCGCGAGATCGTCGCTCGCTTCGCCTCCTCGCTCGGGGGCGACATTCGTATTCACGCTTCGGCACTACGTGAGCTGCCGCTGCCGCACCTTGACGAAGCGCTGAGCGCGGCCTTGGAGGACATTGCACGTGCGGTCAACAGCTTCGAGGCCTGGCATGCGGAAGCCGAGGCGGCGCTGCATTCGGCGTTTCCAGCAGACGAGGACTTCAAAGCAGGACGGATGCGGCTCGTCGACCTCGGTAGACGGTCACGGCTGCGAGTGGAAGCGGCCGCCAATCTTGACGATCACGGCTACATCGTGCGAACCCGCTTCCCCTATCCGATCGCGTACCGGTGGCGAACGGTAGAGGCTGCGAAGAGTGCGGGTGTCTCCGGCGATGCCTACGAAACCGTGCTCAAGACGGCGGAAGTACTGCTGTGCTATGCGGCTCATCTGGCACTGGTCTTCGCCAAGGATGCAGGCATCGAACTTGGCTACTCGTCACAGGTACGGGCAGCGTTTGGGCGCGGTAAGGGATTGGGCTTTGGAGACTGGGCCGCAATTCTGGAGGAAGTTCGCGATGGCAAGGCCTTCCGCACCTTGCCGGACGCGCACCCGCTGCGTGATCTCCAGTCAATGCTCAGCAACCAGGCGGCTCGCGATGCGCGACGTCGACTCAACGACCGCCGCAACGACGAGTCTCACCTGCGAAACGTCGACGTAATCGACCTTCCTGTGGCGTTCGAGTCCGCGTTCGTCGACCTAATGACGCTGCTAGAGGTATCTGATTTCCTGTCTGACCTGACGTTAATCCACGTCACCGAGGTTCGATGGGACAACATCCACCGACGCACCGAGGTCGCCTATCGCGAGCTGATGGGTGATCACCCGGTCGCGCCGACCCGGACGCTGAGCTACACCGATCCCGGGATCGAGGTCGGCAGCCTCTACCTCATCGACGGGAACCACCGGCTGCACCTCCTGCGGCCGTACCTGATCGGCCGGATCTGCATGCGATGCCGCAACTGGTCCACCTTCCACTGCGACGGCATCAAAGGCGATCACGTAACGTTGAAGAGTCTCGAACACGGCCACACCACGGACGACCACACGCTTGCCGAGACGCTACGCCGCGTCGGGTTGGTCTGATTCCTCCTCGCGCTCGTCAGCCGATGACATTTAAGACAGACGTTGTGCGTGCCGAAAACTACATCCATGCAGGTAAGCCGCATGGCGATGCTCGTGGATGACTCCGCCGAGAAGGTCCTGTGGGTCCATGGTGCAGCGTTCGATCTGATCGGGTTTGACGGGCTGAAGCCGGATCCGCAGGGGTGGGCGCCAGCGAGTGATCGGTAGGTTCGGTGCTCGTTGTGCCTGTGCGTGCCGAAAACTACGTCCGCACAGTTCAAGCGGCGTGCCGGTACTCGTGGAGCACTCCGCCGAGAAGGTCCTGTCGATCTACGGTCCCGCAGAACAAGAAGCTCCGCATCCTTAGCCGCCTCACCTCGAAGCAGAACCGCCGGAACAGACTCCAACTTGCAGACCTCCCGGTACAACAGCGAACAGACCACCCAGACATGCTTTCATCTGGGAAAATCGGACCGCTCAGAGCGACGATGACTTTCCGGGCGACACAGGGTGTAATGGGTCATTTTTTCTGACTTGCGGATGGTAATGAAGGAACCGTGTCATTGCTTTCTTTAATGCCGCCGTTTGGTCCGCATCATCCGACGAAGCAGTGGCCGTCGAGTTCAATTTCGGTGAGGGGTTGCCGCCGGTGAGGGGTTGCCGCCGGTGAGGCGTAGCGATTTCCGGTCGCCAGCCGATGAAGTGCCTGAGGTCACTCCCACGGTGGCGGCAAGACGGAGGTGCGGGATGACCAAACAGGGCCTGAGCGGGCTATCGCATGTCGTGCGGCGGGGCAAGCTGCGACACAAGATGGACGCCGGTGTGCGGCGGTTCGCCACCACAGGCTTCGACGACGAGCTGCTCGCAGCGGTCGACGGGGCCGCCGCAGCAGGTGTTCCTCTGGCTCTGGTCGTGCCGCTGCCAGCCGCAGACATCCCGGTCGTGCTGGGCGCCGCAGCACTCGCCGCCGAGGTCGTCCGTGCCCGGCGCCTGGACGTGGCAGCCACCGTGGTGTCCAAGCGGCTGTCCCAGCGAGCCGGCTACGACCGGCTCTACATCGACGGTCAGCGGCTGGCCGAGTTGATCCCCCGTGCACGGCTGACGGCCAACGGTTCCCTCGAGGTTTTCGGCAAGGCCCAGCACGACACCGGCGGGCGAATGGTGCTCACATCCGAGCTGGCACGCGCCGCAAACAGCACCGGGGGGCTGGTCATCGACGGCACCGGCGGCGACCCCGGCGACCTGCGTCCGGTGCTCGGCGGGCACCGGACGCTCGTGTACGTCACTGACAATCCCTTCGACCTCGCCCTGGACACCGTGCGGGCGGCCGGTGGCGTCGTGTGGGCGTTCGACCCGGCCGCGCTGTCGAGGCTGTCGACTGTCTCGGACCCGCACGCGCGCGACGGCGGACAGGCCCTCGCAGCACCGGGTGCGCTGCTAGCCGCAGCTGGCAGCGCCCACCGGGTCGTGTGGACCCCAGATGGCGACAGCTCGCTGGACGACGCCCTCGCGGCGACCTGGGGAGCGCTGGGTCGGCTGGCTGCAACCGAGACCCGCACCGCAGACTACGAGGCCGCACACGCGCTGCGCTGGGCGTGGGGCACGCTGGCGACCTACAGCCAGCTGGCCACAACTCCCGACTGCTACGACCGGCACCTGACGCGCGGCCCGTACGCCACCGCACTCGCCGACGCCCCTGTGCATGCCCGCGCCGTCGCCGGCAACCGGTCCGGTGCGGCCCGGGACGCGTGGGCATCGCTCGCGGAGAAGTTCGCCGCCCTGCACGGCGAGGCCGGCGCGGCAACGAAACTGCCTCTGCTCCAGAGCTGGCTCGACGGAATCTGCGACGACGGCCGGACCGGGCTGCTGGTCACTCGCAACCGGACGGCGGCCGCCGCAGTCACCTCCGCCCTCCAGGATTCCCCCAAAACGCGACACGGCTGGCTGGACCACGTGCGGGTCGTCAGCGCCCGCGACGTGCTGTACGGCCGAGTGCAGGAGCTGCCGGTAGATACTGTGCTGCTCACCGGCCCGCTCCCCCGCGCCTACGCCAGCCTCGCGGTCGCTCCCCCGGCCACCGAGTTGCTCACCACCGCCGCTGGCCAGTGGGAGTCCACCAGGGTCGCCTGCCAGACCACCGCCACTGTGCGGGCGCTGTGCGCACTGCGGGAGGAGACCGCCACCATCGCCAGCCCGCGGCTCGGCGTGGAGGCCTCGGCCGGGTTAGGGGGCGTGGGTGAGGGCGCCGCGGGTGAAGTCACCGTGTGGAAGAACGGCACGGTGCTGGCGCCGGGGGACCTGCCGGCCCAGGACGGGTCGCCGTGGGCGCCGCTCCAGCTGGACCTGCTCGCCGTGCTCACCGGTGGCTCCCGTGGCCGGGACGACGCACCAGATATCGCCCCGCCGGCCCGCAGCGACGGCAGCAGCGAGTCCAGCGCCGCGGTTCACGCCCTCACCGTCACCTTCACCGACAGCCGATACCTGCTCGTGGACCCAAATGACCTCATCTACCGGCGGCGTGGTGAGGGCAGCTCCCGTGCCGCGGCGAAGTCTCTCGTGGTCGGGGACGTCGTCGCCCTGGTCGACTCCGCCGCCCGCCGGGACCTCTTCGGCACCGTCGTGGATGCACTATCCGAGCTGCCCAAGTACCAGCTGCTCGCCACGCTCGTGGGCTTCTGGCACCAGCGGGTCGCGCTGGCCCGCCACCATGGCCTCACCATGCGCGGCATCCTGCGGTCGATGCAGGTCGGACCCGATCCCACTCGGATCACCACCGAGGCTGCGGTTGGGCACTGGTTCAGCGGCTACTCCGAGGGGCCCAACGACCCGGCCGATGTGCGCCGCTTCGCGGTCGCGGTCGGTGATCGGGAGCTCATCGCTCGCGCGGACCCCGTCGGTGCTGCGCTGCGCACCAGCCGGGTGGTCAACCGCCGGATCGGCAAATGGCTGAGCGCGCAGATCACCGGTGCCCGACTCTGCGGCGACGACGACGTGGTGGACGCCGAGCTCGGCGTGCACGTCGCGGACCTACTGGAGGCCGTCTCCCTGCACGAGGTCGCCGAGGTGTCCGGCCAACTGGTCGTCGTACCAGCCAGCGCCGTGGGCGTCCTCCACGCTCCTGGCGGGCCAGTCGGGACGCCCACCGCAGGCCCGGCCCTGGCCGTCACTGCGGCGCCTGCATTGGCCCCGGCCGTCACACCGCCCGACCGAGTAGGAGCCGGATAAGCCGCCCCCCTGGCGACGCTATGTGACGCACGACATGTTCCGTCGCGCAACTACACCAGATCACTGCACGGGCGAACGAGGGCTCCGGTCCGGACCCGCCCTCTTGCCTACGGGCCATCCACATACCTCGCGAAAGGGAGCCGCCATGACGGCTAAGTCGACCAACCCCGCCCCAGACGCCCCTGACCTCGCCCCGCCTGCCGGGTCTCTTCCGGCCGCGCCGACGACAGCGCAGATCCGCGACCATCTGCTCGCCTCCCTGGAGCGGCGCATCTTGGCCGAGGCCGCTGGCGAGCTCCTGCCGGCCAACGTCCGTCTGCCCAGCGCGCCCCAGCGTGCGGTGTGGCTCGGACAGCTGTCCAGCGAACCGCAGCTGATCGTCGACCAGCTCAAGGGCCTGGCCGGGGAGAAGCTCGTCCCCGCCGCCGAGGGGTTCTCCTTCCGGCTGGCCGACACCGCCGGGCCGTCGGTGTTCGATGTCGACCTGTCCTTCGCTGTCTACGTGGCGCTGCACCCCACCCGCGACGAGCAGCGTGCATTCCTCGACACCGACGGCCAGCCGCCACCGCCGACCGCGACGTCGCGGTCCAGGGCCAGCGCCCAGGGCCGTCCGCTGGCCACCGTGTGGACAAAGGTGCCGGTCGGGCCGGTGCCGGTCCAGGTGACGCTGGAGGCCGACGACACAGGCGCGCTCCGGTTTGGCGAACAGGACATCACCGCAGCGATCAACTCCGCGGTCGCGTCCGCAGTCCGCAGCATCGGAAATCCCTACCGCGCCCGGCGCCGCGGCAGGCCCGCGGGGTCGCTGCCCCGCGACCCGGACATGCACGACGACGCCACGTGGGCGTCCTACAGCGCGGCCAACCTGCTGGGCGCCGCCGACGCCGCCCCGCCGAAGTTCGCCGCGTCCCTCGACGTCGACATCACCCAGTCCGAGGGCGGCCGGGACGTGCTCCTCACCGTCGTCAACGCCACCCCCGCCGATGACAACCAATTCGCCGACCGGGCTGGCACCGTCGCCCTGGACCGGCCGCACCTGGACACCCACCTGTACGAAGTGCGTCTGGCCGCGGTAACCGACGCCAACCTGGACCCTTACACCCTCGAGCAGGTCGCCCGCTCGTACCGCTACAACCGCACTGTCGTGGCCTTCGGGCAAGCGTCGCCGGTGGAGGTGAATGCCGACGGGACCCGCACCTGGCTGACCACCACCTACGGCGCGTCGGCCGAAACCGGCCGCGTGCACCCGCGTACCGCCACTGCCGATGGGAGGCCGATCGACGCCGCGTTCGACTCTCTGATCACCGACCCGGTGGGCACCGCCACCGTCCTGGTCGACGCGCACGCCGACTGGGTCGACGACCGCTGGTCGCCGGTCGCGCTGGCCGCCCTGAAGGCCGCCCGCGGCTGGGACGAGCAGGCCACCGCCGAGGCGGCCGCCGACGCGCGCACCGCCCGCAACGAGGCCGACTGGCTGCGCACCGGAGTGCAGGCGCTGTCCACCGACGCCGACCTGCGGGAGGCGTTCGTGCTCACCAACCGGGCGATGAAGCAGGTCGCCGACGTCAAGGGTTACGACTCGTGGTGGCTGTTTCAGATCGCCTGGATCATCGGCTGCCTGCCCGCCGTGGCCGACCCGAAGGCCGACACTGACGTGCAGATCGAGACGGTGCCCCCCGGCGGCGGGAAGTCCGAGGCCTACCTAGGGGTGGCGCTGATGCACCTGTTCTACGCGCGGCTGCGCGGACAGACCGCCGGGGTGAACGTCTGGGCGCGGTTCCCGCTGCGGCTGCTGTCGGCGCAGCAGACCCTGCGGTTCACTCAGGCCATCCTGGCCGCCGAGGTCATCCGGCGGGCCGACCCGCGGATCAGCAGCGGCGACCCATTCGGTGTCGGGTTCTTCGTCGGCGGTACGAACACGCCCAACAAGATCTACCCGGCCGACAACCGGTACGCCCACGGCCAGGACCCGCACTCCGCGGCCCTGGCCAACCGCTGCCGCATCCTCGAGCACTGCCCCGTCTGCGATCCCGCCGCCGTCGGGCAGCGGGTCCAGGTCCGCTTTGACGACCGGACCTGGACGATGCAGCACGCCTGCACCAACACCTCCTGCCCGCTGACCGGGGTGCTGCCAGTCTGGGTGGTCGACGACGACATCTACCGGCACGCCCCCTCGGTCCTAGTCGGCACCGTCGACAAGCTCGCCCAGATCGGGCACGCCGACCAGTTCAAGATCCTGTTCGGCCGAGTCCACTCCCGCTGCCCGCGGCACGGGTACACCGCCAGCCCGGCCTGGTGTGCGGTGTTCGGCTGCAAGGAATCCCGGGCCACGGTCGGGGACGGCTTCGGGCGGCTGCGCTGCGAGATCACCGACGAGCTGCACCTTCTCGACGAGAGCCTCGGTGCCCTGGACGGCATGTACGAGACCCTGCTACAGCAGATCGGAGAAAGCCTGGGCAACCCGCCGCTGCACATCGTCGCCGCGACCGCGACACTTGAGGGTTACCACGAGCAGGTCCAGCACCTGTACCGGCGCGACGGCGCCCGGCGCTTCCCGGCACCCGGCCCGGACGCGGAGGAGAACTTTTTCTCCTGGGTCGAGGCCACCGACCCGCTGCGCCGCTACATCGGCCTCCGCCCGCGCGGGACCACGATGGTCACAGCGTCGGCCGACATCACCCGCATCCACGACGGCTGGCTGACCGACGCCGTGTCTGATCCCGCGGCCGCGACCACCGCCGCCGGGCTTGACGCGACCGACCCGGCGGTGCTGGAGGTCGTGCGCACCTCGGTGACCCGCGACTACGACGTGCTACTGGGGTACTGCCTGCGCAACGAGGACCTGTCCTCCTTCACTCGTGACGAGCGGGTCAGGGAGGTCCTCGGCAGCGAGGACCGCCTCGCCAAGATCACCGGCAGTGTCGACCCGGCGGTAATCCGGGAGGCCGTCGCCCGCCTGGACTCCCCGCCGGCGGATCCCGACCGGCAGATCCGGATCATCGCCGCGACCCGGGCTATCGGGCACGGGTTCGATTCCTCGCGGCTGGGATTCATGGTGCTGATGGGCACTCCCACCCAGGCCTCGGAGGTCATCCAGGCCACCGCCCGCGTCGGGCGAACACACCCCGGCCTGGTCGTGCACGTGTTCAACCCGTCCCGGGACCGAGACTCCTCAGTGTTCCGGTACTACGCGGCCTGGATCCGCTACCTGGACCGGCTGGTGAGCAAGGTGCCGATCAACCGCGAGTCGTTGCCGGTGCTGCACCGGGCGCTGTCAGGTGCGCTGATGGCCTATCTCCTGCAGGTGCACGACATCGCGTGGATGACCTCAAGCGCCCGCCGATACACCTTGGCCCGCTCCGACCAGTTCCGGGACGCACTCACCGCCGGGTTCCTAGACCGGGTCACCCTGGTCACCGACCTGTGCGACGGCCTGGGCCTGAACCCGGCCAACCCATACCACGACATGCACCGCGACGAGGTGGGTCGCTTCGTCGACGACACGATGTCCCGAATGGCGGTCTCCGCCGACCCGAACCGCCGCACCGCCGACCTGCTCGATCCGACAGTGTCCCGGTCGCTGCGCGACGTCGAAGAGCCCATCACCATCTACAAGAACGTCTGAGGCGGCCATCATGAGCTACGACGAGATGAACAAGACCTCGGTGCAAGCGCTGTGGAACCACATGCCGCACCAGCCCTACGGCTGGCAGGACAACACGGTGGTGCGCGGGCTGGCCCCGCGTCAGGTGACCACGCTGGACATCCCCGAGGCCTGGGTCGCCCCACAGCTGCGCAGGCTGGTCCGGCCCTTCGCCACGCTGCGGTCGGGCATCCCGAACTCCGGACCAGAGCTGGAGGTCATCGAGCGAGAGCAGTTCCGGCTCGTCCAGGCCGAGGACCTGCGGGCCGAGCGCTTCCCGAACACCTTCATCTGCAACACGTGCGGGCACTTCGCCGCGATCCGGGCAGGTGACGACCCGCCCGCTTGCCCGACCAAACACGGCACGCTCGAGCAGTTCGCCTACGCGGAGGTCCACAACTGCGGGCTGCTCGCCGAGCTCCGCCCGCCCCGGTGCGTTAACGGATGCCGCGGCCCGCAGCAGCTGCAGAATTGGCGGCGGCTGTCGCTGGGCCAGTGGTTCTGGCGGTGCTCCACGTGCGGGTCAAAGTCCGACACCGGCGTCATCCGACACTGCAACCAATGCCGCGACGGTCGGTCCACGGTGCAGAAAGTTCCGCAGACGTCGGTGCACTACCCGCAGTCCCTCACTGTGCTGAACCCACCGACGCGGACCGGCTACGGCGCGCTGGCCAGCGACGAGGCCCGCGCCGCCGCAGTCGGGCAGCTGATCGGTGCGGTCGAGCCGGGCGTGCTGGCGCTGGAGGAGGCGATGGGCGGCACGGACGCGACGGCCGAACTGCTGGAGCTCAGCGAGAAGTTGGGCGTGGCCCCCGACGACCCGATCCTCGCGCCGCTGCTGGCCAAAGCGAAGCAGGCCACGGCCGGGGCGAGCAGCTGGCGTGACCGAGTCGGCGCGCTCGGTCTGACCCCAGAAACGCTGGAAATCGTCGGCGACGAGGCGCTGGCGCTAACGCTGGTCGAGGACGCCAAGCCGCTGACCGTGGACATGCTGGAGGCCAGCCCGCCGACAGCCGAGCTGCTGTCTACCTACCGGCGTTACCGCGCCCTGTTCGACCAGTACGCCGTCGCCGACGTCACCCTGCTGCGGGAGCTGCCCGTAGCCTTTGTCATCGCCGGCTATACCCGGCTGTCCCCGCAGTCGCTGCAGCGCACCCGCAGCGGGTCCAAGACCACGTGGTTCAAGTTCTTCGACCCGGACAAGTCCGGCAAGCACCCGATGTACGGCAAGCGCAGCGAGACCGAAGGGCTGCTGGTTCGCATCGACCCGCTGGCGATCGTGGCGTGGCTCGTCGACTCCGGCCTCGTCCCCGATCCCAGGGTGACCGACGCCAACGCCGCTCGGGCCTGGCTGCTGGGGGTGTGCGAGCCGGTCGTGGACGCGTTCAACGAGCCTGACCATCGGCTGACCCGCGCGGTGCTGGGGCTGGTGCACTCGATGGCACACAGGTTCATGAAGGCACTCGCCGTCCGCTGCGGCCTGCACGCGGACTCGCTGGCCGAGTACCTGTTCCCCGCTGGCGGTGCGTTCCTCATCTACGCCAACACCCGCAGCGAGTTCACCCTCGGCGGGATTGAGCACGTATTCCGCTTCGATCTCGCCGACGCTCTCGAGGAGCTCGACGCCGACCCGCGGTGTGTGTTCGATCCACCTTGCCGGCGGTCCTTCGGCGGGGCGTGCGCGGCGTGTCTACACACAAGTGAGGTCGCTTGCGAACGTTTCAACACCGCGCTAGACCGCAATAAGCTGTTCGGCACGCTACCCGAACCCGCCGGAGCCAACGCCGCTGCGTGCGCTGACCCGAACGAGGTCACATGGCGTGGCTTCTGGGCGCGGTGACGCTGCCGACCGACCTTAAGCGTGCCGAAAACTACGTCTATGCAGTTCGAGGCATGGTGATTCTCGTGAAGGACGATCCGAGCAGGTTCGCCAGGCTGAAGCCGACCCCGCAGGAGGTGGCGCACCAACGAGCGATCGGTGCGCTCGGTGTTCGCTGTAGTGCCGCTCGTGCTCACGCAGTGCCTGTACGCAGAGGGGCCTGATTCCAGATCAGCGCGCGGTCGAACAGATCGCCGCGAAAGTTCTTGCTTCAGTTGGTAAAGATCAACGCGAAAGATTGATTAGCGCCGGCTGGCCCTCTATACTGGTTTCGAGCTATCCAATAGCGCATGAACACGCAAACTGCGCACGCTTGCTACACGTGGGGGGTCAAATCCCCCTCGGACATTCTCTTACCCCTGTGCGTGCCGAAAATTACGTCCATGCAGGTCAAGCAGCAAGGACATACTCGTGGATCACAACAGGTCTGCCGTCCCGCATGTGGTAGAGGCCGTGCGCGTGGATGGTTGCGGCCAGGTCGGCGAGTCATGTCGTTCGGCTCGGCAGGTCGAACTTCCGCAACCTTTGATTTCTGAACTTGGCTGCGGATCGAATCGGTCATGATTCACGTCGTGATCGATGAGTCGATGTCCCCCGACGAAGTGCTGGCTCGCCTGTCCTCTTTGCGGCAGCACACTCGGGGAGGGAAACGGTCACCGCACAAGCCCCTGCTGGTGCTGCTCGCGTTGGGACGATTGACGACTACCGGCACGAGCACGCTGTCCTGGACAGCGGACGCCGGGAAGCTGGCGGACTTGATCCGGGACTTCGGACCGCCCTCAACCACCCAACCCGCACAGGCCGCCGCGTATCCGTTCACCCGCCTGCGCTCAGACGGCATCTGGACCCTCGACCGAGACGTGCCCATGGACCGCGTGCAACCACTCTCCACCGAGAAGGTCCTCGGCCGGCTGGACCCGAAACTCGAACAAGCCCTGCGCGATCCGGACCTCGCAGCCGCGGCAGCCCGGCGGCTGGTCGAGTCCGAATTCCCGCCCACTGTTGCACCAGACGTCCTCACGGCGGTCGGCTTGGATCCTGACGCGGTCCTCAGCGTCACCAGTACCCCAATGCCCCGACGACACCGACAGAGTTCGTGGCCCGCCACCGTCTTGCAGGCATGGGACCGCCAGTGCGCCTTCTGCGGCTTCGACGGACAACTCGGCGCCGCCACCGTCGGCGTCGAAGCCGCACACATCCGCTGGTTCGCCTTCGACGGCCCAGACACCCCTGACAACGGCCTGGCCCTGTGCTCCCTGCACCACAAACTATTCGACCACGGCGTCCTCGGCCTGAACCACGAACTGCGCATTACCGTGTCCGCCAAGTTCACCAGCCGCACCACCACCGGACGAACCGTCTACCAACTACACCAACGCCCACTCGTCCCTAGACCCGGCACCACCCCACCCGCACCAGCCCACATCACCTGGCACACCCGCGAAGTCTTCAAAAGTCCCGCACTGACCACCTGACCGACGCCAGCCGGATGTCCCTGCCGCTGGTGACGATGACTGGGATGACGCTTCACGTCAGTCAGATCAGTAGCTGTCCAATTGGTGTCAATGAGCCGTCTGGATAGCACCGCGACCAGGACCTTCGCACTGCCGCAAGCTGCGTCGCGTTCGCCTGTTCGTGTGGCCGAGACAGCGCCGCCGCCGGGGACCCGCGGGCACACGACAGGAGCGGTGTCCAGGCCGCAAAGCGACCGTTCCACCTGCGGTCACGGGCCAGGAGAGATGGCGCTGAGCGGCACCAGCGAGTGCCGCTCAGCGAATCACCCCGGCGCGCATGGCCAGCGCGATCATCTGAGCGCGATCCCCTGTACCCAGCTTCCGGCCGATCCTGCTCAGGTGAGACTTCACCGTGAGCGCGGACAGGCTCAAAGCCTCGCCGATCTCCTTGTTGCTCTGGCCATCGGCGACCAGCTGGAGCACCTCGACCTCACGCGCGGAGAGTTCCCGCGGCACGTTGTCGGTGCCCAGCACTCGTGTGCCCGCCGCGAGCAGCGGTGCATCCGCGAGATCGCTGCCGTCGAGATCGATGCGCACCCCATCGGTGATCACCATCGGAGAGGCGGACTTCAGGAGGTACGCCTGGGCGCCCGCCTGGAAAGCCGACCTGACCGCGTAGGGATCGTCGGAGAATGCGAGAACCACAATGCGGGGCCAACCCTGGTCACGGAGCTGCGTGACCAGGTCGGTGCCGGTGCCGTCCCGCAAGCCCAGATCGAGGACCGCGAGATCGCAAGGACCAGTACCGAGTGCCCACACCTCTGCCATCGATGCGGCTTCGTGCACCGTCCCGGCGCCTAGCCTGCGCAGCTGTTCTACGACCGCTTTCCGAAGCAACGAATTGTCCTCGATGACCATGACCGAGAACAGGCTTTCCCTCGGGTGCGGGACCAGGTTCGGCGGCAACGAACCGGGCGGCGCGACAGGAGCAGGCTGATCGTCGCCCTTCTGCTGTGCGCCAACAGGATGGGTGACCGTGTCGAACACTGCGCCTGCACCTCCCAGGCCGACCGCGATCTTCTGCCTCACCCGCTGGGTCGCGAGGGCGGCTTCCGCGATGTCCGCCGTGGCCTCCATGATCTGGTGCAGCACTTCGGCCGGCGTTTCCCACTGCGTTTCGCGGGCCTCCCGATCGCCGAGCGAACTCTCGTTCAGCAGCGACATGAAGTCGAGCAGCTCAGCGGTGCCTTCGTCGGCGGCCCAGCGACTGTCCGCAACGTTGCCGGTCCGGCGCGCGTTCTCGAAGACCGGCGTCAGCTTGGCGACCACCTCGACGTGCATCGGAGTGTCCACACCCGCGAACGTGGCGATCACCTCGCCGATCGTCATGGGATCGAGCAGCGACCAATCGGGCTTCATCATCGATTCCCCCGTTCGAGGTCTCGCCAGGCTTCCGATTCCCTCAAGCGCATCAACCGCTTCTGCAAGGCGTTCTCCGTGAGTCCGACCGCTCGTGCCGCTTCTCGACAGGACGCGCCCTCGTAGGCGATCAGCCGGAGCGCTTGGGCGGTGTCCGGAGGCAGCAGACCGAGCGGCACTTCGATGAACGCGGAGGCGACCACCACGTCAGCGGGATCCGGTGCCGCTCCCCGCACAATGTGGTCGTCCGGCACCAGCCCGTACCGCGACTGACGCTCCTCTTCGAGGAACGCCGTGAACCACTTGCGATAGATGTTCGGGAACGTGAGAACGCAAGCGCCGACGAAGTAACTGCGCAACGACGCACCACCGGCGGCCTGCCACCCACTGCCGACCATCGCGGACTCGCGGAACACCGGCAGCGCCTCCGCGACCGTCGTGCCGGCAAGCTGCTGCGCTGTCTCCAACGAAGTCGCCATGTGCACCAGAAGCTCCGGCGACGCGGGCAACGGACGACCTTTGTCCGCGCACTCGCGGAAGATCCGACCTTCGCGGATCAAGGTCATCATCACGGGGAACGCGTACTGCGCGAGGCTCCGTTCGAAAAGCCGGTACCGGGGTCCGGCGAAGTCGTCCTCCGCCAGCACGGTCACCAGCGCCTCGTCGCCACTGCGCCCTGGCTGCCGCGATCGACCAGCGTGCACGTCGGCCATCGTTCGCACTACCTCCGTCCTCGGGCGTCGGACAATCTCTAGGTCCAGAGCGCCCGCGCGTCAGCCCGCTCACGGAAGACATCACCCGTTCGTGTATTTCAGGGCTGGATTCACGGCGCGTGCCACCTACTGCTCCTGCGTCCTGCCAAGCACAGCGGAACGGATCACCGGTGGACCCCAACAACCAGAACCCCCTGATCGCACTGCGCAGCGCCCTGATCATCCTTCTCGGCGTGCTCTGCGGGCTCGGTGCGGGAGCGCTCACGGCATGGAGCGGCGCTCACATCGCGCAGGCGATCCTCACGGGATTCGCTTCCACAGCAGCAGGAATCGCATTCTTCCACTGGCTGGTCGGCCGGTGAGTGGTCCAAGCAGGACACTCGGGCTATCCGGTCGCCCCCTCGTACGGCACCAGAGCACCATCGCCGTGCCGCCACCATTCTCGGACCGCGCTGCTGAAGACGTAGTCCTCGAGGTCGGCGGCGCCGGCCAGCATCTGCTCTACCAGGCTCTGGTGCACGAGGGAGGCGGCTCGGTCGCGCCGGCAACCGGCGGCCGAACAGTTAGCGCGGCACCGATATCGGAATTGGTGCGCCGAACTGGGGCCAGTGCCAGTAGCGGGCCAACGGTGTCGATCACGCCATGGGCGGCGGAGTGCGAGACGCCGAACAGCGGTCCGATCTGGCGCATCGCGAGGTTGGTGCGCCAGTAGGCGGCGACCAGTAGCACGCGGTCAGCTAGATCCAGTCACCATTGCCGGTCAGGGCGGCCGCCGGCAATCTCGTCCCAGCTTTGCTGAGCCACGACGCGCACGAGCTTGCGGAACTGGCCAGGCTGTGGGCCTGTGAACGGTGCGATCCACTCCGACTGCGACGGGGAAAGACCGGCAACCAGCTTGGAAGCAAGCGCGCCTTAAGATCTCGTGAGTGAGTGTCACGCAACGCGCGATCAAGGAACTGTTCGGAAGTGCAAGCCGTTGCGCATTTCCGGCCTGCAAAGAGAAGATCGTCGTCGAGGACCGTGGCGTAGTCATAATCAATGCCGACATCGCCCACATCCGGTCGTCGTCGAGGCGCGGCCCTCGCCATGATGCGACCTACCCGGCGAAACAAGTCGACGAGGCACAGAATCTCCTGCTGCTCTGTATGAAGCATCACCGCCTCGTCGACACATCGCCGGGCGAGCCGTCGATGTACACCGTCCCGGAGCTGGAGAGTTGGAAGCATGCTCAGATCGCTGGAGGGATCGGAGGCGCTCTTCCAGATGGACGTGTTGAGGAGATCATCCGGTTCTACGAGAGGTTTGTCCTCCGCATGGCCAGCGATCCAGATTTCGGAAGTTGGCGAGCCGACACGACGAAGCCCTGGTCCGGGTCACGACGAGGTGGCACGGCAGGGTTCGCCAAAGTGGATGACGACCCGGTGTCGGTATCTGCGGCTTGGTCTGTGGCGCAGCTCGTTGCTGGCTTCGCACCCGACGCCGCCCTCCTCCCGGAACCCGCCTCGGCGTTCGGGGCGACCGTTGCAACGTTCCTGCTCGACGCAGAGTCCAGTTTCACGGCGCGGCTCCGCCAGCTAGAACAGTGCACCCAGGCCAGCCCTTTCGAGGCCATGCTGGTCTCGGTCGCCTTCAGTGTTACGGCGGTTCTGCTATGGGAATCGGCGGCTCGTCGACACGCAGGCTTACTGCGCGACAGCTGGCTCGCTGCCGGACTGACAATCCCGTACGTCGCGGACATCGTGATGGCAGCTCGATCCGGCGACTGCGATCACGATCTGTTGCCTGGTCATCCAAGAGATCAATGGAAGGTGACCATGAACCTCGGCCAGGTCACCGCGATGACACTCCAACTGGCAGCCGACTTCCAGCCCCATCCGTTGGTCTCGGTCGTCCAGGACTTGCTCATCGGAGTCCAACGAGTGCCTGCGTGGTAGTGCACTAGCCGCTGCACCGCTGCTGGTTCCTCAACCCGGCCGGAGCTGGCAACCGCGCACCGCCGAATCCTCGCCCAGTGGCCAGGACACATGGTGCACCTGGACGTGCAGAAGACCGGTGTCATCCCCAACGGCGGCGGATGGCGTGTCCACGGCGAAGGAAGCGATCAGGACAGGCAGGTCGCCCACGCCATAGGCGCTGGCGACCGCCGCGGCTACACCCATCTGCACACCGCCATCGACAGCTACTCCCGGCTGGCCTTGCGCGTGCCGAAACCGCATCCGCGCAGTTCAGGTGACATGGCGACACTTCTGGACGACTCTGCCGACACGGCCCTGTCATCTACTGTGAGGCGTTCGATCTGGTCATATTCAAGAGGGGGGTCGTGGCCGCAGGAGTGCTTCGGCGACGATGATCGATGGATTCGGCCCTCGTTGCAGTGCCGCTGGTACTCGCGCAACGCGTGTCGTAGGCGGAGCTGCCTCCAAATCAGCGTGCGATCCAGCAGTTCGGCATGAAGTGTCTTCACCAGCGTTCGATGACGGAGTTCATGCCGGGCGAGCAGATACCGGTCGAAACCGCAGCGATCCATGCGGTGTCGAAGATCTTGGGGCTTGTCACTTAAAGTGAGGTACAACAGCACGGCCTGGCGCGCTGCTCGGCAGGTTCAGCCGAGACAGAACCGAGTCTTGACGGACCCCCGCCCTCACGCTTCGCCGAAATGGATGCAGCACTCCCCTAGCAACAGAAGCTAAATGGCAAAGGGTTGAATCGCACCGACTGGCCCTCTATACTGGGTTCGAGCTATCCAATAGCGCGTGAACACACAAACCGCGCACGTTTGCTACACGTGGGAGCTCAAGTCCCCCCTCGGACACCAGCACTATTCACCCCCACGGGGTTGATGGAGACATCAGCTTCGTGGGGGTTTTGCTTGTAACGGACCTGCAGGTCTATCGCCTCGTACAGCTCCTCCAGCCTCGTCGAGGCGTGGCCTCTCAGCGCCGCGCTGATGTCGCCTATCGAGTCGATCGCCACATAGATCTCGGCGATGTCCCGCTCCACCGGTGCCGGGACGTTGTCCAGGGCAGCCCGTGCCGCCAGCCTCTCGCCTGCGCGTCGTTGATCGCCTCGACCAAGGCAGCTGGATCGACGCCGGCCATGATGGCGTTCTGGAACCTCGTCAGCTTGGCTTCCGCGTCAGCGAGCCTCCTCTTCGCGGCATCGCGACTGACCTCGATCACCGGTTCTTGTGAGTCCATCAACGCGGCGACGGTCCGGTCCCGGTTCTTCCGGTCGAACAGGTGCCCGAGCCAGCCGTTGATGGCGTCCTGAAGAAGGTCCTCCCGCAAATAGACCGCTCCGGGATGCGACGCGAGCACCGGAGATCTCGGAGCGAGGGTGCGTGCCGGGCACCGGTAGTACATGGCTTTCTTACGTGGGCTGCGCTCCATCTTCCGCCCGCAGATGTCACACCGAATCCGGCCGCGAAACAGATAGCGGTGCTTCACCGCCCGTTCGGACCGCTCTGCCTTCCGCGCGATCCGCAGGCTGCCCTTTGATTTCCGCAGGAGCTGAGCAGCCGTGAAGTCCTCGATTTCCACGATGTTCGGGTGCGCCGGATTACGCGGCCGGATCACGCGGTCCGGACTGGCCTTGCGGAAGCGGACCACCCGGTCGGCGCCACCGGCGTACGCATGCTCGGCACCCTCGCGCGCGAACTGCACCGCCGCCAGACACGCTACGGCCTCGAGACCATGTGCATCGGTGGTAGCCAGGGCATGGCCGCCATCTTCGAACGGATCACGTAAGCGGTTGAGTCCTGTTTGAACACTCACGACCGGACGGAGCACCCGGCGATCACTCACCGCGACAACCGCTGAGAACTCGCGACAGTTGAATACGCGGCCTCATCAGTCTCAAGGGCCAACTCCTGCGGGGCGGGGGAAGCGGAGAACGCCCGCGTCTACCCGCAACCGAAACGGACCATCTGCCTCGGCCAGGTCCAGCCCCGCCGCAGGCCCGTCATAGGATCCGGTCATGGCGAACCGTTCGTACCTGTACAGCACCAGCAACCGGCCGGAGTCCTATGAGGATCGGCCGGAGACGGTCTCCGGGTTGTCGGAATGGCCCTACGCCATCCCGTTCTCCTTCCTGGTGCTCCTGTCCGGCGATCCCCGGCTGTGCGCGTCCCTGATCGCCGACGGGTTCGACGGCGAGCCCCCGGAGAGCAGGACCACGCTGTACGCGATCAGCGGTGAGTTCGACGCCGGGTTCGCGCGGCTGACGAAGTTCGCCGCCGCCGTGCGCGCCGTGAGCGACGCCGAAGGCCTGCACGCCGGGCTCGCCGAGGCGGAGCGGTTCCTCGACGCGCACCGCGACCGGTACGTCCTGCTCGAGACCATCGAGCTCGACACCATGATCGAGAGCGGCGAGGACGAGCTGCGGGCGCTCATCGAGGGCCACCTCGACCTGTGCCGGGCGGCGGGCGCGGCCATCGACGCGCTGCCCGACGACGCGGCGGCGGCCGGGGCCGTGCTCGCCGCAGCGGCGGCCGAGCGGTCGGCGCCGCCGCTGGACGCGTTCCACGGGCTCGTGCTGACCGACGACTTCGACAACACGCGTGACGACAGGACCGAGAACCCGATCGGCCTCAGCTGGTGGACCGACGTACTCTACTTCGCGCTGTGGAATCGGGCGGAGTACGCGGCGAACCAGCCGAAACAGTAGCTCGCGGCGGCCAGGACGATCTCGGCGATGGCCTCGTGCCGGCTGGGGTGGACGTCGGTAACCATGCAGAAGTACGTCAGCGCGCACACCCGCGCCACCGGCTGTGCGTGCCGAAAACTACGTCCATGCAGGTCAAGACATGACGATACTTGGAAGAAGACTCAGCCAAGATCATGTCCGTCTACGGTGAAGCGTTCGATCTGATTGGCTTTGACAGGCTGAGGCCGGACCCGCAAAGATGCCGCACCAGCGATCGGTGGGTGCGGTGCTCGTTGCGGTGGCGGTCGTACTCACGCAGCGCCTGCCGCATATGGGCCTGATTCCACACCAGCGCGTGGTGCAACAGGTCGCCGCGAAGTTCTTGCTCCAAGTCGATACAACTCAGCGACGAAAGATTGATCAGTGCCGACTGGCCCTCTATACCAAATTCGAGCTATCCAATAGCGTATGAACACACGAATTGCGCAAGCTCGCTACTTGCGGGGACTCAAGTCCCCCTCGGACACGTACGCTAAGCACACGCGAAGAGGTCGTCGCATAGACGGCCTCTTTTGCTTTGTCGTACCTCAGCCCGCTCCCAAGTTCCTCGTAGAGTCTCGCCAGCTTCTCCGGCTGCCCTTCGTTGATGATCACGGTCACCTTTGCGAGGGAGTCCACCGCGGCCTGTAGCTCTGCGGCAGTCGCCAGGTTCGGTGCGGGCAAGCCGTCGAGTTCGGCTCTCGCCGCGGCCCTGCGCGTGCCGAAACTATGTTTGCGCAGGTCAAGCGGCATGTCGATACACGCGGAGGCTCCGCCGAGACAGTCCCGTTGAAGTACCCCGCAGGGCGTCCGATCTGGTCGGGTTCAAGAGCCTGCGACCGCGCTCGCAAGGGCGCTACGGCGGCAAGTGATCGGTGGGTTCGGTGCTCGTTGTAGTGCCGCTCGTACTCACGTAGCGCCTGACGCAGATGGTCTCGCGTGTTAGGGGTAACCGGGAAGACCTCCTGCCAGCTGGAGCGACGTATCAATCTCATCAGCGTGGCTAACCAGAAACGGTCCGCGAGCTCGTAATGAACCGGTCGGGCCAACTGCCGACGAAGCACAACGTTTCTCGTGCCACAGAACAAGAAGCTCCGCGCCCTTGGTCGCTTTACTGCGAACTAGCACAGCCGGAACAGAAAGCAATTTGCACAACGCCTGGTACAACAGCGAACCAATCACCCATGCATGCTCGCAGTCGGTACAACCTCGCGCCTCAGAGAGGCGATGACCTTATGGGCGGCACAGCTGCGGAGATCGGGTCTCCCGCGCGGCGAAGATGTCCGGATCTCCCTGCTGGGACTACCTCTGACCGCGATCAAGGCCACCAGGGTCAGGCTGACCGGCGTGCAGACGCAGGCCGGGCTGCTGAGAGAGAAGTGCCTGGTGCTGCTCGGCTCCAGCGCCGGCGCGTCGACGGACCGACGGTGTGGCGGGAGTCCACTGACTCCGCGATGACCTCCTCCGGTTGTTGACCCGCGGGTGTTCGCGAGCGAGCTGGACTCGCGCCGACCCTCTGGCAGCGGAGTGCCATGTTTGGGCCGAATGGTGCCTGGGTGCCAGGAGCAGGTCGCCTTATGGTTCTGGGAGCGCTCCCAGAACCTGGAGGATTCTCGATGGGGAGAGTTCTGGCCGGTCTGCTGGTCACCTTGGTCGTGGCAGGGCTGCTGACGCACGGTCCCGCCGCGCTCGCCGCCGACACGCCGGTGACGGTGGTGTCCAGCACGTTCGAGGACGACACGGTGCAGGGCTGGACCTCGCGCGGGGGAGAGACCACCGCGGTGAGCTCGGCCGTCGCGCACGGAGGTGCCCGGAGCCTCCTCGTCTCGGGCCGGACTCAATCCTGGGAAGGGCCAGTGCTCGCCCTGCTCGACGACGTCGAGAAGGGCGTGCGGTACAGCCTGTCGGTGTGGGTGCGGCTCGCGGGCGGTGAGGAGCCCGCGCGGCTCCGGATGTCCGTCGAACGCCATGCTGACGGCGTCACGTCCTACGAAGGGGTCGTCGGCGACACGCTCGTCACCGCCGACGGCTGGGTCAACCTCACCGGTGGCTACACGCTGGCGTCCGATGCCGACTTCCTCACCACCTACGTGGAGAGCTCCAGTCCTGCGGCGTCGTTCCACCTCGACGACTTCGTCCTGTCGTACACACCGCTTCCCCCGATCCAGACCGACATCCCCGCGTTGCGGGACGTGGTGCCGTTCCGGCACCTCGGGGTTGCCGTCGAGCCCGCCCTGCTGTACGGGGAGCACGGCAGGCTGCTCGACCGGCACTTCAGCTCGATCACGCCGGGCAGCCAGCTGAAGTGGGACGCGACCGAACCCGCCGAGGGCGCGTTCCGGTTCACGGACGCGGACACGCTCGTCGACTGGGCCAAGGCGCGGGGGAAGGCGATCCGCGGTCACACTCTCGTCTGGCACCAGCAGACTCCTGACTGGGTCTTCAAGGACTCCTCCGGCGCCGATATGACACCCACCGCGGAGAACAAGGCGCTGCTGCTGCACCGCATCGAGACGCACATCCGCGCCGTGGTGGGCCGGTACCGCGACGACATCACGGCGTGGGACGTGGTGAACGAGGTCGTCGACGAGGCGCAACCGGACGGCCTGCGCCGCAACAAGTGGTTCGAGATCGCGGGACTGGACTACATCCGCACGGCGTTCCGCGTGGCGCACGAGGTCGCACCGAACGCCAAGCTGGTCATCAACGACTACAACACCAATGTGCCCGCAAAACGGGACCGGTTGTACGACCTCGTGTCCCAGCTGCGCGCGGAAGGCGTTCCCGTCGACTCTGTCGGACACCAGATGCACGTCAACGTCGACTGGCCCTCGGCCGCCGAGACGGAAGCGATGATCACCAAGTTCCTGCCCCTGGGCGTGGACCAGCAGATCACCGAGATGGACGTCTCGATCTACACCGACAGCAACCAGTCGTACCCGAGCCCGCCCGCCGCTTCCTTTCTGGCACAGGCACAGCGCTACCGCGCCCTGTTCGCTGTGTTCACCAGGCACGCGCACGCGATCAGCTCGGTGACGTTCTGGGGCCTGGCCGACGACAGCACGTGGCTCGACACGTTTCCGGTGACCCGCAAGGACCACCCGCTGCTGTTCGACACCCGACTGCGGGCCAAGGACGCCTTCTGGGCCGTGGCCGATCCCAGCCGGATCGGGACCGTTCTCCCCACTGCCACCTGCGAAATCACCTACGAGACAACGGCGCAGTGGCAGGGCGGATTTCTCGGCTCGGTGCGGGTCACCAACTCCGCCACCGCACCGCTCGACTCGTGGACCCTCGCCTGGTCGTACGCCAACGGCCAGCGTTTGACCCAGCTCTGGAACGGTTCGTTCACCCAGGACGGTGCAGTGGTGACGGTGCACGGTGCGCCGTGGAACTCGGCGATCCCGCCCGGCGAGTCCCGCTCGTTCGGCTTCCTGGCGGACTGGAGCGGTGCGAACGACCGGCCGGCGTCCTTCGTCCTGAACGGCGCGCCGTGCCGGTGGGTGTGACGGTATCCCTCGCGACATCCTTCTCCCGAGAAGGACATGCGCAGAAGCCCGATGACGACCGCTACCCACCAACGCTTACTGACCTGCACGGGCGTCTTTCTCGGGAGCACGAACAATTCGCACTCGACACGTCCCCCACGTCCATCGCTTTCTCACATGGCCCCGCTCGTCGAATTCGTCGAACCACCACTCGATTCGAGTGCCGAACCGCAGCGCACGTGAAGCGAGGACCTGATGGCGCCCGCGCGCAGCCACCCCACAAGCTAAAAAGTCACTCGAACTTTAGCGATCCCAAACACTCCGACGATCCACCTCTTAGCCGGAAGAAACCTTTTCGTCGCGTCTTGACCACACCGAAATCATCCTTCACAGTTCAAGGCACAGTCCTCCAAGCGGAAGCGAGGATGTCACCGGCATGAACATCCGAGCACGGCAGCGAAAGATCGCGGTGGCCACGGTCATCCTGGGCATGGTCTCCGCGAGCGTCACCGGCACCTCGGCCGCGGCACCCGAAGGACCGTGCCCCGATGGGCCGTTCGGCACTCCGCTGCCCTCACCGAACCTGACCGCGACCAAGATCAAGGACGGGTTCAACTTCCTGGAGGGCCCGACCTGGGACGCGGCGACGCAAACCCTGTTGCTGTCCAACATGTACGACGGCACCGGCCCGCAGAACGTCCAGCCTTCGGACATCCTGCGGTACACCCCCTCGACGGGCACGTTCACCACTTTCGTCAAGAATGCGGGCAGCAACGGTCTGGCGATCAGCCGTGACGGCACGTCCGTCCTCGCGGCGACCCACGACCAGCGCAGCCTGTCCTCGTACGACCTGGCCACCGGACGGCGGACGACGATCGCGGCGACCTACCAGGGACGACTGTTCAACTCTCCCAACGATGTCACCGTGGCCGCGAACGGAACGGCCTACTTCACCGACCCGAACTTCCAGCGCGCGAACCGCCCGGACCAGATGTCGGGCAGGACCGGCGTCTTCCGCGTCACCAACGGTGTCGTCACCCTGATCGACGACACGATCCGCCAGCCGAACGGCATCGAGCTCTCCCCTGACGGCAAGACCCTCTACGTCGGCGGCAACGCGACGGGCAAGATCTACCGCTACCCCGTCAACACGGACGGGAGCACCGGGCAGCGCAGCGATTTCGCGTCGCTCGACGGCACCGACGGCGGCACCGTCGACTGCGCGGGAAACCTGTACCAGGCCACCTACGGCAGCGGGAAGGTCTACGTCTACTCCCCGGCCGGCAAGCTCCTCGGCACGATCTCCGCCGGCCGCAACGCGACCAACGTCGCCTTCGGCGGCCCCGACCGGAAAACCCTCTACATCACGTCGGGTACCGCATCCACCGGCGGCAACACCGGAAACTTCGGCCTGTACAGCATTCGCTTGAACGTTCCCGGCTGGCCCTACTGACTCCGGCACATTCCGACGGTCCTGTGGGGTGCCAAAACTACATCGGCGAACATGGCGGCCTGCTCATCGCGACCGCTGATCCGCACGGCGTCTCCAAGTTCATCAGTGAGACCAAGATCACCGGCAGGGTTGAGCCGAGTCCTCATCGCGATCATCCCGGCTTTGCGGGAGTCCGCAGTCCCTGTTCTCCTTACACCAGAGCATCCCACGGACTGAGCCAGTGAAGGTGACGCCGCCCAGCTCGGCACCCAACGCGCTGCTGACACCTCCCGAGCACCGCGTGGCGAATCTAGGTGCTCGAAGGGCGTTCGATCGACGAGATCGCGCACAAGCTCAACGTTCCCGGCGCACGACCGAGTTCCACCTCACGAACACCTGCCGCAAGCTCGGAACCCAGCTGTCGTCCGCGCTCGGAGGCTTCGTGCTGCGGATGTGACTTCGCCCGGTCGCGCCGGGTACTGCGGTTCTCCGCAGTACCCGGCACTTCGTCCTGATTGACAGTGGGCTTTGCCAGCGGCGCTCCGTGCGCCGACAAGCCACTTGCCGCAGGAGGACACGTCTTTGTCCAGCGAGGAGGCCGTGCGAGGCCGCCCGGTCAAGAAGGCCTTCGAGCTCGTCGAGCTGTTGTCCTCTTCGGGAGCGATGACACTCGCAGAACTGGCGCGCGCGTCCGGCCTGCCGAAGTCCTCCCTGCACCGGATGATGGACGCCCTCACGGGTTCGAGCCTCGTCCGGCGCACGTCGAGCGGGTACGAGATCGGTGACTGTCTGTTCGACCTGATCGACGACAGCGCGCGGGCGCGGGTCGATCGGGTGCTGAAGTCCACGCTGGCACCGCACATCATCGACCTGCGGGAGAGGACGGGCGGTGTCGTCAGCACCGGGATCTTGGCGGGATCGCACGTCCGCCAGGTCGACGTGCAGTACGACCTGCGGCACCTGTGCCTCGTGCAACGAGTGCCCACGATGCTTCCCGCGCACTGCACCGCGATCGGCCGTGCCCTGCGGTCCCGCGACCCGGACGCCGTCGTGGTGGCGAACGGCGAGTTGTACAGCGGGGTGATCGGTGTCGCCGCCTCCCTCGTGGCCGGAGACCACCTGCCCCGCATGGCGATCAGCGTCTGGGGTCCGGCGGAAACGATCAACGTCGACTTCACCACCGCCCTCCTCAAGTACGCCGTTCGCGCCATGCGTTCGGACCTGCTGCGCTGCGCCCGACCGAGCGCGGCTGTGCTGGACGACCTGAAGCAGGCCAACTGATCCCGCTCGATCCAGCCACATCCCCAGGAGTCGTGCCGGTGGAGTCGCTTTCAGAAGCCCGCAACGCGCCGGGTGGTCCTCTGCGCAAGGCGCTCGCGTTGATCGAGGAGTTGGCTGGAGCCGAGGGCGCGATGTCGCTCTCCGACCTGGCCAGGCGGTGTGGCCGGCCCAAGTCGTCGGTCCACCGCGTGCTCGGCGTGCTGACCGACCTCAACCTCGTGGCTCCTTCCGAGGGTGGTTTCGTGCTCGGCGACCACCTCCACGACATGACCCGGCACAGCGACCGGGCCAAGGCCGAACGACTGCGCCGGATCTTCAACCCGCTCCTGGTCGACCTGCAGAACCGCACTCGCGGCATGGTCGCCCTGGACGTCCTCAACGGCACGCAGGTCCGCTACGTCGAACTGCTCTACCGCCACGAACTGGCCGGGTACGTGCAACGCCAGCCGTCGCTGCGCCAAGCCGCGAACACCGCCACCGGACGCGCCCTGCTGGCGTTCAGGCCGGATCTCCGCGAGCGCGTCGACGAGGTCGCCGCCGCGGCCGGTGTCAGGCCGGAACAGCTGATGCTCGACCTGCGCACCGTGCGCACGCGCGACATGGCGGTCGTGACCGAGGACGCCGGACGCGGCGGTTGCACCGTGGCGATACCGGTGCGCATCGGCGGTGAGCTGCCGTTCCTCGCGATCAGCGTCGCCAGTCCTGAACGGCTGGACGTGCCGCGCACCACCATCGCGCTGCGCAGGGTCGCCACCATGGCGGCCGTGTTGGCCACCGCCCGGCCCACCAGCACGGCCAACGGCCGGCAGGTGGGCTGAGCGGCGCACGTCAAGCCATGCGCTCCAGCATCGACTCGACGTCGTCCTCGGGCGTCAGGTAGCGGCCCGACAGCGGGTCCGCCTTTCCGGACGCCAGCTCCATCAGCACTTCCGCGGCACGCTCCGGTGCGGCGAACCGCCCCTGCTCGCGCTGCTCGCTCAGCCACTCCTGCATCCGGTCGCCCCACTTGTCACCGGTGGGTTCGAGGTCCAGGGCCTGCTTCGTGATGCCCAGGTCGACCAGGCCCGGGTGGTAGCTGAACACCGACACGCCGGTGCCGAGCAGCTCAGGGGCCAGGTTGTCCGCCACCTTGATCATGGCGGCCTTCGACACCGAGTAGGACGAAGCGCTCGGCCAGCGGTGCCTGCCCGCGGAGCTGACGATGTTCACGATGCGGCCCGAACCCCGTTCGACCATGCCGGGCAACACGGCACGGCAGACCTTCAGCGTGCCGCGGAGGTTGACCTCCATGCCCCGCCACCATTCGTCCTCGTCGGTCTCCCACAGGGGTCCGATCGGGCCGGCGATGCCCGCGTTGTTGACCAGCACGTCCACCGAACCGAAGGTGTCGACGGCCTGCTTGACGACGCCGGCCACACCGGCTTCGTCCATGATGTCCGCGGTGTCGAAGACGACCTCGGCACCGAGGGAGCGCGCGGATTCCGCCACTTCGGCCAGTGCCGCGCCGTCCCGGCCGGTCAGCACCAGGTTCGCGCCGGCGGAAGCCATCGACTCCGCGAACAACCGACCCAGGCCACCGGTCGCACCGGTCAGCAGGACGGTGGTGCCCGTCATCGACACCGGAGCCGGCGTGGAGGTGGAACCGGCCGAAGCCGCCTCGAACCGGGTGCGCAGGTACTTGGCCAGGCTCTGCGGCGTGGGGTGCTCGAAGAGCGTCGTCAGCGGGATCGAGGTGCCGGAGGCCCGTTCCAGCGCGTTGCGCAGTTCCAGTGCGGTGAGCGAGCTCAGACCCATCTGGAGCAGCGCGGCGTCCGGTGACACGTCCTCGACGCGGTGACCGAGAGCCTCGGCGACCATGTCCGTGATCGCGGCGACGAGGTCGCTGTGTCCGAGACCGCTCAGCCTGGGCTCGTTCGTGATGACGCGGCCACGGGCCGGGACGGGCCCGGCAGCGGGCGCCAGCCGCACCGGCAGGAGCACGGCCTCAGCGGACCCCAGCGCGTTGTCGAAGGCCGACAGCGCGTCCTCGGTCGACAGCGGCAGCACACCGCTGCGGGCGAGACGTCGCAGGTCCACGTCGTCGAGGTGAGCACCGAGCGCGCCCTGTTCCGCCCACAGCCCCCACGCGAGGGAGATCCCCGCGAGACCGGTCGCGCGCCTGCGGCGCACGATGGCGTCCACGGACGCGTTGGCCGCGGCGTAGTTCGCCTGCCCGGCGGTGCCCCACCAGCCTGCCGCGGACGAGCAGACGACGAACCAGTCGAGGTCGAGCTCACGGGTCAGTTCGTCGAGGGCCGACACCGCGTCGACCTTCGAGGCCAGCACGCGGTCGAAGTCCCCGCTGGTGAGGCGTTCGAAGACCGCGTCGGACGTGGTTCCGGCCGCGTGCACGACACCGCGCAGATCAGGGATGCCCTTGATCAGTGTCGCGACCTGGTCGTGATCGCCCGCGTCGCAGGCCTCCACGACCACGGAGGCGCCGAGGTCGCGCAGTTCCGCCGCGATCGCCTGCATTTCGGGCGATTCCGCACCGCGACGGCTGACCAGGACGAACCGGTCGATCCCGTGGGCGACGGCGGCGTGCCGGGCCAGTGCCGAACCGACGACGCCACCGGCGCCGGTGACCAGCAGGGTGCCGCCCCGCCAGGCCGGCACCGGACTGGCCGTCGCCTTGCGGAGCCGCGGGACGTACGGCTTGCCGTTGCGAACCAGGACCTGGCGGTCGTCGGCGAGCACGACGTCACCGTCGGTGTCGACCAGCTGGATCCGGCCGGGGTGCTCGGTCTGCACGGACCGCAGCAGGCCCCAGACGGCGCTGCGCACCGGGTCGCTCTCGACCTCACCGCTGACCAGCACCAGCACGTCGTTCCGCTCGGCGAGCCGGCGCCGGGTGAAGGCGGTGACCTCTTCCAGTGCCGAACGCACTCGCTCCGGCAGGGTGGCGCCTTCCACCGCGGTCGGCACGATGTCGTCCAGCTTCACGAACGAGCCCGCCGCGACCGGTGTGGCCGGCACCCACTCGACCTGGTGCAGCACGTCGTCCACCGCGAGAGTGACCGGTCGCGCGACCAGTTCGTCGGCGGTGAAGACGGGAACACCCCTGGTGTCCCAAGCGGAGATCGACACCCCGTCGGCACCGGTCGCCGTCATGCGCACGCGCAGCGCGGTGGCGCCGGGCGTGTGCACCTGCGCACCCCTCCACGCGAAGGGCAACCGCGTGCCCGTGGTGTCCGCCAGCAGGTAGCCGGCAGCGAGCGGGTGCAACGCCGCGTCGAGCAGTGCCGGGTGCAGCACGTGCTCCCCCGCCGCGACGGGCAGGCGCACGTCCAGGAACAGCTCGTCGTTCCTGCGCCACAACGCTTCGAGGCCGCGGAAGGCAGGACCGTACGTCAGGCCGCGCTCAGCCAGCCGGTCGTGCAGCCCCGCGATCTCGACCGGCTGTGCGTCGGCCGGAGGCCATTCGGTGAGCGCGGCGGGAGCTTTCGCCGGTGCCGTCACCCTGGCGCGGGCGTGCTCGGTCCACGGCGACTTCTCGGAAGCCCGCGCGGACACCACGACGGTGCCGTCGCCGTGCTCGTCCACTGTGGACACGTGCAGCTGCACCTCGGCCGGTGCGGTCACGGGAGCGGTGAAGACGATCTCGTCGATCCGCTCGGCCCCCGTCCGCAGGACCATGTCCAGCAACGCGGTGCCGGGAACGACGACGTCGTCACCCACCCGGTGGTCGGCGAGCCAGCCCTGGTGACCGGGCGACAGCCGGCTGGTGTGCACGCTGCCACCGGTCGCCAGCTCGACGACGGAAGCCTGCGGCGGCGCGGCGTCGGTGGCCGCGGTGCTGTCGATCCAGTAGCGACGACGCTCGAAGGCGTAGGTGGGCAACGGAACCGCGGTCCCCGAACCGGCGAACGCGGCCGCCAGGTCGACCTCGGTACCCGTGACGGCGAGCACGCCCAGAGCCGAGAGCAGCTCTTCGCGGTTCGAGCAGGCCGCTCCGATCTCCAGTCGCGTGACGGCCAGGTCCTCGGTGGCGGACCTCCACCCCGCACCGCTCGTGACATCGCGCGCCAGCGGGAACCGAGGACGTCGGTACGAGACGGTCTCACCCTTGTTCAGGGCGACGGCGTGCCGCGCGGCTTCCGGCAGGGACAGCAGACCCGCCAGGTGGGCGGCCACGAGCTCACCGACGCCATCACCGTGCAGCAGGTCCGGTTTCACACCCCACGACCGCACCAGCCGGAACTGCGCCACCTGCAACGCGAACAGCGCGACGAGTCCGTTCTCCCGCAGGACAACGTCCCGCGGTCGGCCGAAGGCCTGGCACGTCTCGTCGAAAGCGTCCGCGAACACCGGGTGCGCGTCGAAGAGGTCGTGTCCGATCGCGGAGGGCTCAACGCCGGAGAAGACGAACTGCAGCGGAGCGGATCCGGCGACGCCGGTCAGGACGCCGGCCGTCTCCTCCCCCGCGGCGACGGCGGCGAGGCCGGCGAGGTGCCCTCCCCGTACGAGCGCACGGTGCTTGAACCGCGTTCGCCTCGTGAGCGACACAGCCACGTCGCCCGGATGGAGGTCGGGGTGGCTCAGGAGGTGTTCGCGCAGGCGTGCGGCCTGAAGTCGCAGTGCCTGAGCGGTTTCCGCGGACAGGATCCACGGCGTCGAGACGCGCTCGACCGGCGGCGGTGCGTCCGCGGCCGGTGCCTCCTCCAGCACCACGTGCGCGTTGGCGCCGCTGATGGCGAACGCGGACACACCGGCGCGGCGGGGCTCTTCGCCCCGCGGCCACGGAGTCGCCTCGGTCACCAGCCGCACCGGGCTCGTGGCCCAATCGATCAAGGGGGTGGGCTTGCTGATGTGCAGGGTGCGCGGCAACATGCCGTGGCGCATGGCCTGCACGGTCTTGATCACACCGGCGACACCTGCGGCGGCCTGGGTGTGGCCGAGGTTGGACTTCAGCGAGCCGAGCCACAGGGGCCGGTCCCGGCCGGACCCGTAGACCGCGTCGAGCGCCTGGACCTCGATGGGGTCACCCAGCGGCGTGCCGGTGCCGTGCGCCTCCACCGCGTCGATCTGGTCGCTGGTCAGCCCGGCGGAGGCCAGGGCGGACCGGATGACCCGCTGCTGGGCGGGGCCGCTCGGTGCGGTGAGTCCGCTGCTCGCGCCGTCGGAGTTCATCGCGGAGCCGCGGACCACGGCGAGCACCGGGTGCCCGTTGGCCCGCGCGTCCGAGAGGCGTTCGAGCAGGAGCATGCCCGCGCCTTCGCCCCAGGCCACACCGTCGGCGTCGGCCGAGAACGGCTTGCAGCGGCCGTCCGGCGACAACGCGCGCTGACGGCTGAACTCGGTGAACGACCCCGGAGTCGCCATCACGGTGACGCCGCCGGCCAGTGCCATGGAGCACTCGCCCGACCGCAGCGCCCGGGACGCCAGGTGCAGCGTCACCAGTGAGGACGAGCACGCGGTGTCGACGGTGAACGTCGGGCCTTCGAGGCCGAGCAGGTAGGAGATGCGCCCGGAGGCGACGCTGCCCGCGATCCCGATGGTGAGCTGCCCCTCGACGGCCGGGGGCGCGAGGTGCGACGGCGGACCGTAGTCGTGGTACATCTCGCCGACGAAGACGCCGACCTGGCTGCCGCGCAGCGCCCGCGGGTCCAGACCGCCGTTCTCCAGGGCCTCCCACGAGGTTTCCAGCAGCAGCCGCTGCTGGGGGTCCATCGCCAGGGCCTCCTTCGGCGCGATGCCGAAGAACGGGGCGTCGAAGCCGGCGACGTCGTCGAGGAAACCACCGCGTCGCGTGTAGCTGTGACCGGACTTCGAGGGGTCCGGGTCGTAGAGCGCCTCCAGGTCCCAGCCGCGGTCCTCGGGGAACTCGCTCGTGGCGTCGCGCTCGTCCACGAGGGCCTGCCAGAGGTCCTCCGGCGACCGCACACCGCCGGGGTAACGACACGCCATGCCCACGATGGCGATCGGCTCCTCCGCGCGGTTCTTCACCGCACGGAGCTCCTCCCTGGTCTCGAACAGGTCGACGGCCAGCTTCTTGACCGCGGACCGCAGCTTGTCGTCGTTGCTCATCAGGAGACTCCGAACTCGCGGTCGAGGAATGCCAGCAGTTCGTCGTCGCTGGACGACTCGATCTCGGCGGCCAAGGAACGGGCTGCGCCGCCCCCTTCCGCCACCGGCTCGTCGAGGTCGGCGCAGAGCGTGCCGACCAGGTGCTCGGCCAGCGCCTTCGGGGACGAGTGGTCGAACAGGGCCGTGGCCGGCAGCTTGAGCTTCGTCGCCGAGTTGAGGCGGTTGCGCAGTTCCAGCGCGGTGAGCGAGTCGAACCCGATCTCCATGAAGCCCCGGTGCGGTTCGACCGAGCTCGGCGTCGTGTGGCCGAGCACCGCGCCGACGTGCTCGCGGACCACCGCCAGGACGATGTCGACGCGGTCCTCGGCCGGTGCCGAGGCCAGAGTCGCTGCCAGGTCGGCGCGGTCGGCCGTCACCGGCTTGGCCGCCTTCGAGGGCTTGGTGCGGACGAAGCCGCGCAGCACCGGGGCCGCCGAGCCGTCCTGCGGCACCGAGAACCGTGCGGGCACCAGGACCGCGGCGTCCGAGGCGACGGCGTCGTCGAACAGGCCCAGGCCCTCCTCACCGCTGATCGGCACGACGCCGAGGCGCAGGAGCCGCTTCCGGTCGACGTCGCTCAGCCGGGCCGCCATGCCACCGTCCTGCTCGGTTCCGGCCCACGGGCCCCAGGCCAGCGACGTCGCGGGCAGCCCTGCACCGTGCCGCAGGTCGGCCAGCGCGTCGAGGAACGTGTTCGCCGCCGCGTAGGCCGCCTGTCCCGGCAGGCCGAGCAGGCCGGATGCCGAGGAGAACAGCACGAACGAACGAAGACCGAGATCCTGGGTGAGCTCGTGCAGGTACCAGGCCGCGTCGACCTTGGGACGCAGCACGGCGTCGACGCGCTCGGGCGTCAGGTCGCTGAGGACGCCGTCGTCGACGACGCCCGCCGCGTGCACGACCGCGGTGAGCGGGTGCTCCGCCGGGATCGCGGCCAGTACCGCGGCCAGCGCGTCCCGGTCGGCGGCGTCACAGGCCGCGAAGGTCGCGGTGGCACCGAGCTCGGCCAGCTGGGCTTTCAGCTCGGCCGCACCGTCCGCGGCCTCACCGCGCCTGCTGAGCAGGAGGAGGTGCCTGGCGTCGTGCCGCACCACCAGGTGGCGGGCCAGCAGACGTCCGAGACCGCCGGAGCCGCCGGTGATGAGGACGGTGCCCTCGGGATCGAGGACGGTCCTGCCGGTGCCGGTCTGGGCGTTCGCCAGCCGGGGCACGTGGACGCGTCCGCCGCGCACGGCCAGCTGCGGCTCGCCGGTGGCGACCGCGGCGGGAAGCACCTGCCGGAACGCCTCGTCGTCGGCACCGTCGACCAGCACGAAGCGGCCGGGGTGCTCCGACTGGGCGGACCTGACCAGGCCCCACACCGAAGCCGCGGCGACGTCCACCTGCCCGGTGAAGACGGCGTCGGTCGTGTGCAGCACGATCGGGCCGTCGGTGTCCTGCACGGTGCGCAGCGCGCGGTGCAGGACGTCGTGCGTCTCAGCCACCGGGTCGGTGCCCGTTGTGCTGATCCGCACCACCGGCGGGACGTCGCCCGCGGTGCCCGTCGTCACGGGCTGCCAGTCGAGCCGGTGCAGCAGGCCGCCTCGGGTGGAGGTGGACGCCCGCAGTTGCTCGGACGACACCGGGCGCAGGGTGATCGAGTCGACCGTCGCGACCGGGGTGCCGTTCGGATCGGTGATGTCGATGGCCATGGTGTCGATGCCTTGCTGGGTCAGTCGCACGCGCACCGAGTCGACCCCGGTGGTGTGCAGCGTGACGCCCGACCAGGCGAAGGGCACGCGCACCTGGTACTCGCTGCCGGGCTCCGAGCCGACGGCGGCGAGCTGCAGCGTGGCGTCGAGCAACGCCGGGTGGATCCCGTAGGTGCTCAGGTCCGCGCCTTCGTGCAGGGAGACCTCGGCGTACCGGACGCCGTCGCCCTGCCAGCCGGCCCGGATGCCGGTGAAGTAGGGCCCGTAGCCGAGTCCGGCGTCGGCGAGCCGCTCGTAGAAACCCTCGATCGGGATGACCTCGGCGTCAGCCGGCGGCCACTGGACCTCGAACGGCCTCGGGGTCGCGGCGTCGGCCGCGAGCGCGCCGGTGGCGTGGTGGATCCACTCGCCGTGCGCCTCATCGGTGAACCGGGAGTGCACGGTGAAGGCGCGCAGACCGGCCTCGTCGGCGGCCTCGACCACCAGTCGCAGCTGGCGGACGCGGCCCGGCTCGCCCGAGACGAACACGTGGTGGTTGATCTCGTCGATGCGGTTGCAGCCGAGCTGACGGCCGGCCCACAGGGTCATGTCGACGAACGTGGTGCCGGGCAGGATCGGCTTGCCGTGCACGCAGTGGTCCGGCAGCCAGCTGGGGATGTCGACGGCCAGCACACCGGTGAACACGGTCGTGCCGTCCGGCAGCTCGACGATGCTGCGCACCAGCGGGTGGTCGGACGCGTCCTGACCGAAGGTGGCGGCGGCACCGAGGGGCGCCTGCGCGGCAGGCCAGAAGCGCTGGTGCCGGAAGGGGTAGACCGGCAAGCCCTGCGGCACGGTCGAACGCGCCGGGAAGAACCGGTCCCAGGCCACGTCGTGCCCGTGCCCGTGGACCCGGGCCAGCGCCTCGATCACGCCGACGTCCTCGGTGCGCGCCCGCATGCCGGTGGCGATGACCGTGCCACCCGTGGCTCGGGCGGCGAGCGGCATCAGCACCGCGGTCGGCCCGACCTCCACGAAGGTGGTGACGCCGTTGGCGGCGAGCCAGCGAACACCGTCGTCGAACCGCACGGCACCGCGGGCGTGCCGGACCCAGTAGCGCGGGTCCGCCAGTTCTTCGGCGGTGACGGGACGGCCGGTGACGTTGGAGACGAACGGAATGACCGGAGCGGAGTGCTCGATGGTGCGCACGGCGTCCGCGAACTCGTCGAGCACGGGGTCCATCAGCGGCGAGTGGAAGGCGTGGCTGACCTTCAACCGGGTCGTCCGGCGGCCGTCGGCGCGGTACCTCTCCTCCAGGCGAGCGACCGCGTCCTCGGCGCCGGCGAGCACGATCGCGCGCTCACCGTTGACCGCGGCGATCGAGACCTGGTCCTCCAGACCCGTCAGGTCGATCTCGTCCTCGGCGGCCTGCACGGCGAGCATCGCACCGCCGGCGGGCAGGGACTGCATGAGCCGCGCACGAGCGGAGACGAGCCTGCAGGCGTCGGTCAGCGACAGCACGCCCGACACGTGGGCGGCCGTGATCTCGCCGATCGAGTGGCCCATGACGTGGTCGGGGACCACGCCGAGGTCCTCGAACAGCCGGTGCAGAGCCGTCTCGAACGCGAACAGCGCGGGCTGGGTGAAGCCCGTCTGGTTCAGCAGGTCAGCGTCGTCGCCGAACATCACGGCCTTGACGTCGACGTCGAGCAGCGCGCAGACCTCGTCGAGCGCCTTGGCGAAGACGGGGAAGATGTCGTAGAGGCCGGCGCCCATGCCCAGGCGCTGGGAACCTTGTCCGGAGAACAGGAACGCCAGTTTCCCGTCACGGCCGGCCGGCACGAGGCGGGTCAGGTTGTCCACGGCCTCCTCCGCGGTGGCGGCCGCGAAGCCGGCTCGGCGGGCGAAGTGCGTGCGCGTGGTGGCCAGCGCGGCGGCGACGTCGGCGAGCCCGGCTTCAGGATGGCCGGTCAGGAACGCGCGGAGCTGGTCGGCCTGCGCCTGCACCGCGTCGTCGGTCTTGGCCGACAGGACGAACGGCACGGCGGGAAGCGTCGTCTCCGCGGTGGGCCGGGTCTGCTCGGGTGCCTCTTCGAGGATCAGGTGGGCGTTGGTGCCGCTGATGCCGAACGACGAGACAGCGGCACGACGCGGCCGTTCGAGCTTCGGCCACGCCACGTTGCCGGTGAGCAGCGACATCCCGGACCAGTCGACGTCCGGCGTCGGCCGGTCGACGTGCAGCGTGCGGGGAAGCTCGCTGTTGCGCAGCGCCTGCACCATCTTGATGACACCACCGACGCCCGCGGCTGCCTGGGAGTGGCCGATGTTGGACTTGAGCGAACCCAGCCACAACGGCTGCTCGCGGCGCTTGCCGTAGGTGGCCGCCAGTGCGCGTGCCTCGATGGGGTCACCGAGCGTCGTGCCGGTGCCGTGCGCCTCCACGACGTCCACGTCCGCCGTGGTCAGCCTGGCGTTCGCGCACGCCTGGCGGATGACCGCCTCCTGGGCGGGACCGCTGGGCGCGGTGAGACCGTTGCTGGCGCCGTCGGAGTTGATCGCGGAACCGCGGATGACCGCGTGCACGAAGTGGCCGTTGGCGATGGCGTCGCTGAGCCGTTCCAGCACGACGACGCCGGCGCCCTCGCTCCACCCGGTGCCATCGGCCCCCGCGGCGAAGGACTTGCAGCGGCCGTCGGCGGCGAGGCCGCGCTGCCTGCTGAACTCGACGAAGGTGCCCGGCGTGGAGATCACCGTGGCACCGCCCGCCAGCGCGAGTCCGCACTCACCCGAGCGCAGGGAGTTCGTGGCCTCGTGGATGGCGACGAGGGACGAGGAGCAGGCGGTGTCGATGGTCATGGCCGGGCCGCGCAGGCCGAGCGTGTAGGAGATGCGACCGGACGCGACACTGCCGGCGTTGCCGGTGAGCAGGTACCCCTCGGTCTCCTGCACACCGCGGAGCAGGGACTCGTAGTCGTTGTGGACCGCGCCCACGAACACACCGGTCTCGCTGCCCCGCAGCTTCTGGGGGACGAGCCCCGCGCGTTCGAGCGCCTCCCAGGCGACCTCGACCAGCAGCCTCTGCTGGGGGTCCATCCCGAGGGCCTCGCGGGGGCTGATGCCGAAGAAGTCGGCGTCGAAGCCGGCCGCGTCGGCCAGGAAGCCGCCGCGGCGGGTGCTGGTCGTGCCGGGCGTCTCGCCGTCGGGGTCGTAGCCGACGTCCCACCCGCGGTCGGCGGGGAACTCGCTGATCGCGTCACGGCCCTCGCGCACGAGCTCCCACAACGCCTCCGGCGTGGTGACGTCACCGGGGTAGCGGCAGGCCATGCCGATGATCGCGATCGGCTCGTGGTTGCGGTTCTCGGCGGCCTTGAGCTGCTCGCGCGCCTGCTGGAGGTTCGTGGTCGCCCGCTTGAGGTAGTCGCGGAGCTTGTTCTCGTCGGTAATCGGATATCACCCTTCTTCTGCTCGAACTGCGCTTCGTGAAACCCGAACGGGTCCGAGAGGACGAGGTCCGCGGTCCCGACGTCACTGCGAATCTGCGAGCCGGGGCGCGTTCACTCGACTCGAGCGGCGGCGCGTTTCGCAGTGACTGCAGGGTGTGCCTCACCGAAGTTAGAGGCCGAGCGGACTCCACCCGAGGGCGCGTTCCGTTTTCCGGTACGCCTGCGATGAGACGCCCGACACAGTGGAATCCCTGCTCAGCGACCCGTCGACGAGGAGTTCCGAAAACCGGAACAGTCATTCGCATTGGCGGCCCGCGGTGGTCTTTCATCGATTCACACCGCTGCCGATCGATCCACGGGGGTCAATTGATGAACGCCGGTCAGCTCCACCCGCGCGACGCCATCGCCGTTGTGGGAATGGCGTGCCGAGCACCCGGCGCTCGTGATCTCCAGGATTTCTGGCGACTGCTCCATTCCGGTGAGAGCGCCATCTCCGCCGTGCCGTCCGACCGCTGGGACGCCACGACCGCACCGCAGGACGCGCGGTTCGGCGGTTTCGTGGACGACGTCGCGGGTTTCGACGCCGAGTTCTTCGGGATCTCTCCGCGCGAGGCCGCCGCGATGGACCCCCAGCAGCGCCTCGTCCTCGAACTGTCCTGGACGGCGCTGGAGGACGCGGGCATCGTGCCCGCGACGCTGAGCGGCAGGAACGTCGGTGTGTTCGTCGGCGCGCTGCGCGACGACTACGCGATCCTGAGCCACGCGGACGAGGACACCATCTCCGGCACCACCATGACCGGGACCCAGCGGGCCGTCATCGCCAACCGCGTCTCCTACGCCCTGGGCCTGCGCGGTCCGAGCATGACCGTCGACACCGCCCAGTCGTCCTCCCTGGTCGCGACGCACCTGGCCGCGACCAGCGTGCGCTCCGGCGAGTCCGAGCTGGCGATCGTCGCCGGTGTGAACCTGAACCTGCTGCGCGCCGGTGCCGTCACCGCGTCGCGCTTCGGCGGGCTGTCCGACGACGGCCGGTGCTTCACCTTCGACGAGCGGGCCAACGGCTTCGTCCGCGGGGAGGGTGCCGGGGTGGTCGTGCTCAAGCCGCTGGAGCGTGCGCTCGCGGACGGCGACCCGGTGCACTGCGTGCTCCTGGGTGGCGCGGTCAACAACGACGGGTCCACCGACGGCCTCACCGTGCCGAGTGCCGAGGCTCAAGCCGAGGTCGTGCGAGCCGCCTGCGCCGACGCCGGCGTGGCGCCCGGCGACCTCCAGTACGTCGAGCTGCACGGTTCCGGCACTCCGGTCGGTGACCCGCTGGAGGCGGCGGCGCTGGGCGCGGTCCGCGCGGGAGCCGAGCCCCTGCCCGTCGGTTCGGTCAAGACCAACATCGGTCACCTCGAAGGCGCCGGAGGGATCCTCGGTCTCATCAAGACCGCCCTGAGCGTGGAACACGGCGTGATCCCGCGCAGCCTGAACCACGACCGGCCCAACCCGGACATCCCGCTCACCGAACTGGGCCTGCGGGTGGTCACCTCCACCGAACCCTGGCCGGAGAGCGACACCCGCCTGGCCGGCGTCAGCTCGTTCGGCATGGGCGGGACGAACTGCCACGTCGTGCTCGCCTCAGCGCCTGCGGCCGTTTCGCCGCAGCCCTCCGCCGAGCAGGTCGGCGCCGTGCCGGTTCTGCTGTCGGGCCGCACCGAGCAGGCTCTGCACGCCCAGGCCGCCCAGCTCGCCGCCCACCTCGACGCCGCGCCGGACGTCGACCTCGCCGACCTCGCCCACGCGACCGTCACCACCCGGACGCCCTTCCGGCACCGCGCCGTCACGATCGCCGCCACCCGCGAGGACCTGCTGCGGTCGCTGCACGCGGTCGCGGACGGATTGCCCGACGGGCGCACCGTCCAGGGCCAGGCCCGCACACCCGGCAAGACCGTCTTCGTCTTCCCCGGCCAGGGTTCTCAGTGGATCGGCATGGCGGCCGCGCTCCTGGAGTCCTCCCCCGTCTTCCGCGACCGGATCGACGAGTGCGCGCGGGCGCTGGCCCCGTTCACCGACTGGTCGCTGCACGACGTGCTGAAGGACGGCGAAGGGCTCGACCGCGTCGACGTGGTCCAGCCCGCTCTCTTCGCGGTCATGGTGTCGCTGGCCGCCCTGTGGCAGTCCCTCGGTGTGCGTCCCGACGCGGTCGTCGGCCACTCCCAGGGTGAGATCGCGGCTGCCTGCGTGGCGGGTGCGCTCACCCTCGAGGACGCGGCCAAGGTCGTGGCCCTGCGGTCCCGCGCTCTCCAGGTGCTCGCCGGTACCGGCACGATGGCCGTGGTGGCGCTGTCCGAGGCGGAGGTCCGCTCCCGGCTGACGGAACGGCTCGAGGTCGCCGCGATCAACAGCCCGACCTCCACCGTCGTGTGCGGCCCCATCGAGGACGTCGAGTCGTTCGTGGCCCTGTGCCAGAACGAGGGTGGCCGGGCGCGTCGCATCGCCGTCGACTACGCCTCCCACTGCGCCGCCGTCGAAGCCGTGCGCGAGCAACTGCTGACCGACCTGGGCGACATCACCGCCAGGGAACCGGACATCGCGTTCTACTCCACCGTCACCGGCGAACCGGTCTCGCGGCCGCTCGACCCCGGCTACTGGTACGACAACCTGCGTCAGGCCGTTCTCCTGGCCCCCACCGTCGCGACCCTGCTCGACGAAGGCCACTCCGTCTTCGTGGAGATCAGCCCGCACCCGGTCCTCACCGGCGCGGTCGCGGAAACCGCCGAAGCGGCCGGCGCCGACCCGGTCGTCGTCGAGACCCTGCGGCGCGACGACGGTGACTGGGCGCGCGTGCTGAGCTCCGCGGCTTCGTTGCACACCAGCGGAGTCGCCGTCGACTGGCACCAGGCCCTCTCCCCCAGGACCTGCGCGCGACTGCGGCTGCCCACCTACCCGTTCCAGCGGCGGCCGTTCTGGCTTCCGGCCACCGGTGCCCGTCCGGCACCGGCAGCTCCCGCGGCGGTCGTCGCCGAGCAGGAGGAGAGCGTTGCGCAGACGCCCTCGGCGAACGGGCGGCAACTGCTCCGGCTCGTCCTGGCGCACACCGCGATCGTGCTCGGACACGCCGACGCCGCCGCCGTCGACCCGGACCTCACCTTCAAGGAGATGGGTCTGGACTCGCGCATGGCCGTCGAGCTGCGCGGCCGGCTCAACGACGCCACCGGCGCGAAGCTGCCCTCCGGGGCGGTCTACGACCACCCCAGCCCGTCCCGGCTGGCCGAGGCGCTGCGCGTCCGGCTCGGCGGTGACACCGCTCCCGCCGCCATCACGGCTCCCGACGCCGGCAACGCCCAGGACGACGACCCGATCGCGATCGTCGCGATGGCGTGCAGGCTGCCTGGCGCCGACTCCCCGGAACAGCTGTGGCAGCTGCTCGTCGAGGGAGCCGACCTGACGAGCGAGCTCCCCGGCAACCGCGGCTGGGACCTGGACCACCCGGTGCGGATCGCCACCGCACGCGGCGGCTTCCTGCACGGCGCCGGCGACTTCGACGCCGACCTGTTCGGCATCTCACCGCGTGAAGCGGCCGCGATGGACCCCCAGCAGCGCCTGCTGCTGGAACTGGCCTGGGAGGTCTTCGAACGCGCGGGCCTCGACGCGTCGTCGTTGCGCGGCAGCCGGACCGGTGTCTTCGCCGGAATGATGGCGCAGGACTACGGGCCCCGCATGCACGCGCCGTCCGAGGAACTCGCCGGTCACCTGCTGACGGGCGGGGCCGCGAGCGTGGCCTCTGGCCGCATCTCCTACGCGTTCGGGCTGCGCGGGCCCGCCATCACGCTGGACACCGCGTGCTCCTCGTCGCTGGTGGCGGTGCACACGGCCGCGCGGTCGATCCAGGCAGGCGAGTGCACGCTCGCCCTCGCCGGTGGCGCGACGGTCATGGCCACCCCCGGCATGTTCGTGGAGTTCGAGAAGCAGGGCGGGCTCGCGCCGGACGGCCGCTGCAAGCCCTTCTCCGCGAACGCCGACGGCACCGCCTGGGGTGAGGGCGCCGGCCTGGTGCTGCTGGAGCGGCTGTCCGACGCCCGGCGCAACGGGCACCCGGTGCTCGCGGTGCTGCGTGGCAGCGCCATCAACTCCGACGGCGCCAGCAACGGTCTCACCGCGCCCAACGGCCGCGCGCAGGTCGAGGTCGTGCAGGAGGCGTTGCTCTCCGCCGGGCTCACCGCGCGCGACGTCGACGTTGTCGAGGCCCACGGCACCGGCACGGTGCTGGGTGATCCCATCGAGGCGCAGGCGCTGCTGGAGACCTACGGCAGCGCCCGGTCCTCCGAGAACCCGGTGTGGCTGGGCTCGCTGAAGTCCAACATCGGCCACGCCCAGGCGGCGGCCGGCGTCGCCGGCATGATCAAGATGGTGCTGGCCCTGCGCAACGGGACGCTCCCGCGCACGCTGCACGCAGCCGAACCGACCACGCACGTCGACTGGTCGGCCGGATCGCTGCGGCTCCTCGGCGAGACGACGGCATGGCCCGCCGGTGGATCACCGCGTCGTGCGGCTGTCTCGGCGTTCGGCATCAGTGGCACCAATGCCCACGTCATCATCGAGGAAGCAGGCGCCACACCCGCGTTGTCCGAAGTGGACGTCCCGGCGGTGACCGCCTGGCCGTTGTCCGGCGCGACCGCCGCCGCCCTGCGGGCCCAGGCGACGCAGCTGCACGAGTTCGCGAGCAGTCGTGCCGACGTCTCCCCCGCACTCATCGGCGCGGCACTGGACCACAGCAGGACGGCGCTGCGGGAACGCGCCGTCGTTCTGGGCGAGGACCGCACCGAGGTGCTGTCGGCCCTCTCGGCACTCGGCGCCGGCCGGTCGGCGGAAGGCGTCGTGCGCGGTCACACCACGACCGGCGGCACCGCGTTCCTGTTCTCCGGGCAGGGAAGCCAGCGGATCGGCATGGGGGTCGCGCTGGCGCAGGCGTACCCGGTGTTCGCCGAGGCCCTGACGGAGTGCTTCTCCCACCTCGACCCGGAGCTGCCGCGGATCATCGCGGAGGACCCGGACCGGCTGAGCCACACGGAGTTCGCGCAGCCCGCGCTGTTCGCCGTCGAGGTGGCGTTGCACCGCCTGCTGGCCGACTGGGGAGTGACCCCCGACTTCCTCGCCGGCCACTCGATCGGCGAGATCGCCGCGGCGCACGTCGCCGGAGTGCTGTCCCTGCCGGACGCCTGTCGGCTGGTGACCGCACGCGGCCGCCTCATGCAGGCACTGCCCGCCGGTGGCGTCATGGTCGCGGTCCGTGCCGCGGAGGCCGACGTCGCTCCACTGCTCGACGGCGATGTGGCGATCGCGGCGATCAACGGCCCTGAGTCGCTGGTGCTGTCCGGCGCCGAGGACGCGGTTCTGGCCGTGGCGCGGCACTTCGGTTCGCCCAAGCGCCTGGCCGTGAGCCACGCGTTCCACTCCCCGCTGATGCAGCCGATGCTCGACGAGTTCCGGCGCGTGGCGGAGGAGCTGACCTACTCCCCCGCACGCGTCGCGGTGGTGTCGACGGTGACCGGTCAGCTGATCACCGGAGACGACCTGCGCTCGGCGGAGTACTGGGTGCGGCACGCCGCGAACGCGGTGCGCTTCCACGACGCCGTCACGACCCTCGCCGCCGAAGGCGTTCGCACGTTCCTGGAACTGGGTCCTGACGCGGTGCTCACCGCGCTCGGTTCCGCAGGTCTGGCTTCGGCGGACGACTGCCTGTTCGCGCCGTTGCTGCGCCGCGACCGCCCGGAAGCCCTCACCGCCGTCACGGCGGTCGCCTCCGCTCACGTCCGCGGCCTCGCGGTGGACTGGGCACGCGTGGGTGGCGTCGCGCGGACACCGATGATCGACCTGCCGACGTACCCGTTCCAGCGCGAGCGCTACTGGGCGGAGGCGGTGCGGCAGAACGCCGCCGCACCCGCAACGAACGACTGGCGCTACCGGGTGGCCTGGAACCCCGTCCCGGCCGTCTCCGCCGCCCGGCCCGCCGGCACCTGGCTGGTCGTGGCCCACCCCGAGCACGGCCAGGCCTGGGTGCGCGCACTGACCTCCGGTCTGATCGACTCCGGCGCGCGGGTGCACCAGCTGCTGGCCGACGACCACCACGACCTCGCCGCACGACTGTCCGCGGTCGGTCGCGTCAACGGGATCGTCTCCCTGCTCGGCCTGGCCGAACACCAGGAGTCGGGCGTCTCCACCGGGCTCAGCTCGACGCTGGCGCTCCTCACCGCGACCGGCGACCTGGGCATTCCCGTCTGGCTGCTCACCGAGCAGGCGGTGGGCACCTCCGCCGGCGACCCGGTGCGCAACCCCGTGCAGGCGCAGGTGTGGGGCCTCGGCCAGGTGGCGGCACTGGAACAACCCGGGTCGTGGGGCGGTCTCGTCGACCTGCCCTCCACCCCCGGTGCCCGTGCGGTCGACCGCCTGCTCGGCGTGCTGGCCGATCCGGCCGGCGAGGACCAGTTCGCGGTGCGCGACGAGGACGTGCTGGTGCGACGGGTCGTTCCCGCGCCTGCGGCACGCCGGAACCCCGCCCGCCGCTGGCGCCCCGAGGGCACCGTCCTCATCACCGGCGGCACCGGCGCGCTGGGTGCGCACCTGACCCGCTGGCTGGCGGCCGAAGGTGCCGAGCACGTCGTGCTGGCCAGCAGGCGAGGTGCGGCGCAGGAAGAACTGCACGCGGACCTCGCCGCGCAGGGCGTCCGCCTGACGTCCGCGGCGTGCGACGTCACGGACAGCACCGCCGTCGGGGAGCTGGTCTCCTCACTCGCGGCTCAGGGCCAGCCGGTGCACACCGTGGTGCACGCGGCCGGGGTCAACGTGACCCGGCCGTTGACCGAGACGTCCGGCCAGGACCTCGCCACCGTGCTCGCGGCCAAGGTCACCGGCGCCCAGGTGGTGGAGGACCTGCTCGTCACCGGTCAGGTCGAGGAAGCGGTCTTGTTCTCCTCCGCAGCCGGAGTGTGGGGCGGCAACGGCCAGGGTGCGTACGCCGCGGCCAACGCCTGCCTCGACGCGCTGGCGGATCGCCTGCGCGCCGACGGCCACCGCGTGACGTCCGTCGCGTGGGGCATGTGGGCCGGCGACGGCATGGGCGCGGACGACACGCTCGCGACCAAGCTCAGCCGTTCCGGAATGCGCGCGCTGGCACCGGAACTGGCTCTGCGGGCCCTGCACGAGGCCCTCTCCGCCGGTGAGTCGGCGCTCACCGTGGCGGACCTCGACCGCGACAAGTTCGCGTCGCTGTTCTCCTCGGCCCGCGAGCGCCACCTCTTCGACGAGTTCGTGGTCGTGTCCGAAGTGGACGGCTCGGGTGACGTGACCTTGCGCGACGAGTTGGCGGCCCTGCCCGCGGACAAGCGCCGCAGTCGCCTGCTGGACCTGGTGAAGAGCGAGGCCGCGGCCGTCCGGGGCCAGAGCGACCCGGAGTCGATCCCGTCCGACCAGGCGTTGCGGGACCTCGGTTTCGACTCCCTCATGTCCGTCGAGCTGCGCACCAGGCTCGCGGCCGCGACCGGCCTGACCCTGTCCAGGACGCTCGTGTTCGAACATCCGGACGCCGAGGCGCTCGCCCGCCACCTGCACGACGAGCTGCGCGACGAGGACGAGGACGTCCTGGCGGTGCTGGACCGGCTCGAGCCGGCGATGACCGCTGATCCAGACCTCGTGCCGGACGTCATCAAGCACCTGCAGGAACTGCTCGTCCGTCTCGGCGGGCGGGAGGCCACGTCGCCCGGCCTCGAACTCGACGTCGCCACCGACGAGGAGCTCTTCGACCTCATCGACGGTGAACTGCGGTTCGACCCCCCGACGACCGGCCGGACGTCCGACGAGGACACCGGCGGCCTCTGATCTCACCCTCGCGGGACTGAACGTCCCCGGATCAGACAGGAGACCGGGCGGGAAGGCCGTCTGCACAACGGCCTTCCCGCGCCTTCGCACCGCCGTGGGTCCGACTACCGCACGCCGACACCCGTGAGTGCGTCAGTCGCCGCGGGCGTACATGGCTACACCTCACCCCTCACCGGACGCGGCCGGAGGGCACACCGTGGAGTGTCGCGACGTAGATCCGACGCCATGGGCGGCGACTTTGGCCTTGACGTTGTCGGCGCTGGGGTGATCGAGGCCGGTGAGCAGTTCGAGGGCCTTGTGCCACGACCGGAAGGCCTGGCTGCTGTCGCCCATGTAGTGCTGGACGTCGCCGAGGTGCTCGAGTGCTTCCGCTTCGCCGAACTGGTCGCCCAGCTCCCGGTGCACCTCCAGCGCCTGCTCGTAGCAGACGACGGCCTGGGCGTGCTGGCCGAGGTGGTGGTGGATGTGGCCGAGGCTGTCCAGTGCCAGGCCCTGACCGGCCCGGTCGTTGTGCTCTCGCAGGAGGACGAGGGCTCTTTCGCAGTAGGCCAGGGCCAGGTCGTGGTCGCGGAGCAGCGTGAGGTGCCAGCCGATCGCGTTGTAGCACCTGGCCTGCCCGAGCCGGTGGCCGGTTTCGCGGTACAGGTCAAGGGCTTGGTGGTCGTGTCGGAGAGCCTGCTTCGGGTCGCCCCACCGCTCCCACATGATGGACAAGGTGTTGTGGATGTGCGCCTGTTCGGTGCGGTCACCGGCTTGGACGGCGAGGTCCAGGCCGCGGTGGAGCTGGCTGTCGGCGTCGTCGAACCGGTACAACCGCGTGTACGCGCGGCCGAGCTGGCAGTGGGCGCGCGCCTCCATGACCCGATCGGCCAATCGAGCCGCGGCCGCGATCGCGGTCCGCCAGATCACCAACCCGTCGTGCCAGTGCCCCCGGCGGTCCAGGAAGACCGCGATCGCCTGGGCGAGTTGTCCGACCTGTGCCTCCCGGCCGGTGGTGGCGTGTTCGATGATGTTGAGCAGGACGGCGCGTTCGCTGGTGAACCAGTCGAGTGCGCGCTGGTAGTCGGTGAACTGCTCCGGCACGGTTCCCCCGGCCGGTGGGGCCGGTTCGGTGTGGTCCGTGGCGGGGTCCAGCACCTGGTTGGCGTTGCACGCCGTGTGCAGGTAGTGGTCGAAGATCCGGCCGACGGCGGCCCGGCGGTCCGGTTCGGGTTCGGTGGACCGGGCCAGGTGTGCGGCGTAGTCACGCATCAGGTCGTGCCAGGTGTGCCGGTCGGGATGACGCTTGGCGATGAGGCTCGCCGAGGTCAGTTCGAGCAGCGACGCCCGCGCTTCCGGGAGGGAGACGGCGGCGAGGCTGGCTGCGGCCGCGACGGTGACGTCCGGGCCGGGGTGGAGGCTGAGGAGCCGGAACAGCCGGGCCGCCGGTGGGGTCAGTGCCTGGTAGGACCAGGAGAATGCTGCCCGGACGTCGGCCTGTGGGTCGCCGTCCTCGAAGACGTCCGACCGGCCCGGTGCGCCGGCCAGTTCCCAGACCACGGCCGCCAGCGGCAGCTCCGGGTCCATCGCCGCGCGGGCGGCGACCACGGCCAGTGCCAGTGGCAGCCGCGCGCAGCGGCCGACGATCTCGTCGACCGCTGCGGGCTCGGCGGTGACCCGGTCGGGGCCGAGCCGATCGGTCAGCGCGTCCTGGGCCTCCGAGGTGGTGAACAGGTCGAGTGTGAGCGGGTGCGCTCCCTCGGCGGCAACCAGGCTGGAGAGCCGGTTGCGACTGGTGATCAGGACCAGACAGCCGGGGGCGGCCGGCAGCAGCGGACGTACCTGGACGGCGTCGCGGGCGTTGTCCAGCACGATCAACATGCGCTTGTCGGCGAGCAGACTGCGGTACAGCGCTGTCTGGGCGTCCAGATCGGCGGGAATGCGGCTTGGCGGCACCTCCAGGGCGTCGAGGAAACGGCGGACCGCCTCGGCCGGGTCCACCGCCCGGCCGCCGGGGTCGAAGCCACGCAGGTCCACGTACAACTGCCCGTCACGGAACCGGCCGGCCACCCGGTGCGCCCAGCACACGGCCAACGTGGTCTTGCCGACCCCCGCCGTGCCACTGATGGCGACGATCACCACCGTGCCCGCGCGGGCAGTCGTCTCGGCCAGGGCGTCCAGCGTCGTCAGCTCGCGGGCGCGACCCGTGAAGTGGCGCACCGCCAACGGAAGCTGTCGGGGAACCGGCATCCCGCCAGGGTGGTCGGCACCGCCGCCGTGGGGATTCACTGGTGCGGCGGACTTCTCGCCGAAGGCGTACTCCAGCAGGGTGTACCGGGGGCGCCAGTGCTCTTCGATGCCGGTTGCCACCGACAGCCGGTCCAGTCGGCCGTTCTCGTCGGCGTACCGGTGGCAGTTGGTGACCAAGCCCTTGACCAGTTCCCAGTCTGGAAGTCGCCGAACCTGGCCGTTCAGCACCGTCGCGAGCTGGCTCCTGCCCCGGCCGAGCTGCACCTCCAGGACCCGCAGACTCGGTCCGCCTGCCTGCGTCCGCAGACGCCGAAGATCATCACACAATCGCCGCAGGAGCTGCGGGGCGAAGTCAGTGGCCAACTCGGGGCCTCCGGTGTGTCCGCCGCCGTCCGCCCTTTCCCGCGGACAGCGCGCATTCACCTGCGCCGCACTGTTCGAGTGCCCGTAGCTGTCCGACATTCACGAAAGTGAGCGTACCGACGGATGATGATAATTCACTGATGTTGCGCCGATGAGAGGAACGCGATCATGCCGCCGACCTACTGCATCGCTATCGGCCACTCCCGTTTTCGTTCGGCCTGCGAACCGCGTCCGGGTATCCCGTGAACCATTCAGAGTGAACGCGGCACGCCGAACGGCGTAACCCGGGTGTTGGCCGGAATTTGCGGTGAGAAGGAGCAGCCTATGCGGTTCCGCATTCTTGGCCCACCGGAGGTCATCGGCGCGGTCGACCGACCGTCGTTCGCGCCTCGACAGAGGATGATCCTCTCCGGGTCGTCACTCGAACCCGACCGCGTGGTGTCCGTCGAACGTCCGGTGGACGCCGTCTGGGTACCGCGTCGGCGATGGTCCCCGTGCTCCACCGCCCGCTGACGGACCACGACCAACGGGGCCTCGCGCCTGTCGAGCGACCACGGGATCGTCCGCCACGACGCGGACCCTCCACCTCGCGTCCATCACGTCGAAATGGCTTCGTGTCATGCATTTCAGGATCCTCGGTTCGCTCGACGTCTCCCTCGGCCAAATTTCTTTGCAGTTTCCGAACGGCCGCCAGCGAACCGTGTTGGCGATGCTCCTCATGCAGGAAGGAAGCCTCGTATCGCTCGACCGGATCACCGAGGGGATATGGGGAGAGGATCCACCCGTCACCGCCAAGGGACAGATCCACACCTGCATCTCCGCTTTGCGGCGTGAGCTGCGAAAATTCGGTGACGACCATGCGATCGCCACCAGCCTGATGGGCTACACGATCCATCTTCCCGCCGGTTCGCTCGACTCCACCGCGTTCCGCCGGATGGTCAGTTCCGGCCGAGAACTGGCTGCCGCCGGGAAGATCAGGGACGCGGCAGCTGAGCTGCGTGCCGCGCTCGCGCTCTGGCGCGGCCCGGCGGTGGCCGCGGACGTCGAGAGCGCGGTGGTCAGAACAATGGCGATCCGGCTTGAAGAAGAACAGATCAGGACCACCGAGGAGTGCATCGAGCTGGAGTTCGAACTCGACAGGCATCACGAGCTCGTCGCCGAGTTGAGTGAGCTCGTCCGGGCTCACCCGCTGCGCGAGTCACTGAGAGCGCTCCACATGGTCGCCCTGCACCGGTCTGACCGGCAAGCGGACGCCCTTGAGTCGTTCCAAGAAATCAGGGACACCCTCAGGGAAGAACTCGGACTGGAGCCATCCGACCGGCTGCACAGGCTGCACAAGTCCTTCCTGAGACGGGTCGATCCGCTGTCGGTCACACCCCGGACTGCTTCTGGACCGAAAACCACCGGCAACTTTCACGCCATCGTCCCCCGGCAGCTCCCGCCGACTGTCGCCGACTTCACCGGCCGGGAGGAAGTGGTCGACGCCATCGTCGCGAAGCTTTCCGGATCGGGTTCCGCGGAAGGCAGGCGATACATGCCTGTCGTGTGCCTCAACGGCAACGGAGGCGTCGGCAAGACGACCCTGGCCCTTCACGTGGCGCACGCCGTCCACCACCTGTACGACGAAGGCGCGATCTTCGTTCAGCTCCCCGGCGGCGACGGCCATCGCAGCGACCCGCTGGACGTGCTGGCCAAGCTGCTCGGCTCACTCGGCTTCCACCCCGCGGCACTTCCTGAGGACCTCGAACACCGGAAGGCCGTCTACCGCAGTTGGCTCGGCGACCGCAAGGTCCTGCTCCTGCTCGACGACGCCGACAGCGCGGCCATCGTCACGACGCTGATGCCGGGAAACGCCAACTGCTGTGTGATCGTCACGAGTCGCTACCCCCTCACCAGCCTGCCCGGCGCCGTGCACGTTCACGTCGAGAACCTGGATGAGGCGGCCTGCGTCGAACTGCTCGGCAAGATGGTCCGCCCCGAGCGCGTGGCCGCCGAGTCCGACATGGCACTCGAACTGGTCAGGCTGTGCGAGTGCCTGCCACTTGCCGTCCGGATCGTGGCCGCCAAGCTCGTGAAGTGGCCGCACTGGAGCATCAGGCAGATGGTCTCCCGTCTGAAGGACGAAACCCGGCGACTTGACGAGCTGACCCTCGGCGACATGAGCGTCCGGGCGACGATCGCTTCCTCCTGCAGCGGCCTCAGCCGGGGTGCGCGGCAGCTGTTCACCAGGCTCGGGCTCCTCGGCCCGGTGGACTTCGCGTCCTGGGTGTGCGCTCCGTTGCTCGATGCCGACGGTGATTCCGCGGCCGACCTCCTCGACGAGCTCGCCGCGGCTCGCCTCGTCGAGGTGAAGGCGGACGACACGGGCCGATACCGGTTCCGGCTGCACGCCCTGGTGCGCATCTTCTCCCTGGAGCGGCTGGCCGTGGACGAGGTGCCGAGCGAGCGCCGTGCCGCACTGTCCCGGCTGTCGCACTGCTGGCTCTCTCTGGCCGTCGACGCTCACCGCCGCGTCCACGGCAGTGACGGGCCACGCTGTGCCGCGCGGTCGTGGACGCTGCCGGCGGGTGTGCGCGATCAACTCCTGGTGGACCCGCTCGGCTGGCTCCGGCTGGAGAGCGCGGCACTGGTTCTCGCCGTGTCGCAAGCAGCTCATCTCGGGCTGGACGAGGTGTGCTGGGGGCTGGCTGTCGCCCTGGTCGCGCTGTTCGAGTCCGATCACCGGGTCGAGGACTGGCTGTACACGCACGAGACAGCGCTCAACGCCGTCAGACGGACGGGCAACGAGCGCGGTGAGGCCGCGTTGCTGTACTCGCTGGGGATGATGACCCTCAACGGCGGCGTGAAGGACGCGACGTCCAGTCTCGGGTCCGCCCTCCGCCTCTACGAGGGACTCGGCGATGTGCCCGGCCGAGCACGGGCTCTCGGTGCGCTCGCGTTCGCTGACCGAATGGCCGGTCGGTTCGACCGGGCGCTGCTGGGCTACCGGCGGGCTCTGGCCGACCACCGGTCTGCCGGTGACCAGGTGGGTGAGGTCGACGTGCTGGGCGACATGGCGCAGATTCACATGGACAGGGGACTCTGGGACGACGCCAGGCTGTTCCTCGACCAGGCGGTTGCCAAGAGCACCACGCAGGCGCCGCGCACAGCCGCACGGGTCGAGCACCGGCTCGGCACCTTCCACCTCCGCACGGGGAACTGGCGGGACGCCGAGGAGTCGTTCGTCAGGGTGCTGGCACGGGCGCGGGAATGCGGTGACACGGTGGGCGAGGCGCACGCGTCGGCCGCTCTCGGCTCACTCATGACTCGCCGTGGGCACCACGAGTCCGCGCAGGCCGCCCTGTCTGCCGCGCTCACGCTGTCGCGTGGCACGGCCGGCGGTCTCGACAGTGCACGGGTCCTGCTGTCATTCGTCGAGTTCTGCGTTGTCGTCGGGGACTGGGACCGCGCCGCCACCCTGATCGGCGAAGCGCTGACGACCTTCGGTGAGACCGGTCCGGCTCCGGTGCTCCGTGCCAGGTTCCTCGAGTTCAAGGCCCACGTGGAGACGGGTCTGGGACATCCACGGGCCGCGGAGGCAGCCCGTGGCGAGGCCTTTGACATCACCCAGCGGTACGGCTCCGGCATCGCGCCGGACCTTCAGGGCGGCTATCGACTGCGCAGCGGCGCCTCGTGGGACTGGCTTTGAGCGTCCGGCAGCCCGCTCCTCCCGGACCCCGCGCTGATCGCCGGCCAGCCGATGGGGTTGTCGACGCCGGCCGGAACCGCCGCGCAGACGACGTAACGGCGCGGCGTCGTCGCTGACGGGTGTGCCGGTAGCACGGCCATGCACCGCGCGTGAGCTTGCTCCGGCGTCCGGACGGAGTCAGCGGCCTCGACGTACGCCACCAGCGGTTCATCGGCCACCTGCGCGAAAATACGCGCCCCGGCCGGTGCGAACGCGTCATCGAGGAGTCGCTGGACCTCAGCCAGGTCGACCCACTGGACATCGGTCTTGACCCAGGTCGAGTCCCGGCGGACCGGCTCCAGCCGAAGGGCGTCGACGATGCCCTCGTGATCGAGGTCGCCACCGGATGCCGCCACCAGGAGACGCTCGACGGCCTGCAGCAACGACGTCAGGTGTTCCACCGGCACCCGGCCGAGGTCGGAACTCCAGCCACACAGCTCCACCTCGTCGTCCAACTTGGAGACGTCGAACCGGACGGGTGTCGCCAGGCGGAATGGCATGGGGTGGTGACGCAGCCGGGTCCGGTTCAGCAAGGCGGTCAGGTGCTCCGGTGACGGTGGACGTTCCTCCACAGCCACACCGCTTTCGACGACACTGCAGTTGTAGATGGCGTCGAAGCAGAAGAAAACACCGCGTTCGTGCGCTATCCCGTCGCCGATTTCTGCGAGCTCATAGGCATCGTAAACGCCGTGCATGCACCCCTTCAGCATGCCACCCCACGCGTTTCTCACCACTTGGTCGAAGCTCGCGAAGCCGACGTCGATGGCGGCGATTCCTGTTTGGGCGAGCGTGCCGACGTAGTCGTAGAGGTGGCGCTCAAAACGGTTCGAGGGCATCACCGGGAACACTATCTCGCGATAGCCGGTGCGCACGGAAAGCACGGCGCACACCGCGGCAAGCAGAACACTGGACCGGCTGGTTCGCGTGCGTGCGCTCACGCTCCGCGCGGCCAGTGCGGCGGCCGGTGACGACATGGAGACGCCCACCGTGTCGTCAGCGTTCGCCTGCGCGAGTTCGGGCCGCGCGGAAGGCGTCAGGTAGAGAGGTGAGGGCATCACGGCGAGCTTGCCGCTCCAGTACTCCAGCGTTCTGCGACGTTTCGCGCGTTCACGCTCGGAGCGTTCGAGTTCCGCCTGGTCCAGCGGATGATGGCGAGGCGGTCCCACGACCCGGGCCGCGGGATCGCTGATGAGTTCAGCCAGCTCACGCTGGAGGATCTGCGCGCCGGCCCTGTCCACCGCCATGTGCGAGAACTCGACGAGGACCGCCCGCACCACGTCAGCGCTGGTGGCCAGGGCGACTCGCAGCTGGTGGCCGGCCAGCCGCTCCCCCGCGGGCCGGTGCGGAGTTGTGCTCGCCAAGTGCTCGGCGAGCTCGGCCTCGACGTCAGACTGGTCGGCTCGGTCGTCGTCCAGCGAACAGATGTCGACCATCACCGTGCCGGCGGAGGAGACGCGCTGACATGGCGGCGGTCCGGTGACGAAGGACGTCCGCAGCACCTCATGGCGGGCGATCAGGAGCGCAAGACCGTCGGTGACGTCTTCCACGCTCGCCGTCTCACTCAAGCTGACCGCACACGTCACGACAGGGTACGGCTGGCCCTCTCGCGACTCGAAATCTTTGATCCACTTCAGAATGTTGATCTGGCCTGTGGTCAGCGGCCCCTGCCGGGTGGTCTCGGCGGAGAAATGCACGGGCACCGACGATCGCAGGGTGAGTTTGACGGCTGACATATCACTTCCCAGGCGCGTTCACGAAGTGCAAGAATTGATGGTTTTGCCATCTGGTTCAACCAGTTCTAGCGCAGGCGTCTGCCGTGGTCAACAAAGGAGAGACATACCTTGACGTCATGCCCGGGGCACGATTACGTCTTCGCGTATGGCTGATGTGGCCACCCTTCCGAGAGGAGCGACCCAGTGCCCGTCAACAAGGGGGTCGAACCGCTCGGGTTCCTGATGAGGAATCCCCAGTTCGGGATGTTGCTGGTCGTCAACCTGGTCTCGTCGTTGGTGGGAGCGGGCGTGGGCATCGCCTTGAGCGTCCACCTCTACCAACTCACCGGCTCGCCGATCTGGACGGCCTTGCTCGCGGCCACCCCGACCGTGGCCGGGGTGGCCTTCGGGCACCTGGCCGGGACGGTCACAGATCGCTGGGGCACACCCCTGCGGATCATGCGGATCGCGCTCTTCCTGCGGGTGCTGGTACTGCTGACCGTCTTCGCGGTCGCCGACTCGCCGATCGGCCTCCTCTGCGCGGTGTTCGCCCAGGCTGCCATCCAGCAGCTCTACATCCCGGCCGAGCAGGTCCTCATCGCCGACTACGTCACCGCCGAGGACCTGGTCGAGGCCAACGGCCTGAACTCGTTCGCCTCCAACGCCACCAGGCTGGTGGGGCCCGCGCTCGGCGGGTTCACGATGGGATGGGCCGGCTTCCGCTGGACGGTCATCGGGGTGACGGCGCTGATGCTGCTGTCCACACTGCTCAGCCTGCTCCTGCGGGGGTCAGGGCGGAAGACGCCGACTGCCGGCGACGCGCCGGAGGAAGGCACGGGAAGCACGGAAGGCGACGGCGACGGGTACCTGGCGATCGTCCGGCGCAGCCGTCGCGTCCGGGGCCTGGTGCTCCTGCAAGTCCTCGACGCGATCAGGGAGGCGCCGCTGTCCTCCCTGTTCCCGGTGCTCATGCTGGGCGTGATCGGTGCCACCTCCGGGCAGATGGGCTTGGTCAACAGCTTGTTCGCGGTCTCGGCCCTGATCGCGGGCCCGATGATCGGCACGGTGGTCCGCCGGCTGGGGTACCGCCTTCCCGTCCTGCTCGGCGCCGCCGTCTCCAACGCCGCGATCGTGGTGCTGATGATCTGGCCGTCGCTCCCGCTGGCGTTGATCGTCTTCGTCGTCTCCGGCCTTCCCTTCACCATCTCGTGGGTGGGCGGGCAGACCTGGCTGCTGCTCAGCACGCCGCTCTCGCTGCGCGGCCGGATCGTGGGCACGACCGGGGCCATCTACGCCGGGGTGTCGCTCGTCGCCATGCTCGCGAGCGGCGTGCTGGCGGAGTGGTTCGGCCCGCGGTGGGTCATCGGCGTGGGAGCCTCCATCGCGCTGATAGGCCTGATCGCCATCGCGGCACTGCTCGCCGAACGCCGGCAGCCGACCGGCACCGACCAGTCGGCACAGGCCACCTCCGTGATGTGACCAGCCTCTGCCTGCCGGCGCACGTGTCGGCAGGCGGCCGCGGGCTCGATCGGCAACCCGTCACCCGGGTACCGCGGTTCGTGGTCCTGCCAGCAGGACAACAAACTCACCGCGACGTTCCGCACCTCGCACCACGGCGTTGACAGTGGCGGATTTCGGCGGACAGCATTGCGCCATGGATATGTCGATTCCTGCGGCAGGACTCAAGTCCGCCTTGTTCTCCGATTCCGGAGTCAGCGATCAATCCCGCATCCGGTCGCTCATGGAAGACGTATTCCGACGCGCAGAAGACCCCCCGAACACCTTGGACGACCGGGTCAGCAACCTGTCCCAGGTCCTGTACCTGATGTACCTGGCGAGAGCCCGGAAGGCCACCCGCATAGCCGAGATAGGTTTCAGCATCGGCTTTTCGAGCATCGCCTTCCTGGAGAGCTCACCCGCCGCACAGGTCACGTCCTTCGAAATTCACGACGAGACACCGGCCAAGTCGGCGAAGGAGTTCATCGACTCCCGTTACCCAGGTCGCCACCAGCTGGTCTACGGAGACTCCACGCAGACGGTACCGGCCTTCCAAGCTCCCCCGACATCAGATGGTTTCGACCTCGTCTTCATCGACGGCGCCCACGAGTACCCGTCGGTGAAGGCGGACATCGCGAACGCCCGCCGGCTGGCCAAGCCGGGCGCGACGATCGTGGTCAACAGCATGACCCCCTGGTTCAAGTGGGGAATCGGCCCGACGACCGCGTGGGACGAGGCGGTCCAAGACGACGTCGTCACCCCGCTCGAGCACGTGTCCAACGCGGTCGCCGTCAGCCGGATTCGCGGGCCGATCGCACGTGCGTGGGCAGTCGGACAATTCCGGTAAGCGCACGCCCGGCACGTCGAAGCCGAAGTGTTGACAGCAAAAGATCGAGAAAGACAACATTGCCACATGGACATGTCGATGCCTTCAGCAGGACTCAAGTCCGCCCTTTTTCCCGATTCGGGAGCCAGCGACCGAGCACGCATCAACGCGCTCATGGAGGAAGTCTTCCAGTGCGCACAGGGGCCGGGAAACGCACTGGACGACGGAATCAGCTGCTTGGCCCAGGTCCTGTACCTCATGTACCTGGCGAGAGCCCGGAAGGCCACCTCCATAGCCGAGGTGGGTTTCAACATCGGCTATTCGAGCATCGCCTTCCTCGAAAGCTCCCCCCAGGCGAAGGTCACCTCCTTCGAAATCAACACCGAGGCCACCGTCAAATCGGCGAAGGAGTTCATCGACTCCCGTTACCCGGATCGCCACCAGCTCGTCTACGGCGACTCCACGCAGACGGTCCCGGCCTTCCAGATACCCCCGTCCTCGGAGGGTTTCGACCTCGTCTTCATCGACGGGGGCCACGACTACCCGTGCGCGAAGGCGGACATCGCGAACGCCCGCCGGCTGGCCAAACCGGGCGCCACGATCGTGGTCGACGACCTGACCCCTTGGTTCAAGTGGGGAATCGGCCCGACGACCGCGTGGGACGAGGCGGTCCGCGACGACGTCGTCACCCCGCTCGAGTACATGTCCGACTCGGTCGCCGTCAGCCGAGTCGAGGGACCGGCCGAGCGCGCGTGGGCGGTTGGGCAATACCGGTGAGCAGCGCAGCGGCCGACCACGTCGAGGGTGTGCGGCGTCAACGCGCGATTTTGCCGGTGACGACGAACCCCAGCATCCGGGCGTACCAGCCGTATGCGTACCCGGTCTCCATCGTCGAGGCGCATGTCCCCGAGAACCGTGACTGGATTCTCTCGAACTTCATACACCTGGCCTACGACGAACACCCGATGGAGTCCCCATCGCTGTGCTTCTACTCCTGCGATTTCGCAGCCAATCCGCACTTGCGCACGATCAGAGCCGACCGTGAGTGGATGCAGCGGTGGATCGGCCGCAGCTTCGCGCAGTTCGTGCACGCACAGCTCCTCGACGGTTGGTACGTGTACGCGTTCGTCGACGAGTTCTTCGTTCCGCGGCGACCGGCGCATGGGCGAAGTGCTCGTCATCATGACGTTCTCGTCCACGGATCAGACAGTGATGCGGAGATCGCGCATCTACTGGGTTACGACGAGGCGATTCGGTTCGACACGACCCAGATTTCCTGGAGAGAGCTCGACGCCGCCTACGAGTCCTGTGCGAACGCGGACCACCCGTGGTCGCGAGCGTTCATCCTCTTCAAGTTCGACCCGCTGGCGTCCTACCGGTTCGATCCGCAGTTCGTGGTCGCCGAACTCGAGCTCTTCCTCGCTTCCGGGAACCCTGGCCGGGCCGCACAGGGGCTGATCATGCCGGACGACCGCCTGTACGGCGTGGCGGCGTTGGAGGCGTACCGGGACGAGCTCTTGGGCACGCCGCCCGATGACCCGGGGCTCGACCTGCACGCCCCGCGGGCGCTGTTCGAGCACAGCAGACTGATGTCCGAGCGGTTGCGCGCGTTGCTCGGCGATGACTTGTGGCAACGCCACGTCGCCGAGCGGTACAGCACGGTCCTCCGTTTCTATTCCGCTCTGCCCGTGGCGGTGTTCGGCGCGAAGCACGAGAAAGACCATTCGGCACTAAGACGGCTGATGGCCGACTATCCCGAAATCATCGAGCAACAGATCAGCACGGTGACGGACGCACTGGACCGCAGAGCACGCTGACCCCGGGCATGCGACAAAGGAGGCTGACGATGCAGGCACGCAAAGTTCTTGAACAGGAGTTCCGCGTGGTGACTGGTCGCGAGCTGACGGACATGGCCGTGGACGTGTTCGGTCTCGGTCTCGACTCGCTGGGAATTCTTTCCTTGCTGGGAGGACTGCGGGAGGCCGGATACGACGTTTCCCTGGACGACCTCCTGTCCGCGGCCAGCATGAACGAGTTCGTGCTGACGATGACGGACGCCGCCGCGTGACCGGGGAGAAGCGATCATGATCAGCTCTGGTGCGGACGGACGGGCAGCCCTGGCGACGGTCTTGGCAGACCGCGTCCGTCGTGGAGCGGCCGAGACGGCTTTGGTGGACAGCACCGGAACCGTCCTGTCCTACGCCGATCTCGGTGCCCTCGCCTGCACGTGCGATGAGTTCTTCGGTCTACGGCACGCGGAACGGGTCGTCATCGTCGGCGCGGCGTCGATCGAGGTCAGCGCGTTGATCGCGGCGTGCTTCTGGACGGGGCGGACCTTCATGGTCGTCGATGACCAGGAAAGCGACGCCGTGCGGCGGCAGCTCATCGACCAGTTCGGCGCCGACGTGGTCCTCCTGACCGGCTCATCCGCCCGCACCACACCCGCGAACCCGACGAACGAACCGGTCACCGTCACCGGGCGGGACCTGAGTGAGCTCGCCCGGCAATGGGACGACCACGCCGTGCTCGAACACAGCGAACGCATGGCGATGCGGACACCTCGGGCGGCCGCGTACTGCGTCCGGACTTCCGGCACGACGGCGGAACCGAAGCTGATCGAGATGAGCCGGGCGGCGATCGAGCAGTACTGCGTGGAGTTCATCGCCAGGTACGGCCTCGCGCCCGGCCACCGCCTGGCGGTGTGGGCGGCCCCCACCTACGACGCCCACTACTGCGAGCTGATCCCGGCCCTGGCCAGTGGTGCGGTGGGCGTTGTCGCGCCGATGTCCATCCGCGGTGACGGGGACGCGGTGCTGCGGTGGCTGAGCGAGGAACGCATCACCCACTTCGAGACCACGCCGTCGATCCTGAGGCGGGTGGCGTCCGCCGCGGTGCGGCCCGAGGCGTCGTGGCCGCCGTCCCTGACGGAGGTGATGTGCGCCGGCGAGCGGTTGGACCCGCGAGTGGCACGGCAGGTCTTCGACGCCGCGGAGCTCAGCGGGACCACGGTCAGGCTGCACAACGAGTACGGCCCTTCGGAGTGCATTCTGCTGACCTGGCACCAGGTCACGGCGGAGGACGCCGACTCGGGCGACATCCCGGTCGGTGCCGCGATCGCGGGACGGACGCTGTCCATCGAGCCGTTGGACGACCACACCGGCTCCTCGGCCCGACACCCCGGCGAGATCGTGGTGGAGTCTCCGTACCTGTGTCGCGGATACGGGTCGGAGGAGGCCGGCTCGCTCGTCGCCTTTCCGGCACCTCGCGGCGTCCCGCTCTTCCGGACGGGGGATCTCGGCCATCTGGACGACCGCGGTCGTCTGCGGTTGTCGGGACGGCGTGACCGGACCGTGAAACGACGCGGTGTGCGGATCAACCTCGACCAGGTGGAGGCGGTGCTCCACGCGCTCCCCGCCGTGGGGCAGGCGGCCGCTCGAGCCGACGAGGCGGACGGCCAGGTGCTGATCCACGTCTGGGTCGTGCCCTCCGACGGCAGCCTCGACCGTGACGCGGTCCTGACGCAGATCGCCGAGACGATGGAGGTCCGCCTCGTTCCCGACCGGGTGATGATCTGCCCGCAGCTGCCGCGCCTGCACTCGGGGAAGGTCGACTACCGGTCTCTGGAGGTGACCGGCCCCGGCGACGGACAGGTGGAGGTGACGGCGGACGAGACGACGGTGAAGGCGGTCGCCGAGGCGTTCGAGCGGGTACTGCCCCGCGTGCCCGCGACACCCTCGACCGACTTCTTCGCCAGCGGCGGGCACTCCCTCCTGGCACTCGAGCTGAGCGCCCACCTGGAGCGCGAGCTGGGAGTCAGGCTGACGATCCGCGACTACCTGGCCCACCCCACGGTCGCCGGGATCGCCGGTGTGGTGGACCGCACCCGTCGTCAGGCTCCGCGCTCCGCGCCGACCGCTCCCCTTCTGGCCCCCGATGACGAGCTGACCTCCACCGAACGGCCGATCTGGGTGTGGAGTCAGCTCTTTCCCGGCGACGGTGCGCTGAACGTCGTCGGGGGGTTCACCACACGTGCGGCCGTCACCGAGCAGCGCCTCCGGCACGCGCTGTCGGCCTTGCTGGAGGACGTGGCCCAGCTGAGGGTCCAGTACGTCCCCGGCCGCGACCGCCCACGACGGGTCGTGCGCGCGGCAGGCGTCGCGCGGGTCGACGTGCTCCAGATCTCCGCATCCGCTGACACCTTTCCCCAGCCGGAGGTGGACGGCATCGTCTACCAGCCGTTCGACGTCGGGGCGGATCAGCTGGTCAGGGCCGTGCTGGTCCGCTCGCGCACGGAGCCCGCACCGGTGGGCGTCCACCTGATTGCCCACCACCTGGTGTGCGACGGAGTGAGCATGGGACTGCTGGTGGCGGAGTTGCAGCACCGCCTCGGCACACCGGAACACCGGACATCGCTGTCCTCGCAGTGCGTGCTGCCCCCCGCGAGACCGGATGCCCGTCTCCTCCAGGCCGCGGCCGGGCACTGGTCCACCGTCAGGCGTGAGGTGGCGGCGCAGCCGTACGACGAGCGGCTTCGCCCGAACGATGCCGCCGCGGGAACGTCGAGCGTCCAGTGGCGACTGCCGACGCAGCCGGTCAGGGAACTCGCGGACGAGCTGTCGGTGAGCCGGGCGGCCGTTCTCATCACGGTGATCGCCACCGCGGTCGGCCGGGTGCTGGACCGGGACCAGGTCGTCGTCGAGACGCCGGTCTCGACGCGGACGCCGGACCAGGTGCGCTCGATCGGCAACTACGCGGTCGACGTGCCCCTGCTGGTCGACGCCTCCTGCCAGGGCGTCACCCGCGTCGTCGACGCGGTCAACCGCGACCTGCTGGCAGCCGTCGACTTCGCGGCGCTGGTGCCGGGATTCGGCAGCGTACGGCCGGGACAGGCGTGGGCACCCGTCGGCGACGTCGTCGTCGTTCTGGAGGACCAGGTACCCGCGCCGGCCGTCGAGATCGACGGCGTGACGAGCTCGGCCACGCCGCCCGTCGGCTCGCCCCCGCGCCACGCCCTCGCGTGCTACTTCCGGACCGGCGCTCTGGCCGAGGACATCACCTGCGTCATCACGGGCCGCTCCGACGGTGGGCTGGCACGTGCTGTGCGTGCCGAGGCCGACGCCGCTCTCACCGCCATGACCACAGCAGTTCTCAACGAGGAGGCTCGGCGATGGCCGACGTCGTGATTCGGCCCGGTGAACGCCGGGAGATCGAGCACCCGCAAGCCGGGCTCTTCCTCTCCCCCGCCGCCGGTGCTCGGGACGAGGCGGATCGATGAGGGCGATCGACTACCCGAAGGTGCTGGAAGAGGTCGAGGCCTGCTGGCGCGACGTCGCGCCGGCCTCCGCGAAGACGCTGGCACCACACGACAACCTCTTCGAAAGCGGTGCCGACTCGTTCACCTTCATCCGGCTGGTGCGATCAGTCGAAGCCACGTGCGAGGTCACGCTGCCGCTGCTCGAGGTCTTCGAGGAACCGCGGCTGGCCACCATCACGCGCTGCGTCATCGAAGCGAGGAGACGCTGAGATGGCAACGGTTCTGCCCGCCACCGCAGCCGAGTTCGGCCTGTGGTACCAGGAGCAGGCGGCGGCACTGCCGGGGCGCTACCTGTGCCTCGCAGCCGCGGAGCCGCGCACGGGGACGCGGGTGGGCCTTCGCCACGCGGCGGACGCCATGACCGCCGTCCTGGCCGGTCACCCCGAGGAACTGGCACGGTTCGCGGTCGACGAGCACGGTCTGCTGCACAAGGTGCTCGAGTCGCCCACGGCAACGCCACCCGCGGAGTTCCTCACGTTCCCGGCGGAATGGTCGCGCACGGACGTCATCTCCCACTTGACCGGGCTGCCGACCCCCCTCGCGACCGGGCCGCTGGTCCACCTGGCCGCGCAGGCCGATGACAGGGGAAACGCCGCGCGGCTGTTCGTGCTGGCTCACCACATCGTGTGGGACACGCGTTCGGAGGAGGTCTTCTGGACCGAGGTCGACCGCAGGCTCACCGGGCCGGGGGAAGGCGGCGTCAGCCCTTCGGTGCACCACGTCGCCACGCAGGACCACGCCCCGCTCGTGACCGACCCACAACTGCACCTGACCATCCCGAACGAGGACCGCGTGTGGGAGCGGCTCGCGGCCGCGGCGCGGCGAGCCGGGGTCACCCCGTTCGCCTGGACGGTCGGGCACCTGGCGGCCGCGGCGGCGGTGTGGTCGGAGCCGGCGACGATCAGGGCGTACATCGACGTGGACCTCCGCCCGCTGGCCGGCACGTCCCCCGACACGATGGGATTCCACCTGTCCCAACTGGACATCGCCACCGTCGACCGCGGTACGTCCGGTGCGGCCGCGGCCGCCACCGTCCACACGGCCGTGCTGCACCGGCTGGACGCCGCCGCGCGGCGGGGAATCCGTCCGGACAGCGAGACCACCGGCCACGACGGTCACCCCGTCAAGTTCTACTTCCGCCACATCCGGTACCAGAACCGCCTGCACAACCTGCGGCCCGTCGCCATCCGCCTGCCGGTGGCACGCAACCAGCTGTCGGTGGGCGTGACCGTCACCGACACCGGCCTCGACCTGACGGTCACCGCACGACGCGGCACCGCCGACAGCACCGATGTCGAGCGGTTGGCGCGGCTGGCACGTCAGCACCTCATCTCGGCGGCGGCACACGGCGAAAGGATGGCCGACGATGCGGCATCTCAGGCTCGACGGTCCACCGGAAGTGTGGTGGCACGACAACTCCGCGGCGCTCACGGAGCACCTCCGCCGTGACGGCGCTGTCGTCATCGACGGCGACGGGCTGTGCCAGGACGTGGCGACCTTCCAGCGACTCGCCGCCGCGGCGTGTGGACCGCTCACCAGGGACAACCCGGAGCACACCGGCGTCGATGACGACCCCACGGGCACGGTCAACAGTCCGACCCCGTTCTCCCGGACCAGAAAGCTGCTGTGGCACAACGAGAACACGTTCGCACGCCGGTGGCCCCGGCGGATCGTCTTCGGATGCCAGGAGATCGGGGACGGTGGACAGACACCGACCGCGGACATGACAGCCGTCTACACGCGACTCAGCCGCGCGACCAGGAACGTGCTCGCCACCGGGGTCACCTACGTCCGCAGGCTGGGCATGGACCTCGGGCTCGACTGGCGTCAGGTCTACCGCACCACTGACCCCGCCGCCGTCGAGCGCGCCTGCGAACGGGAGGACACCACCTGGAGGTGGGACGAGCGCGGCGGCGTCCTCACCACCGAGCAGCGGCGACCGGCTGTCATCCTCGACCCGGCCACCGGCCGGCCCTCGCTGACAGCACAGATCCTGCATTGGCATCCTCGCGCGCTGGACGAGGACCTCTACGATTCGCTCCGCCTGCTGTACGAGCCTCACGAGTTCCCCAAGGGGTGCCGGCGTGGGGACGGCGGGCCGATTCCCGACGCCGTCGTCGACGAGGTCATGGGAATCTGCTCCGACCTGGAGGAAGTCGTGCCCTGGCAACCGGACCGCACGATCGTCGTCGACAACCTGCGCCGCAGCCACGCGCGCAACCCCTACTCGGGTGTGCGTCGCCTGCTGGTCGCCGCCGGCGATCCCGTCGACTGCATGGAACTGGCGCGGCCATGACCACGTTCGCGCACAACCTCGTCGGAGGCCTGGCCGGTTCCACCGCCGCCGCGGTCGTGGAACAGGGCGTGGTCACCACCCACGCACAACTGCTGTCGCAGGCACGCGAGGTCGCCATCCACCTGCGCCGGCGCGGGGCCGAGCCGGGGGCCGTCGTGCCCATCCAGGCGGCGCCGAGCACGACCGCTCTCGTCCAGGTCGTGGCGATCCTGATGACCGGAGCCGCCTTCGCTCCGATCGATCTCCGCATGCCGCCCCGCACCGCCGCCAGGATCGCCCGTCTGTGCGGTGCCGACTTCATCCTCGGGGCCGCCGGCGGGACGACCGACGGCGTCGTCCGGCTCAGCCCGCGGGACCTGGCCGGCGACCCAGGCCCGCACCGCCTCATCCCCACGGTCCCGAGGGACACCTCGTACATGATCTTCACCTCGGGCACCAGCGGCGAGCCGAAGGGAGTCGTCGTACCCGAGTCCGCCGTGACGGCCTACCTGGGCTGGTCGATGCGCGAGTACGACTGCACCCGAGGGTGGGGGGCGCCGCTGTTCACCTCGCTGGGCTTCGACCTGACGATCACCAGCCTCCTCGGACCGCTGCTGAACGGCAGACGGGTGGAGGTCCTCGATCCGTTGCGCTGGCCGCTGCACGTCGCCAACGACCCCGGCATCCTGCAGGGCGCCAGTTTCGTGAAGATGACGCCGAGCCAGGTCACCGTGCTGTGCGAGCTGCTGGAGGCGCGTGGGGCCCGGTGCTCGATACCGGTCCTGGTGGTCGGAGGTGAGGCCCTGTACGGGCCCGGTGTCGCCCGCTGGCGCGAGAGCCTCCCCGACACGCTGGTGGTCAACGAGTACGGCCCTTCCGAGGCGACCGTGGGCTGCTGCCGCTACACCGTGCCCGCCGACTGCACCAGTCACGAGATTCCCATCGGGACCGCTCCCCCTGGCGTCGAGCTGAGCATCGAGGGACCGCCTTCCCCGACCGGGGACGGGTTCGAGGAGGGCGAGCTGGTGATCACCGGGGTGCAGGTCGCGACGGGTTACCTCACCGCCTCGGAAGCGGAAGCGGGCGACGTCACGGCTCGCGGGCGGTTGCGACCGTTCCCCGGTCCGCCCGGCAAGCGCAGCTACCGCAGCGGAGATCGCGTGCGGCGCGACCACGACGGGACCTACACCTACCTCGGCAGGCTCGGACGGGAGGCGAAGGTCGCGGGCTTCCGGATCAACCTGGCCGCTCTCGAGTCGCGCCTCAACGCCTTCCCGGGGGTGGTGAGCGCCGCCGTCCAGGCGGACGAGGTGCACGGCCTCCGCTCGGCCGTGGTGACCCGGGACGGCGGGACGACCCAGGAAGACCTCCTCGCACACCTGCGCGAGACGTTCCCGTCCTACGCACTGCCGAGCTCCATCCGGATCAGCACCCAGGTCAGCACCACAGAACGTGGGAAGTCGAGCGTGTCATGGGAATAACGGGAAAGATGCCGGCCACCCCGATCACACCGTCCGATCTGGACAGCGACCTGACCACCGGGCTGAGCGAGGAGCAGTCCCGGTACGTCGACGAGCGGCTGAGGTCAGCCGGCCGTGTCCTGTTCCGAGGATTTCCCCTCAATACCACGGCCGACTTCGCGAAGGCGGTTCAGGCGCTCGGCGGCGAACCGCTGCCCTACACGGAACGCTCCACACCGCGGAAGCAGCTCGAGTCCGGGATCTACACGTCGACCGAGTACACCCGTGAGGAGGAGATCTTCTTCCACAACGAGAACTCCTACCAGGCGACCTGGCCGAGCAGGCTCTTCTTCTTCTGTCAGCAGCCTCCCGCCTCGGGCGGGGCGACGCCGCTGGCCGACGTCCGCCAGGTCACCGCCTCGCTCGACGCGGGCGTCGTCGAGGAGTTCCGCCGGCGTGGCTGGCGGCACATCCGCAACTACCATCCGCAGATCGGCCTGCCGTGGAGCGAGGTGTTCGGCACCACGAGCCGCGAAGCCGTGGATCGCTACTGCGGAGAGAACGGCATCCGGACGCACTGGAACAACGACGGGACCCTCCGCACCGTCGCCGATCGGGTGGCCCTTCACCGCCATCCGGCAAGCGGCGACGAACTGTGGTTCAACCACATAGCCTTCTTCCACTGGACGACCCTTCCCGAGCGGGTCGTCGGAGTCCTCGAACAGCTCTTCGGCAGGGACGGCCTCCCCAACAACACCGTCTACGGCGACGGGGAGGAGATCCCCGCGGAGGTGTGCGCGCACGTCCGCGAGAAGTACCGCGAGGCGGCGACGCGGTTCGACTACCGGCAAGGCGACCTGCTGATGATCGACAACATGCTGACGGCTCACGGACGCGAACCGTACGAGGGGCAACGACAGATCGCGGTGGCGATGACCTGACGCCGGCGAAACCTCTGCTCAAGGCTCATCGAGAGCGAAGAAACCGATGTCAACCCGCGATGTCGACGAAGAGGAGCTGCAATCGTGCCATATGTCCTGGGAGTCAGTGGGCTGGGCCAGAGCCAGCCGTACATGCGGCAGTCGTTTCCGGGGCTGGGCGAGCGCGTGTACCGGCTCGCCCAGGGGGCGGACTCGGCAGCGGCTCTCGTCACCGAGGACGGCATCGTGGCCGCCGCGGCCGAGGAGCGTTTCGTGCGGCGCAAGGGAACCGGGGAGTTCCCACGGGCCGCGATCGAGTACGTGCTCGACGCGGCGGGCATCTCTCCGCGTGACGTGAGCGCGGTCGCGCACAACTTCGACTTCGGCCGGTACCAGACGTACTTCGAATCCGAAGGCGCGATCGAGGAATACCAGAACGTGTACGCGCCGGAGGTCATCCAGCGCGACCTGTTCGCGGCATTTCCCAGGGACCTCTGGAGCGACGACCTGAAGGTCATCCCGGTCTTGCACCACCAGGCCCACGCCGCCAGCGCGTTGCACTGTTCCGGCTTCGACTCCGCCGATGTCCTCGTCGCCGACGGGGTGGGCGAGTTCGAGAGCACCTCGCTGTACACCGGCGGACCGCGGGGACTGCGGCTGCGCGGCCAGGTGGGCGGGCTGCACTCCATCGGACTCGTCTACGGGCTGGTCACCATGCACCTGGGCTTCTGGATGAACTTCGACGAGTACAAGGTCATGGGACTGGCGCCCTACGGGGACCGGCGGCGACTCCGTTCGGCGTTCGACACCCTCGTGCTCCGCCACGACGACGGCCGCTACAGCACGCCACTGACATACCTGAACGAAACACCGCAGGAGCGCTTCACCTATCAGAAGTCACGGGACCACCTCGCCTCCGTCCTCGGCCCACCACGGGAACCGGGAGCGAGCCTCGATCAGCACCACCTCGACATCGCCGCCGCGCTGCAGGCCGTGACGGAGGAGACCGTCGTCGGTTTCCTCGCGGCGCACCAGGACGAGCAGTCGAGCGAGAACCTGTGCCTGGCCGGCGGCGTGGCCCTGAACTGCGTCGTCAACCAGGCCATTCGCAAGAGCGGGAGGTACCGGCGGCAGTTCGTCCAACCGGCGGCCGGCGACGACGGAACGGCGCTGGGTGCGGCGCTGGCGGTGGTCGAGGAGGGCACCGAGGCGCCCCGTAGACGAGTTCGCCCGCGCATCGGGCTGCCCTACCTCGGTCCGGCTTTCACCTCGGAGCGCATCCAGACCGCGGTGGAACGCGCCGGCCTGCGCTGGCGACGGCTCGAAGTCGACGACCTCGTCGGTGAGGCCGCCGCGCTCCTGAACGACGGAAAGGTCGTCGCGCTCTTCCAGGGCCGGATGGAGTACGGCCCGCGCGCGCTGGGCAACCGCAGCATCCTCGCCGATCCGCGAACCGTCGAGATGAGGGACCGGATCAACTCGATGGTCAAGCAACGGGAGGAGTTCCGGCCGCTCGCCCCGGCGGTCCTGGTCGAGTACGCGAAGCAGTGCTTCGAGATCGACGATCCCGAGGAGTACCTGTGGATGATCGAGACCGTCGATGTCCGTGAGGAGTGGCGTTCAAGCCTCGGGGCGGTGACGCACGTCGACGGCACCGCCCGGGTCCAGGTGGTGCGACACGAGGACAACGAGCTCTACTGGCGGTTGATCGACGCCTTCCGTGCGGTCACCGGCATTCCGGTCCTGCTCAACACGTCGTTCAACTCGCGGGGGGAGCCGATCGTCTGCTCACCCGAGGACGCGGTCGCGACGTTCTCCCGGATCAACATCGACGCGATGGTCATGGGCGACCTCCTGGTGTCGCGGTAGGAGGGCGGGCGGATCCGTGGATCCCGTGGCCAAGGCACATCTCGGACCTCAGGAGGCACCCGTGCGAACCATCGATGAAACCCAGGAGCTGATCTCGAGCATCTGGGTCGAGCTCCTCGGCCTTGACGCACCGCCTGACCGCTCGGCGCACTTCTTCACCATCGGCGGCGACTCGATCCTGTGCGTGCGCTTCGTGGCCATCGCGTGCACCCGGGGTGTCGAACTCACCATCCGCGACGTGCTGGAGGACGACGAACTCGAGTCCCTCGCGGCACGAGCACGTCCGGCGAAGGAGCGATCGTGAACAGCCGGGGCCGCGACACCATCTCCGAGTCCGTCCGCGCGACGCTCTGCGCGGCAGCCGAGGCCAGCGAGGCGTTCGAGGTTCCGGACCACCGATGGGCGCGGATACCCGCGCTCGGCCTGGTCTCTCCGGCGGATCGCCGACGGCTGCCGGCCGGCGCCGAGGACGCCTTCCCGATGAGCGAACAACAGGCCGCGATGGCCACCCGGATGCTCATGGCCGCAGCACTCCGAGACCGCGGCGCCGTGGGTGTCCCGGCCTACCACAACGTCGCGACCTCACATCTGACCGTGCCTCGCGTGGACCCCGCGGCCTTCGAGGAGGCCGGGCGCGGCCTGGTGCGGGAGCACGAGATGTTCCGGTCGCTGCTGGACCTGGACCGCTACTCACGCCCGATGCAGGTCGTGCTGGACCACGTCGACCGGCCACTGGTGACGGTGCACGACCTTCGCGGGCTCCCCCACGGTGAGCAGCAACACCGGTTGGCCGAGTTCGCCGATGCCGAGAACGCGCGGACCATCGACCTGACGGATCCGCCCCTCGTCACGATCACGGTCCACCTCCTGAGCGATACGGCGATCACCCTGACCCTGACCGAGCCGCACGCGATCGCCGACGGGTGGAGCACCCACCTGAACCTGGTGGAGTTCCTGGACCGCTACGTCGCGGAGCTCACCGGGCGGCCACCCGAGCGGCCGGCGTCGTCCGGCGCGAACGACTCGCCCCGCTTCAGACTCCGCGAGCACAGCGCGCAGCAGCTCTTCCAGTCACTCACGGTCGCCGACTCGCAGTGGTGGAGCCAGTACCTCTGCGGACTGGAACCACGGCCGAGTGCCGAGTCCACTCGCGACTGCCACACGTGGCAGGACTCGGTGGAGATCGTGGGCAGGGAGAACCGGATGCTGAGCCGGCTCGCGGCGAGCTCCTCCGGGGTGAAGGCCGTGCTCCTCGCCATCCACCTGGAGGCGCTGGCACGACTGGCCGGCGAGCGGAGGATTCTCACCGGCGTCCCCGTCAACACCCGGCTCGCGGTACCGAACGGCGTGGACGCGCGGGGGATGTTCCTCAACGTCGCCCCGCTGCGAGTCGACGTCCCGGCACCGGGCAGGGAGGCCGTCGCCCTGGCGCACCGGCAGCTGATGCAGGTCACCATGCGCGGCCGGACTCCGCTGGCCCAGCTGGCCCGCACCATCGGCCGGGCGGTGGTTCCCGCTTCCCTGTTCGGTTTCAACAGCTTCCACAGCATCGCCGGTGTCGCGCAACGGCTCGACCTGGACACGCTGGAGGCGTTCGACGACTGGTCCCACACGGACTTCCCGTTCGAGGCCAGCTTCAACCGGAGCGAAGAGGTAGGTGAGCACATCCGCGTTCTGCTCTACTCCGAAGCCTCTTCACACACGCGCGCCGACGCGACAGCGGCGTACCGCGACGCCATTGCGCGGTTCGCCCGGATCGAGGAGTGAGTCAGCCGGCTCCGGCGGCTCGCGTCGCCGGAGCCGGTTCTCGCGAAGCGAACGCCAAGGTCGCGCGAGCTGCCTGCTCAAGCATCTGTTGTGCCCACGTGCCAACGGACAGCTGGGACCTGCTGGCCGCCTCCGTGATCATGGCAAGCTGATCGTCGGTGACATCCAGCTGCAGTTTCGGTGCCACGCCGACGTCTTCACGCCCGGCGTCCGTGGTCACCCCGGCCGCGACACCTCGGTCAGCGAGGTCCTCGCCGCGCGTGGAGAGGCTGGCGCGCACCTCGCGCCGCAGGTCGTTCCTCGACCAGCCGAACAACTCCGCCTTCCGAAGCCAGTAGTCCTGCTCCGGCCCGGGGAGACCGGCGACCGCGGCGTGGTGCTCGAAGCTCAACCCGGCCCTCCGCCTCGTGTGCGCGAACTTCCTGGCGACCCACGCGTAGTTGCGCAACGTCTTGTAGTCGAGCGCGGTCTGCTCGACGGCACTGCGGTAACGCCCGGTGAAGCGGGTTTCGCCGTAGATCAGCCAGTCACCCAGGCACCACGCCGAGTTGCTCGCGACCTCGGCCAGCCTCTGGCCGATCCCCAGCCAGTTGTCGAAGGGCATTCCGCTTTCGAGGCGCAGTCCCGGCGAAGGCAGCGTGGCGGCGCCGGCCGTGGTGGTGTCCGCGGGCAGGGGCGGGAACTGCGATGGCACTCCTGACTTGACTTTCATTGCCCATCCTCGCTGAATATGAAGCAGTTAGCGGGAGTCACCAGCAGCGTGATCCGGTGAACACGGTCACGGTTGGTCGTGAAGCTCACCCCGATCGCCGAGTTGCGGGGCGCGTACCCGAGCGTGTTGAAGTATTCGCCGAGGTCGAATTCCAGCCGATACGCTCCCCGCGGCAGTGAAAGCTCCCGCAAGCTCAGGACCTGCCCGCTTTCGTCCGCTCGACCAGTCCACCGCCGCACTGACCCACCATCGGACTGTCGGCTGAGGCTGACCGCGAGTCCGGCGGCCGGCCTTCCGTAGATGCCGTCGATGACCCGGACAGAGACGCTCATGACAAGACTCGACCCTCCTCGTGACCACAAGTCGAGAGCCGGCCCTCGCGGACATCCGACTCACACGTCCGACCATGGAAGGCGCCGGTCCTGCTCCGCTCTCACGGCGCTCCTGCCGGGCCCCTCCCGGGTCAGTACGCGGAGACCGCGCCAGTAGTGGCGTGAGAGCGACGTCCGACAACGTGGCCGCATGCCCAACCGCCCACAGCTGTCCGTGGTGATCCCCACGACCGCCTGGCGATCCACTACTGCTACCAGGAGGACCAGGGGTACCGGCCGGCCAAGGCTCGGAACACGGGCGCGGCACCGCGGACCTTCCGGCCGGGGCACGCGTGGCGGTCTTCGGCAGCGGTGCGAGCGTGCCTGGCCCGCCAACAGCTTCGACCGCGTCGTGATCACGTCCCGCCTGTCGCGGCTGTGGCCGCGGTGGGGCGGGTTCATCCGAGCCGGGGTCTCGCGGATCGGCGCCGGTGTCCACCACCCCGCGGCTCTCGACCGCGAAGCCCGCACAACCGTTTCGTCGTAGTACCCCAATTCGGCGTGGCATGCACGAAAGGCTGACAATGATTACCATCACCGGGCACAGTCTCACCATCCACGACGTGGCACGGGTGGCGATCAACCGGGAGACGGTCGAACTCGACGAGCAGGCACTTCAGAGGGCACGTGAGGCGCACGAGCGAATCACCGAGTGGGGCATGGACCAGCGCCCGATGTACGGCGTGAACACCGGTTTCGGCGAGATGGCGCACGTGACGGTGCCCGCCCGCTACATGAGTGAGCTGCAGGTCAACCTGCTCCGCGGGTGCGCTGCCGGCGGCACCGAGGTGTTCGACGAGCCCGAGGCCCGCGCGATCCTGCTCGCCCGGCTCAACTGCCTCGCACGGGGCTACTCGGGCGTCTCGACGGAGACCCTGTCGCTGATGGCGGATCTGCTCAACCACGGCATCACCCCGGTGATCCCCAAACAGGGCTCCCTCGGCGCCAGCGGCGACCTCTCCCCCTTGAGCCACATGGGACTCCCGCTGATCGGCGAGGGAGAGGTCTTCTTCGGCGGAGAACGCGTGCCCAGCATGGACGCGTTGCAGGCCAACGGTCTCAAGCCCGTGGTGCTGGGATACAAGGAAGGTCTCGCGCTCAACAACGGGACCTCGGCCATGACCGGGGTCGCGTCGATCGCGCTCCTGGAAGCCCAGGAGCTGCTGGAGAGCGCCGTGCTCCTCGCCAGCGTCGTGATCCAGTGCCTGCGCGGCTCCGCGGCGGCCTACGACGCGCTCGGGCACGAGCTGAAAGGCCATCCCGGTCAGATCCAGGTCGCCGAGCGGCTGCGGTCGTTGCTGGCCGGCAGCAGGCTCACCCACAGGCACGCGGAGCTGATGACGGCCATCGAGCAGCAGACCGGTGACAACGACGCGGTCACCGACACCGGGATCTACATCCAGAACGCCTACTCGCTGCGCTGCGTGCCGCAGATCCTCGGCCCGGTCGTGGAGACCATCGCGTTCTGCCGCGGCATCGTCGAACGCGAGCTCAACTCGTGCAACGACAACCCGCTCGTGTTCGCAAGCGCGGACACCTCGTTCCACGGCGGCAACTTCCACGGCCAGTACGTGGCGATGGCGTGTGACTACCTCGCCATCGCGCTGACGGAGATCGGCGTGCTGGCCGAGCGCCAGATCAACCGCCTCATCGACCCGGCGACCAGTGGCACGCTGCCGGACTTCCTCGCGCTGACCGACAGCGGACTGTCGTTCGGCCTGATGGGCGCCCAGTTCCTCGCCACCAGCGTCGCCTCGGAGAACCTCGACCTCGCGGCCCCGTCGTCGGTGAAGACCATCCCGTCGAACGGCCAGAACCAGGACGTGGTCAGCATGGGCCTCAACGCCGCGCGCCGGTGCCTGCAGCTGTCCGCCAACGTCTCGACGATCCTCGGGGTGCTGGGCGCGGCGTGTTACCAGTCGGCGCACATCCTCGGCGCGGAGCAGCTCAGCGAGCCGGGCCGGCTGTGGTTCGCGCACACCTCGCAGACCGTCAGGCCGCACGACGAGACGATCCCGGTGAGCACGATGCTGTCCGGCGCCCGCAGCAGCCTCCTCAGCCAGGAGGGCGCCGAGCTGGCGCACAAGTACGTCAACCTCGCGTGACGAGAAACCGTGCCGGGACGCCGTGCAGCGCCGCTACATCGCCCGCTTCGAGACCTGTTAGGACCGTCCCGGGCGGTCAGGCGCGCTCGACGGCGTCCGCCTGCGGGCCCCGGTCGCTCTGCCGGATGCGGAAGCGCACCCGCTCGCCGGCCACCAGGGGCTCGCCGGAGACCACCGAGACGTGCACGAAGAGGTCGGGGCCGCCCGCGTCGGGGGTGATGAAGCCGAAGCCGCGGTCGCCGTCGTAGCGGGCCACCGTGCCGTCGCCGGCGCGAGCCGCGGGCCGGGCGGCCGGACGGGCCTGGCTGGGGGTCGCGGCGGTGTCCACCGGCTCGCCTGCGGCCACGAACCGCACCTCGCGCGCCTGACGACCCTGGTCCACGGTGACCGTGGTGAACGAGACCCGGTCGCCCTCCACCGGCAGGTACCGGTCGTCGACCAAGGCGCGCTCGTGCAGGAAGACGTCGCCCGCCCCGTCGTCGGCGGCCACGAAGCCGAACGACTTCTCCTCGTCGAACCACAGCACGGAGCCGTCGGCGCCGTCGCCGGGGGCGACCAGAGGGGCTCGGTGGACGCCGGCGTCGAAGCTCAGCGGCACCACGTGCTGGGCCTGCGGACCCTTCTCCCCCGCCGTGACGACGAAGGCCACCCGCTGCCCGGCCGCGAGGACGCCCCCGGTGACGATGGCGGAGGAGTGCACGAACACCTCCGCGCCCCCGCCGTCCGGCGCGGCGAACCCGTAGCCCTTGGCCGGCTCGTACCAGGAGACGGTGGCGAGCACGCCCAGGGTCGCGTCGGGCGAGGCGTCCCCGGTGACGGCGACGTGCAGCGCCTGCGGACCGCGAGGTCCCTCACCGGTCTCGAACTCCACGGTCTGGCCCTCGCGCAGCGCCCGTGCCGCACCCTCGCCCTGCACCTGCGAGACGTGCACGAAGATGTCGGGGCCGCCGTCATCGGGGGCGAGGAAGCCGAAGCCGCGCTCGAGGTCGTACCAGCGGACGGTTCCCTGCTGCACTGTGCACTCCTGGTCTAGCGGGTGGTTGAGGGTCCAGTGTCCCAGGCGCATGAGATCCCGGTTGACCCACCAGCGGTGTTGGAGTGTGTGCGCACTACCGGGCGGCTTCAGGTAGAGGGTGACGTGTGGGAGCCACACGGGTGGACGTGTCCGGTGTTTCGCGGAGGCCCACGCGTCGGTGCAGGTGACGCATCGGTGCGGGAGCCCACCACGCGTGGCGTCCGAGCAGCCGCATGCCGACCGGCATCAGGACGCCGCGGATGAGGGTGGCGTCCAGCAGGACGGCCAGTCCTGCTCCGATGCCGAACATCTGGACGAAGCTCACTCCGCTGAGGGCGAACGCGAAGAGGCTGACCGCGATCAGTGCCGCGGCGGTGGAGACGAGCCGGCCGGTGCGGGACATTCCGGTGATCACCGCCGAGTGGTGGTCGGCACCCTGGTCGTGGGCCTCCTTGATGCGGCTCACCACGAACAGCTCGTAGTCCATCGACAGCCCGAGGATGATGGTGACCATCAGCACCAGCATGCAGATGTTGAGCGGTGACGGGGTGAAGCCGAGGACCGGTGACAGCCACCCCTCCTGGAAGACCAGCACCAGCACACCGAGGGTGGCCGACAGGCCGAGCACGTTGAACGCCACCGCCCGCAGCGGTTGCAGGAGGCTGCCGGTGAACAGGAACAGCAGGGCGAACGTGGTGATCGCGATCAACGCGAGCGCCAGTGGCAGCCGGCTTCCGATGGCGTCCTGGCTGTCCGCCAGGAGCGCTGCCTCGCCGCCGACCACGACCGAGGTGCCGGGCGGTGCCGGCAGCGCGCGGATCGCGCTGATCAGCTCGCGCGCCCGCGCCGAGCTGGGTTCGAGTTGGGCTGCGACGAGGAGGCGCTGGCTGTCGGCCCGGACGAGCGTGGCTCCGGCGGGGACCGGTCCGCTGTCGTGACCGCGGACGAACGCTCCCGCGCTGGAGGTCACCTGCGCCACGCCGGGAAGCTCGGAGATCCGGCGTGCGTGGTCGGCCACCGCGGCCGGTGTGGCAGTGCCCTGCACGACGACCTGGATCGCCCTGCCGTCCTCGGTGCGGAAGTGCCCGCGCACCACCTCGCCCACCACCCGGCTGTGTGCGGAGCTCGGGAGCACCCGGTCGTCGGGCATGCCGATCTCGGCCCGCGCGAGCGGCATGGCTGCCAGCAGCAGCAGGACGATCACCGGCACCCCGGTGAGCAGCGGCCGCCGCATGGCCGTGTCGGCGAGCCTTCCCCACAGGGCCGACCCGGAGCCGAGGGGGTAGCGGTGCGCCCACGGCAGGCGGCCGGCGTTGACCTTCGGTCCGAGCACGGTCAGCACCGCGGGCAGCACGAGCACCGCGCTGATCATGGACGCGGTGACCACGCCGATCCCGGCATAGGCGAACGAACGCAGGAAGTACATGGGGAACAACAGCAGCACGGAGAGCACGACGGCCACCGTGACGGCGCTGAACACGATCGTCCGGCCGGCGGTCTGCACGGTGCGGATCACCGCGGCGGAGGGGTCGAGCCCGGCGGCCAGCTCCTCGCGGAACCGGCTCGTCATCAGCAGCGCGTAGTCCACGGCCAGCCCGAGTCCCAGCCCGACGGCCATGTTGACCGAGTAGATCGACACGTCGGTCACCGACCCGATGACCGACAACCCGGCGATGGTGCACACGATCGCGGCACCACCCATGAGCAACGGCAGCGTCGCGGCCACGACCGTGCGGAAGGCGAGCACGAGCAGGAGCAGGATCACCGGAACGGCGATCAGCTCGGCCAGCAGCAGATCGGCGGCCAACTGCTGGTCGGCGTCCAGCTCGGCCGCCGCCGAGCCGCCGATGTGGACGGTGATCGGGCCCCGGTCGCCGGCATAGCGCTCACGCAGCCGCTCGACGGTGTTCTGGTTGTCCGCGAAGTCACCGGAGAACTGGCCGAGGGCGAGCGCGTGTCGGCCGTCGTCCGAACGCAGCTGCGGCGTCGCGGTGGCGAAGTAGGAGGTCACGTCGGACAGCACCGGGTCGGTCTTCAGGCGCGCGGTCAGCTCGCCGCCGGCTTGCCTGACCGCCGCGTCGTCGACCGTGCCGGTGCGGGCGGTGATCAGGACCAGGGCGTTGACGTGCCCGCCGAACCGCTCCTCGATGAGGGTCTGCGCCCGCCAGGACTCCGAATCCGGATCACCGAAACCGGAGGTCGTCAACGCACCGGAGGCGGTGAGACCGAGTGCCCCGGCACAGATCACCACCGACACACCTGCCACGAGGACGGCGCGTGCGTGCCTGGTGACGAACCGGCCGATACCTCTGAACACGCAAGGACTCCCTCTGCGTCGGATGCCGGTGGACCGCTTGGCTGTCGCATCGGGAAGCTATTGCCACCGGGTTCCGCGCGCTCTTCGTGCCGCCCGATCGAGCGTCCCTCCAGAGGGTGCGAACGCAGAAGATCAACCGAGAGCGTGACCGTGTCACGGTCGGCGTGGACTGTGGTGCTCAGACGAACCACGTGCCGCCGCGGGCGGCCGGTGACACATCGGCCAGGGCGACCTCGCCCGAACCGGTCGACACCTGGAGGAAGTAGGCGCTCAGATGAGTCGCGCGCTGGGCCTCGGCCAGCCGGGCGTAGGACTCGCGGACCCGGTCCGGCTGGGTGTGCGTGGCGGCGGCGACCGCCGCGATGAGCCGTTCGCAGGTGTCCGTGCCGGTGGTCAGCGGCGAGTGGGAGACCACCGTGCAGCGGATGTCCAGGTCGTGCTCGCGTGCTGCCGCGGACAACCAGTCACCGAAGCGCCCCGGTCCGCCGTCGGTCAGCGTCATCCCGACCAGGTGCGCCCGGCCGCGGCCGGTCAGGGCGTCCGGGAGGCCGGCGAGCACCCGTGAGGTCACCAGCAGGCCGTCCTCACCGCCGTGGCCGACACGGGGCGCCGGCAGGTCCGCCACCGGGTAGGGCAGGGTCGGCGGGTTGGCGACCACCAGGTCGAAGCGCCGCCCGGCGACGGGCTGGTACAGGTCGCCGGAGAGGACTTCGACGCGGTCGGTCAGCCCGTTCAGCGCGGCGTTGAGCCGGGTCACGCGGGCGACTCGGGGGTCGAGCTCCACCGCGGTCACCTGCGGTGCGAAGCGGGCGCAGTGCAGCGCGTGCAGCCCAGGGCCGGCGCAGAGGTCGAGGCACGCTCGGGTTCCCTGCGGCGTCAGCCGGCTCAGCAGTGCCAGGGAGTCGTCACCGAGGTAGCAGAGCGGGTCCGGCTGCGGACGGTGGCAGATCAACCAGCTGCCGGCGACGAGCAGGACGGCGAGGCCGTCGGTGTCGACGCACCCGTCCTGCCGCTCGACGAGCACTCCCGCTGCCGTCAAGCCCGCCACCGACGCGGCGAGGTCCGGCGGCAGCGCGTCCGGGTGCACAGCGCGGCCCAGCAGCAACAGGTCCACGACGGCACGCAGACCCGGTGCCGCGTGGTCGCGTGCGGCCCGCCATGCCCGCGGGTCGAGGACGGACGGGGTGAAGCAGGTCAGGAACTCGCCGTACCCGGTTCCGGTGAGCACCTCGCTCAACCGCTCCACCGCTGCGATGGCGGTGTCCTCCGACGGGGAGGTGCCTATCTGGGCCGGCGTGCGCAGGACGAGGCCGCGGTCGGTGATCCGCTGGACCAGGCTCTCGACGTTCGGCGCTGCCTCGCCGTCCCGCTGTCCGACGGCCGCCTGTGCGGCGGCGGCCGTGGTCCTGCCGTCGCACAGCAGCAGGTGCGCGAACTCCTGTTCCGACAGCTGCAGCGAGGCCGCGAACTCGTTGAGCCGGGCGACGGCGATCCCCTGGCCGGAGAAGAAGAAGTCGACGTCGAACTCCAAGGCGGGCAGCACAGGGCCGGTGGCGCGGTCGTCGTCGCGCACCGGGACCAGCGGCACCCTCGCGGGTGCGGGGCGTCCGATGAGGTGGTGCTCCGCCCAGGCGAACACCGCCCGCGCGAAGGCGACGCAGCGGGTGGCGTGGGCCGCGGCCGACCGGGGCTCGGGTCTGGCCGGCGCCCGGTGGAGGTCCCAGAAGACGCGGTCGGCGGGCAGACCGGTGCTGCGCGTCCACAGAGGACGGTCCCAGTCGCCGGGCAGCCGGGCCAGCAGCCGGGTGCGCCACTTGGGGTTCGGGTTGGTGAGGTGGTGGGCCGCGAGCAGGCCGTCGACGGCGTGGCCGAGGAGGTCTTGCGCCGCCAGCACGCACGTGGCGTCGTCACCCTGGCGGCGGTAGCCGACCAGGTCGACCTGGACGGTGCGCGCGAGGTGGCGCGCGACCTGGAGTTTCAGCCTCGCCACCGAGGCGCGGTCCGGCCGCCAGGACCACGGCGCCGGACCGGGGCTGGGCGGGTGGACCACGAGCCCTTCGAGCAGGCGGTGCAGCAGCAACCGCTCGCCGTCGTCGAACGGGGCCAGCTCGACCAGGTTCCACGGCAGGCACGCCCAGTCGCGCAGGCGGTGGATCAACGACTCGACTCCGGCCCGGTGGAGGATCCGCAGGTCGACCATGCTGTGCCCGACGGCCCAGCACAGCTCGTCCTCCGCGCGGTCGGTGTCACCTTCGCCGGGGACGAGGATCAGGTCGAGGTCGGACTTGTCGTTGCCCAGCCCTTCCACCAGGGAGCCGACGGCGAGGACCAGGTCGCCGGGGCGCAGGCCGACGACGTCGTCGATGCCGGCCAGCAGGGCCGCCTGGTCGGTGCCGCACCGGGCCAGGCACGCCGTGAGCGCCGGTGACGTCTCCGTGGCGCTGCTCACGACCGGCCGATCCCGATCTGGTGCAGGACGGGTTCCGGGTCGCCCGCTCTCGCGCGGCAGGTCGGCCGGCGGGCGCAGCACGCGACCGAGCAGTCGAACACGTTCCCGCCCAGCTCCTCGGTGGTGATGGTGTTGAAGTCGTGCAGCCGCTTGCGGAACAGCGCCGCGAACCGGCCGGGGTCGGCGTTCCGGCCGATCTCCTCGACGAGCACGGCGGTGTAGGCGATGTGGCTGAGCTCGTCGGTCAGCAGCGCGTCGTGCAGCCTGGTGATCTTGTCCTGGTTCTCTGGCGGGCAGTGGACCGCCAGGACCGGGCGCTGCATGGCGTGGTGGACCGTCGTGCGGATCTCGGCGATGTTCATCTGGAGGAAGTCGTCGATCGTGGGCACCCTGGCGTACGGGGACCCCGGGACCGGGAACAGCTCCCGCCGCATGGTGAACCCCGGTGACAGCTGCCGGAGCTCGGCGCGGAACTCCGGCGACACCGCCCCGGGGAAGGTCAGGTCGAGCAGCGACAGGTAGATCAGGGAGTGCCTGGACTCGTCGCAGGCGTGGCGCTTGAGCAGGCGCTGGTGGCGCGGGTCAACCGCGCAGGCCGCGAGGGACCACAGCCGCCGGGAGCCGTCGCCCTCGCGCTCCGCGTTGGTGATCAGGGAGATGCCCATCCACCTCGGTTCGACCGACAGGCTGCGGTAGATGAGGCCGTACTCCGCTGTGCCGAACGGTGGCGGTTCGTCCCGCAGGGCTTGGTCCAGCGCCTCGAAGTAGCGCGGGCACCCGGCGTCCGGGTAGTGGGTTCGAACCGCCACCTCGGCGATGGACCGGATGAGGTCCGTGGAGGGTTCACGCCCGAGCAGAGTGTGCGCGAGAACAACGTCCTGGGACATCCGAACCTCACATCCTCGCGATCGGTGCTGGGGCCACGTTCGGCCAGACGGTGTGGCGGTCAGACGGCCTGGGGCTCGGCGTCGAACGGTGAGTTCATCGCGACGAACGCCATGTCGGCGTCCGGGTACTTCTCACGGATCTGGTCGAGCGTCGACTGGTCGAGCTGGAGCTCACCGTTCTTGATCCGACCGGTCAGGACCAAACCGGTGCGGTTCTCCTGAATGGTGCTCGCCGCGCTCGCGAGTTGTTCCACATCGGCCGCGCGTTCCTGGTTAGCCATCGGGATCGCCTTTCATCAACAGAACGTCGAAATGTTAATTGCCCGGTTTCCCGAGCGTACTGCGGCCAATCCGGGCCGACAAGGGCACGTGGCCCATTATTCGCAGCCGGGCGTTTTTACATCCGATTCGGTGATTTCGAAGTACTATTTCGGCGGATGGCACCCGAGTGGTGGGGAGTGGCGTTACCGCCGGTGATGTCGCCGGCACCACCCGGGGGTAACTCACAGAGGTGGTTGCAGGACAGCCGGCCGGGCCCCGATCCACGTCCGCAACATCAGCCGGCCCGCACCCGCGCCGGGCCGGTCCTGGAACGCGGTCCTGCCGTGCACGACCGCCCTGTTGTTGACGACGACCACCTGGCCGGGTTCCAGGCGGTGGCAGGTGCGCAGGTCCGGGCGGGACAGCAGCGCGTCCAACCGGTTCATGGCCCGCGTCTGGGGCTCGGACAGCGGGGGGACTCCCGGTCGGCGGTGCGCGCTGTCGATGTACTCGCGCAGGTAGGCGATCCGCGCTTCCCCGCGGTCGAGCTCCAGGACGGGGCGCGGCACGGTCACCGGGTGGCCGGGGCGGTCGTCCCGCGTGTCGAAGTGCACCGGTTGCCGCAACGCGGCCACCGACTCCGGCTCCGACGCGAGCAGTTCGCGGACCAGGTCGGCCACGTGCACCAGGACCAGGGCCCCGCCTGCCGCCGCCTGCCGGACGCAGTGCAGCGCGAAGTAGGCGGGCACCTCGCCGGGCCGGTGGATGCCGTCGGTGTGCAGGTGCCCGCCCTGCCGGGTGTCGGAGTAGCGGACGGTGGGTCCGCTCTCCAGCCGGACGCCCCGGTCGCGCACCTCGCGGACCACCTCGCCGTCGAAGGTCTGGGGCAGTGGCCTGCCCAGCGCCACCGACAGCGCGAGCAGGAAGCGGCGTGCCGCGGACTCGTCGAGGTGACCGAGCCCGGACAGCAGGAAGTAGCCGGGCCCGGTCACCAGGTGCCGTTCCTCGCAGTCGCGCGCCGCCCTCGCCAAGGCGGCGCGGGAGGAGGGGTCGTCTCCGACCACCCCGTCCACCAGCCGCTGGTCGAGGTGGTGGATCGGGGTGGTCTGTTCGCTGTCGTCCATGTCGTCGTCACACCTCCGTGAGCGCTCGGGATCGCCGGAGGCACCACTGCGCGATGTCCGCGCCGTGGTGCCGGACACCGGCGAGGTGCAGATCGCCGACTGCGCGCGCCACGCGGTCGTACGCCTGGGCGCGGCTGGTGCCGGTGGTCAGCACCTGCGCCGCGATGGTGTCGAGCACGACCGGCTGCCCCACGTCGAGCGTGCAGTCGACGACCACCCCCGGCCGCTCGGCGGGCAGGCTCACCCGCCTGAGCACCCGGTTTGCGGGCGTCCCTGGGCGGAGGAACAGGTGGCCTTGCACGACGTGCGTGCCGGCGGGCGGGTCGACGGGGGTCGACCGCGCCCCGGCGGCCAGCCCGAGCTGCAGGGCGATCACGTCGATCCCGGTCACCGCTTCGGCGATCCGGTAGGCGCCGGTGAGGCGCGGGTTGACCTCCTGGAACGTGTAGCCACCCGCGTGGACGAGGAACTCGACCGTCACCACGTTGAGCAGGCCGAACGCGCGCGCCACCCGCTGGGCGTCGGCTCGCATCGCCGCCAGGAGCACCTCGGGCACGCCGTGGACGGGCGCGGCCTCCAGCAGCTTGCGGTTGCCCGCCACCAGCAGCGATTCCCGCTCGCACAGGTGTGCGGCGTTGCCCTGGTCGTCGACCGCCACCACCACTCCGACCACGCGCGCGGGTTCCACGTACCGCTCGGCGTACCAGTCCGGGTGGTCGGCCAGCGCGGCGGACAGTTCCGCCGGACACCGGACCACGCGGACCCCCTCACCCTGCCGGCAGCGCGACCGCTTGAGCACGACGGGCAGGCCGTGGCGGGCGACGAGCGCGCGGATCATCCGCCTGCCGACGGCGTGGGGAAGCACGGGCACGCCGGCGCGCTCGGCCGTCTCGACCGCCCAGGCCGTGTCACCGGCCACCGCGAGCGCCGCCTCCGGTGAGCCGACGAACCGGATGCCCCGCTCCGCGAGCCCGCGGGCCAGTGCCGGGTCCTCCGCGACGGCTCCCCAGCCGGGGTGCACGGCGTCCACCCCGGCCGCGACCGCCGCGCGGACGACGCAGTCGGCGCAGTCGTAACCGCCGCAGCCGGCACCGGCGCGGGTGGTGGCGGCGCAGCCGGCTGCGTCGAGCACCACGTGACCGGCGAGGACGTGCCGCCGCTGCGGGTCCGACGGCGTCACGACGGTCACCGGGGCGATGCCGAGGGCGCGGCACACCGCGGCCGCGCGCACCGCCGGTGCTCCACGCGCGGCGACCAGCACCGATCTCACCGGTCCACCCCGAGCCCGGTGGTGGCACACGCGGCGAACCGGAACCTCTCCCGGATGCCGCGGTTGTCGAGGACGGACGTGACGCGTGGCGGGGTCACCCCGGCGCCGGCCGCGATCCGCACCGCGACCAGGTGCGGGCCCGGTGCGCCCGCGACGCGCTCCAGGCAGGCGTGCACCTGCTCGACGGTCCGGCAGACCGCGGCGGTGCGGTAGCCGACGGAGAGCGCGAGGCGGTCCCAGGCGACCGGGTGGGCGCGGGTCCGCTGTCCACCCGTGGAGTCGTAGGCACCGTTGTCCAGCACCAGGTGGGTCAGGTTGGGCGGCTTCCTGTCACCCACCAGCGCCAGACCACCGAGGTGCATCAACGCGGAGCCGTCGCCGTCCACCACGACGACCCGCCGGTCGGGCCGGGCGACCGCCGTGCCCAGGCCCAGGCCGATCGCGTGGCCCATGCTGCCCTGCACGTAGAAGTTGCCGGGGCGGTCGTCCAGCCCGAACAGCTCGCGGCTGATCATGCCGGTGGTGCTGTAGACCAGCGCGTCACCCAGGTGCGCGCAGATCGCGGCGACCGCGTCCGCGCGACGCATCACCGCGTCCGCGGCCGTGTCCGGGACGGGGCACGAGGCCAGCGTCGCCTTCGGCACGAGCAGGGCGAAGCAGCGGTCGTGCCGGTACTCCCGTTTCGCCCGGTCGAGGGCGGCGTCGAGGGAGTCCACCGACGGTCCGAGCACCGCGTGCGCGACCCCCACGGCGTCCAGCAGCGCGGCCGTGGCGTGACCCATGACCTCGTGGTGCGGCTCGTCGTCGCGTGCGTCCGGCCACCCGCGCAGGCTCATCACGACCAGCAGCGGGATGTCGTAGGACATCAGCAGGGAGGTCAGCGGGTCGAGCAGGTTGCCCAGCCCGGAGTTCTGCACCAGCAGCGCGGCGCGGCGGCCGGCGAGCTGCGCGCCGGCCGCCATCGCCATCGCCACCCCCTCGTTGGGCGCGGGGACGTAGGCGCCGCGGCGTTCCAGGACGGTGAACGCGCCCTGCAGGTAGGAGCAGGGAACACCGGTGAAGAAGTCGAACCCGCGCGTCTCCAGCGCGCCGCAGAACACCTCCGCCTCGATCACGCTCCCCACTCCTCCCACTCGGCGGTCCTGGTCAGGGCGAAGACCTCCTTCACCGGCGCGATCGAGTCCTCGGCGGTGGCCGCGTCGCCACGCAGGTGGATCTCGCTCAGCACCGTGCGCACGGCCAGCACGGAGGCCCTCAGGGCCTGGTTGGCGTAGATGACCAGCGAGACCCCGGCGTCCTGCGCCTCGGCCAGGCTCCACCGGTAGTAGGTCGTCGGCACCACGACCACCGGCGCGCGGCGGCGCCACCGGTGGAGGAACTCGACGATCTCGTCGGGTTCGCGCCGCTTCGAGTGGACCAGCACGGCGTCCGCGCCGGCGTCGACGTAGTGGTGCGCCCTGCGCACCGCCTCGTCCATGCCCGCGCCGGCGATCAGGGCCTCGCAGCGGGCCACCACGGTGAAGTCCTGGTCACGCCTGCTGCGCACGGCCGCCTCGACGCGCTGGGCGAACGCGTCCGGGTCCTCCAGGACCTGTCCTCCGTCGAGATAGCTGTTGCGCTTGGGGAACACCTTGTCCTCGACGCAGATCCCGGCGATGCCCGCCGCCTCGCACAGCCGCACCACGCGGACGAGGTTGATCGCGGTGCCGAACCCGGTGTCGCAGTCGACCAGCGAGGGCAGGACCGTCGCACCGTCGATGAGCGCGGCGGCGTCGAGGCACTCGGTCATCGTCAGCAGACCGAGGTCGGGCAGCGCACGGGTGGCCGACAGCTCGAAGCTGGACACCCACACGCCGTCGAAGCCCGCCTCCTCGACCATCCGCGCGGTGAGCGGGTCCCTCGCCCCGACGATGCGCGAGACAGCCGGTCGCGTCAGCAGTTCGCGCAGCTCAGCGGCCTTGGTCATGCGTACCGCCCTCCGACGTGCCCGGGGCCGCGGTGCCGCGGCGTCGCGCGCTCCACCTCGAACAGGCAGTGCCAGTGGTACGAGCCGGGCGTCCCGTGCTCGGCGTCGAAGGCGTCGAGCAGTCTGAACCCCCGGTGCAGCCGCACCAGGTCGGCCTCGTCGGCGTAGAGGTGCGGATGGACCTTGTCGTCGGTCGCACGGGGCTGGACGAACGTGTTCGGCGCGACCTCGACGCCCCGGCCGTGCTGCGCGTTGCGCTTGGACAGCATCGTGGCCTGGTAGAGGCCACCGGGGCGGAGGACGCGGCGCACCTCCCCCAGCACCCGCGCCAGAACGTCCTCGTCGGCGTGGTAGACCACGTTGAAGGCCAGCACGAAGTCGAAGGCGCCGGCCGGACAGGGCAGGGACGTGATGTCGGCGACGTCCGCCGTCAGAAGCATTCGCCGGTCGGCCGCCTCACCGCGGACGAACTCCACCGCGGCGGCACTGCGGTCGATCGCGTGGACGGTGAAGCCCTCCTCCGCCAGCAGGAACGTGTGCCGTCCGATGCCGCAGCCGAGGTCCAGCACGTCGCGCACGCCGCGCTCGCGCAAGCGGTGGACGGTGTCCGTCACCCAGGGGTGCGGCGCGACCCAGCCGCTGCGGCCCTGCCGGGTGCGCCACATCCGGTCCCAGTAGAGGTGCGCGGTCATCTCGCCGCCCCACCGGGTTCTCGACCGGAGATTGCGACATCCGATCGAACAACGCGCGTTCGGGGCACGAGATCACCTACCTGACCGAGTGACGAGAATTGCGCACGGTGACGCACATCGATTCCGTCATCCATTCGGACAACGTGAGAAACTTTGAACATGAAATCCTCCCGGCCTGTCCGAGGTGACTGTACCGACATCGACTCCGCCCGGCGTGTCGAAATCCGACCCGACACTCATGTGGTGGGAATATCACCTTGATTCGAATGCAACGTGAAAGGCCTACGCAATTCCTGGAGAGGGATCGCCGTTCGGGCCGGGGAGGACGATCGAACAATGATCATCGCTTTGGACGGGCCCGATGGCGCGGGCAAGAGCACTCAAGTCCGCGACCTGGTCGCATGGGCACGGGCGGAGGGCCACTCCGCCGCCGTCGTCGGCAAATGGGACGTCTTCCGCCACGACGTGGTGCCGCACGCGCGGTTCCTGCGGGGCACGGACCAGGTGGACCTGCGCACCTGCATCGCGGAGATGCCCACCCCGGCACGGATGCTGTTCCTGGGGTGGATGAACGCCACCGCGGCGACACTCGCACTCGAACGCACCGAGGACCTCGTGGTCCTGGACGGTTACTGGGCGAAGCACGCGGCAGCCGAACTGCTCGCCGACTGCCCACCCGACCTCGTGCACACGATCAACGCCGCGATGGCGCCCGTCGACTCGGTCGTCTACCTCGACGTCACGCCGGAGGAGGCCCTGCGCCGCAAGGGCACCGACCTCGCCCCCTACGAGTGCGGCCGGGACGCCGGGTGCTCCCCCGCGCGCTTCCTGACCCACCAGACGGCCGTCCGCCGGGTCCTGCTCGACTGGGCGCGCACGCGGGGATGGACGGTGATCCCCAGCGACTCCCGGCAGAACGTCCAACGCGCCCTGCGCGACCACGTCGCCGCACTGCTCCCCACCCCGCACCGCGGTACGACGGCGGTGACCGACTGGTCAACCGGATCACGCCCGCTCCGCGCAGCCACCACGGCCTCGGCGGACATCAGCCCGACCGCGACCGGGAGTCCGATCCGAAGCCGGTGATCCGGCGGCCGACCGAGTGGCGCGGGGCGCTCGGGGTCTACGAGGCCGGGCCGCCGAGCAGTCGTTTCCGTTCGGCGGCCACGATCTCGCGGGCGATCTCGGCGTCGGAGATGTCGAACGCCTCTGGCGCGCTGTCCGCCGTCGCCGAGGTGCGTGCGAACTCGTCGAAGAGCTCGCGCTTGCGCCCGAGGATGTCGGTGATCCGGCGGTCGACGCCCTCCTCGGACAGCAGCCGGTGGACCTGGACCGTCTCGAGCTGGCCCATCCGGCGCGCCCGTGCGATCGCCTGCCACTCCGTGGTGGGCTTGAGCTGCGGCTCGCAGATGACGACCACCGAAGCGGACTGGATGTTGAGACCGACACCGCCGGCCACGATCTGGGCGACCAGGACCGCGCCACCGGCTGCCTCGGAGAACTCGTCGACCATCGCCTGGCGCCGGGCAGCGGGGACCGATCCGGTGAGCGGCCCGAACACCTTGCCGGGCAGGATGCGGGCGACGTCGTCCAAGACGCCCCGGAAGTGGGAGAAGACCAGCACCTTGCGCTGGTTCTCCTCGGCCTCCTCCACGATGTCGAGGAGCCTGCGGACCTTCTCGGACCTGTGGCCCGCCCGCAGCGCGGCCTGGCGCATCGCCATGAAGTTCGACTCGGCCACGGACGCGCGGTAGGCCCGCTGGTCCTCGTCCGAGAGCGGCAGCCACTCCTCCACCTCGACCAGCTCCGGCAGCTCGGTGAGCACGTCCTCCTGGTTGCGCCGCAGGTAGACGGGGGCGACCTGCTTGCGGAACTGGCGCGGGGCGTGCTCCCCCGCGTCGACCGCGAGGTCGGGGCGCAGGTAGTCGACGAGGTTGCGGAACTCCTCGATCCGGTTCTCCAGGGGCGTGCCGGTCAGCAGGACCGCGCGCGGGGCGCCGCCGATGAGCGCCCGCGACCTCGCCGTCCGCTTGGCCTCGGGGTTCTTGATGTAGTGCGCCTCGTCGAACACCAGGCAGGCGGGGGCGGCCTTCGCGGGAACCCGTCCCTCCAGCCACGCCAGGCTGTCGTACGTCGTGACGGCGACGCCGCCGTCTCTGACCCACTGCCTGAGCGCGTCGTCGCGGCCCTGGCCGTGCAGCCGGAACGCCCCCAGGTCCGACTTCGACCGGACTTCCCGGACCCAGTTCGTCACCACGGCCGCGGGGCAGACGACCAGGAAGTGGTGGGAGCCCTTGGCGCGCAGGTGCGTGAGCACGGCGATCGCCTCGACGGTCTTCCCGAGGCCCATCTCGTCGCCGATGATGACCTTGCGCTGCACGATCGCGAACCGCGCGCCGAACGACTGGTAGCCGCGCAGCGAGGCGCGCAGGTGGGACGTCTCCAGCTTGAGGTCGCGGATCGCGTCGAGGATCTCGTCCGGGAGGTCGCCGCCGGTGCCCTCCTCGTCACCGCTGAGGAAACCCAGCTCGGAGAGCATCGCGTAGTAGTCGGCGGGACGCGCGAAGAAGTCCTCCCACGGGTCGGCCGCGCCGCGGGACGGGCCGCCGCCGTCGTGGTGCCCGAGCGCCCCCGCCCAGTTCGTGACCCTGTCGCAGACCGCGCGAAGGTCCGCGACCTGCCGTTCGGCGGGGATCACCACCAGGTGGGTGGCGCCGTTGGCGACGGTGTTCGCGATGGCGCGCAGCTCTTCCACGGCCGCCAGCTCGGCGGCGGCCGCGCCGATGGACCGGACCGCGGACCAGGCGCGCAGGGCGCGGAGCAGCTCGGTGGCCGCGGGCGTCCGCTTGGCGATGTCGATGCGGACCGGCATTTCGTCCAGGGTGGTCTGCCAGATGGTGCGCGCGGCCCCGATCATCCGCTTGCCGGTCACCTCGCCCACGCCGGGAAGCGCGGGGATCGCGTGTTCGTGCCGCAGCACCGCGCCGACGGTGGTGATCCCGGCTTCGCGGAGCGCGCCGAGCCGGAGCTGTCCGCTCGTGGCCTCCCGCAGGCGTTCGACCGGCATCTCGGCGACCATCGCCATGGTCTCGTCCTGGCGCAGCGCTTCGGCGGCGGTGGCGACGACGGCCTGGACCTGGTGCACCTCGCGCAGCGACCGGTCGATCGCCGCCAGGGCCGCCCGTGCCGGTGCCAGGAACCGCACGTCGACCACCTGGGAACCGGCCGGGAGCCGGTGGGCGAAGCCGACCTCGGGCGCCAGCAGCATGTTCTCGGGGACGTCACGCGTCAGCGCCGGGTCCCACCGCTCCAGCTGCGCCAGTGCGGTCAGGGCACCCGAGCCGGTCAGCCGGCCGTCGAGCTCGGCGAGGTGCTGCACGCTGCCCGCTGCCTTCTCCTTGCGGGCCTTGGAGGCGAACAGGCGCCGGGCGCCGAACGCCGATCTGCTGTCGGCCAGCGCCGTGCGGACGCGGTCGTTCAGGAGACCGGTCAGAGCCTCGTGCGCCTGCTCGGAGACCTGCGGCAGCTCGTGCGCCCGCCGCAGCGCGGTGACGCGGGCACGGTCGTCGGGGCGCAGACTGATGGTCTGCCACAGAACGGTCTGGCCGATCCCGCACCGGTGGACGCGGCGCTCGATCTCACTGGCGGCGGCCGCGGCTTCGTCCGCGACGGCCTTCCTGGTCGCGCGCACAGCCGCCGCCCGGTGGGACCACTGCTGGAGGCTGGCCGCGATCTCCTTGGCGCGCTCGCGTTCGACCTTGTCCATCGTTCTCTCTCGTCACCCTGCCTGCCGGCGTCGACCGGCGGGAGCTGCGGTCTGCTGTCCCCTCGCGAGCGTGTCCTGGTCAGAAGGGCGCTGTCCCCTTCGACCACGACTGGGCCCAGTCCCCGCGGACGCCCGTCGCCGCGAAGCCTCCCAGGTCGGTGGTCCTGAAGGGATCGGCGAGGTAGCGCACCTGGTCGTGCTCGGGACCGCGCGGGTCGACGGAGACGAGGGCGAGGCGGTAGTGGGGTGCGGCGTTCTTGCCCGTCATGACCTCGTTGTGGGTCACGAAGAAGTCCTCGGCACCCGCTGTGCGCGCCTTCACCTCGATCCGGATGGCGGTGCCGTCCGGGGCGGCGGAGAGCACGTCGAAGCCGGGGTTGGTGAAGGCCTGCTCCTCGGGTGCGCGGCCGAGCTTCCGCTCGGCCGCCAGGACGAGGTCGATCCCGCGCCGCTCGACCTCCTTGGTCTCCTTGGCGTGCAGGGGCGCGTTCCGGTCGATCTCGTCGGCGACCAGCGAGAGCGGGAGGACCAGTGCGGCGGTGACGAACCGCGGTGGCTGCGTCGACATGTGGCTCTGCCGGTCCAGCAGCTCCATGCGCCTGGCGAGCCGGACGTCGAGCTCGGCGGCCTTGCCGGCGAGGCTGGTGGCCGTCTCCTTCACCTTCTCCCCGCGCCGCTGCTTCTCCTGGGCGGTGGAGGCGTCCCGGAGCAGGCGCTCTCGCTCGGCGACCAGGCGTTCCCGGACCTGGTGGCGCGTCCGTTCCAGCTCGGCGGCACGGGCCGGGCGGACCTCGTCGAGGTACTCGCGGAGCCGGTGGGCGCTGATCCAGCTGAGCGCCTTGGTCTCGGCGTCGGCGAGCCACGCGGCGGTCTTGGCCTGGTCCACCCCGTGACCGCGAGGAGCGGCCACGCAGTCCAGGTACGGCGCCGGACCCGCGGAGGTGACGGTGCCGTGCTCGTCCACGAACACGTACCCGAAGCGGCGTGCCACGGACGCGCCGGTGGCGTCGTTCACGGTCTCCTCGACGCCGACCAGGAGATGGGGTTTCTCCAGCGTCGCCGACACCAGGACCGTGCCGGCGGCGAGGGAACCGGAGAACCGCTCGATCGCCAGGTCCACCACCGCGTCGTGCAGCGGGTGGCCCGGCGCGAGCAGGTCGGCCCGGACGGCTTCCTCGTCCCCGATGTGGTCGAGCGCGAAGCACACCCGCTCGTACCGCGACGCGACCGGGGCGTGCGCGTGGGCGCGGACCGCCGGTGGGACGTGGGGGATCTCGAAGCGCCCCTTCTCCCGCCGGACGACCTTGCCGCCCAGCCGGGCGAACGCGACCTTGAACGCCATCTCGACGTAGTGCGGCTGCAGGCGCTTCGCCCTGGCTTCGTCCATCGCCGCCCGCATCGTCTGGAGGTCGTCGTCCGAGAAGCCGGTCGCGGCCAGCGCCCGCTCGGTGAGCAGGTGCCGCACCCTCTTCCCGGCTGCCTCGTCGATGACCTCGTGCATGCGCGCCCGCACTTCGGGCTGCTCGCCGTATTGGATGGCGCGCAGCAACAGGTCGCGCAGGGGTGTTTCCGCGAACGCCTCGCCGAGGACGTCGAAGACCTTCCCGCCGTAGGACTCGCTCATCTGCTCCAGCTTCCGGAGCAGGGTGGCGAAGACCTCGCCCTCACGGGTGTCGGTGGCCACCAGGTTCCACAGCCGGCACACCTCGGTCTGGCCGATGCGGTGCACGCGCCCGAACCGCTGCTCGATGCGGTTCGGGTTCCACGGCAGGTCGTAGTTGACCACCAGGTGCGCGGCCTGGAGGTTCAGGCCCTCGCCCGCGGCGTCCGTGGCCAGCAGCACCTGGCACCCCGGGTTCTGGGTGAACTCCTCGGTGGTCCTGCGCCGGTCCAGTCGCCGCACCCCGCCGTGGATCGCCACCACCGCCTCGGGCCGCCCCAGCAGGGTGGTGATGCGTCCGCGCAGGTAGTCCAGCGTGTCCCTGTGTTCGGTGAAGACGATCAGCTTGCGCGGCACGCCCCTGCCATCGGTCGTGAGCGTGTGGTCGTGGAGGATGCGGGACAGCTCCGACCACTTGCGGTCCGTGCCGGACGCGCGGACCCGGGACGCGGCCGCGATGAGCACGCCGAGCTCCTTGAGCTCGGCGCTGAGCTCGGCGACGGTCTGGGCGGCCGTCGCGGCGTCCACGACCTCCTCTTCGAGGGACTCCAGCTCCTCGGCGCTCAGCTCGTCGTCGTCGAGGACAGCGAGGTCGGCGTTCGGAAAGGACTCGGCGAACGAGCCCGCCTCGATCTCGCGCTTCTTGCGTTCGAGCCGCTCGGCGCGGCGGCCCAGTGACCGGTGGATCGCCTCGGGGCTCGAAGCCAGCCGCCGCTGGAGAACGGTCATCGCGAACCCGACGGTGTTCCGCCGCTTCCCGTCCAGGCGCTCGGCCCGGTTCATCCCGGTGCGCACGTACTCGGTGACGTCCTCGTACAGCTCCTGCTCCAGCGGGGTCAGCTGGTACGGGACCGTCTCGGCGACGCGTTCGGGGAACAGCCGCTTCCCCTCGAAGGTGAGGAGGTCCTCCTTGACCACGCGGCGCATGAGCCCCGCGGTGTCGACCGTGGTCTTCTTCCTGCCCGCGAACCGGTCCCGGTCGAGCAGGGTGAGGAAGGCCTGGAAGTCCTCCTCCTTGCCCGAGTGCGGGGTGGCGGTCATCAGCAGCAGGTGCCGGGCGATCTCACCGAGCTTCTCCCCCAGCAGGAACCGCTTCGTCTTGCGCAGCTCGCCACCGAACCAGTTGGCGCCCATGCGGTGCGCCTCGTCGACGACGACGAGGTCCCACCGGCTCTCCAGCAGCTTGCGCTGGAGCTCCTCGTTGCGGGCGAGCTGGTCCATCCGCGCGATCACGAGGTTCTTCGCCTCGAAGACGTTGACGTTGACGTTCGCGTCGATCAGCTGGTTGGTGAGCAGGTCGAAGCTGAGGCCGAACTTGAAGAAGAGCTCGTCCTGCCACTGCTCGACCAGCCCACCGGGAGCCACGACGAGACACCGCTGCACGTCGTCGCGGAGCACGAGCTCCTTGACGTAGAGACCCGCCATGATCGTCTTGCCCGCGCCGGGGTCGTCCGCCAGGAGGAACCGCAGCGGTGTGCGCGGCAACAGCTCCCGGTACACGGCGGAGATCTGGTGCGGCAACGGGCGGACGTTGCTGGTCGCCACCGCGAGCATGGGGTCGAAGAGGCCGGCCAGCTGGATCCGCTTGGCCTCGGCGGCCAGCTTGAAGTCCTCCGCGGGAGCGTCGAACGCACGCGCCCCGCTGTCGGCGACGGTGAGCGAGTCCTCGTCGTCGCGGTAGACGAGGCGCTGCCCCAAGGAGCCGTTGACGCGCTTGTAGGTCAGCTCGACGGTGTCGGCACCGTGCGGCTGAGCGAAGAGGACGGTGACCGTCTCGCCCGGCTCCACCCCGTTCAACCGGACACTGGACGTCAACGACTCCAACCGCACGCGCAAAGCTCCTGTCGACCGCACCACGACGTTCCCCACGGCATGTCGTGGGGCCGGCAGGCGGTGTTACCGGCCGACGTGCTGATCACGTCACGCCCTGGCGAACGTCTCCGCAAGATCGCTTCGGCTCGATCAGGCGGCGGGCAGGGTGAACCAGACGGTCAAGCCGCCGTCGATGCCGTCGGCCATTCCGATCGTGCCGCCGTGGGCGGTGACGACGCGTCGGCAGGTGGCCAGTCCGATGCCCGTGCCGCCTTCGACCGTGCCGTGCTGGTGCACCTGGCTCAGCAGCGCGAAGGCCTCTTCGCGGCGTGCGGGTGGGATGCCCCTGCCGTTGTCGGCGATCTCGACGCGCACGAACTCGCCACTGTGCTTCGCCCGGATCCGCACGCGGAGCCGCCGGTCGGGGCGTGCGAAGCGGACCGCGTTGCTGATGACGTTCTGCAGCAGCGCTCGCAGGTGTGTCTCGTCGCCGCGGACTGCCGGCAGCGGTTCGAGGTCCAGCTCCACCGGCTCGGTTCCCGCGCCGGTGGCGCGGTCGTCGACGAGGTCGGCGAGGAGGGTGCCGAGGTCCACGGACCGGCACCTCAGCTGTCCGCCGAGCTTCGCGTACTCCAGCAGTTCGTCGACCAGGGCGTGCATGCGGTTCGCGGCGCCCCTGCCGCGTTCGACCAGTCGCCCGGCGGTCGGGGCGGCCACGACGGCAGGGTGGTCCGACAGCAGTTCGAGGAATCCCGTGATGCCCGCGAGCGGGTTGCGCAGGTCGTGGCTGACCCGTCCGGCGAAGTCGGCGAGCTCGCTGTTGGAGCGCAGCAGCTCGGCGCGGGCCGCGGACAGTTCCGCGACGGTGCGGGTGAGCGCCAGGCCGGACCGTCGCAGCTCCAGCACGTCGACGGCCTGGTGGGCGAGCAGGTCCAGGCTGCGCCGCTGTCGCGGGTCCAGCCGGCGGGGGACGTCGTCGAAGACGCACAGGGTGCCGAGCACGGCGCCGGAGGGCGCCTGCAGCCTGCTGGCGGCGTAGAACCGGACCGATGCGATCCGGCCCGTGACGAAGGGGTTGGCGGCGAAGCGGGGGTCCTCCCGTGCGTCGAACACCTCGACCGGCTCCGGGGTGACGATCGAGACCGCGCACATCGAGTCCTCCCGCGAGCAGACCGAGGGTGAGATCCCCACCGCCGCGACCTGGTGCTGCAGGTGCTCGCTGATCAGGTTGACCGCGCCGTGGGGTGCCCCGCAGACCTGCGCGGCCAGCTCCGCGAGAGCTTCCAGGTCGGGATGGCGCCCCAGGTCCTCGATGCCGTACTCGGCCAGCACGGAGTCGCGGTCATGCAGGTCAACGGGCATCGGGCACCACCTCTCCCGGATGTGCCACCGGTCCGGACGCGGGCACGGGACCGCCCGCGGGCTCGGCGCTGGCGAACCCCACCCGCGTCATCCGGCCCCACTCGGCCTTCCCGCCCCGCAGGGCGTCCACCAGGCCGCGCAGCCGCCACACCGCCGTCAGCTGCCGGTAGCCGACGTTCTCGACGACCGCCACCACGAGGGCCACCGCCAGGTCACGCCAGCCGCGGTAGCGGTGGAACGAGTACTCCTCCACCACGAGGGCGACGAGGGAGAGCGCGACGCCGTAGCCGAACGCCACCAGGAAGAACAGCACGGCGAAGGCCCAGTCGACGGCCCCCATCAGCAGTCCGGCGGCGAGTGCGACGAGCCCGAACAGCTCGACCACCGGCGCGAGCAGCTCGAACAGCGCGTAGAACGGCAGTGCCAGCGTGCCGACCGCGCCGTACGCCGGGTTCCCGAGCATCCTGCGGTGCTTCCACAGGACCTCCGCAAGGCCTCGGGACCAGCGGCGCCGCTGGCGGCCGAGCACCCGCAGCGACTCCGGCACCTCGGTCCAGGCCACCGGCTCGGGGACGAACACGACCCTGGCGCGCCGCCGGTGCTCGCGCATCCAGCGGTGCAGGCGGACGACCAGTTCGGCGTCCTCCCCGATCGTGTCGACGTCCAGCCCACCGACCTCCACCAGGACGTCGCGCCGGAACAGGCCGAACGCCCCGGAGACGACGACGAGCGCGTTGAGGGCCGACCAGCCGGAGCGTCCCAGCAGGAACGCACGCAGGTACTCCACGACCTGCGTGCGCGCCAACCAGGTCCTCGGCATGCGCAGCTCGGTCACGCGTCCGGCCGTGACGGTGCTGTCGTTGACCGCGCGCACGACGCCGCCGGTGGCGACCACGTGTTCAGGGTCGTCGCCGAAGGGCCTGGCCACGACGAGCAGGGCGTCCGGGTCGAGGAGCGAGTCGGCGTCGACCATGCACACCAGCGGTTGGACCGAGACGTTGATGCCGGTGTTGTTCGCCGAGGCCTTGCCGCCGTTCTCCTTGCGGACCACGACCAGCGGCACCGCTCCCGGCGGGGCGTGCACCGAGGTGATGGCGCCGCGGGTGAGGACGTCCTCCGGCACCACCCGCGGGACCTCCACCAGACCGAAGTGGGAGCGCAGCACGTCGAAGGTGCCGTCGGTGGAGCCGTCGTCGACGACCACGACCTCGAAGAGCGGGTGCCGCAGGGCCAGCATGGCGTTGACGCTCTCGACGATCGTCGCTTCCTCGTTGTGCGCCGGCATCACGACCGAGACCCCGAGCGCCAACGGGTCGGTGTACGTCTCTTCGAAGCCCGCGTACGGGCGGCGCCGGAGGTGGCGGCGGAACTCGCGCACCGCGAGCAGGATCAGGCCGAGGTAGCTCGTGTTCAGCAGCAGGAAGTAGGCCAGCACGAACCAGTTGGCCAGAACGACGACGTCGCTGACGACGTCCAGCGCGGTCATGGCCGCACCGTCGCCGGCGGCCTCCTGGCGTTCGCCGCCGCCAGAGCCTCGCGGGCATGCCCCGAACGGTCAGCCACCCGCGCGAGAGCGGCCACTCCGTCAGGGCGAATCGCGGCGAGAGACGCGGCGGCCGTGTGCGCGACCCAATGCACGGGATCGTCGACCAGCTCGGTCAGCACCGGGACCGCGCGCCGCGCGCCCAGCACGCCCAGGGCCTCGGCCGCCGTCACCCGCAGCACGAGCGGCTCGCGGGCGGAGGTGGCGGCGATGACGTCGTCGACCGGGGTGGGAGCGCCGATCAGGCCGAGAGCACGGACCGCACGCAGGCGGACCTCGGTGGAGCGGTCGGTGCGCAGCATCGCCACGAGCACGGGTGCCGCCGCCACCGCGCCGATCAGGCCGAGGGCTTCGGCGACCTGGGCGCGAACGAGGTCGTCGGCGTGGTCCGCCGCGGCGAGCAACGGTGGGACCGCCGCCGGGCCGATCTGCCGCAGCGCGGTCATGACCAGGTGGTGCGGTAGCGGGGGTGTGCGCCGCAGGCCGTGCACGAGTGCGACCGCCGCGCTCGGGTCGGCCAGCCGGCCGAGGGCCCGCACGGCCACGGCCCGCACTTCCAGGTCTCGGTCCCCCAGGAGTCGTGCGAGCTGCGCCGTCGCCCCCGGTCCGCCCACCGCGCCGAGCAGGTGGGCCGACCGGGCACGCACCACGGCGCTGCGCCGATGTGCGCCGCGCATCGCCCGCTCCACCGAACCTCGCCGTTCGAGCAGGCCGACCACGGCGGTTCGCGCCTCGCCGCGCACCTTGCCGAGCATGGCGACCGCGACCGGCTCCAGTGCGCGCCACGTGCGCGCATCCACCGCGGCGAGCCGTTCCACGGACACGGCATCGTCGTCTTCTCCTGCGACCAGCCGGACCAGCCACGGGCGAGCGGAAGCCACCAGGCCCGCGCGGCGTGCGTCGGTGACCCGCAGCCACCACCGGCCGGCCAACACCGCCAGGGAGAGGGCGACGAGCAGCACGGCGAGGCATCCCACCGCGACGACCAGCACGTCGCGGTCGATCGACGGGGACACCGGTGAGGTCATCGCCGGCTGCGGGCCAGGACGGCGCGGACCCGGCTGGCCAGCTCACGGGGGCTGAACGGTTTGGTGAGGTAGTCGTCCGCTCCCCAGTCGAAGCCGCCTTCGACGTCGCTCTCCCGGGCACGGGCGGTCAGCAGGATCACCGGGATGCCGGCGGTGGCCTCGGCCGCGCGCAGTTCCCGGCAGACGTCCAGGCCGGTCATCCGGGGCATCATCACGTCCAGGACGGCGATGTCCGGCAGGGCGTCGCGGGCCAGGGTCAACGCCGTGGCGCCGTCTTCGGCGACGAGCACGTCGTAGCCCGACTGCTCGAGCTTGAACACCACGACGTCCCGGACGTCAGCATCGTCATCGGCGACGAGCACGGTGGTCATGGGAACTCCCGAACTCTCGGTCTCCCGTTCGAGGTACCCCTGATTAGAACATTCAGTCCTTCACGTCATCTGGATGGCGCAACCGCCGCCGGATGAACGCCGTCTCACCGGTAAAGCATGACCAGGTCGGCCTTGCAGGCGGGACGGGGCTTCCCCTCGACCTCGACGACGACCGACACCACGGCCTCCACGAAGTCACGGGCCCGCGACTTCGCCGACGTGAGCTCGGCGGTCAGCCGGATGCGTCCTCCGGCCGGAACCGGTGTGGTGAAGCGCAGCGCGTCGACGCCCCTGTTGACGACCGACGAGGCCCCGTCGACGCGGAGCACCTCGTCGAGCATCGGGACCACCAGCGACAGGGTGAGGAAGCCGTGCGCCACCGGTCCTCCGAACGGACCTGCGTCGGCTGCGGGACCCGCACGGTGGATCCACTGGTGGTCGCCGGTGACGTCGGCGAAGCCGTCCACCGTGCGCTGGTCGACGGTGCGCCACGAGCTCGTGCCGAGCCGGTCGCCGACGGCGTCGAGCAGGTCGGCCGGTGTGGCGAAGATCCGGGCCGTCATGAGGCGGTGAGCGGTTCCGGGGAGGCGGTCACTCGATGACCAGTTCCGGCCAGGTCAGCACGGTGGAACCCCAGCTGAGGCCCGCGCCGAACGAGGTGACCAGTACGCGGTTGCCTGCGACCAGCTCCCCTGCGGCGGCGGCATCGCCGAGGACCAGCGGGATGGAGGCGGCGACCGTGTTGCCCACGCGGTCGACGTTCAGGAGGAAGCGCTCTTCCGGCACCCGGAGGTTGCGTGCCACCGCGCTGATGATCCGGGCGTTCGCCTGGTGGCACGCGAACCGGTCCACGTCCTCGAGGCGCCACCCTGCGTTGTCGAGCACCTTGCCCGCCGACTCGCTCATGCGCGCCACGGCGTGGCGGTACACCGGCTGGCCGTCCATCCGGAAGTGGACGTCGGCGGGGTCGAGCGGCTCTCCGGAACCGCGCTGCTCGGAACCACCGGCGGGCACGATCAACAGGTCCGAGCCGGTGCCGTCCGATCCCAGGTCGAACGGGCCGAAGGCGCCCGGTTCGTCCGCAGTGCCCGCGCGGAGCACCACCGCGCCGGCGCCGTCGCCGAAGATGGCCGCGGTGGTGCGGTCCTGCGGGTTCAGCACCGTGGTGAAGGTGTCGGCGCCGATCACCAGCACGCGTTCGGCGATGCCCGCGGCGATGTGGCCCGCGGCCGTCGCGAGCGCGTACACGAAGCCCGCGCACACGGCGTTGAGGTCGAAGGCGGGCACCCCGCTCAGGCCGAGCCTGCTGGCGACCTCGGGCGCGGTGGACGGGCAGGGGTGGTCCGGTGTCGTCGTGGCCACGATCACCAGGTCGACGTCCGCGCCACCGGCCGACTTCAGCGCACGGGCACCCGCCTCCACCGCGAGGACCGAGGTCGACATGCCGGGTTCGAGCACCCGGCGTTCCCGGATGCCGGTCCGCTTCCGGATCCACTCGTCCGAGGTGTCCAGCTGACGAGCGAGCTCGTCGTTCGTCACCACCCTCGACGGCAACCACGTGCCGATCCCGCACAGCACCGCGGCACGGCGTTGATCCGCTGTCATACGTTCTCCCGTTGGTCTCGCGTGGCGCGTCGACGCCGGTACGACGTCATCGACGCTAACCAGCGCGAGCCGGAATCGACTGTGGAAGTCCACAGCGGCGCGTTCCCGGCCGCATCGTCGCCAAGCCGAACCGCACCGATGTCATCGGCACACCAGCGGGCCCGTCATTCCCAGGTCCTAAGTGGACGGAATGGCGAGGTGGCCGCGCGGTCCGATCAGGTCACACAACCGACTGTGGTTCTCCACAGCACGGACCTCCCCCACCTGTCGCAGAGTTGGTGCTGCCAACGGTTGCCGACGCGCCGCCGAGCCGCCCATCGCAGGAGGAAACGTCTTGTCCAGCGTGTACAACACGATCGCCGAGGTCCTGACGACCAAGTTCGCGGTTCCGGCCGACACGATCACCGCGGACACCGCGCTCGAAGAGGTGCTGACCGACTCCCTGGACGTGGTCGAGTTCGGCGTCGTCATGGGCGAGCACTACAACGTCCTGATCTCCGACGAGGAGCTCGAGACGGTCACCACGATCTCCGACGTCGCCGGGCTGCTGAGCGGCAAGGTCGCGGCATGACCTCACGTCCCGAGGTCGTCATCACCGGCCGGGGGATGGTGACCTCGGCGGGCGTCGGCGTCGACGAGAACTGGAAGCGCGTCAGCGCCGGCGAACCGACGGCCGTGCTCGGTCCTGACCTCGGTGTGCTGGGGACCCAGGTCGTGTGCCCGGTCACGGACTTCGACGCGCGGATGCTGCTCGGTCACGGTGCTCGGCGGCTCGACCGCTACAGCCAGCTCGGCATCGTCGCCGCCGGCGAGGCGGTCCAGGACGCGGGACTGCGGACCAGCGACTGGGACGGCGCCCGCGTCGCGATCGTCATCGGGGTGTCGGTCGGCGGCATGGAGACGCTGACCACGCAGCACGTGGCGATGCTGAACCGCGGCCCGGCCGCGACCTCACCGCTCACGATGCCGATGTCGCTGGTGAACATGGTGGCCGGTCAGCTCGCCATCCACCTGTCGGCGACCGGTCCCAACCTGACGGTGTCGACCGCGTGCGCCTCCGGTGCCACCGCGATCGGCACGGCGCGGATGCTGCTGCAGTCCGGTGCGTGCGACGTCGCGGTCGCGGGTGCCGCCGATGCCTCGCTCGTGCCGCTCGTGCTCTCCGCGTTCGCCAGGATGGGGGCGCTCACCAAGCGGTCAGCGGACCCGAGCAGGGCCTCTCGCCCGTTCGACCGCGACCGGGACGGGTTCGTGGCGGCGGAGGGCGCGGCCATCGTCGTCCTCGAACGGGAGGCGGACGCCCGTGCCCGCGGCGCGACGGTCCGGGGCCGGGTGCTCGGCTACGGCGCCTCCGCCGACGCCCACCACGTGACCAGCCCGCACCCCGACGGCGTGGGCGCACGCGCGGCGATCACCGCGGCGCTGCTGGACGCGGGCCTCACCGGTGCGGACGTCGACCACCTCAACGCGCACGGCACGTCGACCAAGCTCAACGACCAGGCAGAGGCGAAAGCGGTGCGCGAGGTCTTCGGCGACGGGATCTCGGTGGCCTCGACCAAGGGCGTCACCGGCCACCTGCTCGCGGCGGCCGGGGCGGCCGAGACCGTCTACGCCTCCCTCAGCATCGAACACGGGCTGGTCCCGCCCACGGCCAACCTCGAGAACCTCGACCCGGAGATCGACCTCGACCTCGCCCCGGTGGCGAGGCGGCAGGCGATCGAGATCGCCATGAGCACCTCGTTCGGGTTCGGCGGGCAGAACGCCGCGCTGCTCGTCGGCGCGCCCTGACCGGCACCCAGAGAAGAAGGAGCAAGCAAGTGGTTGCGCACGACGCTCGATCGGAGGCGCTCGCGCGTCTCACCGCGGACCAGGTGGCGGAGTTGCGCGGACTGCTGCGGTACGGCGCCGACGAGGAGCACGACCGGTACGCCAAGCTCTTCTCCACCGCGGCCTTCGACCAGGTGGAAGGCCGCTCGCCCGCCGAGAACGCCGCTCTCGCCTACCGCCGGCTGCGGCAGGTCAACGCCGAGCTCGGACCCGTTCGCGAGTTCATCAGCGGTGACCTGGAGCGCTTCCTCGTCCTGCACGAGTGGGCCGGTGTGCTCGACCCGACCCTGGTGTCGGTGCTGACCATCCACTACAACCTGTGCCTCGGCGCCGTCCTGGAGCTCGGCGGTGACCGGCCGGAGCTGGCCGCCGTGGTCGACGAGCTGGCCAGGATGGACTCGGTCGGCGTCTTCCTCGCGACCGAGCTGGGTTATGGCAACAACGTCGCCGAACTGCGCACACGGGCGGTCTACGACCGTTCGACCGACGAGTTCGTGCTCACCACGCCGAGCCACGAGGCGCGCAAGTTCATGCCCAACACCGGCCTGGACGGCGTGCCGAAGATCGCCGTGGTGCTGGCCCGGCTGGAGATCGACGGTGCCGACGAGGGCGTGTTCCCCTTCGTGGTGCGCATCCGCGACGAGAACGGCCCGTGCCGGGGAGTCGACGTCAAGCCGCTGGGCGACAAGCCGGGGCTGGCGCTCGACAACGCCGTCACCACCTTCCGGGGCGTGCGCGTTCCGCGAGCGTTGCTGCTGGACGCCGCAGAGCCGGTCATCGCTGCGGACGGGAGCCGCACGGGTGCGGTCAGGTCGTTGCGCCGCAGGTTCACCAGGGCGATGACCAGGGTGCAGACCGGCAAGCTCTGCCTCACCTCCGCGACCGCGGCCGCCGCCCGCGCCAGCGTCTTCATCGCCGTCCGGCACGCGCACGGCCGGCACGTCACCGTCTCCGGTGGCCGGTCCGTTCCCGTCATGACCTTCCGGACCCACCAGGCCCAGCTGCTCGACGCCCTGGCCAGGACGTGCGCCGTCAGCGTGCTGCTGAACGGGACCAGGCGGCAGGCGGCGCGGAGCTCCCTCGCCTCGGTCGAGGTCAAACGCGCGCTCGCCGTGACCAAGGCGCTGGTCACGTGGACGGCGCAGGACGTGGTGACCACCTGCATCGAACGGTGCGGAGCGCGGGGCATGTTCGCGCACAACAGGATCTCGCCCTACGTGGCACTGGTCCAGGGATCGATCACCGCCGAGGGCGACAACCAGGTCGTGCTCCTGGACGCCGCCAACGAGATGCTGCTCGGCCGCGGCTACGAGCCACCGGTCTCGGCACCCGGTCACGGCGCGCTGGACGACCCGGAGTTCCTGCTCCGCCTGTTCTCGCACCGCGAGAACAGGGTCTACGAGGAAGCACGCGCGGCACGCAGGACCGGTGACGACCCGTTCGAGCGGGCCAACGGCGCCGCGTTGCCGGCCTCGGAGCTCGGCAGGGTGCACGGCGTGCGGCGTGCCCTCGAAGAACTCCACGCACTGGCGCAGCGAGCCACCTCCACCGAGGTCGGTGAGGTCCTCCGGGCGCTGTTCCTGCGGTTCGCCCTCGCCGAACTGGGCCGGGACGCGGCCTGGCACCTGTGCGACGGCACCCTCGAACCCGCTCAGGCCCGAGAGCTGCCCTCCCTGGTCGCAGCGGTCGACGAACGGCTCCTGCCCCGGGTCGAGGACGTCGTCGACGCCTTCGGCATCTCCAACGACGTGCTGCGCGCTCCCATCGCCTCCGCGGACTACGTCGAGGCCTACGCCGAACTGCTGCCCGTGCCCGATCTGCCGCTGGTCTGACCACGAGAGCCGACGGAGACAGAACCCGTGACCACGACGATGAACCCGACCGCGACCCCCGCGCCGGTGAAGCCGGCCAAGCCCGGTGCCCGCGACGCGCTGAACGCGCTCGTCGACGCCGGCAGCCTGGTGGAGTTCGGCGCGGAGGCGAAGCACCAGTGCACCGCCTTCGGCATGCAGGCCAAGACGCCTGCGGGAGATGCGGTGATCACGGGCACGGCCGAGATCGACGCGCGGCCCGCCGCCGTGTTCGCCCAGGACGTCTCCGTGCTGGGCGGGACCCTGGGCGCCACCCACGCGCAGAAGATCGCGCAGGTCCTCGACCAGGCGGAGCGGGCGCGGTGCCCGGTGGTGGGCGTGCTGGACTCCGGCGGAGCGCGCATCCAGGAGGGGGTCTCCGCTCTCGACGGGTACGCGTCGATCTTCCGCCGCAACGTGGCCCTGTCCGGGCGGGTGCCGCAGATCAGCGTGATCCTCGGTGCCTGCGCGGGCGGTGCCGCCTGCTCCCCCGCGCTGACCGACCTGATCGTGATGGACCGCCAGGCGCACATGTTCCTGACCGGTCCCAAGGTCGTGCGCAGCGTGACCGGTGAGGACGTCACCGCCGCGGACCTCGGCGGTGCGCCCGTCCACTCCGCCATGTCCGGCCTCGCACACCTCGTGACCGAACGCCCCGAGGACGCGTTCCCGCTGGTGCGCCGGATCTTGTCCTACCTGCCCAGCTCGTGCTGGGACGAGCTGCCGCTGCACCTGGCCCGCGAGCCGGAGACCGACCCCGAGGTGCCGTCCGAACAGCGCAAGACCTACGACGTGCGGCGAGTCGTGCGCGGGCTGGTCGACGGGGACAGCTTCCTCGAGCTCCAGCCGCACTACGCCGCGAACATCGTCATCGGCTTCGCGCGGGTGGACGGCATGCCGGTGGGGATCGTGGCGAACCAGCCGAACACGCTGGCGGGCACGCTCAACGCCCAGGCGGCCGAGAAGGGCGCACGGTTCGTGCGGATGTGCGACGCCTTCGGCCTCCCCCTGGTCACGCTCGTCGACACCCCGGGTTTCCTGCCCGGCCGGTCCCAGGAAACCGACGGCGTCATCCGCCGTGGCGCCAAGTTGTTGTACGCCTTCGCGGAAGCGACCGTGCCCAGGGTGACCGTGATCCTGCGCAAGGCCTACGGCGGCGCGTACATCGTGATGAACTCCAAGCAGCTCGGCGCCGACCGCGTGTTCGCCTGGCCCACGGCGGAGATCGGCGTCATGGGAGCCGAGGGCGCGGTGGAGGTCGTGTTCCGCCGCGAGCTCGCCGCGAACCCCGGCAAGCGCCAGGAGCTGCTGGAGAACTACCGCGCGGAAGCACTGTCGCCGGCGCTGGCGACCGCACGCCAAGCCGTCGACGCGCTCATCACGCCGGCGCAGACCCGCGACGCGATCATCAAGGTCATCCGTCCGTTGATGCGTGCCCGGCGCCCGGAGCACCGGCACGGCAACATGCCGCAGTGACGACAGCTCAGGACTCCATCTCCGCCTCACCCAGGATGCCGCCTTCCGCTACCGCGAGGGCGGCATTCTGCTGCGTGCGGTGCGGTGCCTGAGCTGATCTCGCGGAGCCGTCAGCCGGAGGGGCTCGTCCTGTGCCAGGGACTGGAACACCGGTTTGCCCTGCCAGTCACGACTGCCTTCAATCGAGAGGCGACTTCGATCAAGTGGCAGCGCACACGGCGGAGGTGTGACCGAATTCATTTTTCTCTTTTTCCTTATCGCCCCAAACGACATCCGCGTGCGGATGTGATAAATCTCGTCGCACCCCGGGAGAAGCGTCCCCCGAATGCCTCATTTACGCCCGTGACCAGCAGGGTACCCTCGCGTGGAATTGAAAGAGCAAATTTAACACCCGTGGACTAATACGATTATTACCCGAACGGACCAGCTGCTGACTACGGAGCGTTCACGATGAAAGCCGACGCAAGTCGACGCCGGAATCTCAACAGCCGGACCGCCCTCGTCGGCCGCGGGGCCGAGTTGCAACGCATCACGGAGGCCCTGGACGCAGCGGAGGCCGCCATGCCCTCCACGCTCCTGTTCGAAGGAGCGACCGGCATCGGCAAGACGGCACTGCTGGACGCCGCGTGCTCGATGGCACGTGAACGCGGATTCGTCATCTGCAGGGCCGTGGCGTCGCCGATGGAGCGGGAGATGCCGTTCGCCGTGGTCCAGCAGCTCTTCGAGCACCTGCGCCTGGAGCGGACCAGCGGTTGGGACGAGGAAGCCGCACCGCACGGGCACGCGGTCATCGCCGGGCACCCCGCGGGCGACCTGGGCGACTTCGAGGAGGTCCACGTCCACCGGGCGATCCGCGACCTCTACCGCATCACGACCGGTCTCGCGCAGCACGCGCCCCTCTGCCTCGTCATCGACGACGTGCAGTGGACGGACGTGCCGTCCCTGCGCTGGCTGAACTACCTGGTCCACCGGGTGGCCCGGCTCCCGGTCACGATCCTGCTGGGCCGCACGTCCGGCATCCGGCCGACCGATCCGATCCTCCTCGCCGAGCTCGAGATCTACTCGGAGCGGCTGCGGCTGGGCGTTCTCACCGCACCGGACGTCGCGGCCCTCACCGAGCAGGTGCTCGGACGCGCACCGCACGAGAAGTTCACCGCCTCCCTCCTGCGGGCCACCAACGGCTGCCCCATGGTGTCCACCCAGATCCTCTCCCTGATGAGGGAGCAGTCGGTGGCACCGGACGAGCAGGCCGCGGCCAACCTGATCACCCCGCAGCCCGAGGAACTGGGGCGGTCCGTGCTCGCGCGGCTCAACCGGCAGTCACGCGAGCTGGTCGAGGTCGCCAAGGCGATCGCCGTCGTGGTGCCACCTCACCTGGAGCTCCTGGCCGCGGTCACGGGCATGAGCAGCGGCGCGGCCGCGGACCAGGTGCGCCAGCTCGAGGGGATGGGGGTGCTCGCTCCGGAGGGCGAGCTCACCTTCGCCCACTCGGCGCTCAGGAGCGGGATCGAGGAGGCCGTCGCCTACGGTGACCAGGAGGAGCTGCACGCCAGAGCCGCGCGGTTCCTGCACCGGACGCGCGCGTCCTCCCTCCTCATCGCACGGCACGTCCTGCGGACGTCCTCCCGTCTGGGTTCCTGGGCCGTGGACGCGCTCCGGGCCGCCGCCGAGACGCTGATCACCGAGGGCGATCCCCAGTCCGGTGCGAAACTGCTGAACAGGGCCCTGCAGGAGGACGTCTCCGCCGCCCAGAGGCGAGACCTGGTGCTGCGGCTGGGGTTCGCCGAGACCTACGTCGACCCGCGGATGGCGGTCGTGCACCTCGAGGAGGGCATCGGCGAGCTGGACGACCCGGAGAGGACCCTCGCGGTCGTCTGCCGGCTCGCCCAGGTCCTGTACCTCGACGGTGCCTACGACAAGGCGGACGAGGTGCTGAGCCGCGCCGTGGACGAGATCGGGCCCAAGATCCCCGCGGCGGTCGACATGCTGCAGCTGCTGAGAAAGCTCACGGTGCCGTCGCGGGACCCCTCGACCGGCCAGGTGGACCTCACCCGCTTCGACGAGCGGGAGTGGCGCAGTCGCGACGCACGTGGTCGCAGGCTCGCGGCGCTGATCGCCGAGGACGCCGGCAACCGGGGAACCGACCTGCACCTGTGCCGCGAGGCGGCCGTCGCGGCGATGCAGAACGGCGCGGCCGCCATGCTGCAACACCCGCAGCGGCTCCTCGGCGTGCTCAACGCCTTCATCCGCACCGATGACCTCGAACTGGTGATGCGCTACTGCAACGACGTCCTGCTCGAAGCGCACCGGGAGGGGTTGTCGCTGATCGAGCTGCTCGGCCACACCGTCCGTTCCCGGGCGCACTACCACTGCGGGTCCTTCACCGAAGCGGTCGCGGACGCCAGGCTCGCGTTGTCCGCGGCGAGGAAGGCGGAGCTGCCGCCCGACCACTTCGGGAACGTCTACGCCGTCGAAGCGCTGATGCGCGCACACATGGAGCTCGGCGCGCTCGACGACGCGGAGGAGGCCCTCCTGCTCCTCGGCAGGACGAGGACGCTGCCGCAGACCTGGCCGCACACCGCGCTCCTGCACGCGAGGGGTGCGTTGCGCATGGAGCGCGGTGACGCCGCGGGAGCGCTCGCCGACCAGCTCGAATGCGGTGAGCGCCTGGTGTCCTGGGGCATGGGCAGTCCGGCCGTGCGCCCCTGGCGCTCCTACGCGGCGCTGGCCAGGCTCCGACTGGGGCAGCGCAGGCAGGCACTGGACCTGGCGCTCGAAGAGCTGACGCTGGCACGGAAGTGGGGCGCGCCGACCGTCGTGGCCCGCGCGTTGCTGACCGTGGGCATCGTGACCGGCGGTGCCGCCGCCGCGCCCTGGCTGTCCGAGGCCGACGCGCTGCTGAGGGGGTCGCCCGCGCGGATGCTGCACGCCAGGGTGCTGCTCGAGCTCGCCGTCACCCAGTGGGAGAAGGGCCACCGCGACGCGGCACGGCGCCACCTCGCGGAGGCGCGGATGCTGGGCGAGCAGTGCGGCGTCGTCGTGGAGCCGGGACAGCGGCTCGCGGGTCTGGGGGCCGGCGCCGCGGGGAGTGAGCTGGTGCGGCCTCGTGCCGAGCCGGCGAGCGTGCCGCCACCGGGCCCCTCGTCCACCGCGCTGCTGACGCCGCACGAGTACCGCGTGGCGAGCCTGGTGCTGGAGGGGAGGTCGAACGACGAGGTCGCGCACAAGCTCAACGTCACCCGGCGCACCGTCGAGTTCCACCTCACGAGCATCTACCGCAAGCTCGGTGTGCGCCGCCGGACCCAGCTGTCCTCCGCACTCGGCGGCTTCGTCTCACGGAGGTGACGTCGCCGGAACGCGCCGGGCGCTACCGCTGGTCCAGCGAGGAGATCGTGTGCTTCGCCGGCGCACGGCCGGCGGGCGCTGTGCCTTCCTTCTGCTGGGTGTTCGCCGAGTAGTGGGCGACGGCGATGGCCCCGGCGAACGCCAGCACGAACCCGATGGTCGCGGCGGTCAGGTACCCGTCGCGGACGGTGTCACCGAGGTAGACCAGGCCGACGAACGACGAGAGCGCCGTGTTCGTGGTGAACATGATCGCGGTGACACCGGTCGGGCCGCCCTTCTGCAGGGCCATCGCGAACAGCACCGCCGCGACGAGGCCGTTGAGGACGATGGCCCAGGCCGCCGGTTCGAGGACCAGTCGCCACGCGGTGTCGGGGAGGTGGAGGGTCCTGGCCGAGATGCCGACGACGCTGTAGGCGATGCCGGAGCCGAAGGCCAGTGCGACGGTGGCCCAGACGTGGTTGTGGCGGCGGGCGTAGACGGCGATCGCCGCCACCGGGAGTGCCACGGCCACGAGGACCCACCGCCACTGCGGCGGCAGGGCCTGGGCCCTGCCCGGCTCCGCGGAGACGCCCAGCAGGACCAGGCCGATCGCGCCGACGGCCAGTGCCACCCACCCCGACCTGCGCAGGCGGGTGCCCATGAAGGCGCTGATCATGGCGGTCACGCCGACGCTGAACGCGAGCATCGACTGGACGAGGAACAGCGGCAGGCGGTGCAGGGCCGCGGACGCGCACGCGAACCCCAGCAGGTTCACGCCGAGACCGAGGAAGTACCGCCACTGGCGCCAGAGAGCGATGAGATCGCGAGACGATCCGCCGTGCGCGGCGACACGCCGGACACCCATCGACTCCAAGATCGAACCACTGCCTGACGCCAGGGTCGCCAACACAGCGAGGACGTAACCCAGAGCCATTCGTCCATTGTGTCAGCCGGTGTGCGCGGTGCTTTCAACCTCCCCGGGCCAGTGCGGTCCCGACCCAGTCCCCCGGGGCACGGGTCAGGGGTCCGGTGCGGCGGTGAACAGCGCAGCGGCCACCTGGCCGGTCAGCGATGCGGTACAACAGTCGCAGCGCCACACCCGCGATCACGCCGTCACGACGGCAGAGACCCGGCCACCGCAGCAGGAAGGGTTCCCATGGGGATCTCGCTCACCGCAGCCGACGTCCTCCCCGGCGACGCAGCGGACGCCACGCTGGTCGGGAGGGTCTTCGACCCGTCCGTGAGCGGCCCTTCGGTCGTGGCGGTCCGCGGTGAGGAGGTCGTCGACCTGTCGCCGGTGGCGCCGACCGTGTCGGCGCTGCTCGAACGGCCGGACGCGGTGGAGGTCGTCAGGACGCACCCCGGTGGCACGTCGTGGCCGCTCGCGGAGGTGCTGGCGGCCACGGCGAGCCGGGCCGCCGGTGCCGTCCCCCGGTTCCTGGCGCCGGTCGACCTGCAGGTGCTCAAGGCCGCCGGCGTGACGTTCGTGCGCAGCATGCTCGAACGGGTCATCGAGGAGCGCGCCGACGGGGACCCGGCGCGGGCCGAGGAGGTGCGCGCGAAGGTGGGTGCGGCCGTGCGGGGCCACATCTCCCACCTGCGGCCGGGGTCCGCCCAGGCCGCGGAGGTGAAGGGGGTGCTGCAGGCGGAGGGGCTGTGGTCGCAGTACCTGGAGGTCGGCATCGGGCCCGACCCCGAGATCTTCACCAAGGCGCCGGTGCTCTCGGCGGTGGGGCTGGGCGCCGACGTCGGCGTTCTCGCCCGCTCGGAGTGGAACAACCCCGAGCCCGAGCTCGTCCTGGTCGTGGACTCGCGCGGGAAGCCGGTCGGCGCGACGCTCGGCAACGACGTCAACCTGCGCGACTTCGAGGGGCGCAGTGCCCTGCTGCTCACCGAGGCGAAGGACAACAACGGCTCCTGCGCCGTCGGGCCGTTCCTCCGGCTGTTCGACGACGGGTTCACGCTCGCGGACGCCAAGGCCACCGAGATCGCCCTGGACATCACCGGGCCCGACGGGTTCGAGCTGCACGGCGTGAACCCGGTCTCCGAGATCAGCCGGGAGCTGGAGGACCTCGTGTCCCACGCCTTCGGTGCCCATCACCGCTACCCCGACGGGTTCGTGCTGTTCACCGGCACGATGTTCGCCCCGACCGAGGACCGGGACCAGCCCGGTGAGGGGTTCACGCACAAGGTCGGGGACGTCGTGCGCATCTCCTCGCCGCGGCTGGGGGCGTTGACGAACGTCGTGAACACGGCCGAGGACGCGGAGGACTGGGCGTTCGGCATCACCGCGCTGATGGAGAACCTCGCCGGCCGCGGTCTGCTGGGGTCGCGCGCAGGTCGCGGACCGACCGGCTGAGCAGGGGAACGAGCGCCGCGGCCACGAACGCGACCCCGCCGGCGAGCGCCACCGTCCGCGCACCCCACTCGGCCGCTGCTCGTCCCACCACGAGCAGCCCGATCGGAATCGCGCCGAAGGACAGCAGGTCGTCGTAGGAAGACACCCTGGAGAGGACTTCGGGGCGCACGTTCTGCTGCAACGCGGTGTCCCAGGTGACCCCGGACACCGTGAACCCCATCGCGCCGACGAAGACGCAGACCAGCAGCACCGGCAGACCGGCGTCCGCGCCCAGCGCGAACAGCGGGAGCGCGCCGAAGGCCGCCGCGACCATTCCCGCGCGCAACGGCCTGCGCAGCACGAGGCGGTACATCAGCAGGCTCATGGCGACGAGGCCGGCCGCGCGCACGCTCAGCACCAGACCCCACGCCGCGTCGCCGCCGTCCTCCCTGGTGAGCGTCGGGCCGAGCACCTGCCAGGGGCCGACGTTCGCGAGGTTGACGACGAAGAACGCCAGCGACGTGACCCACACCCAGGTGGTCGACCTGAACTCCCGCCAGCCCGCCCGGATGTCGGGCAGCAGGCTGCCGCGCGCGCCGCTGACCCGTCCGGACCTCGGCAACCGGGACAGCAGCGCGGCCGCGATGAGGAAGCTCAGCGCGTCGGCGGCCACGGCCCAGCCGCCGCCGGCGACGGCCGTGATGACGCCGGCGAGGGCGGGGCCCGCGACCCGGCTGACGTTGCGGCTCAGGGACAGCGCGGAGTTGGCGCGGTGCAGGTCCTCCGGTGCGACGAGCTCGGGGACGATGCCGCGCAGGGCGGGCGACGCGAACGCCTCGAGTGCGCCGTGCGCCACCGCGAGCAGGGACACGGGGAGCAGGTCGAACGTGCCGGACAGCAGGATCGCGGCGACGCCCGCCTGCGTCAGTCCGGCCCCGAGGTTGGCGTGGACCAGCAGGGTTCTGCGCGAGAACCGGTCGGCCACGGCACCGCCGACGAGCAGGAGCACGAGCTGAGGACCGATCCCGGCCGCCAGCACGATGCCGAGGTCGGTGGCGCGTCCGGTGGCCCCGAGAACGCCGAGCGCCAGCGCGACGGACGACATCGAGGAGCCCAGGAGGGAGACGGTGCGGGCGGCGAGGAACCCCCTGAACGGTGGCCGGAGGACGGTAGAGTCGATCATCTTCACCGGGCGAGGCTCGCAGTGCCGGTTCCGGGATCTCCAGCTCTGCGACGAAAGGCGCAACGTTGACGCTCCTGCGCCTCAGCGCCACCGGCTTGGCGCGCTCGCACTTCGCCGTGTCGCCGCTCGCGGAGACCGTGGGGTCGCTGATCGCGCTGCACCGGCCCTGCGCCTGGCCGTGGCTCGCGCGGTGGCACTCGGAGAACCTGCCCGCCTACCGCTCGTGGCTCGCGGGCAACGCGGTCGCCGCGGGGCTCCTGGGCCTGGTCTCCGCCACGAAGTGGTTCCCCGACGTGGTCTCGGTCCCGCCGTCCGGCGGTGTGGACACCCGCCTGGCCGACGAGCTCGCCGAGGTGGCCGCTCAGTCCGACGCCGAGGTGCTGGCCACGATCGAGGACGCCGCGGCCTCCACGGGCTGCTCCACGACCGGCGCGTGGCTGCCGGCCGGCGGTGCCGGGTCCCGGATCGCCGCGGTGCTGGAGGAGGGCTGGCACCGGTTCGTCGAACGCGACTGGCCGCGCAGGCACGCGGTGATCGAGCGGGAGATCACCTACCGCGCCGAGCTCGTCGCCGCGCACGGCTGGCAGCGCGCGGTGAAGGGCATGACCCGGCGTTCGGTGTGGGTCGAGCCCGACGCGATCCGGTTCAGCAACCAGAGCTGGAGCGATCGGGACATCGGCGACCACGGCCTGGTCTTCGTCCCGTACACGGCCCGGCAGGGCTCGTGGACCTGTGAGCGTCCCGGCCGGTACGCGCTGGTGTACCCCGCGCGCGGGGCCGCTGTCCAGCCCGAGCGCGCCCACTCGGACCCGGTGTCCGTGCTGCTGGGAGCCGGTCGGGCACGGGTGGCCGTGGAGCTCAGGACGCCCGCGACGAGCACTCAGCTGGCGGCGGTGCTGGACCTCTCGCTCGGCACCGTGAGCGCGCATCTGGCGGTGCTGCGCCAGGCGGGCGTGGTGAGCCGGACGCGGTCCGGGCGGCACGTCGTCTACCGGCTGACCGAGCGGGGCAGCGGCCTGCTGGACCTCCTCGGGGACCGCGACGCGCAGAACACCGCTGGAACGGGAGAACGGCGGTGGCCGCTCCCCCGTTCCAGCGGCGGGACGGGCTAGGACGAGACCGGGACGACCGGGCGCAGCGGTGTCGCGTCCCGTGCGGAGAGGAACTCCGGCCGGGTCTGGTCCTGCGGGCGCGGGGCGTTGCGGACCGAGTTGAACGTGATGATCAGCAGCCTGCGGTCGGTCGCGGACATGTTGGGCGGCGAGCCGTGCAGCAGCTGCCCGTGGAAGAACAGGACAGAGCCCATGTCGCCGAGCGGGGCGACGATGCCGTTGTCGTTCATGCTCTTGCCGAGGGCCACTGGGTCGATCTGGTACTTCAGCGACGCCGACAGCGTGGACGCCCAGTCCTCCTCCTCGTCGAAGGTGACCGGCAGGAGGCCCTGGTGCGAGCCGGGGACGAGGTAGAGGGGGCCGTTGAACTCCGTCACGGGGTCGAGGAACACCACGGCGCTGAGCGCGTCGGGGCGGGGCATGCCGTCCTCGCGCTGCCAGAACATGAAGTCCTGGTGCCACTCCCAGATGCCGCCGCCGAGGCCGTGTTTCGCGTTGATCTTGAACTGGTGGACGTAGACGTCGTCGCCGAGCAGCTCGCTCGCCGGGCCGAGCAGGCGGGGGTCGCGGACGAGGTCGTGGAACACCTCGTTCGTCAGGTGCACGCCGTGCACCGCGCGGACCCTTCCGGAGGCCTCCTCCATCGTCCGGTGCGGGCCGGGACGGCCGAACTCCGCCTCGGCCTGGTCGCGCAGCACCGCGAGTTCGTCCACCGTGAAGAGGCGTTCGCGCAGGAAGTACCCGTCCTCGGCGTACTGCCTGGACACCTCGGTTGACAGGGTCACGGACACGCCTCCTTGTCGTTGGCTCGCAGCGGCTGTCTCCACCACCTCGGCGAACTCGGCGGTGGTGGGGTGTTCGAAGAGCGCGTGCAGCGGGATGTCGACGGCGAACGACGAGCACACCTGCGCGAGCACCTGCGCGGCGAGCAGGGAGTGGCCGCCGAGGTCGAAGAAGTCCTCGTCGGCGCCGATCTCCGCCACGCCGAGCGCCGCCGACCAGATCTCGGCCACCCGTCGCTGGGTCGGGGTGCTCAGCGGTGCGCGCGCGGGGCGTTGCGGTGCGTCCCAGTCGGGGTCGGGCAGGGCGCGGCGGTCGACCTTGCCGTTCGCCGTGAGCGGCAGCCGTTCCAGCACCACCACGCTGGAGGGCACCATGTAGTCCGGGACCTTGGTCGCGGCGTGGGTCCGCAGCAGCCGGGCGAGGTCCGGGGTGCCGGGGCCGACGCGGCTCACGTAGCCGACCAGGCGGGCGTCACCGGCCGGGGCGGTGCGCACCAGCACCACCGCCTCACCGACCTGGGGATGGGTCTCCAGGGCGCTCTCGACCTCGGCGAGCTCCACGCGGAAGCCGCGGACCTTGACCTGGAAGTCGGCCCTGCCGAGGAACTCCAGCTCGCCGCCCGGCCGCCAGCGGCCCAGGTCGCCGGTGCGGTACATGCGGCGGCCGGGTTCACGGGCGAACGGGTCGGGCACGAACTTCTCGGCCGTGACGCCGGGCTTGCCGACGTAGCCGCGGGCCAGGCCGGCGCCGCCGATGTGGATCTCGCCGATCACGCCGTCCGGGACGACCTCGCCGTGCTCGTCGAGGAGGTACACGCTCGCGTTGGCGATCGGTGTGCCGACCGGTACGGGCGTGGGCCACTGCTCGTGGTCCCGCGGCAGGTCGTAACAGGTGACGACGTGGGTCTCGGACGGCCCGTACTCGTTGTGCAGGGACATGCCGGGGACGGTGCTCAGCTGCCGGACGTCCGGGGTGGCCATGAACTGCTCCGACCCGGAGATGACGGTGCGCAGCGCGGCCGGTGTCGTGCCGGCCTCCCGGTAGCCCGCCGCCACCTGGTGCAGGGCGGGTGCCGGGATGAACAGGCGCCGGACGTCCTGGGCGTCCAGGACGCCGTGCAGCCGTGCGAGGTCGAGCCGTTCGTCGTCGGTGATCAGGACGACCTCGCCGCCCACCAGCCAGGTCGAGAACATGTCCTGCACCGAGACGTCGAAGGCCAGTGACGCGAACTGCAGCGTCCGCGGCGGGTCGTCCGTGGTCATCCGGTAGTGGCCGGCCTGCCAGGCCAGCAGGTTGACCACGGCCCGGTGGGGCATGGCGATCCCCTTCGGCCCCCCGGTCGAGCCCGACGTGTACGTCACGTAGGCCACGTCCTGCGGGTCGAGGCCGCTGCCGGGGCCGGTCGGCTTGCCCGCCTCGGCGTGGATGCCGTCCAACGGCCAGACCTCGGCGGTGGTCGCGGGCAGCCGGTGTTGCGACCGCAGCGTCGTCAGCACGACCGGGGCGGCCACCTCGGACAGCACGGTGCCGATCCGGTCCGCCGGGTTGCGCTGGTCGATGGCCACGTAGGCGCCGCCGGCCTTGAGCACCCCCAGCACGGCCACGACCATCTCCAGGCCGCGTTCCAGGTACAGGGCGACGCGGACGTCGGGCCGCACGCCCGCCGCGCGCAGGCGGTGGGCCAGCAGGTTGGCGCTCGCGTCGAGCCCGGCGTAGGTCAGGGTGGTCTCACCGAGGCGCACCGCGACCCGGTCCGGTGCGGCCACCACCTGCGCCTCGAACAGGTCGAGCAGCGTGGTGCCCGGCTCCGGCTGGACGGGTCCGGCGCTGCGGCCGGCGATCAGCGCGGCGCGCTCCTCGCCGGTCAGCAACGGGATGCGCGTCACCGGCACCTCCGCGCCCGCCGCGATCTCCGCGAGCAGCCGGTCGAGGTGCCTCGCCATCGCCGTGATCGTGCCGGCGGAGAACTCCCCCGCCGCGTAGTCGAACGTCAGCCGCCACACGTCGCCCTCGCGGCGGGCGGTCAGTGCCAGCGGGTACCTGACGGCGGCCGGGTCGAGCGCGAGCCGCTCGGCCCGCACCCCCGGCAGTGCCAGGGCCGAGTCCTCGCCGGTGGCCTCGAACCACACCTCGAACAGGGAGTCGCGGCGGCCGCGGCGGCTCGGCCTGGCCACCTTGACCACCTCGTCGAACCCGAGCGCGCGGTGGGCGGCGGCCTCGCCCAGCGTGCCGTGCACCCGCTCGGCCAGGTCGCGGAACACCGGGTCGCCGGTGACGTCGAGGCGCAGCGCGAGGACGTGCTGGTGGCAGCCGATGTCGTCGGTGCCGTCGCGGTCCGGTGAGCTCGTGCCGACCATGATGTCGGTCTGCCTGCTGTAGCGGCGCAACAGCAACGCCCACACGGCCAGGAGTGCGCTGCTCGCCGGGCATCCGGCCTGGCGGGCCACCGCGGCCACGACCACGGCGGGGACGTCGATGCCGTGGGTGGCCGCGCGGTCGCCGCTCTCCTGGCTCAGCCGCGGCAGGTCGAGCCCCACGGGGCACTCGGCCAGCCGGTCCTCCCAGTACCGCCGCGCCTCCTCGTGGTCACCGGGCTCCTCGTGCCCGCGTTCCGCGATCGGTGGCAGCGCCGGTGCCGCACCGGTCACCTCCGCCGCGTACAGCGCGGCGAGGTCGCGGGTCAGCAGGTGCTCGGACCACTGGTCGAAGGCGATCCGGTGGACCACGACAGCGAGGAGGTGGGTGTCCGGACCGCACCGCACCACGGCGGCCCGCAGGACCGGGCCGTCGGCGAGGTCGACCGGCTGCCGGGCGAACGCCCGCAGCACCTCGGCGGCCTCGTTCTCCGAGTCCACCACCTCGTGCGTGAGCGCGAAGTCCGCGGCGGGTTCGTCGACGACCTGCATCGGCGCACCGGCCACCTCGGCGAACCGCGTGCGCAGCGCCCGGTGCCGCGACCGCAGCGCGGAAAACGCTTTCCGCAGCGCCTCGACGTCGAGGGCCCCGTTCAGCCGCCAGCCGGCCGAGAAGCTGTGGGCGGGACTGCCCGGGTCCATCCGCGCGAGGAACCACAGTCCACGTTGGAACGTCGTGGCGGGTTCGGCCGCCACCTCACGTGATCGCCCGGTCATCGCTCACCCCAGACAGGCCGGTCCGATGTGCTCACGGCATCGTCATCGCGCCCGGAGGCACCCCACAAGTCCGGCACGCTCCCGACACCACCGTCCACCCGCCACCGTCCGGGGCTCATCCGACGCTCCCCTGCTCCTCGGCCAGCCGCGCGGCCACTTCCTCGTCCGACAGCGTGGCGACCATGGCGAGCACCTCGCGCAGGTCGTCCCTGGACGCCTGCTGCACCCGGCGTTCGCGGATGCGGTCGGCGAGGCGCTCCACCGTGGGGTCGGTCGTGAGCAGGTCCGCCAGCGGCAGCTCCACCCGCAGGGCCGACCTGATCCGGGTGACGACCCTGGTCGCGAGCAGCGAGTGCCCGCCGAGGTCGAAGAAGCTGTCCCGCACGCCGATGCGCGGGACGCCCAGGACCTCCGCCCAGATCTCGGCCAGCTGGCCCTCCAGGGCGTCCCTCGGCTCGACGTAGGCGGTCTCGGCGCTGCGTTCCAGGCTGACCGGCGGCAGCGCGGCCCGGTCGACCTTCTCGTTGGGCGACAACGGGATCGCGTCCAGCCACGTGAACACGGCCGGCACCATGTGCTTGGGCAGGGTCTCACCGAGGACCGCGCGCAGCTGCTCGGTGGCAGGGCGTTCGGCCTTCGCGACGAGGTAGGCCGCGAGGAACCGGTCGCCGTACTGGTCGGGCACCGCGACGACGACGGCGTCGGCGACGCCCTCGCACTCCCGCAGCACCACCTCGATCTCGCCCAGCTCCACCCGCTGGCCGTGTACCTTCACCTGGAAGTCGTTGCGCCCCCAGTACTCCAGCAGTCCGCCGTCGGTCCACCGCGCGCGGTCGCCCGTCGCGTACAGCCGCTCGCCGTCGCCGAACGGGCTCGGCACGTACCGCGCCGCCGTCAGGTCCGGCCGGCCCTCGTAGCCGTGCCCGACCTGCACGCCGCCGACGTACAGCTCACCCACCATGCCCTGCGGCACCGGCGACATCGACCGGTCGAGCACGAACAGCGTGACGCCCGCCAGCGGACGGCCCAGCGGCACGCGCGCGCCGAACGGTCCGGTGGCCTCGTGCGTGATCACCTCGACCGCGGCCTCGGCGGGCCCGTAGGTGTTCAGGAGCCGCACACCGGGGAACGTGCGGAGGAAGTCGGTGGCCAGCGCGGTGGGCAGCTCCTCGCCGCAGGACACCACCAGCCGCAGCGCCGGGTGCCCGCCGGGGTGCTCGTGCTCCAGGAACGGCCGCAGCATCGACGGGACGAAGTTGGACATCGTCACGCCGTGGCGGTCGAAGACCTCGTGCAGGTGTGCCGCGTCGCGGTGCCCGCCCGGCTGGACCAGCACCAGCCGCGCCCCGTGCAGCAGCGGCCACACCAGCTCGGGCACCGAGACGTCGAACCCGATCGGGGTCTTGGTCGCCAGCACCTGGCTGGAGTCCAGTCCGAGCCGGTGCCGGTAGGACTCCAGCCGGTTCACCAGTGCGCCGTGGGTGTTGGTGGCGCCCTTGGGCTTCCCGGTCGAGCCGGACGTGAACAGGACGTACGCCACGTCGAGCGGGCCGATCACCACCCCGGGCGGGGTGGTGGGCCGTGCGGCCACCTCGGCACTCACCGCCGGGTCGTCCAGGCACACCGAGCGGATGTCCGGCGGCACCACCTTCCGCGCCGCCGAGGAGGTCAGCACGACGGCCGGGCGGGCGTCGGCGATCATGCCCGCCAGCCGCTCGGCCGGGCTGTCCGGGTCCAGGGGCAGGTAGACGCCCCCGGCCTTCCAGATGGCCCACACCCCGATCACGAGGTGCTGCCCGCGTTCCAGGCAGACGCCGACGCGGGAGCCGCGCCCGACGCCGTGGTCGCCCAGCCACCGGGCCAGCTGGTTCGCGCGCCGCTCCACGTCCAGGAACGACAGCTGGTCACCGCCGTCCTCGACGACGGCGATGCCGTCGCCCCACCGGTCCACCACCGCCTCGAACCAGCTGACGGCCGTGTCGAACTCGGGCCGCAACGGACCGCCGTCGCCCAGCGAGGTGGTGCGGGACAACGTCGTGGCGGACATGACCGGCAGTCGTGACACGGGCTGCCCGGCGTCGGCGGTCCCGGCGCGCAGGAGCTCCACCAGTGCCTCTCCGAGGCCGGTCGCGGTCAGCTCGCCCAGCACGTCGGTGGAGTACTCCAGCCGGCCGCTCAGGTCACCGCCGGGGGCCGCCGCCAGCTCGATCCGCACGTCGAACTGCGCCGTCCCGGTGTGCAGCTGGGAGATCCGGCCCGCCGGGACCACCGGCGGCAGCTCCTCCCGCAGCACGAGCATGGTGCGCACGATCGACAGCCGGTCGGAGAAGTCCTGGTCCTGGCGGGCAGCGCGGACGATCTGGTCGAACGGCAGGTCCTGGTGCGCGTAGGCGGCCAGGCACGTCTCGCGGACGCGGCCGAGCAGCTCCCGGAACGTCGGCTCGCCGCCCAGGTCCACGCGCAGCGGCACGGTGTTGGCGAAGAAACCGACGACCCCGGCCAGTTCGGGGCGCGAGCGACCGGCGGTGACCGTGCCGATGACCACGTCCTTCTGGTCTGCCCACCGCGACAGCACCGCCGCCCAGGCCGCGGCGAGCACCATGAACGGCGTCACCTGCTCGGCGGCGGCCAGCTGCCGCACCTGTGCCATCAGCCCGGCGGGAACGGTGAGGGGCAGCGCCCTGCCCTCGAACGAGCGGTCGGCACCCGCCGCGGCGTCGGACGGCAGCTCCAGCGGCACGGCACCGGCCAGTCGTTCCCGCCAGTGCGCCACCTGCCCGGCCACCGCGTCACCTGAGACCTGGTCCCGTTGCCAGGCCGCGAAGTCCGCGTACCGGACCGGCAGCTCGGGCAACGCCGACGGGCCGGCGGCGAGGAGGGTGTTCAGCTCGCGCGCCAGGACGCCGGCCGACTCGCCGTCGGCGACCGTGTGGTGCACGCAGAGCACGAGCACCCACCGCCCGTTCGCGGTGACCTGGACCACCGTCGCCCGCACCAGCGGGGGTGCGGCGAGGTCGAACTCCTCCTCGGCAACGCGCCGGCACTCCTCGTCGAGCGCCGTCTCGTCCGGCACCTGCCGGACCGCCACGTCGAACTCGACGTCGGCGTGCACGACCTGTTCCAGGCGGCCTTCCGACGTCAGGCGGAACCCGGTGCGCAGGGCGTCGTGCCGGGCCACGAGCGAGCGCAGCGCGGAACGCACGGCCTCGACATCGGGTTCGTCGTCCCAGTCGACCCGGCCGGCGATGTGGTACGCGGCCCCGGCGCCGATCTGGTCGAGCAGCCACAGGCGCTCCTGCCCGAACGACGCCGGTGCCACCACGCCGTCGGCGAGCCGGGGAACGGGGGCGTTCTCCCGCAGGCCGCGGGACGCGGAGGCGACCGCCGCGGGGGTCGCCTCGCTCAGCAGCCACTCCAGCTCGACATCGGTGTCGTGGCCGGACAACAGCGCGGACCGCAGCCGGATCGCGCGCAGGGAGTCCAGTCCCTGGCCGACGAGCGGGCGGTCGGGGTCCAGCGCCGCGTGGTCGAGCTGGAGCGCCTCGGCGACGAGCCGGGTGATCGGGTCCGCGGTGCCGGGCGCGGGCTCGCTCGGCTGGGCCGGTCCGGCGGGTTCCGCGGCGAGGGCCGCCAGCGTCCCGGTGAGGTACTGCTCGCGGCACGCGGTCCGGCGGACCTTGCCGCTGGAGGTCCTGGGCACCGAGCCCGGTCGCACCAGCACCACGTCGGCCAGTTCGAGCAGGTGGTCGCGGGTGACGGCCTCGCGCACCGCGCGGATCAACGCCGCCACCTCGGCCGGCTGGTCGGTCGTGAACCCCCTGGCCACCTCGTGCACCAGGACGACGCGTTCGGTCTCGCCGTCGTCCACGGCGAACGCGGCGGCCCGGCCTGCGGCCAGACCGGGACCGGCGGTGGCGGCGGACTGCTCGATGTCGGCCGGGTAGTGGTTGGCGCCCCGGATGACGATCAGCTCCTTGAGCCGCCCGGTCACGAACAGCTCGCCGTCGCGCCGGAACCCGAGGTCGCCGGTGCGCAGCCAGTCCCGGTCGGACCCGTCGAGGCGGGCGCGGAAGACGCGCTGCGTCTCGTCCTCGTTGGCCCAGTAGCCCGCGCCGACCGTGGGACCGCTGACCCAGATCTCACCGACCTCACCGGCCGCGCGTTCCCGGCCGGTGGCCGGGTCCACCACGGCGACGAGGTCCGTGCCCCTGGCGGTGCCGCAGCCCACCAGCGTCGCCCCGGACCCGGCCGGCACGACGCTGCCCCTGGCCAGTTCGGCGCGGTCCACGGTGAGCTCCACCGGCAGCGCCGACGCGGCGGCACCGGCCACGAACAGCGTCGCCTCCGCGAGGCCGTAGCAGGGCAGGAACGCCTCCGCGCGGAAGCCGGCCGGCCCGAAGCGCTCGGCGAACGCGCGCAACGTCGGGGCGCGCACCGGTTCCGCGCCGACCAGGGCCAGCCGCCAGGCGCTCAGGTCGAGCCCGGCCAGGTCCTCGTCGCTGACCCGGCGCACGCACTCCGCGTACGCGAAGTCCGGTGCGGCACTGGCCGAGGCGCCGAACTCGCTGATGGCGCGCAACCACCGGACGGGGTGGTGCAGGAAGGCCATGGGGGACATGAGCATGCCCGGGAATCCACTGTGGAGCGGCTGCAGGATTCCGCCGATCAGGCCCATGTCGTGGTAGGGCGGCAACCAGCTGACGCTGCGGGTGTGCTCGTCCGGTTCGAGCACGCCGGAGATCACCGCCGAGTTGTGCAGCAGGTTGCCGTGGCTCAGCAGCACGCCCTTCGGCGTCGCCGTGGAGCCCGAGGTGTACTGGAGGAAGGCGACGGTGTCCGGGGTGAGCGCGGGCCTGGACCAGCCCACCGGCTCGCCGGTGGGCACCAGCCAGCGCAGCGGCAGGTCGCCCAGGCGCTCCCGCACCGCGGGCAGGATCGCCTCGTCGGTCGTGGCGACGGTCGCGGCGCAGTCCTCGGCCACGGCGAGCACCCGCGCGATGCCCGCGCGGTTGGTCGGCGGGTACACGGGGACCGCGACCGCCCCGGCGTACAGGCAGCCGAAGAAGGCGGTGACGTAGCTCGCGCCGGGCGGGTGCAGCAGCATCACCCGGTCGCCGGGTGCCACCCCGGCGGACTGCAGCGCGGCGGCGGCGCCCCGCGCGGCGGCGTCCAGTTCGCGGTAGGTCAGCGCGAGCTCGGAGCCGTCGCCGTCGGTGAACACGTAGCCGACGGCGTCCGGTCGCCCGGTCGCCCGCGCGAGCAGCAGCTCGACGAGATCTGCGGGGTCACTCAGCCCCATGGTCGCTCCTGTCGTCATCCGCCCGGAACCGCGCGCGGTCCAGCTTGGGAATGGATCTCGTGGGCCTGGCCGGGGTCGCCTTCTCCACCAGGGCCGCCACGTTCGCGACGGTGCCCGCTTCGAAGAAGTCGACGAGCTCCAGCTCCACGTGGCAGGCCGCGTGGATCCGGTGCAGGATCCGCACGGCGAGCAGCGAATGTCCGCCGAGGTCGAAGAAGTCGTCGTGCACGCCGAAGTCGTCGGCGTCCAGCAGCTCCGCCCAGATGCCCGCGACCACGCGCTCGGTCTCGGTGCGGGTGGCGACCTTCTCCTGACGCGGTTCGACCGGGTGTTCCACCGCCTGCCGCGGCTCGTCGTCCACGGCGGGTGCCAGGAACTCCAGTGCTCCCGCCGCGGTGCGCCGGGCCCGCAGCCCGGTCGCGTACAACCGGGTGCCCGACCCGGTCGGGTCCGGCACGAACCGCTCGGCCGTGCGGCCGGGACGTCCCGCGAACCCCTCGCCCGCCTCGGCCGCGCTGACGAACACCTGGCCGACCACACCCGCTGGCACCTCGGTCAGCGACCGGTCGAGCAGGTGCATGCGACCGACCTGGGCGTGCCGTTCCACCGGGGCCAGCGGCAGTCTCCACACCGGACACCCGGCGTCGGCCACGCCGGCGCGCAGCACCTCGGTCAGCGCGCCCACCAGCCGCCGGACCGAGGACTCCGCCAGCACGTCCGCGGCGAACTCCACGAACCCGGTCAGCCCGCCGTCGGCCGCCGGGGACAGCTCGATCTCCAGCTCGAACTTGGCGGTGCCGGTGTGCACCGGGACCACGTCCATGCTGATCCCGGGCAGCTGCGCCGTGGCGGGCGGGGTGTTGTGCAGCACCAGCAGGTGCCGCACGACCGGCGAGCGGCCCGTGGCGTCCCTGTCCGGCCGGACCACCTTGACGAGCTGGTCGAACGGCAGGTCCTGGTGCGCGTAGGCGTCGAGGCACGTCCGGCGCACCCGGCCGAGCAGCTCCCGGAACGTCAGCGGGGCCCGCACGTCCACCCGCAGCGCCAGCGTGTTCACGAAGAACCCGACGAGCCCTTCGAGCTCCGTCCTGGTGCGCGCGGCGATGGCGGTGCCCCACACCACGTCCGAGCGGTCCGCCCACCGCGACAGCACGACCGCCCAGGCCGTGGCCAGCACCATGTAGAGCGTGGCGCCCTCGGCCTCACCGAGCCGCCGCATGCCGTCCACGAGGTCCGCGGGCAGCGACATCGGCACGTCTCCGCCGGAGAACGGCCGTCCTGGGCCGGACGTGACGTCGGCCGGCAGTGCGAAGGGCCGCACACCGGCGAGCTGCTCGCGCCAGTACTCGACCTGCCCGGCGAGCGCGTCACCGGACACGTGGTCGCGGTGCCAGGCGGCGAAGTCCGCGTACCGGATCGGCAGCGGCCGCAGCACCGGGAGCTGTCCGCCGCGCAGCGCGCCGTACACGACGGCGAACTCCTCCGCGAGGACGCCGAGGGACCAGCCGTCCACGACGATGTGGTGCACGCACAGCACCAGGTACCACTCGGCCGGTCCTACCCGGAACAGCGCCGGCCGCAGCAGGCTCGGCCCGGCGAGGTCGAAGGGCCGGCGGCAGGTGTGGCCGACCTCGTCCCACAGCTCGTCCGCGGTCACCTCGCGGACCGGCAGCTCGACCGGGACTGCCTCCGGCGGGTGCACGACCTGGACGACAGCGCCGTCGGTGTCGACCTCAAGGCCCGTGCGCAGGGCCTCGTGCCGGTCGACCAGCCGGCGCACCGTCTCCCGCAGCACGGCGAGGTCGAGCTCGCCGTGCATCCTGAGCGCACCGGCCACGACGTAGAGCGGGCTGCCGGGGTTCATCCGCTCGAAGAAGAAAAGCCGTTCCTGGGCAGGGGATGCCGGGCTTCGCGTCTCCCCGGCGGGGCGGCGCGGGATCGGTGCGGGCGCCGCGCCGACACCCGCCTCGTCCAGTCGCCGCTGGAGCAGTCGCAGCTGGTCAGCCGAGAGTGGTCCTGGAGCCAAAACGCCGGCACCTCCCCTGTGGTGGCGACGAACGCCGCAGCCGAGCAGTCACGTCATCACGTTTGCCCTGCCCGGCACCGCCAACAAGTCGGTGAGTCCCCCGACAGTGCACGGCGTCACCGCCCGCCGAGCGACTCCTCGACCACGCGCAGCACCCGGTCGGCGGAGGTCAGGAGGTACATGTGCTCACCGGGCAGCTCCCGCAGCGTGAACCCGCGGCTGGTCGCCTTTTCCCACTCGCTGGCCAACTCGGCGGACACCAGGGCGTCGTGCTCGCCCCGCACCGCGGTGATCGGTGCCGCGAGCGGCACGTCGGTGCTGGGCCGGTAGTCCTCGTGCATCTCCACGTCCGCCCGCAACGTCGGCAGCACCATGCGGCGCACGTCGGGGTTGCCGAGCGCGTCGTCGCGGTGCCCGGCGAGCTCGGCGACCCGGTCGGCGAACTCGTCGTCGGGCAACCCGGTCGCCCGCCGCGTGCGCTGCGTCCACGGTCCCGGTGAGCCGCTGACGACCAGGCTCACGACCTCGGCGGGCGTGGTGTCCGCGAGCAGGTGGGCCAGCTCGTAGGCCAGGACGGCACCCAGGCTGTGGCCGAAGAGCGCGACCGGGCCGCCGCCCCCGACGTCGGCCAGCACGTCGGGCAGCACACCGCGTGCCGCCACGTGGACGTCGCGGTACGGCTCCTGCCTGACCAACCGTTCGCGGCCGGGCAGCCGCACCGGGACGATCTCCAGGCCGGCCGGGGCCACCGCGCGCCACTGCCGGAAGAACGCGCTGCCGCTGCCGGCGAACGGCAGGCACACCAGCGGAATGCTGCTCATCAGGTCCTCGTTCCGTTCTGCACCTCGGTGCGCGCCTGCTCGTCGGACAGGGCGCTCACCTCGACGACGAGCTCGGCGACCGCGTCCACGTCGATGCCCTCCGTCGCGCCGAGCTGGCGCATGTAGGCGGCGAGCGCGCGCACCGTCCGCGCCGCGAGGAAGCCGGGGATGTCCAGCTTGATGCGGAACAGCTCCCTGATCCGCGACACCGCCTGGGTGGCCAGCAGGGAATGGCCGCCCAGTTCGAAGAAGTCGTCCACCGCGCCGATCCGCGGTGCCGCGAGCAGTCCCGACCACAGGTCGGCGAGCACCTGCTCCAGGTTCCCCTCGGGTGGGGTGTAGTCGCTCCGCGCGGCGCCCGCACCGGGCACCGGCAGCGCCGCGCGGTTCAGCTTCCCGCTGGGCAGCAGGGGAAGCCGGTCGAGCACGACGTAGGCCGACGGCACCATGTGGTCCGGCAGGCGTTCGGAGAGGTAGTCGCGCAACGCGTTCGCCTCCGGCCGCTCATCACCGCGCGGCGTCACGTAGGCCGCGAGCCTCCGCTCGCCGACGGAGTCGGTGTAGGCCAGCACCACCGGCTCGTTCACCCCGGGGTGGCCGGCGAGCGCGTTCTCGATCTCCCCCAGCTCGATCCGGAACCCGCGGATCTTCACCTGGAGGTCCAGCCGGCCGAGGAAGTCGAGGTCCCCGTTGGGGAGGAACCGCGCGTGGTCGCCGGTGCCGTACATCCGGCCGCCCGGCTCCGGGCTGAACGGGTCGGGCACGAACCGCTCGGCGGTCAGCCCCGGCCGCCGCCAGTACCCGCGGCCGGGACCGGCTCCGCCGACGAACAGCTCCCCCGCCACCCCGACCGGGACCGGTTCGCCGTGCTCGTCGAGGACGTAGAGCCGGTGGTTGGGCAACGGCCTGCCCCAGGGCACACCGGCCGGACTGCGCCCGGTCACCGGGTGGGACGTGCTGCAGTAGGACACCTCGGTCATGCCCGCGAGGTTGAGCAGGCGCACACCGGGGACGAGCTCGGCCAGCCGGGCGGGCAGCGCGGGCGGCATCCGGTCACCGCCCAGACCGACCGCCCGCAACACGACACCGGGCATGCCGCCGCGCCCGTAGGTGTGGTTGACCAGCATGTCCAGCAACGCCGGCGCCGAGCTCCACGCGGTCACCCGCTGCCGCTGCAACAGCTCCAGCAGCTGCTCCGGGTCGGTGGTCTCGATGTCACCGGGCACGACGATCGTCGCGCCCGCGGCCAGCGTGCCGAAGACCTCGTAGACGGACATGTCGTAGTTCAGCGAGGAGATCGCCAGCATCCGGTCAGCGGGCTGGAGCCCGTAGGCCCCGTTGACGCCGTGCAGGGTGTTGGCCACCCGGCCGTGCTCGTTCGCCGAACCCTTGGGGCGGCCGGTGGAGCCCGAGGTGTAGATGACGTAGGCGAGGTTCGCCTCGGTGACGACGGGCTCGGGTCGTTCCCGCGACAGCTCCTCGATGCGGGTGGCCTCGGTGTCGAGGCACACCAGCCGGGGTCCGGCGGTGTCGTCGCCGACCCGCATGCGGTCGGGGTCGGCCACCGAGGAGTGGGTGAGCACGAGCTCCGCCTGGGCGTCCTCGGCCATGTAGGCGACCCGCTGGCGGGGGTAGAACGGGTCGAGGGGCACGTAGCCCGCACCGGCCTTCAGGATGCCGAGCACCGCGACGATCATCAGCTCCGAGCGCGGCAGGGAGACGCCGACCAGCTGCTCCGGTCCGACGCCCTCGGCGCGCAGGAACCGGGCGAGCTGGTTCGCCCGCTCGTCCAGCTCGCGGTAGGACAGCGTCCGGTCGCCGAAGACCACCGCCGGAGCGTCGGGCGCGCGGTCGGCCTGCTGCTCGAAGAGCCCGTGCAGGGTGCCCGCGGTCCGCGCCGGTGCCGCCGAGCCGCCACCGCTGAACTCCGCCACCATGCGGGCGCGTTCCTGCTCGGTGGCGATCGGCAACCGCGAGATCCGGGTGTCCGGAGCGCGCAGCCCGGCCGCCAGCAGCAGGTCGAACGCCGTCATCATGCGCCGCACGGTGCCGGCCTCGAACAGGTCGAGGCTGAACTCGGCGCGACCGGCGATGCCGCCGTCCGCGTCCGGCACGAGGTCGAGGGACAGGTCGACCTTGGTCGACTCGGTGTGCAGGTCCAGCACCTCCACCCGGACGCCGGGCAGCTCCAGCGCGGACATCGGCACGTTCCGCAGCACCAGCAGCGTCTGCACCAGGGGGACGGTGCCCGCGGACCGGTCGGCGACGGTCTCGGCGACCATCCGCTCGAACGGCAGGTCCTGGTTGGCGTACGCGGCGAGGCAGATCTCGCGGGCCGTGCGGACCAGTTCGCGGAACGTCGGGTCCCCGGACGTGTCCACGCGCAGCGGCAGGGTGTTCACGAAGAACCCGACCAGCGGCTCGACGTCCACGTGCACGCGGTTGGCCACCGGGGAGCCTATGATCATCTCCGGCTGGCCGCTCCACCGCCGCAGCAGCAGGGCGTACGCGGCGAGCAGCACCATGTACTGGGTGGCCTGCTCGGTCTCGGCCAGCCGGTCCACGGCCCGGACGGTGTCCGCGGTCAGGTGCAGGGGAACCGAGGCGCCGTGCGAGGTCCGTTGTGCGGGACGGGGTTTGTCCGCGGGCAGCTCCAGGACGGGTGCCCCCGCGAGGAGGTCCCGCCAGTACTCCAGCTGACCGGCGCCGGACCGGTTGCGCTGCCAGACCGCGAAGTCCGCGTACTGCACGGCCAGCTCCGGCAGCGGCGACGGCTCGCCGGCCGCGAACGCCCGGTAGAGCGTCGTCAGCTCGTGCTGCAGGACGCCGAGCGACCAGCCGTCGGACACGATGTGGTGCAGGCTCAGCAGCAGCACGTGCTCGTCGTCGGCGACCCGCAGGACGCTGGCCCTGATCAGCGGTCCGCGCGCGAGGTCGAACGGCAGCCGGACCTCCTGCTGGTAGCGCTCGCGCACCTCGGCTTCCGCGGCCTCCCCGCCCAGCTCCACCAGGGGGATGCTCAGCGGTTCGGCGGGCAGCACCACCTGGTGCGGCAGGCCGTCCCGTTCGGCGAACACCGTCCGCAGCACCTCGTGCCTGCGCACGATCTCGTCGAGCGACCGGCGCAGTGCGCCGACGTCCAGCCGTCCGGTGAACCGCACCGCCGCCGGCACGACGTAGGCCACGGACCCGGGATCGGCCTGGTCGAGGTACCACAGCCGTTCCTGCGCGAACGAGCACGGCAGCGGGTCACCGGTCCGCGGGATAGCCGGGATGCCCGCCGCCGACGCGGCCCTGCGCGCCAGCTCCGCACCGACCAGCAACCGCTTCTCCGGTGACAGGCCGCGCAGCACCTCCTCCAGGTCGATGTCCGCCGCGTCGTACTCGCCCACCACATCTGCCATTCACGCAGGATCGGGTTCGCGCGACCCTTCCGGGAAGACGGGGATTCTCCCGACTGCCGGGGTCAGAGCGCCGCGGCGACGGCGGCCATCCGGTCCACTGTGGCCAGTTGGTCCGCCAGCAGCGCGGTCATCCGCCCGGCCAGCGCCCTGCCCGCGGTGGCCGGGTCGTCGCGGCCGGTGGCGACCATGATGCGGACGGCGGACCAGTGGTGGGCGATCCGGTCGACCTCGCGGGCGAGCGTGAGCAGCGGTCGCTCACCGAGCCGGCGGCCGGCCGCGGCGAGGTAGTCGCCGTGCAGGCCGGTCACCGCGAGGGCGACACCGGCCACGACGAACACCTCGTCCACGACGGACGCGTCACCGCCGGACAGACGTGCGGCCGCCTCGCGCAGGAAGCGTTCCTGGCCGGGCAGACCGCGGTGGTCCGACGACCCGTCGTCCACGCCTCGCAGGCCCTCCAGGTTCGCCGTCATGATCTCGCGGAGGCGCTCGCGGGACGCGGGACCGGTGTGGCCGCTGACGGTCACGTCCAGCCAGCGGTTGCCGATCGGGTTGGCGGTGAAGAACATGTCGCGGCTGTGCCGGACCGGGTTGGCCGAGTCACGTGCCGCGGTCAGCTCCTCGATCCGGATCTCCCCCAGGAACCTGGGCGGCACCGGGTCGCACACCGACACCGTGCCGCGCTCCTCGTCGAAGCCGTGCACCACGAGCAGGTGGTTGGTGTGGACGTCCTGGTAAGCGGGGCGGAACGGGAGGAAGTAGTTGTCCGCCGCCACCGCGACCGGTGTGCCCGCCAGCACCCTGGCCCGCACCTCGTCCCAGCCCTGCTCGGGCGAGGACGGTGCGTGCCAGGTGGACGTCACGTCGTGGAACGGCGCGAGGCTCGCGAACAACGACCGCTGCCCGCAGGGGAAGTAGTACTCCTCGCGGCGCATGTCACCCGCGGTGTAGTCGAACCCCCAGGCCGCGCCCAGCAGGTCCAGCGGGTCCGCGCCGTGGAAGCCCAGCAGCACGCCCGCGGTGGCGTGCAGGCAATGACCGAGGTCGTGGCGCCAGTGCGCGATGCCCGGCAACGAGGCTTTCATCCGACCGCCTGCAGGGTGAGGGCGAAGACGTGCAACGCGGGGTTGTCCGGCAGGACGAGCGCGACGACGCCCGACGGGACCGTCAGCGGGACGCGCTGGGCCCAGATGGCGGGCGACGTCGTGCGCTGCACGTGCCGGGGGTAGTGCATGTGCCGGCAGCGGAACGCGAGCACCTCGCCGAAGCGGGGTTCGGTCTGCGGCCAGAAGTCCGACATCCGCAGCCACTGGCCGCGCACCGAGCCGTCCGCGTAGTGGACCTCGACGAGGTCCTCGGTCCGGCGTTCCGCGGCACCGAGCACGTGCACCCAGTCCCAGTCGCCGGCGGGGACGTCGACGCGCTGGCCGCGGCAGCGGACGTTGTCCGCACCCGCGACCGGGAACAGGAACGGCACCTCGCCGACCACCGCCGTGCCACCGGCGGGTGGGAGCTCGCCCGCGGGAAAGGTGTTGCCCCAGATGTTGAAGCCGCCGCCGTCGAGCTCGTCCTCGCCGGTCAGCCCGGTGTTGTTCAGGTGCGGCGCAAGGGAAAGCGGTCGCATCATGACAGGGCCGTCCCCAGCAGGCGGACGCCCGGCAGCACCGGCAGTTCCACGGCGAGCAGCTCGGCGCGCCGGGGCACCCCGATGCGGGCGACCGGCGTGCCGGGCAGCGAGCGCAGGAACTCGGGGTCGACGGCGTCGCGGTAGTGCAGCCACACCGCGGCCTCCCCGACCGGTGCCGACAGGTGGAGGTGCACCCAGTCGTACCGGCCGGGTCCGACCTCGACCAGCCTGCCGTCGAGCGGCAGGTCGCACGGGCTGAACGTGAGCTGTGCGGCGGTCATGCCGGGTTCACGTCGACGAGGAGCATGTCCCGCACGGTGCGCCCACCGGCCGGGTCGAGGATCGAGATCGGCGACGCCTCGTGCCAGATGGCCGTGTCGTCGACCAGCACGGACTCCAGCGGGTCGCGCAGGGTGAAGCGGACGTCCGGCAGACCGTCCCGGTAGATCGTCGACTCCCCGCCCGCGCTGTTCTCCCTGCGCACCAGGTGCATGCCGACGAACGAGTGCCCGTCGCGGTGCCGTCCCTCCGGTGTGGGCAGGCCGGGTTCACCCGGCACGGCCACGATCCGGATCATGTGCAGGCCCACCGTCCACTCCGGACAAGACCGGACCAGAGCCGCGAGGGCGAGGTCGGTCGAGATCAGGTCGTGCAGGCACGGGTTGGTGAGGAAAGCGGGCTCGATCGGGGCGAACAGGCGCTCGTTCGACCGCCACATCGGGATGCTGTCCTGGCGGAACGCCCGGTGCGGCAACGGGGTCAGCTCGAAGCCCTCGCCCACCGGCGCTGCCGCGAGCCGGCCGTACCGGCGGTACCGGTAGCTGCCGCCGTCGACCAGCGCGTCGTCCCGGATCAGGTCCTCCCAGCCGGCGCGGAACTCGGCGAACTCGGCGCCGCCGGTGTCGACCGGGAAGTCCGTGCCGGACAGGCGGACGAAGCCCTCGGCGGCCAGGTCCGCGACGAGCTCCGCCGTGGCCGGCCCGGTTGTGCGAACGTTCTCGGGCACTGGCCCTCCTCAGTGGTCGACCCGGATGCGGGCGCGGTGGGACTCGTCGGACGGTGCTGCCGGGTACCTCGCTGCCGCCGGCGGCGCTGGGGACGTCACAGCGACGGCACCTCCACGGCAGCCAGCACGTCGGCGCGCAGCTGGGCGAGCACCACGTCGGGGAGGTCGCGGGGGAAGAAGTGGCCGCCGTCGAAGGTGTGGACGCGCGCGTCGCCCTCGGTCTCCGCCAGCCACGCGTCCGCTTCGTCGTCGCCCACCAGCGGGTCCGCCGCGCCGCGGTACACCCGCAGCGGGCAGCGCAGCGGTGGCAGCGGTTCCGGTTCGAAGGTGTTGACCAGCGTGAGGTCCGCGCGCAGCATCGGCAGGAAGTACTCGAGGAACAGCGGGTCGAGCGCGGTCTGCGCCGGGAGGCCCTCGGAGCGGGTGATCAGCTCGTGCAGGCCCTCATCCGTGGTCTCGCTGTACCACCGCGGTGAACGCAGGCGGGTCGGCGCCGCGGCCGCTGCCACGACCAGGCCCCGCGGTTCCCGCGGCAGCCTGCGGCAGAGCTCCCAGCCGACGATGCCGCCCATGCTGTGGCCGAACACCACCAGCGGCAGGTCGTCGAGCCGCCCGAGCTCGGCGACCAGGACCGGTACCAGGGCGCCCATGTCCGTCAGCGGTGGCTGCAGGCTCCGCGCGCCGCGGCCGGGCAGCTCCACCGCGACGACCTCGACCTCGGGGCCCAGGACCGCGGGCCACCGGTGGTAGAGCTGAGCGGACCCGCCACCGGGCGGTAAGCACACCAACCTCGCCTTTGCCCGCCCAGGTGGCGAGAAGCGCTGCAGCCATTCCGTCACGTGTCGAGGTTCATCCGGTCCGGATGTCCGGACAAGTCGGTGACGTTCCCGACAGGCCCGGTGTTACAGGTCGAACTCCCCCGGCGCGAGGCTGCGGGCCAGGCAGAACTCGTTGCCCTCCGGGTCGGCCAGCACGACCCAGGAGCGGCCGTCGCCCTGGCCGACGTCCACAGTGGACGCACCGAGCGCGAGCAGCCGGTCCAGCTCGGTCCGCTGGTCGCTGTCGATCGGGGTGATCTCGAAGTGCACCCTGTTCTTGCCGCCGTCCTTGCCCTCGGGCACCTGGACGAAGGACATGCTCGGCACGGCGGGCGCGCGGCGCAGGTCAGCGAGCCGTTCCGCGTCCGGCGCCTCGGGGTCGGGGCCGATCTCGACCACGGTGCCGTTCTTGTCCTCGTAGACGACGTAACCCAGGACGCCGCACCAGAACTCGGCCAGCCGCCGCGGGTCCACGCTGTCGATCGTCGTCCATTCCAGCCTGCTCGTCATGTACAACGCCCTTGTCCGTCGATGTCCTTTGAGCTCGAACACTGTCCCACAGGGCTCAGGCCGGCTTCAGGGTGAGGTGCTGCCGTGCCGCCGCCGTCACGGCGTCGCGGCTGAACGGCCACGCGGTGGTCTCCCCGCGCTGCCACAGCGGCAGCTGGTCGTCGTAGTGGTCGTCGAACGCGTGGCCGGAGGCGCCGGTGAGGTTGACCCACCGGGAGGCGTCCAGGTCGGCCCAGTCCACGACCATCCGCATGGACGGCACCCAGTTCACCTGGTAGGTCTTCTTCGCGTTCCAGCCGGTCGCGTTCACCGTGGCGGGTCCGCCCGCGACACCGCCCGGTTCGCGGTTGAGCAGCCACTGGACCGGCGCGGGGCCGGTGCCCAGCGTCTGGTTGCGCACCGTCAGCTGGTGCAGGTCGCCCCACCTCCACGCGGCCGGGTCGGCGCCGAGCCGGTCGCGCAGCTCGGCGTTCGCGTCGTCCATGGCCGCGCGCAGCACGGCGTCCCGGCCGGTGAGGGCGCGCTTGGCGTTGTGCCAGAAGTCGTCGTCGGGGCGGTTCAGCAGGTCGCGGACGACCTCGAACCACTGGCCGCCGCCGTCCACGTCGACCTTGGGCGCGCCGTTGGTGAGCTTGTCCACGAACATCAGCTGCAGCAGGTTGCGCCAGACGGCGTTGAAGTAGGCGGCCGCGGCGGAGTCGGCGGGCTGGGTGAAGTCCCAGCCGCGCAACAGGTCCCGCGCCTTCGCCGTGTCACCCTCGACGGGCACCCGCAACAGGTGCGGGGTCAGGTTCGCGGCATTGGCGTTGCGGGTGTCGAGCTGGATCCGCTGCATCGCGGCCGCGTCCAGCTTGCCGCCCTGCTTGATCAGGTCGGTGATCCGCTGGCTGCGGTTGCCGTCACCCCAGTCCTTGGTGATCAGGTGCGGGTAGGACGGGTCGGTCACGGCGTTGTTGGCGTTCACGAAGTACCCGCCCGCGGGGTCGAGCGCGCTGGGCAGCTGCTCGAACGGCAGGTACCCGGCCCACTCGGTGGCGCTGGTCCAGCCGGGCACCGGGAACCGCCCGTCGCCCTGCTTGCGAACCGGGATGAGCCCGGGCACCTGGTAGCCGATGTGGCCCTCACGGTCGGCGTAGAGCATGTTCTGCGCCGGTGCCGCGAACAGCGACGCGGCCTCGCGGAACGAGGTCCAGTCGCGGGCGAGCGCCAGCTGGAACACAGCGTCCAGGGTCCTGGCCGGTTGCAGCGCGGTCCACTTGATCGCGACGGCGTGCTCACCGGCCTCGACGCCGGGCACCCTGCCCTGCGCGCCGGCGTTCTTCAGCCGGTCCACCACGTCGGACAGCAACGGGCCGTGGCCGGTGGACCGGACCGTGATCGTCCGTGGTTGGGCGCCCGCGACCTTGATGACCTCCTGCCTGGTCTCCAGGGGCTTCTGCACGCCGTCGTACTCGTAGGTCGAGCCGGTGACGCGTTCCAGGTACAGGTCCGTGACCGCGGGGTCGAGGTTCGTCAGGCCCCACGAGACGTGCCGGTTGTGGCCGATGACCACACCGGGCATGCCGGAGAACGTGAAGCCGCTGACGTCGAACGGGCACTCCTGGCCGACCGAACGGCAGTGCAGGCCCATCTGGTACCAGATGCTCGGCATCGCCGGTCCGAGGTGGGGATCGTTGGCCAGCAGCGGTTTGCCGGACTTGGTGAGCTTGCCCGACACCACCCAGGCGTTGGACCCGATGCCCTGGCCGCGCGGCCCGAGGACGCCGTCGAGCGAGCTCGCGGCGTCGGCCGCGTTGTCCAGCGCCGCCGTGAAGGCCGCCTTCTCGGCACGTCCGGCGCCCTGCGGCACGGTCGCGTCGGAGGCGGCGGGCACGCTGGGTTCCCAACGGCTGTAGTCGTACTCGGGGAACAGCCGCGCCACGGTGTCCGCCGGCAGGCTCGCGGACAGCATCGCGCGCCTGGTCTGATAGGTGACCGTGCCGCTGAGGTCCCAGGCCATGGCCTTGAGCCAGGCCACCGAGTCCACCGGGGTCCACTGCTCCGGCACGTACCCCGGCGTGATCACCCCGAGGACCGCGTACTCCACGCTCAGCTCGGACCCGGAGTGCTCGGCGAGGTAGGCGTTCACGCCGTCGGCGTAGGCCTGCAGGTGCTCGCGCGTGCTCGCCGAGAGCATGCCGTACTCCTGCTCGGCGACCCGGCGCCAGCCCATCGTCCGCACGGTCGCGTCCACGGTCACCTGGTCGGCGCCGAACAGCTCGGAGAGCCGCCCCGCGGTGATGTGGCGGCGGACGTCCATCTCCCAGAACCGGTCCTGCGCGTGCGTGTAGCCCTGCGCGAGGAACAGGTCGTGGGGGTTGTCCGCGTAGACCTGCGGCACGCCGTACTGGTCGCGCAGCACCTCGACCGGTGCGCGCAGACCGGGCACGGCCAGCTCGCCGTCCGTCGTCGGGAACGAGTTCCGCACGGTCCAGGTGACGAAGAGGCCCGCCGCGGACGCCACCACGACCAGGACCACCACGAGGCACCAGGCGGTGATCCGCAGCCGTCGCAGCCACGTCGATCTCGGTCGCGCCGGCGGGACGGTCTCGGCCGCGGTGTCCGGGGTGCTCGCCACATCTACCACCCGTGGAGCATCGCCGCGCCCGCGTGCGGGGCAAAGTGAGGGGTTCTCCTGACTTAACCGGTGTCCGCGCGGGTGGAAGGCTCGCGGCGTGGCTACCGACACCGCCGTGCGCACCGGACCCGGCCGCGACTTCCGGCGGTTCTGGGCCGGTGACGTGGTCTCCCAGTTCGGTTCCCGGATCACCGAGTTCGTGCTGCCGCTGCTCGTCGTGACCACCCTGGACGGATCGGGCACGCAGGTCGGCCTGTTGCAGGGCCTGTACCTGTGCCCGTTCTTCCTGCTGCCGCTGCTCGCTGGCGTCTGGCTGGAGCGGCGCGCGAAGCGGCCGGTCATGATCGCCGCGGACCTCGTCCGGTTCGTGGTCGTGCTGTCCGTGCCGGTGCTGGCCCTGCTCGGCCTGCTGACGCTGCCGCTGCTGTACGTGATCGCGGTGGTCGGCGGCACGATGACGGTGCTCTACGACATCGCGGCGACCAGCTACCTGCCCCTGCTCGTGCAGGGCGGTGCGCTCGCGTCGGCCAACAGCAGGGTCCTGGCAGGCCAAGCCGCCGGTGCGACCGGCGGACCCGGTCTCGCGGGCTGGCTCAGCGCCCTGTTCGGCCCGGCAGCGACCCTCGTGTTCGACGCGTTGTCGTACCTGACCTCGGCGAACGCGTTGCTGCTGATCCGCCACCGCGAGCAGGTCCCGCCGCCGTCCCCGCGCAACCTCCGGCGTGAGGTGGCCGAAGGGCTCCGCGCGGTGCTGCACAACCCGCCGGTCCGGGCGTTCGCCGTCCACGCCGGGATCTACAACGCCGCCACCGCGATGACGACCGTGGCGTTCCTGATCTACTTCGTGCGCGAGCTCGGGCACAGCTCCGCCGCGTACGGGCTGATCATGCTGTGCGGCGGGCTCGGCGGCATCTGCGGCGCGCTGACCACGCCCGCGTTGATCAGGCGGCTCGGCTACGGGCGTTCGATGCTGGTCGTGCTCGTGTTCTCCACGTCGTCGTACTTCCTGCTGCCGCTGGCCGACGGCGGCCGTCTGGACTCGGTGCTGTGCGGCCTGGCCTACTTCCTCGGCTCGGCCGGTGCCGCGGGCGGGACCGTGGTCGCGTTGACCGTGCGGCAGAAGACCACGCCGCCCGAGCTGCTCGCGCGGATGAACGCCAGCTACCGGCTGTTCGCGTTCGGCATGCTGTCGCTGGGTTCGGTGGTCGCCGGTTTCCTCGTCGACGGGGTCGGCGCGCGCACCACTCTGGTCATCGCGCCGATCCTGCTGCTGTTGTCCGCCATCCCCGCGGCCAGCCGCCCGATCCGCACGATCCGCCACCTGGACTGACGTGAGGGCGGCCCGGCGCACCGGGCCGCCCTCACGTCACGGTCAGCGGTAGGAGCGCAGCAGCTCGGTGAGGCAGGTCGTGCCGAACTCCAGTGCGTCCACGGGAACGCGCTCGTCGACCGTGTGCAGCAGGCCGCGGTAGTCGGTGCCCGCCGGGAGCCGCAACGGGAGCCAGCCGTAGCAGCGGATGCCGAGCTGGGCGAACAGGCGGGCGTCGGTCGAGGCCGGCGAGACCATGGGCAACGGCACGGCGTCCGGGTCGGCCTTGGCGAGGATCTCGGCCATCGTGTCGTAGAAGCCGCCGAACTCGGGTTGCCGGATCCGTTCCGGCCGGACCATCGAACCCTCCAGCAGCAGCTCGTGCTCGAAGTCCTCGTCGGCGAGCTCGCGCAGCTCACCGACGAAGTCCTCGACGGTGAAGTTGCCGGGCAGGATCCGGCCGTCCAGGTCGACGGTGATCTCGCTGGGCACGACGTTGATCTTCTCGGTCGTGCGGACGATCGTGGGGTTCGCGGTGTGCCGCAGCACCGAGTCCAGCCGCAGCGCCTCCCGCAACGGCAGGCCCTCCGGGCGGGGGTCGCCGGTCTGGTCCGCGCGGTACCGGGCCACCTGCTCCGACAGCGGTGACGGCAGCGCGCCCGCGAGCACCTCCAGCATGCGGTCCGCGGCCGAGGTCTGGTGCCGCGGCATCCGGGTCCCGGTCAGCGTGGCGAGCAGCCGGCCCAGGCGTGCCATCGGCGAGTCCGGCGGTGCCAGCCGGGAACCGTGCCCGCCCGGACCGCGCAACGTCAGGCGCAACCAGCAGGCCCGCTTTTCGGCCACCACGATCGGGTGGAACCGGTGGCCGGGGAGGTCGATGCCGGCACCGCCCTCCTCGCCGATCGCGTACTCCACGCCGTCGAACAGCTCCGGGTGCTCGTTGACGAGGTAGCGGGCGCCGACCGCGCTGCCCGCCTCCTCGTCGGCCACCACGGCCAGCAGGACGTCACCGGCGGGGCGCTCGCCCGCGGCCGTCAGGCGGGACAGGGCGGACAGCATCATCGCCAGGCCGCCCTTCATGTCGATCGCGCCCCGGCCCCAGACGTGCCCGTCGACGATCCGCGCCTCGAACGGCGGATGCGTCCACTGCTGGCCGTCCACCGGCACGACGTCGGAGTGCGCGTGCAGCAGCAACGGCGGTGCCTCGCCGCGGCCGGGGAACCGCGCGACGAGGTTCAGCCGCTCGGGGTCCGGGCCGAGCACCTTCAGGTCCACGTCCACGCCGGCGAGCAGCCGCCGCAGGTGGTCGACGACGGCGGTCTCCCTGCCGGGCGGGTTGGTGGTGTCGATCCTGATCAGGTCCCGCAGCAGCGGCACCGGTTCGTCGGCGAACGACATGGGAGGTCCGTCCTTCTTCGTCAGGTGAGCAGGGCGACCACGCGTGCGGCCAGTTCCTGGACGTCGCCGTCGTCGGGCCGCAGCACCAGCTCGGGGTGCTCCGGCGGTTCGTACGGGTCGTCCACGCCGGTGAACCCCGTGATCTCGCCACGGCGAGCGCGCGCGTACATGCCCTTGGGGTCGCGGGACTCGCACACCTCGACGGGGGTGTCGACGTGCACCTCCCGGAACGCCAGCCCGGTGTCGGCGTGCCGGGACCGCACCTGGTCGCGGTCGGCTCGGTACGGGCTGATCAGCGCGACGATCGCGACCACGCCCGCGTCGGCGAACAACCGGGCGACCTCGCCGACCCGGCGGACGTTCTCCGCGCGGTCCTGCGCGCTGAAGCCCAGGTCCGAGTTCAGGCCGTGGCGCAGGTTGTCGCCGTCGAGCAGGTAGGCGGGCCGGCCGGCCGCGACCAGCAGGCGCTCGACCTCCGCGGCGATCGTGGACTTGCCCGCGGCCGACAGACCGGTCAGCCACACCGTGCACCCCGGCGTCGTTCGGGCCACGTCGGTGCGGTGCCAGACGACGGTGGGTGCGGCGGGCCGCAGGACCATGCCGGCGCCGACGGTGTCGTTGGTGGCCTCGTCGATGAGCACGAAGCTCCCGGTCGCCCGGTTGCGCCGGTACACGTCGTAGGCCAGCGGGGCGTGCGTGTGCAGCGTGACGCGGCCGATCTCGTTGAGCGACAACGACTCCGCGGACTCGTCGCGGTGCAGGGTGGTGATGTCGAGCCGGTAGCGCAGGGCCTGCACCGTGGCGCGGACCTCCTGCGTGGTGTGCTGGACGAGCAGCCGCGAACCGGGTGAGAGCGCGGACCGGTCGCCGAGCCAGCAGACCATCGCCTCGACGTCCCTGCCGACCTCGGGCCGGTTGCCGGGCTTGCAGATCATGTCGCCGCGCCGCACGTCCACGTCGTCGGCCAGCCGCACGGTGACCGCCTGGGGCGCGAACGCGTACGGCAGCGCTCCGCCGCCGGGCCGGTGGATGGCCGAGATCGTCGAGGTCACGCCGGAGGGCAGCACGACGACCTCGTCGCCCTCGCGGAACGTGCCGCCGCCGACGGTGCCCGCGTACCCGCGGAAGTCGCCGTGGCGCACCACGTACTGCACGGGCAGCCGGGCGTCGACGAGGTTGCGGTCGGACGCGATGTGCACGTTCTCCAGGTGGTGCAGCAGCGGGGTGCCCTCGTACCAGGGCATCTGCGTGCTCCGCTGCACCACGTTGTCGCCGTGCAGCGCCGAGACCGGGATGAACGTGACGTCCGCGACGTCGAGCCGGGACGCGAACTGCTCGAACTCCGCGCGGATCTCGGCGAACCGGGCGGCGGAGAAGTCCACCAGGTCCATCTTGTTCACGCACACGACCAGGTGCGGGATGCCCAGCAGGCTCGCGACGAACGCGTGCCTGCGGGACTGGTCCAGCAGCCCCTTGCGGGCGTCCACCAGGACCAGCGCGAGGTCCGCCGTGGACGCGCCCGTGACCATGTTGCGGGTGTACTGCAGGTGACCCGGGGTGTCGGCGATGATGAACCGGCGCCGGGGCGTGGCGAAGTGCCGGTAGGCGACGTCGATGGTGATGCCCTGCTCGCGTTCGGCGCGCAGGCCGTCGGTGAGCAGCGCCAGGTCCATCGCCGTGCCGCGGGCCTCGCTGGCGCGCTCGATCGACGCCAGCTGGTCGGTGAAGATCGCCTTCACGTCGTAGAGCAGCCGCCCGATGAGGGTCGACTTGCCGTCGTCCACGCTGCCTGCCGTGGCCAGGCGCAACAGCTGGGGGTCCATCAGAAGTACCCCTCCCGTTTGCGATCCTCCATGCCGGCTTCGGAGATCCGGTCGTCGGCGCGGGTCGCGCCGCGTTCGGTCACGCGGGTGACCTCGGTCTCCGCGACCACCGCGGCCGGTGTGTCCGCTGTGGACTCCACGCAGCCGGTGCAGGTGGCGTCGCCGACCGTGCGGAACCGGACCGTGGCCTCGTACGGCCGCTCCCCCGCCTCCAGCCGCAGGAACCGGGTGTGCGCCAGCAGCATCCCGTCGCGTTCGACCACCTCGCGGCGGTGGGAGTAGTACAGCGACGGCAGGTCGATGCCCTCGCGGGCGATGTAGGACCAGATGTCGAGCTCGGTCCAGTTCGACAGCGGGAACACCCGCAGGTGCTCGCCCCTGCGGTGGCGGGCGTTGTAGAGGTTCCACAGCTCGGGCCGCTGGTTGCGGGGGTCCCACTGGCCGTGGTCGTCGCGCAGGCTGAAGACGCGTTCCTTGGCGCGGGCCTTCTCCTCGTCGCGGCGGGCACCGCCGAACAACGCGCCGAACCGGTGTTCGGCGGTGGTCCGCAGCAGGGTCGTGGTCTGCAGGCGGTTGCGCCCGCCGGAGCCCTCCACCACCCGGCCCGCGTCGATGTCGTCCTGGACGCGGCCCACCACCAGCCGCACGCCGGTCCGGCGCACCACCTCGTCGCGGAACTCGACCACCTCGTCGAAGTTGTGCCCGGTGTCGATGTGGACCAGGGGGAACGGTGGCGGCGCCGGCCAGAACGCCTTGACCGCCACGTGCAGCATCACCATGGAGTCCTTGCCGCCGGAGAACAGCAGCGCAGGCCGCTCGACGGTCGCGACCACCTCGCGCAGCACGTGCACCGCCTCGGCCTCGACCGCGTCCAGGTGCGACAGCACGTAGTCCTCCGCGACGGCCACTACACCCCCATCGCGCGGCGCAGGCTCAGCGGCCGCATGTCCGTCCAGACGGTCTCGACGTGCGCGAGGCACTCGCTCTTGGTGCCGGTGACGCCGACCTCGCGCCACCCGGACGGCACCTCGCGGTACGTCGGCCAGATCGAGTACTGCTCCTCGTGGTTGACCACCACGGTGAAGCGGGTGCCGTCCTCGTCCTCGTCACGCATGTCCATCCTCCATCTCGGTTTCCCGCTGGTCAGCCAGCGACCGCAGGACCGCCGCCAGCTCGGCGGCGTGAGCGGTCTGCATCATGCTGAAGTGGTCGCCCCGCACGGCCGTGGTCCGGACCTCGCCGTCCACAACGGACTCCCAGCCCGCCGCGGTGGTGCCGGAGCCGTGCGGCACCAGGAGGTCCACGACGCCGCGGTGGCGTTCCGGTCGCCACACCGACACGGCCGTGGTCAGGTCGGTGAAGGTCTTCGCCCTGGCCAGCATCTCGGCGCGCTGCCCGTCCGGCAACAACCCGGCCTCCGCCAAGGCGTCCAACGCCTTGGCGTACTGGGCATCGGGGTCGAGTGCGCTGAGTTCGGCGACGTCCAGGGTCACCTCGGCGCCCGAGGCCGCCGCCACGCTGCGCACGAACCCGTCGACCGCGAACGGCAGCGGGACGGCGACACCGGTGTCCGCGGGGGCGACCGTGTCGAGCAGGGCCAGCAGTCCGACGTCGCCGAGCTCGGCCGCCACGGCCACCGCGAGGCTGCCGCCCAGCGACCAGCCGACGAGGTGGTACGGGCCCTCCGGCCACCGCTGCCGGATCGCCGACGCGTAGCCGCGGGCCAGCTCCGCCACGTCGGGCGAGGCGCCCTCGGGCAGCTCGATCGCGTAGCACGGCCGGTCGCCCAGGTGCTTGCTCACCGGCACGTACGGCAGGGACGACCCGGTGCTCGCGTGCAGGCAGATCAACGGCCTGCGGGTGCCGGACTCGTTCAGGGGCACGATCGCCCCACCGTCCTCGGCGGTGCCCGCGGCGACGCCGGCGAGCTCGCGGACGGTCTGGTGCTGGAACAGCTGGCGCGCGGTGATCGGCACGCCGCGCCGGTTCGCCTTGTCCACCACCAGCACCACGGAGATCGAGTTGCCGCCGAGGTCGAAGAAGCCCGTCAGGACACCGACCGGTCCCCCGCCGAGCACCTCCTGCCAGATCTCGGCGAGCACCCTCTCCGTCGCGGTGGCGGGCGGCTCGTAGGTCACGTCCGGTCCGGCCGCGCCCGGGTCGGGCAGCCGCTTGCGGTCGACCTTCCCGTTGGGCGTCAGGGGGAACGCGTCGAGCCAGGTGAACCGGGCCGGGACCATGTGCTCGGGCAGCAGGTCCCTCAGGTGGCGCCGCACCTGGGCGTCCGCCGGCCGCGTGCCGTTCTCGGGCACCAGGTAGGCCGCGAGGTACTGGCGTCCTGCCTCGCCCCTGGCGGCGACGGCGGCCGAGCGGACCGCGGGGTGGTCGAGCAGCGCGGCCTCGACCTCGCCGAGCTCCAGCCGGTGGCCGCGGATCTTGACCTGGTCGTCGGCCCGGCCGAGGAACTCCAGCTTGCCGTCGGCACGGCGGCGAGCCAGGTCACCCGTGCGGTAGAGGCGCCGGCCGCCTCCGGCGAAGGGGTCGGGGACGAACCGCTCCGCGGTGAGACCGGGCCGGCGGTGGTACCCGGCCGTGACGCCGTCGCCGCCGAGGAACAGCTCCCCCACCACGCCGATGGGCTGCGGCTGCAACCGGTGGTCCAGCACGTAGGCGGCCTCGTTCGCCAGCGGCGTCCCGATGGTCACCTCGTCCACGACGCGGTCCGCGGTCGACCACACGGTCGTCTCCGTCGGGCCGTACATGTTGTGCAGCTCGGCGGGGGTGATCTCGCGCAGCCTGCGGGCCAGGTCGGCGGTCAGCGCCTCACCGCCGACGAACAGCACCTTCAGCGACGCCAGGGCCTCGGCCGCGTCCTGCGCACCGGCGAGCAGCCCCGCCAGCGTCGGCGTGCACTGCAGGTGGGTCACGTCGTGCGCGCGGATCAGCGAGGCGAGGCTGTCGTCGCGCCGGGCACCGGTGAAGGCGCGGCGGACGGTGTCGACGTGCGGCAGGGCCGCGAGGACGTCGTCGGTCGCGATGCCGAAGTCGACCAGGCACGCGATCTCGTCGACGCCCAGCTCCGCGAGCCGCTCGGCGAACCGCACGCACTCCTCCGGGGTGCCGAACAGGCCACCGGACTCCATGTACCGGTCGGCGGCGTGTTCGAGCAACGCCAGCCGGTCGTCCTCGCTGAGCGTGTCGAACTCCAGGCCCATCTGCTTGGCCAGGCCGCGCAGCAGGTCCAGCGAGGTGCTCAGGTACCGGGTGAACGGGCCGCGGGCCACGTCCAGCGCGCGGTCTCGGTCCGGGTCGATGAACGTGTGCAGCATCAGCGCCACGTGCCCGCCGTCGGTGCCGTGGCGTTCCCGCCAGGCTTCGCGGTAGACGGCGATCTTCCCGGCGAGCGCGTCGAGGTCCTGGCCGAGCATGTGGGTGAGCAGGCCGAGTCCGGCGTGCCCCGCCGCGCGGAACGTCTCCGGGCTGCCCGCGGCGCTCAGCCACATCGGCAGCTCGGCCTGCACGGGCGCGGGCCGGATGCGGACGTCGACCTCGGCACCCTCGCCGGCGGGCATGCGCACGCTCTCCCCGCGCCACAGCGACCGCACGGTCTCGACGCCGTCGAGCATGATCTTCTTGCGTTCGCCGTAGTTCTCCGGCGCGAACACGAAGTCGTTGCGGTGCCAGCCGGACGCCACCGAGATGCCCACGCGGCCGTCGGACAGGTTGTCGACGACGGACCACTCCTCGGCCACCCGCACCGGGTTGTGCAGCGGCAGCACCACGCTGCCCGCGCGGATCGAGATCCGGTCGGTCGCCACGGCCAGCGCCGCCGCCATGACCGACGGCGCCGGGTAGACCCCGCCGAAGGCGTGGAAGTGCCGTTCGGGCGTCCAGACCGAGCTGAACCCGTTGCGGTCCGCGTACTTCGCGCCTTCCAGCAGCAGCCGGTAGCGCTCGCTGCCGGGCGTGCTGGAGTCGTCGCTCGCGAAGTAGAACAGGCCGAAGTCGAGCTTGCGCGTGGGCCGCGCGGTCTGCCCGCCCAGCATGGTGTCGGTGTTCGCCTCGGCGACCACGACGGTGTAGCCCCTGGCCAGCGTCCACAGCAGCTCGACCACGGAGATGTCGAACGAGATGCTGCTGACCGCGAGCCACACGCCCGGATCGCGGGTGCCCAGCCGCCGGTCCAGCTCCCCGTACAGGGTCATGACCTCGCGGTGGTCGACCATCACGCCCTTGGGCTGACCGGTCGAGCCCGAGGTGTAGCAGACGTACGCCAGCATCTCCGGCGCCACCGCGGTCTCCGGCGCCGTGTCGGGTTCGCCGCTGACCTCGGCCACGTCGACCAGCGGGACGCCGTGCTCGGACATCGCGGTCTTGCTCTGCTCGTCGACGAGGACGGCGACGGGGGCCGCGTCCTGGAGGACGAACCCGAGCCGGGTGGCCGGGTACCTCGGGTCCAGCGGCACGTACGCCGCACCGGCCTTGAGCACGCCGAGCAGCGCGGCGGTGGTGTCGACCGACCGGCCCACGGCGACCCCGACCAGGCTGCCCGGTCCGGCGCCGGCGGCGAGCAGCCGGTGCGCGACCTGGTTCGCCCGGCACCGCAGCTGCGCGTAGGTCAGCGAGTCCTCCCCGCTCACCACGGCGGTCGCGTCCGGGGTGCGCTCGGCCTGGGCGTCGAAGGCCTCGTGCACGGTGCCCGCGGGGACGGGTGCGCTCGTGTCGTTCCAGTGCACGGTCAGCCGGACGCGTTCCGACAGCGGCAGGAGCTCCAGCTCGGACAGCCGGGCGTCCGGGCGGGAGACCGCGGACTCCAGGAGCTGGCGGGTGTGCTGCAGGAACCGGTCCATCCGGTCGCGGTCGAACAGCTCGGTGGCGTACTCCAGGCCCAGCTCGACGCCGCCCGCGGACCGCTCGGCGACGCTGAGGGTGAGGTCGAAGCGCGCGGTGCCGGTGTGCAGGGCGACGCCCTCGACCTCGACGTCGCCCATCCGCACGGACTTGAGGTGCTCGTCGACCTGCAGCAACGCCACCTGGAACAGCGGGTTGGCGCCCGCGTCGCGGTCCGGCCGCAGCTCGTTGACCAGCTGGTCGAACGGCATGTCCTGGTGCGGGTGCGCGGAGTAGACGGTCTCCTGGGCGCGCGCCAGCAGCTCGCGGAAGTTCGGGTCGCCCGCGGTGGACACCCGCAGCACCACCGTGTTCGCGAAGTAGCCGATCAGCCGCTCCAGCTCCGGCCTGGTGCGACCGGAGAACGCGGTTCCGGCGACGATGTCGTGCTGGCCGGTGTACCGGGAGGACACCGCCGCCAGCGCGGCGAGCATCAGCGGCAGCACCCTGGTCGGTTCGGGGCCGCCCAGGGCTTGCAGCTCGCGGTGCAGCCGTGCGGGCAGGACGTGGTGGACGGTGTCGCCCGCCCAGGTCGGGGCCGCCGGTCGCGACCGGTCGGCCGGGAACCGCAGGGTGTCCAGGTCCGCCAGGGCCGTGCGCCAGTACTCCAGCGACGCGGCGCGCCGCGCAGTGGCCTCCTGGCCGTGCTGCCAGGCGGCGAAGTCGGCGTACTGGATCGGCAGCTCCGCCAGCACGGCGGGCCGGCCCGCGCGGGCGGCGCTGTAGAGCTCGATCAGCTCCCTGGTGAGGATCTCGGTGGACCACGCGTCGGTGGCGATGTGGTGCAGGGCGAGGACGAGCAGGTGGTCGTCGGCCGCCAGCCGCACGAGGTCGGCACGCAGCAGCGGGTCGCGCTCCAGGTCGAACCGGCGGCGCCCGGCCGCGGCCAGCAGGTCGGCCGCCCGGCGTTCGCGGTCCTCGAACTCCCGCAGGTCCGTCGCGGTGAACAGGCCGGTTCCGGGTGGGCCGACGAGCTGGCGCGGGCCGTCGGGCGTATTGACGTACCGGGTGCGCAGGCTCTCGTGCCGGGCGACCAGCTCGGCGACCGCGTTCCGCAGCAGCGGCACGTCGAGCTCGCCGCGCAGGCGCATGGCCAGCGGCGTGTTGTAGATCGGCTTCCCGTCCGCCCACTGGTGCAGGAACCACAGCCGCTGCTGCGCGAACGACAGCGGCAGCGGCTCGTCCCGTCCGACGGCGGGAATCCGGTCGGCCTCGCGGGCGGCGGCGCGCTGGGCGCGGAGCTCGGCCACGAGTGCGGCGCGCTGCTGGGCCGTGAGGTTTCCCAGCCGCTCTTCAGTGCTCTCGTGCATCGCGCTCCTCACAGCTCGGCCGCCCTGCCCAGGCAGACTGTCCTGCGGGCGGACACCCCGGCCAGTCCGGGGATTCCCCTACCCGCCACCAGGCCAGGAACTCCGGCCGGTCCAGCCTGGGCTGGGCGAACGAGCCGATCACCGCGGCGGGCTCCGACCAGCTCCGCCGCACCGGCGCGACGTCGGCGAGCGGGGCCCAGTCAGCGCCCCGCAGCACCCCCAGGTGGCGGTTCCTGTCCACCTCGACGGAGATCCCGTCGGGCGCCGGCGCCGTGACGCACACCGTGCCACCGGCCACCGACCACCAGGACCGGACGGTTCCGGGCGTGTGGTCGGGTTCCGGGTAGTCCTGCGCCCTCACCGGTTCGCCGAGCAGCAGCTCCATGTGCACTTCGGACAACGGCTTGTCGTCGGCGGGGAAGTGGTGGACCGTCCGGTAGCCCGCGCGGGCGTAGAACGCCGGGTTGCCGCGTTCGACCACGGCGTCGAGCACCACTCGCGCCGCCCCCTCGGCGCGCGCACCGGCTTCGAGCGCCCGCAGCAGCCGCCTGCCCACGCCGAGCCCGCGGGCTTCGGGTGACACGGCGAGCCGGCGCACGCACCAGTCCCGGCTGTGCGCCCGCACCGCGCCGACGACCCGGCCACCGGCCGTCGCGGTCCACAGGTGGTACCCGGCGGCCAGGTCGGCGCGCACGTCGTCCGCCGTCTCCCGGGCGCCGTCCGCGACCGGCAGGCCCGGCACCAGGTCCCCCGCCCGGTAGGCGGTCCTGGTCACGGCGGCGACCTCATCGGCCAGCCGGTCGGCCGGTCGCAGGGCCTCCGCGACGGTCAGAGTGTCTGATGTGGACACACGGCACCTCCCCGCCGCAGAGTGGCACGCCGGGACCGTGCCGGACCTGTAGGGGTATTGCCGGACTCGTCCGGCTCCCGCGGTCTGGACAGGGTGGAGGCTCGCCCACGGGCAGCCGAGGACGCGCAGTCGAGGAGCCGAGCATGCCGAACCCGCCATCCCGACCGGCCGCGAGTGGACTCGCCGAAGCGCGCAAGGCGGTACTGGCGCTGCGCACCCGGCAGCACACCGCGAGCCACGGCGGCGGCACCCGGATCGAACCCGCCGCGCGGGACCGGCGGCTGCCGTTGTCGTTCGCCCAGCAGCGGCTGTGGTTCCTCGACCAGTGGTCGCAGGGCCAGCCGGTCTACAACGCGCCGATGGTGCTGCGGCTCAAGGCCGACCTCGACGTGGACGCGTTGCAACGCGCGCTCACCGAGGTCCTCACGAGGCACGAGGTCCTGCGCACGCGCTACCCGAGCGAGAACGGCGTGCCGTACCAGCAGGTCGAGCCCGCACCGGACCGGGTTCCGCTGCCGGTCACCGACATCGCCGCCGGGGACGTGGACGCGTTCGTCGGCGACCTCGTGCGGGAGCCGTTCGACCTGGGCACCGGCCCGGTGTTCCGGCCGGCGCTGGGCCGGGTGAGCGCCACGGAGTACGTCCTGGTGCTCGCCATGCACCACATCGCCACCGACGGCTGGTCCGTCGAGATCATGCTGCGCGAGCTGATCATGAGCTACCAGCGCGCGATCGGCGCGCCCGTCGCCGCCGTGCCGCTGGCCGTGCAGTTCGCCGACTACGCGGTGTGGCAACGGGACTGGCTGGCCGGCGAGGCACCGCAGGACCAGCTGCGGTACTGGCGGGAGCAGCTGCGCGACCTGCCGACGCTCGACCTGCCGACGGACCGGCCGCGGCCCGCGCACCGCACGCAGGCGGGGTCGATCGAAGAGGTCATGCTGCCGGGCCCGCTCGCGGAGAAGCTGTCCGCGTTCGCCATCGCCGAACGGGCCACCGTGCTCACGGTCGCGCTCGCCGCGTTCAACGTCGTGATGGCGCGCTACAGCGGCCAGGACGACATCGTGGTGGGGTCGATCTTCTCCGGTCGCACCCGGCCCGAGATCGAGCCGCTGATCGGGTTCTTCGCCAACACCCTGGTGCTGCGCACCTCCACCGCGGGCAACCCGACGTTCCGGGAGCTGGTGGCGCGCACCGGCAAGACCGTGATCGACGCGCACCTCAACCAGGACCTGCCGTTCGGCCGGCTGGTCGACGAGCTGAGCCCCGAGCGCGACCCGAGCCGCAACCCGCTGTTCCAGGTGTCGTTCACCCTGCAGCACGCGTCGGTGGAGTCCGCGACCGTCGGCGACCTGACCGCCGAGGTGTACTCGCCCGACATCGGAACCGCCCGCTTCGACCTCGCGTTCCAGGTCACCCAGGTGGCCGGGAGCGGGCTGCGGCTGTGGGCGGAGTACTCCACGGAGCTGTTCGACGCCGACCGGATCCGGCGGCTGTTCGCGCACTACCGGCGCGTGCTCGAACTCGTGCTCGACGCCCCCGAGACGCCACTGGGCCGGGTGCGGCTGCTCACCGACGACGAGTACGACTCGGTGGTGGTCGAGGCCAACCGGACGGAGCGGTCGTACGGCCCGCAGGAGCGCTGCCTGCACCACCTGTTCGAGTCCGTTGTGGACAGGGCGCCGGACGCGGTCGCCAGCCGGTTCGCGGGCGCGTCGCTGACCTACCGGGAGCTCGACGAGCGGGCCAACCAACTGGCCCGGCACCTGTCCTCGCTCGGGGTGGGGCCGGAGTCGGTGGTCGGCGTCCTGCTGGAGCGCGGGCCCGCGCTGCCGACGGCGTTCCTGGGTGTGCTGAAGGCGGGCGGCGCGTACCTGCCGCTGGACCCCGACCACCCCGTGGCCCGGCGGGAGCTGGTGCTCGGCGACGCGGACGCGGCCGTGGTCGTGACGACCACCGACCTGGCCGGGGGCGTTCCCGAGGGCGTGCGGGCGGTGTGCCTGGAAGACCCGGCGGTCGCGGCGCAGGACACCGCGCGGCCCAACCTCCCCGTGCACCAGGACAACCTGGCGTACGTGATCTTCACCTCCGGCTCGACCGGGCGGCCGAAGGGCGTGCAGGTCTCCCACCGGTCGATCGCGGGCTTCACCCCGGCGGTGATCGAGCTGTTCGGACTGGAGGTCGGCGACCGCGTGCTCCAGTTCGCCAACCCGGCGTTCGACGTGAGCCTCTTCGACTTCTTCGGCGCGCTGTGCAGCGGCGCGACCCTCGTGCAGGCACCCCGCGCGGACCTGCTGGACCCGGTGCGGCTGACCGAGCTGATGCGGTCCGAGCGGGTCACCGTCACCGACCTGCCACCGGCGGTGCTGCGGCTGCTCGACCCGGCGGCCCTGCCGGACCTGCGGGCGTTGTTCGTCGGCCTGGAGTCGTTCCCCGGTGAGCTGGTCAACGCCTGGAACACCGGGAACCGGATGTTCCACAACGGCTACGGCCCCACCGAGGCGACGGTGGCGTGCGTCGACTACCTCTGCCCGCACGAGCACCACGACGCGATGCCGCCGATCGGCGTGCCGATGGCCAACTACCAGGCCTATGTCGTCGACCGGTTCGGCGAGCCGGTGCCGGTGGGCGTGCCGGGTGAGCTGCTGATCGGCGGGGTGGGCGTGGCGCGCGGGTACGCGGGGCGGCCGGACCTGACCGCGGAGAAGTTCGTGCCGGACCCGTTCGGCGCACCCGGCGGCCGGCTGTACCGCACGGGCGACCTGGTGCGCCGGCGCGCGGACGGCAACCTGGAGTTCGTCGGTCGGATCGACAACCAGGTCAAGATCCGCGGCCTGCGGGTGGAGCCCGCCGAGATCGAGCACGCCGTGATGGCGTTGCGCCAGGTCGAGGACGCGGCCGTGGTGGTGTCCGGCAGTGGCGGTGACGCCCAGCTCGTGGCGTACGTCGCGCCCGCGGCCGGTGCGACCGTGGACACGGCGGTGCTGCGGTCCGAGCTGAGCGAGTCGCTGCCGGTCTACCTGGTGCCGTCGACCTTCGTCGTGCTGCCGTCGCTGCCCCGTGCGGCGAGCGGCAAGCTCGACCGCGCCCAGCTGCCCAGGCCGGGCGCGGCGCACGTGCCGGAGACCTCCCCGCCCACGACGGCGACCGAGGTCGCGCTCGCCGAGATCTGGCAGGAGCTGCTCGGTACCGAGTCGATCTCGGTGCAGGACAACTTCTTCGCCATCGGCGGCACGTCGTTGAAGATCACCCAGGTGGCCACCAGGGTCCAGGAGCGCTTCGGGGTCCGGCTGGAGCTGCGGGACCTCTTCCTGCACGCCACCCTCGGCGGGCTCGCGGCGCTCGTGGAGGAACGGGAGCTGGCGGACGTCTCCCCCGACGAGCTGGCCGCGTTGCTGGACGCCGTCGACGGGCGGTCGTCGTGAACTTCCGCGAGGAGATCCGCGCGTTCTTCGCCTCCCGGCGCGTTCAGGACGAGGTCGCCGCGATCCGCGCCCTGCCACCGGAGGCGGAGACAGGGCGGCTCGCCGTCTACTCGTGGCTGGGTGAACGCGGCTGGCTCGCCCCGCACTGGCCGGAGCGCTACGGCGGCCTCGGCCTCGGTGTGGCGGAGGCGGCGGCGCTCACCGAGGAGATGCTGTACGCGGGCGTCCCGGACGACCTGCACACGTTGAGCATCGGCATCGTGGGCACGTTCCTGCTGCACAGCGGGACGGAGGCGCAGAAGCAGGAGCACCTGCCCGCACTGGCGCGCGGTGACCGGATGGCCACCGTGCTGTTCACCGAACCGTCGTGCGGCTCCGACCTGGCCGCCCTGCGCACCGAGGCACGCCCCGACGGGGCCGGCTGGCGCCTGCACGGCACGAAGATCTACAACCAGAAGTCGCAGTTCGCCGAGATGGCCCTGTGCGCGGCCCGCACCAGGGACAGCGGTGTCGGCATGGACGGCATCACGCTGTTCCTCGTGCCCCTCGACTCCGCGGGCGTGCACGTGTCCACCGTCGCGTCGATGGGCAACGACCGGTTCACCCAGGTCGTCATCGACGGTCTGCTGCTCACCGAGGACGCCGTCGTCGGCGCGGTGCACGACGGCTGGACGTTGATGAACTCGTTGCTGCTGCTGGAACGCACCGGCATCGACTTCCACGCCAAGGCGCGGGTCCTGCTGGACACCGTCCTCGACCGCGCCCGCGCCACCGGCCGCCTGTCCCCGGAGCTGGCCGAGCTGGACGCACGGCTGGCAGCGGCGCACGCGCTGGCGTGGCAGCAGGTGCACAACCTCGCGGCGGACCGGCCGTCACCGGGCGGGTCGGCCATGGCCAAGTGGTACGCCTCCGAGCACTTCCGGCCGATCCTGCGGGCCGCGGCGGAGGTCGACGGCCTGGACTCCGTGCTCACCTCGTGGGACGGCGGCGCACCCGCGCACGGGAGCGTCGAGTCGGCCTACCGGACCGGGCCGAGCCTGCGCCTGGCCTCCGGCACCTCCGAAGTCATGCTGTACCTCATCGCGACCGGGGAACTGGGACTGCTGTGATGCTGACCGACCTGTTCGACGACGACACCACCCCGCTGCTGCGCAGGCTGGGCGAACGGCCGCGGGGCGGCGGGGCACCGCAGGACGAGGAGACGCGCCGGCAGGTGCTGGCCGCGCTCGCGGACTCCGAGCAGTCCCCGGCGGAGGTGCTGCGGGCCGCCGAGCTGATGGGCGCCGCGCTGTACCAGAGCCCGTTCCTGGACACCGTCGCGGCCGCGGAGCTGTTCCCGCTCTCCCCCGGCCGCACCGTCGCGCTGGCGTTGCGGGAGAACGGCACCGACAACCCCGCCACGCCCGCGCCGTTCGTGCTGCGGGACGGCAGGGTCACGGCCGTGCGGCGGTTCGTGGCGTTCGCGTCCGATGTGGACGACCTGCTCGTCGTCGGTGGCACCACGGCCGCGCTGGTTCCCGTCGAGCAGCCCGGTGTGCGGACCCGCCGGCAGGACGATGTCGGCCGTGGCGACCTGCACACCGTCGAGCTCCAGGACGCGGTGGCGCAGGTGCGGGACGTGACGGCCGACTACCCGGCGGTGCTGGCCAGGGCCCGGCTGCGGCACGCCGCGTACCTGGTCGGCGCGGCGCAGGCGGCGATCCGGCTGACCGCGGACCACCTGCGGGAGCGCAAGGTCTTCGGTCAGCCCCTGGCCAAGTCCACGGCCCTGGCGTACCGCTTGGCGGCGTTGCACGCGGAAGCCGAGGCCGTCCGTGCGCTGGTCGGCACGGAACCGAGCCCGCGGACGGGAGCGCAGGCGGTGCTGCTGGCCGGCGCGGTCGCCCGGCAGAGCGCGGAGGAGGCGGTGCACCTGCACGGCGCGCGCGGCATGACCGAGCACAGCGACGCGCAGCTGTTCTACCGGCGCGCCGCGGTCGACGCCCAGTGGTACGGGACGGCAACCGCCCTCCGCGCCGAACTGCTCGCGGCGCTGAGCGCCTGACCTGCTCCCCTGCCGTGCCCACGGCGTCTGCAAGTACTGCCAACACAGGTGTTGGCAGTACTTGCAGACGCGTCAGGGAAGCAGGCGGTGGGTGGACAGCAGGTCGTAGAACGGCTCGTGGTGCTTGCTGAACGCCGCGAGCGCCTCGTTGTTGTCCACCGTGTCCGCGTACGCGGTCGACGTGGCGGTGAACCCGGTGCTGTTGCTGACCGCCGTGTGCCACCGCGCGGAACGGGACCATTCGGAGCGGTCGCCGGAGGACCACGTCGTCGCCTCGGCGCGGTAGGTGATCCCCACGCGGTCGCAGTACGCGCGCAGCACCTCCGACGGCGCGCTGACCAGGTCCGCGGCGTCGAGCACGACGGGCACCTGCCCGCCCGCGTCGAGCACGGCCCGGTAGATCTCGTACTGGCCCTCGATGCCGATGTCCGAGCACACCATGTCCGGCTTGAGCGCGTAGAACGACGCCGCGATCTCGTCGGGGCGGCGGATCAGGAACGTGTGCCGCACCTCGGCCAGGAACCGGCGGTCGGCCAGGACCGCGTCGTAACGGAGGTCCGTGGTGTCCTTGAAGAACACCGTGCGGGTAGCCGACTCCTCCCGGATCGCCGCGATCAGGTCGGTGTGGGTGTGCACCTCGCGGGACCCGACGGTGGTCGAGCCGTAGTCGGAGATGTTGCAGAACGGCTCGTGCAGCGCGAGGAGCCCGTCGTGCTCGACCATCGAGCGGAAGAGCGCGGTCGACCGGGAGCGCGGGGCCGCCCACAAGGCGATGATCATGTGGCTTCCTTCCTGGGGTGCTCACGGTCCCCCAGGCCGCGCGGGCGGGACAAGCCAGGTATGTCCCCGACTTGAGGGTCCCGTGCGCCGGCCGCGATTCTCGGGACCGATTGGCGAAGGGCGGCCGCATGCGACTTGAGTCCACAGCAGACGGATGGGCGCCGGCCCCACCGCGCCGGGTGCCGCGCGCCGGTCGCGGTGACGGACGGCTGCCCTGCTCACCGGCGCAGGAACGGCTGTGGTTCCTCGAACAGGTGGACCCAGGCTCGCCGGCGCACGTCGTCCCGGTCGCGGTGCGGTTCACCGGCGACCTCGACGTGCCCGTGCTGAGCCGGTGCCTGGACGAGGTCGTGCGGCGGCACGAGGTGCTGCGCACCAACATCGTCGAGCGCGCCGGCGTGCCGTACCAGGTGGTGAGCCCGCCGGCGCCGGTGCCGTTGCCGGTGCGGGACATCAGGGACGCGCCCGACGTCGAACGGGCGGTGCTGCGCGAGGCCGCGACCGCGTTCGACCTGGCGACGGCGCCGATGCTGCGGGCGAGCCTGCTGCGCGTCGACGATCGCGTGCACGTGCTGCTGCTGAGCATCCACCACGTCGCGTGCGACGGCTGGTCGATCGGCGTGCTCCGCGCGGAGCTGACCGCGTTGTACGAGGCGTTCCGCGACGGCCGGCCGTCCCCGCTGCCGGAGCTGCCGGTGCAGTACGGCGACGTCGTGGTGTGGCAGCGCGACCGGCTCCGCCGCGGCGAGCTGGACGCCCAGCGGGAGCACTGGCGGACGGCGCTGGCCGGTGCGGGTGAGCTGCTGCTGCCGGCGGACGGCTCGCGGTCCGCCGCCCGGACCGCACGCGGTGACACCATGGCGTTCCGGTTGTCACCGGACCTCGTCACGTCCGTCGGCGCCGTGGCGGCCACGGCGGGGACGACCCGGTTCGCGGTGCTGCTGGCCGCGTTCACGGCCGTGCTGTCGCGGTGGAGCGGCCAGGACGAGGTGGTGGTCGGCTCCCCCGTCGCCGGCCGGTGCGCGGCCGAGACCGAGCCGGTGGTCGGGCTCCTCGCCAACACCCTCCCGCTGCGCCTGGACCTGTCCGGCGACCCGGCGTTCGCCGACCTGGTCGCCGCGGCCGGTGAGGAGCACCGCGCGGCCCTGGCCAACCAGGACTACCCGTTCGACCTCGTGGTCACCGACGTCGGCGCCGGCCGCACGGACGGGCTGGCGGCGCTGGTCCAGGTGGTGCTGGCGCTGCGCGACGCACCGCCCGCGCCGGTGCGGCTCGGCGGGCTGGTCGTCGAGGAGCTCCCGGTCCGGTCGGTGGCCACGAAGTTCGACGTGGCGCTCGACCTCGTGCCCAGCGCGGACGGCGGTGTCGACGGGCGCCTGGAGTTCAGCGCGGACCTGTTCACCCGCGACACCGCGGCCCGGATGGCCGACGCCTTCGTGCGGCTGCTGCGGCACGGCGTGTCCCGGCCGGACGAGGCCGTGTCGGCGCTGCCGCTGATCGCGCCGGCCGAGAGCACCCGGATCACCGGCGAGCTCAGCGGTCACAGCTCCGCCGCGCCGTTCGAGGGCCCGCTGACCGTGCACGGCGTGGTCGAGCAGTGGGTGGACCGCACTCCGGACGCACCCGCCGTCGTCTTCGGGGACCGCACGCTCACCTACGCCGAGCTGGACGCGCGCGCCAACCAGCTCGCGCACCGGCTGCGGGCGCTGGGGCTGACGTCCGAGCAGCTCGTCGGCGTCTCGCTGCCGCGGTCGGAGCTGGTGGTCGTCGCGGTGCTCGGCATCCTGAAGGCCGGTGCGGCCTACCTGCCGCTGGACCCCGGCTACCCGCGGTCGCGGGTGGCGCACATGGTGCAGGACGCGGCCGCGCCGGTGGTCCTGACGCACTCCTCGGTCGAGACCGGGGACCTCGACGGCCCGGTCCGGTTCCTCCGCCTGGACACCGAGTGGCCCGCGGACGAGCCCGTCTCCCGGCCGGACGTCCCCGTGCACGGCGCGGGGCTCGCCTACGTGATCTACACGTCCGGTTCGACCGGCCAGCCGAAGGGCTCGGCCAACGAGCACGCCCGTGTGGTGAACACGCTGCACGGCGTCAACAACGCCTACGACCTCACGCAGGAAGACCGCGTGCTGGCGGTCTCGTCGCTGAACTACGACATGTCGGTCTACGAGGTCTTCGGCACGCTCGCGGCGGGCGCGACCGTCGTCGTGCCGAGCGACGAGGAGACCGCGGACCTCGACCGGCTGCTGAACCTGCTGGTGCGCCAGGAGGTCACGGCGTGGAGCTCGGCGCCGGCGCTGCTGGACGCCCTGGTCGGTCACGCCGGCCGGCGCGGCGGCATGCCCGGTGTCGTGTTGCGCGCGGTCGGCCTGGGCGGTGACCGGATGCCGCCCACGCTGCCCCGCCAGCTCACGGACCTGCTCCCCGGCATCCGGCTGCTCAACCTGGCCGGCATGACCGAGACGTCGTACTGCAGCCTCGCCCACCGGCTGACCCGCCGCAGCTACGCGGGCGGCGTGCCGTGGGGCAGGCCGTTCGCGAACCACCGCATCTACATCCTCGACCGGCACGGCCGGCCCGCACCCGTCGGCGTGCCGGGTGAGCTGTTCATCGGCGGAGCGGGTCCCGGCCGCGGCTACTGGCGGCGGCCGGGGCTGACCGCGGACCGGTTCCGGCCCGACCCGTACGGCCAGGAGCCCGGCGGCCGGATGTACGCCACCGGTGACCACGCGCGGTTCCTGTCCAACGGGGACGTCGAGTTCCTCGGCCGGCTGGACCAGCAGATCAAGGTCCGCGGGTTCCTGGTCGAGCCCGGCGAGGTCGAGGCGGAGCTGGCGACGCACCCGGCGGTGCGCGAACCGGTGGTGATCGCCTTCGACGACGCCGGCGGCGAACGCAGGCTGGCCGCGTACGTGCTGCTGCGCGGCAACCACCGCCCGTCCACCGCCGAGCTGCGCGGCTACCTGGCCGCGCTGCTGCCCGAGCACATGGTGCCGTCGGTGTACGTGGTGCTCGACCGGTTCCCGCTGCTGCCCAGCGGAAAGCTCGACCGGGCCGCGCTGCCGGCGCCGTGGGCGGACCCGCCAGGCGAGGCCGTCGTGACCGCTGCCGACGACGAGGTCCGGGTGCGGCCGCGGGGGTGAGCCGGGGAGATCCCCGACTGTCCCGGACACCGCGGGACCGGCAACGTCTGCAGACCAGGATTGGGAGGTGTCGTGGAATCGTTCACCGCGGACCGGCTGCGGCTGGTGTGGCAGCCCGGCGTCCCCGCCACCCCGGGAGGGCTCCGGTGACCGACACGTACGTCTTCCCGGCGTCCTTCGGCCAGGAACGGCTGTGGATGCTGCACGAGATGGGCGCGGGCAGCGCCTACCACGTCAGCGGCGCGCTGCGGCTGACCGGCGACCTGAACGCGGACTTCCTGCGCCAGGCGCTGCAGCTGCTCGTCGACCGGCACGAGGCGCTGCGCACCGGTGTCGAGATCGGCGAGGGCGGCGCGGTCACGCAGGTCGCGATCTCCGAGCTGACCGTCCCGTTCAGCACCGGGGACACGGCCGAAGCCGGGCTGGACGACGCCATCCGGGCCGTCGTGGAGCCGCCGTTCACCCTGTCCGCGCCGCCGTTGCTGCGGGCGCGGCTGCTGCGGATCACCGACGCGCCGGAACCGCAGTGGGTGCTCGTGCTGTGCGTGCACCACATCGTGGTCGACGGCTGGTCGCTGGGCATCCTGATGGCCGAGCTGGGCGCCGCGTACGCCGCGCTGGCGGGCGGCACCCCGCCGCGGTGGCCAGAACCGGAGATGCAGTACGCCGACTTCGCCCTGTGGCAGCGGGACTTCCTGGCCGGCGACGAGGTCGCGGGGCAGCTGGAGTTCTGGCGGACCACCCTGGCCGGTGCGACCGCGCTCGACCTGGTGACCGACCACCCGCGCGGCTCGGCCACCGGCTACCGGGGCGGCACGGTCCGCGCGGTACTGCCGGACGTGCTGGTGAAGCGGCTGGCCACGGCCGCGCAGAGCGAGAACGCCACCGAGTTCATGGTGTTCGTGGCCGCGTGGTCGATCGTGCTGGCGCGGTGGAGCGGCCAGGACGACCTCGTCATCGGCACACCGGTCGCCGGCCGGCCCAGTGACGAGCTCGACGGCGTGGTCGGGTTCTTCGTCAACACGCTGCCGCTGCGGGTGCGGCTCGACCCGCTGGAGACGCTGCGGCAGGCGCTGGTGCGGTGCCGGTCGGTCTGCCTGACCGCGCTGGCCCACCAGGACGTGCCGTTCGAGTGGATCAAGCAGGCGCGCGGTGACGGCCCGAAGATCCCGCAGACCGTGCTGGCCCTGCAGAACACCCCGAGCGGCGACCTCAGCCTCCCCGGCGTGCAGGTGCAGCCGGTCGCGGTGCACAGCGGCGGTGCGCAGTTCGACGTGGGGCTGTACCTCGCGCCGGCCGACGACGGTCTCGCCGCCGAGGTGGCGTACTCCACCGGTCTGTTCGAGGAGGCGTCCGCGCAACGCGTGCTGGACGCGTTCGTGACCGTGCTGACCGAGTTCACCGAGCACCTGGACGCTCCGCTGTGGACGCTCCCGGTGCTGTCCGCGGCCGAACGGGCGCGGGTCGAGGCGATGACGGGGTCGACCGAGCTCGCCGAGCCGCTGCCGTCGATCACGGAGTGGTTCGGGCGGACCGCCGCACGCACACCGGACGCGGTCGCGGTCGTCGCGGACGCCACCGGTGACTCGATGACCTACCGCGAGCTGGACATCCGCGCGGCGGAGGTCGCGTCGTGGTTGCGGACCAACGGCGTCCGGGTGGGCGACTGCGTCGGCGTGTGCCTCGAACGCGGCCTCGACCTGGCCGTCGCGGTGCTGGCGGTGCTGAAGGCGGGCGGCGCGTACCTGCCACTCGACCCGGACTACCCCGATGGACGGCTGGCGGCGGTGCTGGCCGGTGCGAAGCCGGGCATCGTGCTCGCCTCGGCCGCGACGCGGTCCCGGGTCTCCGGCGGCACCCGCGTCGTGGACGTCGCCGAGGTCACGGGAGAACCGGCGGCGCCGGTGGAGGTGCCCGGGGACAGCGCGTCCTACGTGGTCTTCACGTCCGGTTCGACGGGCGTGCCCAAGGGTGCGGTCAACACCGTCGCGGGCCTGGCCAACCGGCTGCGCGCGGCGGAGGCGCGGATGCCGCTGGGCACCGGCGACGTGGTCGCCCAGAAGACCCCGATCGGCTTCGACGTGGCCGTGCCCGAGATCCTCTGGCCGTTGCTCGTGGGCGCCCGGCTGGTGTTCGCCGCACCGGGCGGTCACCGCGATCCTCGTTACCTCAAGGAGTTCTTCACCCGGCACGGCGTCACGCACACGCACTTCGTGCCGTCGATGCTGCGCCTGTTCCTCGACTACGGCATCACCGCCGCCGACGTGCCCTCGCTCCGGCGGGTGCAGTGCAGCGGCGAGGAGCTGCCGGCAAGGCTGGCGGCGGACTTCCTCGCCGCGTTCCCCGGCGTCGAGCTGCACAACATGTACGGCCCGGCCGAGGCCGCGGTCGAGGTGACGCACTTCCGGGTCGACACGGCGGCGGACAGCAGCCGGGTGCCGATCGGCGACCCGTTGCCGGGCGTGCAGCTGCTGCTGCTCGACGCGCACGGGCAGCCCGTGCCCGTCGGTGTTCCCGGTGAGCTGCACATCGCGGGCGTGCAGACCGCCCGCGCCTACCTCGGCCAGCCGCGGGCGACCGCGGCCGCCTTCCTGCCGCACGAGAACGGCACGCGGCTCTACCGGACCGGCGACCGGGCGTACTGGAACTCGCACGGGCAGCTGGTCTTCCTCGGCCGCACCGACCACCAGGTCAAGATCCGCGGCCAGCGCGTCGAGCCGGCGGAGATCGCCAGTGCGATGCGCACGCACCCGGCGGTCACCGACGCGGTCGTGGTCGTCCGGCCGGACGAGCACGGCGGCCCGCGGCTCATCGGCTACCTCGTGGCCGGCGGCGACGTGGCACTGGACGAGCTGCGGCGCCACCTCGCCGACCGGCTGCCCGCCGCCATGGTGCCCGGCCGGTTCGTGACCGTGCCGTCGTTCCCGGTGAACGACAACGGGAAGGTCGACCACGCCGCGCTGCCGCTGCCACCGGCGGACCTGGTGGAGTCGGTCCGCGTGCCGCCCAGGACGCCCGTGGAGACGCTGCTGGTGAAGCTGTGGGCCGACGTGCTGGGCGTGCCCGAGGTCGGCATCCGCGACGACTTCTACGAGCTCGGCGGCGACTCGCTGCGCGCGGTGAACCTGTTGCAGCGCACCCGCGAGCTCGGCCTGGACTTCCCCCTGCAGGTGCTGCTCGGCCGGCACACGATCGAGGAGCTGGCCGAGCTGGCCCCGGAAGGGCGCGGCTGATGACCCGCACCTCCCCCACCTCCGTGAACACCGTGCCCACCGCCGCGGTCTCCGACGGCAGAGCGGTCGACCTCCTGCACCGGATGGTGGCCATCCCGTCGGTGTCCGGCCAGGAGGGCGAGCTGGCCCGGTTCGTCGTCGGCGCCATGACCGAGCTGGGTTTCGAGGCGCACGTGGACGACGCCGGCAACGCCGTCGGTGTGATCGGCGCCGCCGACGGTCCCACGATCATGCTGCTCGGCCACCTGGACACGGTGCCGGGCGGGCCACCGGTCCGGCTCGACGGCGACAAGCTGTACGGGCGTGGTTCCGTGGACGCCAAGGGACCGCTCGCGACGATGATCGTCGCCGCGGCGCGGGCACGGGCGGCCGGTGCGCGGATCGTGGTCGTCGGCGCGGTCGACGAGGAACGCGACTCCGTCGGCGCGCACTACGTCGCGGTCACCCAGCGCGCGGACGCCGTGGTGATCGGCGAACCGAGCGGTGTGGGCACGGTCGTGGTCGGCTACAAGGGCGTGCTGCGGTTCACCTGCTCCGTCGACCGGCCGCAGGCGCACACCAGCTCGCCGGACCCCAACGCGAGCGAGGTCGCCGCGGCCTTCTGGGAGGCGCTGCGCGCGCGGTACGCGGTGGCCGGTGGCCGGGTGTTCGACCAGCTGTCCCCCACCCTGGTCAGCACGTCGGGCGACCTCGTCCACGCCGACCTGGTGGTCTCCTGCCGCACACCGCTGGACTTCGACACCGCCGCCTTCCTGGCCGAGGTGCGCGATCTCGCCGGTGACGCGCAGATCCGGGTGCTGGAGACGACGCCGGCGATCCGCCGGTCCCGCGCCGACCCGGTGGCCAGGGCGCTGGCCGCCGCGGTGCGGGAGCACACCGGCGGCGCCGAGTTCAAGCTGAAGCTCGGCACCTCGGACATGAACGTCCTGGGTCCGGCGTGGCAGGTGCCGATCGCCACGTACGGCCCCGGTGACCCGCACCTGGACCACACGCCCACCGAGCACGTCGACCTGTCCGAGTACCTGCTTGCGGTGACGGTCCTGACCGACGCCGTCGGCCGGCTCGCCACCGATCTGATGTCACCGAGCTGACCAGGGGATGACCTGATGGACCTGCCTGTCGCCGTACTGGCATCGCGCATCCGGCTCGAGGAGAAGCTGATCCTCGCCGAGCTGGCCCGGCGCGGGGTGCCGGTGGAAGTGATCGACACCCGCCGGGCGCTGTTCGAGGTGCAGGCGCCCGCACCCGCCTACGCGGGCGTGATCAGCCGCGAGATCTCCCACACCCGCAACGTCTACGCGGCGCGGTTGCTGGAGCACTCCGGCCTCACCGTGGTCAACAGCGCCGACGTCGTCGCGCTGTGCGGGGACAAGCTGCTCACCACCCTCACCCTGCACGCGGCCGGACTGCCGGTGCCGCGGGCGGCCGTGAGCCTGTCGCCGGAGCACGCGCTGGACCACCTGGAGGACTTCGGGTTCCCGCTGGTGTCCAAGCCGGTGAACGGGTCGTGGGGGCACCTGGCCGCGCGGCCCACCGACCGCAACTCCGCCGAGATCATGCTGGAGCACCGCAGCGCGCTGCCCGGCCTGCACCACCAGGTCGTCTACGTGCAGGAGTACGTCGACAAACCCGGCCGCGACATCAAGGCCTACGTCATGGGCGGTGAGGTCGTCGGCGTGATCTACAAGATGTCCGACGAGTGGCGCACGAACACCGCACGCGGTGGCACGACGATGCGCTGCGACCCCGACGAGGAGCTGACCAAGCTCCTGCGGGCCACGGCCGACGCGGTGGGCGACGGCATCCTCGGCATCGACGTGCTGGAGTCCGAGCACGACGGCTACCTCGTCAACGAGGTCAACCACACGCCGGAGTTCCACGGCGCACTCGAGGTGCTGTCGGTGGACCTGGTCGGGGCCTACGTGGACTTCGCGACCCGCAAGCTCGGCATCGGTGCGGCGGCATGAGCGACAAGCTGGCGATGTTCGGCGGCACCAGGGTGATCGGGAAGGGCAGCGTCCCTCCCGAGCAGGTCCGGTGGCCGGTGATCACGGACGCCGAGCACGAGGCGACCCGGCGCGTGCTGGACAGCGGGCAGTTCACGTCCAACAGCACCGGCGGCGGTGAGGTGGCCGCGCTGGAGGCGGAGTGGGCCGAGTTCGTCGGTGCCCCGCACTGCGCGGCGGTGGTCAACGGGACCGCGGCCATCGAGCTGGCGCTCGCCGCGGCCGGGATCGAGCCGGGCGCGGAGGTCCTGGTGCCCGCGCTGAGCTTCATCGCGAGCGCCATCGGTGCCGTGCAGCGGATGCTCGTGCCGGTGTTCGTAGACATCGACCCGGTCACGTACAACATGTCACCGGAGGCCGCGGCGGCGGCGATCACCCCGCGGACCCGCGCGATCCTCGTGGTGCACCTGCACGGCCTGCCCGCCGACATGACCGCGTTGCGCGCGCTGGCCGACCGGCACGACCTGCTGCTGGTCGAGGACGCCGCGCAGTCGCACGGTGCCACCTACCGGGGCAGGCGCACCGGCACGCTCGGCGACATCGCCACGTTCAGCCTCAACGTGGTCAAGAACCTGCCCACGTGCGGCGAAGGCGGCCTGATCACCACCGCGGACCCGGAGCTGCACCGGAAGGTCGTGCTGCACCGGCAGTTCGGCGAGGCCCTGCGCGGCGGCCGGGAACGGGACTACGTCTCCCGCGTGCTGGCGGGGAACGCGAAGCTCAGCGCCATCCAGGCGGCGTTCACCCGCGCCCAGCTCGCGCGCCTGCCGGAGTACGACGCCGCCCGCAAGCGCAACGTCGAGGCGATGCTCGCCGCGCTGGCCGGCCTGCCGGGACTTGTGCTGCCGGAGGTGCCGGCCGACCGGACGCACGCCTGGCACATCCTGCGGTTGCGCTTCGACCCGGCGGCCACGGGCCACCCGGACGTGCGCCCCGGTGCGCTGCGGTCGATCCTGCACCGCGCACTGCGCGCCGAGGGCGTGCCGTTGCAGCCGTACCAGCTGGTGCCGCTGCCGATGCAGGAGGCGTTCCAGACCCGTGCCGGGTTCGGCGGGTACCCGTGGAAGCTCGGCGGGGACGTCCGCGGCGGGGAGTACCCGGAGACCACGGCGGTCATCGAGTCGTCGCTGACGTTGCAGCGCTGGCACCTGAACCCGCACAGCGGCCCGGTGCTGCTGCGGTGCGCCGAGGCGATCCGCAAGGTGTGGGACAACCTCGACACCCTGATCCCGATCGCCCGCAGCGTGGACCACCAGTCGAAGGCGGCCGTATGACCACCCCGCTCGCCACCAAGGCGCTGCGCAACCGCGAGCAGATCCTGCGGATGGGCTCCTCGCCGTCCGGCACGCACGTCGGCGGCAGCCTGTCCTGCGTCGACCTGCTCACCGTGCTCTACGACGAGGTGCTCGACCTGCGGCCGGACGAGCCGGACTGGCCGCTGCGGGACCGGTTCATCCTCAGCAAGGGCCACGCCAGCGCCGCCCTCTACGCCGTGCTGGCCGCCAACGGCTTCCTGCCCGAGTCCGAACTGGAGACCTACGCCGCCAGCGGTGGCCGGCTCGCGGGGCACCCGCTGCGCCGCCTGCCCGGCGTCGAGTTCCCCAGCGGCTCGCTGGGCCACGGGTTGTCGCTCGGCGCGGGCGTGGCGCTGGCCGCCAAACGCGCGGGGCACCCGTACCGGGCCTTCGTGCTGATGGGCGACGGTGAGCTGCAGGAGGGCTCGGTGTGGGAGGCGGCCCAGTTCGCGCCCGCGGCGGGCCTGGACAACCTGGTCGCCATCGTGGACCGCAACGGCTGGCAGATCACCGGCCGCACCGAGGACCTGGGCCTCGAACCGCTCGCCGACCGGTGGCGCAGCTTCGGCTGGACCGCCGTGGAGGTGGACGGCCACGACCTGGACGCGCTGCGCGAGGTCTTCGCGTCGCTGGAGCCGGGTCGTCCCACGGCCGTCATCGCGCGAACGGTCAAGGGCAAGGGCGTACCGCTGTTCGAGGACAAGAAGAAGAGCCACCACGTCACGCTGACCCCCGCGCTGCTCACCAGGGCGCAGGCGGGTCTGCGGGCGCGGTCGAGGAGGACGTCATGAGCGTCGAGACAGCCCCCGGCGTCCTGGTGCCCACCCGCGAGGTCTACCGCCGGGTCCTCGGCGAGCTGGCCGAGCGGGACCCGCGGGTGTTCTGCGTGGACTCCGACATGGGCGGGCTGGAGACCGGTTTCGGCGAGCGGTTCCCCGACCGGTACACCAACGTGGGCATCGCCGAGGCGAACATGATGGGCGTCAGCGCCGGACTGGCCTCCGCGGGCTTCCTGCCCTACGCCAACACCATCAGCACGTTCGCCGCGTGCCGGGCGTGCGAGCAGATGAAGGTCGACGTCGCGGGCAACAACCTGCCGGTGCGGATCGTCGTCACGCACGCCGGGTTCTCCGCGGGGCACTACGGTCCCACGCACCACGCGCTGGAGGACATCGCCATCGCCCGCACCATGCCGAACATGACCGTCGTCGTGCCGTCGGACTCGGTGTCGACCGAGGCGGCCGTGTGGGCGACCGCGGACCTGCCCGGTCCGCTGTTCCTGCGGCTGGGCCGGGCGGCCACCCCGCTCGTGCACGAGTCACCGGACGACTTCGTGCTCGGCAAGGCCACGCGGCTGCGCGACGGCGACGACGTGACGATCATCGCCACCGGGCCGTACCCGGCCGTGCTGGCCCTGCAGGCGCACGACCTGCTCGCCGCGGCCGGGGTCAGCGCGCGCGTGCTGGACATGCACACCGTCAAGCCCATCGACCGCGACGCGATCGTGGCGGCGTCCGAGCAGACCCGCGGCATCGTCACGGTCGAGGACCACGTGCTGGAGGGCGGCATGAGCAGCGCGGTCTGCGAGGTGCTCGCCGAGACCGCGCCGTGCCGGGTCCGCCGCATCGGTGTCCCCACCTCGTTCTTCGACGTCGTCGGCGACGAGCTGGAACTGCTGGCGGCGACCGGGGTCAGCGCGGAAGCCGTCGTCGCGGCGGCCGAGGCCCTGCTGTAGGGGACTCTCCGGACTACTTCGGGGAGTGCACGGACCACATGCTCGGCTGGACATCAGAGGAGGAGCCATGACCACCGCGACGGCGTGCCCCGAGTGCGAGGGCGCGATCGAGATCACGAGCTCGGTGACGCAGAACGAGATCGTGGAGTGCCCCGACTGCATGAGCGAGCTCGAGGTCGTCACCGCCGAGCCGCTGGTGCTGGCGCTGGCTCCCGAGATGGACGAGGACTGGGGCGAGTAGGTGACCTCGATCTCCGCCGGCGTCGTCGGCGCGGCCGGGTACATCGGCGGTGAGCTGCTCCGGCTGCTCATCGCCCACCCCGAGGTCGAGGTGACGCGCGCCTACTCCGCGAGCCAGCAGGGCAAGCGGGTCGACAGCCTGCACCCCAACCTGCGCGGCCACACCTCGCTGACCTTCACGCACCCGGACGAGCTCGGCTCCCACGACGTGCTGTTCATCGCCGTGTCGCACGGGAAGGCCGCCGAGCTGGTCCAGGCGATCGGCCCGGCCGCACCGCTCGTCGTCGACCTCACCGCGGACTTCCGGTTGAAGGACCCCGCGGTCTACGAGACGTACTACGGCTCGGCGCACCCGGCGCCGGACCTGCTGGCCGGGTTCACGCCGGGACTGCCGGAACGCCACCGGGACGCGCTGCGGACGGCGGCGCGGATCAGCGTGCCGGGGTGCATGGCGAACGCGGCGATCCTGGCGCTGGCACCGCTGGCCGGGATCGTCGACCAGGACGTGACGATCGACGCCAAGATCGGCTCCAGCGGTTCCGGCGCGACCGCGACCGGGATGAACCTGCACTCCGAGCGCAGCGGGGCGATGCGGGTGTTCGCGGCGGTCCGGCACCGGCACGAGGCCGAGGTCGAGCAGGAGACCGGGCTGCGGGTGCGGATGACGGCGACCGGCGTCGAGGCGGTGCGCGGGGCTCAGGTCCTGTGTCACGCCACGGCCTCCGGTGTCACCGAGAACGACCTGCGCCGCGCCTACCGCACCGCCTACGGGAACGAGCCGTTCGTGCGGATCGTCGCGCAACGGCGTGGCCTGTACCGGCTGCCGGAGCCGAAGATCCTGGCCGGGACCAACTTCTGCGATGTCGGGTTCGCCGTGGACGGTGACCGCGTGCTGGCCGTCGCGGCGCTGGACAACCTCGGCAAGGGCGGCGCGAGCAACGCCTTGCAGTGCCTGAACATCCGCATGGGCTGGGCGGAGAGCACCGGCCTCGGCTTCGTCGGGCTGCACCCGATCTAGCACCGCGACCGGCCTGAGACCGCCGGCGCGGCACCGACACAGGCAGGAGAGACATGGACGGCGTGCTCGTGGTCAAGGTCGGCGGGGCGGCCGGTGTCGACGCCACCGGGGTCTGCGCGGACGTGTCGGACCTGGTCCACGCCGGTCGGCGGGTCGTGCTGGTGCACGGCGGCTCGGCGACGGTCGACTCACTGGCGGACCGGCTCGACGTGCCCCAACGTCACCTCACCTCCGCCAGCGGTGTCACGACCCGGCACACGGACGCGGCCACCCTGGAGGTGCTGCAACTGGCGCTGCTCGGCCAGGTCCGCCCGGCCGTGCTCGGTGCGCTGGGCGAGCGCGGCATCCGCGCGATCGGACTCTCCGGGCTGGACGCCGGTCTGCTGCGGGCCGAACGCCGCGCCGCCGTCCGCGCCGTGGTGGACGGCAAGCGCGTCCTGGTCCGCGACGACCACAGCGGACGGATCACCTCGGTGTCCGGGGCGCTGCTGGAGTTGCTGCTGGACAACGGGTACACCCCGGTGATTTCGCCGCCGGCGATCGCCGAGGACGGCCGCCCGGTGAACGTCAACGCGGACCGGGTCGCCGCCGCGGTGGCCGCCGAGCTCAAGGCGGACACGCTGGTGTTCCTCACCGCCGCCCCCGGACTGCTCGCGGACCTGGGCGATCCCACGTCGCTGCTGAGCAGCTACCCGCTCACCGCGGCCAGCGCGTCCACCGTGTCCGGTGGCATGTCGGTGAAGCTGATCGGGGCGCGCGAGGCGTTGCAGGGCGGCGTGCGGACGGTGCTGATCGCCGACGGCAGGGCGGAGTCGCCGGTGAGCCGGGCGCTCGACGGCGCCGGCACCCGCGTCACCCTCGCCTGAGAGACATGTCTCCCCCGGCCGGCGAACCGACCGGGGGAGAACGCTGTCACGCGATCCGGCGCATGGTGCCTGTGAGTGCCGCGACCTCCGAGCGGGACGAGACCTCCAGCTTGTCGAAGATCCGGCGCAGGTAGGTCTCCACCGTCTTGTGGCTCAACGTCAACGCCCGCGCGATCTGCTGGTTGGTCCGTCCCCTCGCCACGAGCTCGGCCACCTGGTTCTCCCGCACGCTCAACAGGCTCAGCCGCTCCACGACGGCCTTCTCGAAGTCCTCGACCTCGGCCGCCCCCGCCGCGCGCACGGGTGCCCCGTCCAGGTGCAGCACGGCGAGCAGGACCGGGTGCGACCGGGCGGACAGCACGGCGACGGCCGCGCGCACCAGCTGCCGCGCCTGCTTCTGCTCGGTCACCGACTCCAGGCACGCCAGCGCCAGCAGGGTCAGCCCCAGCTGGTCGGCCGGACCGCGCCGGGACAGCAGCTCGTCCTCCAGCGCGTGCCAGAACCGCGCCTCGTCGTTCCTGCCCACCGCCGAGCTGAGCCCGGCCAGCACCGCGCACAGCGACCCCGGCACCGCCGTGCCGCCGCTCGCGATCACGTGCCGGATCTCGGCGCACAGCCGTTTCGTCCGCACCGCGACCCCGGCCGAGCCGGTCGAGGAGGCGAGCGCACTCGCGTCCTGCGCGTGTTCCACCGCCAGTCCCAGCGCGCCGTCGCGCAGGTGTGCGGTGGCCAGGCCGAGGTGGAGCCGGCCGAGGACGTGGACCTGCTGGTGCCGCTCGGCGAGCTCCAGCCCGCGGGTGAACTCGGTCAGCGCGTGCGCGGTGCGGCCGGACCAGATGTTCGCCCAGCCGAGCCAGTCGAGCGCTTCACACGTCGACGTGACGTCATCACCCAGTCGGTCGAGCGCCTCGGCGGTGCTGTCGGCCACTGCCGCCGCCTCGGTGCCGCGGCCCAGTGTGGCGAGCATCGCGCTGTGCACGGCCGCCGCGCGCGGATCGGCCTGCGCCAGTGGTGCGACGGTGTCCAGCAGACCGGCCACGTCACCGCCGCTGTCCAGTGCGATCTCGGCGAGGGCGAGCGGCACCTCGACGTGCCGGACGGCCGTGCGGACCACCTCCGCCGCGTCGTCGAACCTGCCGAGCAGGCGCAGCGCCCGGACGTGGGACTCGGCCAGGCCGGTGAGGGTCGCCGGGTCCAGCTCGTCGTGGTGCCGCCACGCCTGCTGGTGCTCCGGCAGGCTCTCGGCCAGCCGCCCGGACAGCGCGGTGGCCCTCGCGAGCCGGGTGACCAGCTCGCCGCGGTGCAGGTCGTGCCGCTCCAGCAACGCCCGCAGCCAGCGCGACACCGCGCCGGGCATGCGGTCACCGGTGCTCCTGACCGCGGCCAGGAGCGTCTCGGCGTCCCGCTCGGTCGCCGGTTTGCCGGACCGTTCGAGGTGGTGCGCCTGGTCGGCCAGCGGTGCGCCGCGCTTCCACAGCGCCTCGTAGGCCCTGGCGTGAGCACCGATCCGCCACCCGCCACCCGACTGCCGGTAGCAGATCGCCCTGACCACGCCGTCGCGGAAACCGAGCCGGTTGTCCCTGGTGCGCACCAGGTCCTGGGCGATCAGCTCGTCCAGGCCGGCCAGCGCGCGGTCGTGTTCGAGCTCGGCGACCTCGGCCACCAGCACCGGGTCGATCGCGTCGCCGACGACGGCGGCGGCCTGGGCGAACAACCGCCCCTCCGGTCCCAGCGCCTGCAGGTCCACGCCCACGGCCGCCGCGACCGGGTGCGGCGACGGCAGGTCGTCCACGACCGCCGTGTCGTCGTGCGCACCGGCGGCCAGCGCGCTCAGCAGTCCTGGCTGCCCGCCGCTGAGCCGGTGCAGCACCCTGCGGCGACCCGGCCGCATGGTGGCGGGCAGCAGCCGCGCCGAGTCGGCCGGGTCCAGCGGTCCCAGCTCGATCCGCCGCACCGCACCGGTCTCCGCCGCCGTGCCCAGCGCGCTGACCAGGTCGACCGGCGTCTGCCGGGGACGGTGGGTCAGCACGAGCAGCACGGGTGCGGCCAGCGGGCGGCGCACCAGGTTGAGGATCATCTCGACGGAGCTCTGCTGCGCGTTGTGCACGTCGTCGAGCAGCAGCACGAGCGGTGCGTCCTCGCTCAGCTTCCCCAGCAACGCGCGGATGCCCTGACAGGCCCAGTACCGCCGTTCCTGCGGCTGTGTCCGGGTGGCGCCGGACGCGTGCAGCACGGGGAACATCTCCGGCAACCGGACTGCCGCCCGCGGGTCCATTCCGGACAGCAGACGCGCACCGCCTGCCGCCAGCAGGTCGTCCAGTGCGTCGGCGAACACCGCGAACTCCGTCATCAGCGGCTTGCCCACGGCCTCGCCGTGCGCCACCAGCACACCCGCGCGTTCCGCCCGTTCCCGGAACGCGGCCAGCAGCCGGGTCTTGCCCATGCCGGGCTCACCGGCCAGCTCCAGCACCCTGACCGGGCTCCCGCCGAAGGTTCCCAACAGGTGGTCGAAGAACTCGAGCTCCCGCGTCCTGCCCCTCAAGACCGACTGCCCGGACAACTCTCCCGTCCTGCCAAGCCCGCCCCCGAGCATCGACGGCTCCCTCCTCGACAGAGACATACCGCTGTTGGCGCACACCCGCAGGCGCGCACCAGTGCGTGCACGCCGTACGCACTCGTGTGCGCATCGGCATACACCCATGCGTGTATGAATCTGCACGAATAGACCCCAGTACCCGCCTGTCAGTATTACCCGCACACCACACGGCGGCAAGTCTGGCTAATCCGGCGCACGTCAGGGGGAACCTTGACACGCCTGCGGAGATTTGGTTACGTTCGCTTCGGGTCCAGCGACATGGGGGCTGTGACCCAGAAATGGCACTGGGGGCCGACCGGGGGGTTGACATGTCGCGAACTGGAAATACCAGACATCCGCGCAGGCCTTCCACCGGCAGAGCGCAGGCCTGACCTGATCGTCGCTGGCGAGGTAGCACGCGACCGTTGATCTCACGAACCTGACAGTTGACGCCGAGCCGTCCGGCCGGCTCCATTCGTGCTGCCCGCGTTCGATTGATTGTTCACCGACAAGACCACTTCCGCGCAAATTCGACGTGCAAATTTTCGGAACGGCAGGGGTAATCATGGTATCCGAAAGCAAGGCGTTCACACTGAGCGACGAGGAACTCGCGAAGTTCCACCGCGACGGATACATAGGTCCATTCGACCTCTACGAGCCCGAGGAGATGGCCGCGCATTTGCAGGCCCTGCGGCCGAAACTGATCAACACGAAAAAGGCCGTGTACGGCGGCGGCAAGACCATCTCCGGCGTGACCAACCTGTCGAACTACGACCGGCACCTGGACGTCGACTTCCTGGCCGAGCACATCACCCGGCCGGAGATCGTGGACCGGGTGTCGAGCATCCTCGGGCCGGACACGCTGTGCTGGCGCTCGGAGTTCTTCCCCAAGTACCCCGGTGACGAGGGTACGGACTGGCACCAGGCCGACAACTTCTCCAACGTGGCCGGCTCGAAGCACCCGCAGATCGTGTGGCCGGAGGACGCGGACTTCGGCGGCACCATCACGGTGTGGACGGCGTTCACCGACGCGTCGGTGGACATGGGCTGCCTGCAGTTCATCCCCGGCTCCCACAAGTCGATGAACTACGACGAGTCCAAGGTCATGGACTACAACCCGGAGCTGATCAACAACCAGGAGAAGGGCGGGGTGCGCCGCGGGTTCTTCGGCTACGACTACCGGCAGCTGCAGAAGGACCCCAACTGGTCCCCGGACGAGTCCAAAGCGGTCTCGCAGGCGATGAGGCAGGGCCAGTTCATCATCTTCTGGTCCACGCTGATGCACGCCTCGCACCCGCACGCGGGCAAGACCGACCAGATGCGACTCGGCTTCGCGGGGCGTTACCTGCCGACCTCCGTGCGCGTCTACCCGCACTCCGACGCGCTCGCCGAGTTCGGCGGTGCGGCCAGCCTGGAGAAGTTCGGCAACGTGCTCACCTCGGGCCGGGACAACTTCGGGCACAACAAGTTCGTCGAGACCACCGTGAACGGCTTCCGCTTCCCCGTCAGGGACGGGGTGCCGGCCTGATGGCGACCGACGACATCGACACCATCCAGAAGTGGGTCGTGACCACCTGTCAGGACCTCGGGCTGAGCGTGGACGCGGAGTCCGACTTCTTCCGGTCCGGCGGGTCCTCGCTGACGGCGGTCAAGCTGATCGCCAGGGCCGAGGAGGCCTACGGCGAGGACGCGCTGCCGCCTGACGACCTGTTCAGCAACAGCAGCGTCCGCGAGATCGCCGAGAGCATCGCCCGCAACGGGCAGCAGGCCGACGCGTCACCGGCGTAGGCGCACCGCGATGAGGGGTGGCCCCCGGTGTGCCTGCCGGGGGTCACCCCTCCACGCCGTCCACCCGGAAGCAGGGAGCAGATGTCGAGGGGAAGCGCATGAAACGGCTCACCGCCGGACCCAGAGCGCGCGATGTGCACGCTCTGGCCAATGTGGACACGTCGGTTCCCTTTCCGTCGGACAGCAGCATGAAGGAGCTGTTCGAACACCGTGCCCGGCGGAACGGCGGGGCGACCGCGCTCGTGCACGGCGACCGGCGGATGACCTACGCGGAGCTGAACGCGGCGGCCAACCGGCTGGCGGGGCACCTCGTCCGACAGGGGTGCCGGCGCGGTGACGTGGTGGGCGTGTGCGTGCGGCGGTCGTGCGAGCTCGTCGTCGCGCTGCTCGCGATCGTCAAGTGCGGGGCGGTGTACCTGCCGTTCGACCCGTCCTGGCCGGACGAGCGCCTGCACGTGATGTTCGGCATCGCCGGCTGCGACCGGGTGGTCACCGACCAGCGGGAGGCCCTGGCGGCGCGGCTGCCGCGGTGCCAGGTGACCGATGTGTCCTCTTCGGACGGTGACGGTGCCGCGGACCCCGCGGTCGCCGTGCTGCCCACGGACATCGCGTACGTCAACTTCACCTCGGGGTCGACCGGGCGGCCCAAGGGCGTGCCGATCCAGCACCGGTCGGTCGTCCGGCTGGTCCACGACGCCCGCTACACCCGGCTCGACGACAGGGCCGTCACCCTGTTCCTCGCGCCGGTCACCTTCGACGCGGCCACGTTCGAGATCTGGGGAGCGCTGCTCAACGGCGGCACGTGCGTGGTCTACCCCGGTGGTTTCGTCCGGCTGTCCGAGCTGCGCCGGGTGGTCCGCCGGCACGCGGTCAGCACGGTCTTCCTGACCACGGCGCTGTTCAACACGATGGTCGACGAGGACGTCGACGCCCTCGGCACCGTCGACACCGTTCTCACCGGCGGTGAGGCGCACTCGTTGCCGCACGTCGAAAAGGCGCTGGCGCACTACGGCGCGGGCCGGATCGTCAGCGTCTACGGCCCCACCGAATGCACCACGTTCGCCACCTACTACCCGCTCACCGGGCCGCAGCCGGAGGACCGGCCGCTGCCGATCGGGCGGCCGATCCAGAACACCCGCGTGCACCTCGTCCGCGACGACAGGCTGTGCGAGCCGGGTGAGACGGGTGAGGTGTGCCTGTCGGGTCCCGGCCTGTCCCCCGGTTACCTCGGGATGCCGGAGGAGACCGCGCGGCGGTTCGTGGACTGCGAGGTCGACGGCGTCACCGAACGCCTGTACCGCACCGGTGACCTCGCGTACTTCGAGGCGGACGGCGTGCTCGTGTTCCAGGGCCGTGACGACGACCAGGTCAAGGTCAACGGTCATCGCATCGAGCTGGGCGAGGTCCAGCACGTGCTGACCGGGCACCCGGACGTGCGCCAGGCCTTCGTCACCGTGCACGTCACCGGCACCGGCGAACGGGTGCTCATGGCTTTCGCCGTCTCGGACGCGCCGGCGGAGGCGTTGCGGGAGCACCTGGCGCACCGCCTGCCGCCGTACATGGTGCCCGCGGTGATCGAGGTCCGCGCGTCGCTCCCCCTGTCGGCGCACGGGAAGGTGGACCGCGAGGCCCTCCTGTCGTCACTGCGGTCCGGGTCATGAGCGACGACGTCCGCCACGAGATCCGGTCCGTCTTGGACGCGGTCGTGCTGCCGCACGCCGACAGCTGGGAGGAGCAGGGGCACATCCCGGCCGACGGGTGGCGTGCGCTGGCGGAGACCGGTCTGCTCTCCCTGCCGCACGAGGGCCCAGGCTTCCTGCGCAGCGCCGTGTTCCTGGAGGAGCTCGGCGGCACCGGGTACGCCGGCGTCCGCGCGGCCATCGGCGTCCACGCCTACATGGCACCCGCCTACCTGCGGATGTTCGGCACCGACGCCCAGCGGGCGGCCTGGCTCAGATCGGACCGGATCGCCGCGCTGGCCATCACCGAGCAGAACGCGGGAACGGACCTGTCCTCGCTGTCCACAGTGGCCAAACCGGACGGTGCCGGTCACCGGCTGACCGGGGAGAAGTTCTACGTGGCCAACGGTTCCACCGCGGACTACTTCGTCGTGCTGGCCAAGACCCGTGAGGGCGGCACCACCCGCGTGCTGTCCGGGGCGAGTCTGTTCGTGGTGGACGGCCGCTCCCCCGGCATCACCCGGCACCCGCAGCGGACGCTCGGCTGGCGCGCGGCCGACACGTGCCGGGTGTCGTTCGACGGGGTGGTCGCGGACGGGGTGATCGGCCGGCCGGACCGGGCGCTGCTGCAGCTGATGCCGGCGCTGGACTTCGAACGGCTGGTCGCCGGTCTGCTGGCGGTCGGCGGCGTCCGGCACTGCCTCGACCTGCTGCGGTCGTTCGTGCGGTCGCACCGGGTGCGCGGTGAGGCGCTGAGCGCCAACCAGGCGGTGCGGCACCGCCTGGCCGACCTGGACGCCCAGTTCGAGCTCGTGCGGGCCTTCGCCCACCGGCTGGCGGAGGAGCACTGCGCCGGGCGGCTGGACACCAAGGCCGCGGCCGTTCTCAAGCTCACGGCGACCGAGCTGGCGGTCGCGGCCGCACAGGCGTGCGTGCAGTTCCACGGGGCGCGGGGGTATCTCGACGACTCCGCGCCGGCCCGCCTGTACCGCGACGCGATGGCGGGAACCATCGCGGCCGGCGCGAGCGAGCTCATGCGTGACTTGATCTTCGAGTCGGGGCGATGAGGAGTGGAGACATGGGGAACTTGGACGCCGCGACGGTGAGCGGCCGCCTGCTGCTCGCCATGGCCGTGCTCACGGTCGCGGTGCGGGTCGTCGGCTGGGCGGTGAGCAAGATCGGCCAGCCGCGGGTGCTCGGGGAGATCGTCGCCGGCATCCTGCTGGGACCCAGCGTGCTGGGACTGGTGTGGCCGGAGATGATGGCCCACCTCTTCCCGCAGCAGGTGATCGCGGGGCTGAACGTGCTGGCCCAGACCGGCCTGGTGATGTTCATGTTCCTGATCGGCCTGGAGATCGACCTGAGGTCGCTGCGCGGGCAGGGGCGCAAGGTCACGGTCATCAGCCACGCGTCGCTGCTGGTGCCGATCGCGCTCGCGGTGCCGCTGGCGCTGTGGCTGTACCCCCGGTTCGGTGCGCAGACCGACCGGCTGGCGTTCTGCCTGTTCTTCGCCGCGGCCATGGCGATCACCGCGTTCCCCGTGCTCTCCCGGCTGTTGCGGGAGTCCGGCCTGATGCCCACCCGCGTGGGCGTGATCAGCCTGGTGTGCGCGGCGATCAACGACGTCTACGCGTGGATCATGCTGGCCGTCGTGGTCGCCGTGGCCAAGTCGACGGGCCTCGGGGACGTGCTGCTGACGCTCGCCCTGTCGACCGGCTACCTCGTCGTGATGTTCGCCGTGGTCCGGCCCCTGTTGCGGCGCCTGGGCCACCCGTCGATGTGGGTGATGGTCGCGGTGGCGATCCTGAGCGCCTGGACGACCGACCAGATCGGCATCCACGCGATCTTCGGCGGTTTCCTGGCCGGTGCCGTGATGCCGCGCGACCCCGAGTGGCAGCGCGGCGTCGAGGCGAAGCTCGAGAGCATGATCTCCGTGCTGCTGCTGCCGATGTTCTTCGGCCTGGTGGGGCTGTCCACCCGGATCGACCAGCTCACCACCGCCGCCCTCTGGCTGACCGCGCTGCTGGTCGTCGTGGTCGCCACGGTCGGCAAGCTCGGCGGCGCGGCGATCGCCGCGCGCCTGACCGGTGACCGGTGGACGGAGTCGCTGCTGATCGGCGTGCTCATGAACACGCGCGGGCTGACGGAGGTGGTGATCCTGACCGTCGGCGTGCAGCTGGGCGTGGTCTCCTCCTCCCTGTTCACGATCATGGTCCTGATGGCGCTGGCCACCACGTTCATGGCGGCACCGGTCATCACCGTGCTGCAGCGCCGCCTGGCGGACCCCCTCGTGACCGCCGATCCGCTGGCCGGCCGCGGCGCAGGAGCCGGTCGATGAGCCGGCCCGGTCAGGACGCCTGGCTGCGCGGCTTCTCGCCCAGCCCGGACAGCGAGGTCCGGGTCGTCTGCTTCCCGCACGCCGGTGGTTCGGCGAGCTACTACGTGCCGTTCGCCGAGCAGCTGTCCCCGGTGGCCGACGTGCTGGCCGTGCAGTACCCGGGCCGGCAGGACCGCAGGCACGAGCCGTGCATCGACGACATCGCCGTGCTGGCGGACCGGGTCGCCGAGGTCCTCGCACCGCACCTGGACCGCCCGACCATCTACTTCGGACACAGCATGGGCGCGACGCTCGCGTTCGAGGTCGCCCGCAGGACGACCGCGGCGCACCTCTTCGCGTCCGGCCGGCGTGCGCCGTCGTGCTGGCGCGACGAACGCGTGCACCAGCGCGACGACGACGGCCTGATCGCCGAGATGCGCGCGCTGAACGGCACGAGCTCCGCGCTGCTGCAGCACGAGAAGATCCTCCGCATGGTGCTCCCCGCGGTGCGCGCGGACTACCGGGCCGCGGAGACCTACCGGTACGCCGAGGGCCCGGACCTCACCGCGCCCGTCACCGTGCTGGTCGGCGACGACGACCCGCTGGTGACGCTGGACGAGGCCCGCGCCTGGCAGCGGCACACCACCGGGACCACGGAGCTGCACGTGCTGCCGGGCGGCCACTTCTTCTTGGAGGACCAGTGGCCCCGCATCACCGGCCTGGTCGGGGACGAGGTGCGCGGACTCGTGTCGTCGCGCGCGTGAGGACTCAGCCGGGCAGCAGACCGGAGTCCGCGAGCCACCTGTCGTCGTAGAGCGACTCCAGGTAGTTGCTGCCCAGGTCCGGTGCGATCGCCACGCACGTCAGGTCCTCGTCCCTGGACTCCAGCCACCGCAGCGCGCCGCTGACGACGGTGCCGGTCGACCCGCCGAACAGGTAACCGTGCCGCACCAGCTCGTGGCACGTCCGGACGGTGTCGCTCTCCTCGACGTGCACGACGTCGTCGACGAGCGACTCGTCCAGGATCTGCGGGCGGACGCTCGTGCCCAGGCCCGGGATCAGCCGGGTGGCCGCGGGCGTGCCGAAGGTGACCGAGCCGACGCTGTCGACGGCGACGATGCGCACGGCCGGCTGGGTCTCGCGGAAGTACCGCGCACAGCCCATCAGGGTGCCGGTGGTGCCCGCGCCGATGAACAGCACGTCCAGGTCGGGGAACTCCTTGGCGATCTCGGGCGCCGTGGAGCGGTAGTGGCCCGTCCAGTTGCCGGGGTTGGCGTACTGGTTGAGCCAGACGAAGCCGGGGTTGTCGCGGCACAGCGCCTGCACGTGCGCGATCCGGGTGCCGAGGAACGCACCGGACGGGTCCGGCTCGGACACCACGTGCACCTCGCTGCCCAGCGTCTCCATCGCGCGGCGGGCCGCACCGGTGCAGCGGACGTCGGTGACGCAGATGAACCGGTACCCCTTGCTGGCCGCCACGAGGCTGAGGGCGACGCCCATGTTGCCGGAGGAGGACTCGACCAGGGTCGAGCCGGGGGTGATGCGGCCGTCGCGTTCCATCGCGCCGACCATCTCCACCGCGGCCTTCAGCTTGATCGAGCCCGCGAAGTTGAAGCCCTCGCACTTGAGCAGCAGCCGCCGTCCGACGACCGGCCGCAGGTCCACGTACAAGTCCGCGACGTTGAACTCCAGCGGACTCGTGATGACAGCTGCCACACCGAAATCCCATCTCGTAGCCGACGCGCAAATCCTTTCCAGGGACGCCATATTTCCGCTATACGGACGGCCATAGGTGCGATACCGATGAAATATAGGCGCTCTCCGCAGGGTCGTTTTCACGACGAACCGGAGGGAGAGGCAGATGGGACACTGGGCTCCACTCGAGCTCGACCCGGCAGGCATCGGAGCCGAGCCAGGTCCACACGGGCTGGTCGACCATCTGCGCGGACGGGCCGACCTGGCCGGGCTGCTGGCGGCGAACAAGGCCCTGGTCTTCCGCGGTTTCCAGGTCACCACCGCGGAGCTCGACGAGGTGATGGACCTGCTGCTGCCCAACCGGCTCGCCTACGTCCACGGCAACTCGCCGCGCACGAAGGTCGGTCAGAACGTGTACACGTCCACGGAATACCCGCCGGAATTCGACATCTCCATGCACAACGAGATGTCGTACGCCCATCAATGGCCGGAACGGCTGATGTTCTTCTGCGACGTGGCACCGGAAACGGGTGGCGCGACCCCCGTGGTGGACGGGGTGCGCTGGCTGGGTTCCCTCGACGACGAGGTGCGCGAGGCGTTCGCGAAAGGCGTGCGGTACACGCAGAACCTGCACGGTGGCAAGGGCTTCGGCAAGAGCTGGCAGGACACGTTCGAGACCGGCGACCGGGACGTGGTCGAGGAGTTCCTCGGCACCTCCGGCAGCGAGTTCTCGTGGCGTGCCGACGGCGGGCTGCGGGTCAGCCAGGTGCGGCCCTCGACTGTCGAGCACCCGGTGACCGGTGACGAGGTCTGGTTCAACCAGGCCGACCAGTGGCACGCGGCCGGGCTCGGCGACGAGACCGCGGCGGCGCTGTACCAGATCATGTCCGAAGAGGACCTGCCGCAGTCGGTGACGTTCGCCGACGGCTCCCCCATCCCGGCGGAGCACGTGCGGCAGATCCGCGACCGCGGCCTGTCCGAGGCGGTCGACGTGAGCTGGCGCGCGGGCGACGTGCTGCTGATCGACAACGTGGCGGTCGGCCACGGCAGGCGGTCGTTCACCGGGCCGCGCCGCATCCTCGTCGCGATGTCGGACTGACCCGTGTCGAGCACCCAGCTCCACCACGAGCACCAGGCCGAGTCGCTGCGCCGCGCCGCCCGCCGGTTCGCCACCGGCGTGACGGTGGTGGCGGTGAGCGACGAGGGTCGTGACCACGCGCTGACCGCCAACTCGTTCGTCACGCTGTCGCTGCAGCCGGCCCTCGTGGGCGTGTCGGTCACGACGGGTGGCCGGATGCGCCTGCTCGCCGAACGCGCCCGCTACTTCGGCATCAGCGTCCTCGACGCCGGCCAGGAGGAGTACGCGCGGCACTACGCGAGCCGCGGCCGCGCCGGTGCTCCCGAGCACCTCGTGCTGCGCACGCTGGGCAGCGTGCCCGCGCCGGTCGTACCGGGCTGCGTCGCCTACTTCGTCTGCGAGTTCGCGCACACGCACCCGGTCGGCGACCACGACCTGATCATCGGCTCGGTGGTCGAGAGCCGCGTGGTCAGCGAGGAACGCGCGCCGCTCATCTTCCTCGACGGCAAGTTCAGCTGACTGGAGCCACCTGACATGACCCCGGTACCGCCCTTCGGCGGCCACTCCCTGTTCCTGTTCCTGGTCCAGGTCGCGGTGCTGCTCCTGCTGGCGCTGCTGACGGGCAGGCTCGCGATGCGGTTCGGGATGCCCGCGATCGTCGGCGAGCTGCTCACGGGCATCCTGCTCGGCCCGTCGCTGCTCGGCGCGGTGGCGCCCGGCTGGGCGGAGTGGCTGTTCCCGCACCAGGCGGAGCAGTTCCACGTGCTCGACGCGTTCGGGCAGATCGGGGTGCTGCTGCTGGTCGGCGTGACCGGGGTGTCGCTCGACCTCAAGCTCATCCGCAAGCGCGGCAGCACCGCGGCGAAGATCAGCATCCCCGGTCTGGTGATCCCGCTGGGCCTCGGCGTCGGCGCGGGGTTCCTGGTGCCGTCGGCGCTGCTGGCCGGCTCCGGTGACCAGCGCGCGGTGTTCGCGTTGTTCCTCGGCATCGCCATGTGCGTCAGCGCGATCCCGGTGATCGCCAAGACCCTGATCGACCTGAAGCTGTTGCACCGCAACGTGGGCCAGCTGATCCTCATCTCCGGCACGGTCGACGACATGGTCGGCTGGCTCGGCCTGTCGCTGGTCACCGCGATGGCCACGACCGGCCTGCACGCGGGCACGGTCGCGCGGTCCGTCGGGTTCCTCGTGCTGTTCGTCGTGGTCTCGGTCGTCGTCGGCAGGCCGGTCGTGCGCGCGGTGATGCGGCGGGTGAGCGACGGCGCCACGATCGGTGCCGCGGTCGTGGTCCTGCTGACGATGAGCGCCGCCAGCCACCTCCTCGGCCTCGAAGCGGTGCTCGGCGCGCTCGTCGGCGGCATGCTGATCCGCAACGCGGGCGGCGACGTGCTGGAGAAGCTGCTCCCGTTGCGCACGGTCGTCATGACGTTCCTCGCGCCGGTCTTCTTCGCGATGGCCGGGCTGCGCATGGACCTCACCGCCCTCGTCCAGCCGTCCGTGCTCGTCGCCGCCGTGGTCCTGCTGCTGATCGCGGTCCTCGGCAAGTTCGCCGGCGCGTTCCTCGGCGCGTGGCTGAGCGGCCTCAACCGCTGGGAGGCGCTGGGGATCGGCGCCGGCATGAACGCGCGCGGTGTCGTCGAGGTCGTGGTCGCGATGGTCGGGCTGCGGCTGGGCGTGCTCAGCACCGAGATGTACACGATCGTCGTGCTGATCGCGATCGTCACGTCGCTGATGAGCCCGCCGATCCTGCGTGCCGCGGCCGCCCGCATCGAGGTGACCGCGAGCGAGCGGCTGCGGTTGAGCGAGTACGAGCCCCCGTCGCGGCAGCAACCCGCCGCCGACCCCGCCTGAGGAAGGACACCCCGTGCTGCCTCCCCCCTTCACCGTCATCTCCGGCGCGCAGGTCCGCAAGGTCCTGACCGGTGCCGAGAAACAGGTCACCGACGTGGTCGAGGCCGCGTACCGGCTGCACGGCGACGGCCGGACGGTGAACCCGGACTCGTACTTCCTGCGCTTCCCCGACCGGCCGTCAGCGCGGATCATCGCGCTGCCCGCGTCGCTGGGCGCGGTGCACGGCATCAAGTGGATCTCCAGCTTCCCGGAGAACGTCGCGGGCGGACTTCCGCGCGCCTCCGCGGTGCTGATCCTCAACGACGCCGAGACCGGGTACCCGTTCGCCTGCGTGGAGGCGTCGGTCATCAGCGCCGCCCGCACCGCCGCGTCCGCCGCCCTCGCGGCCGTGCGGCTCAGCGCCGCGCGCGGTGTCCGGCCCACCCGCGTGGGTTTCGTCGGCGCGGGGCTGATCGCGCGGTACGTGCACACCTACCTGCTGGCCAACGGGTTCGCGTTCGACGAGGCCGGTGTGCACGACCTGTCCCCCGAGCACGCCGACGGGTTCGCCGCCTACCTGCGCCGGTCCGGACCGGTCGTGGTGCACGACCGGTCCGAGGACCTCATCCGCTCGTCGGACCTCGTCGTGTTCGCGACGGTGGCCGGCGAACCGCACGTGCACGACCCGGCGTGGTTCGCGCACAACCCGCTGGTGCTGCACCTGTCGCTGCGGGACCTGTCGCCCGAGGTGGTCCTCGCGTCCTGCAACGTCGCCGACGACGTCGAGCACTGCATGAAGGCGAACACCTCACCGCACCTGACCGAGCAGCGCACCGGGGACCGCTCCTTCATGGCGGGCGACATGCGCGCGCTGCTGGCGGGCGAGATCGACGTGCCGGCGGACCGGCCGGTGGTGTTCTCGCCCTTCGGGCTGGGGGTGCTGGACCTCGCGGTGGCGGTGCACGTCCACGAGCACGCGGGCGGGCTCGTCGTGGACGGGTTCTTCGACGAGCTGAAGCGCCACGGCTGAGGGGGAGGCATGACCGAGCGACTGCCGCTGTCGGCGGCACAACGGGGTGTGTGGTTCGCGCACCAGCTGGACCCGACCGGGCAGCTGTTCAACTGCGCCGAGTACCTGGCCGTGGACGGTCAGCTGGACGTCGGCGTGTTCACCGCGGCGTGGAACCGGCTGCGCGCCGAGGCCGACGCGCTGCGGATCACCGCGCTCGACCGGGCCGACGGCGAGCTCTGGCAGTTCGTCGCACCCGGCGGCGACGCGCCGCTGCTGTTCTTCGACCACACCGGCCACGCCGATCCCGAGGGCGACGCGCTGCGGTGGATGCGTGCGGACACGACCGGTGCGGTCGACCTGGCCGTGCCGCCGATCTCGGCGTTCGCGCTGTTCAAGGTGTCCGACTCGCGCTTCCTCTTCTACTACCGCATGCACCACGCGGTCGTCGACGGGTACGGGGTGCAGCTGATCGGCACCCGGCTCGCGGAGCTCTACACGTCGCTGGTGTCCGATGTGGACGGCGGGACGCCCTGCACGTCGTTCGAGCACATCCTCACCGAGGACCTGGCCTACCGGGCCTCCGCGCAGTTCGAGCAGGACCGCGAGTACTGGATGAAGCGGTTCGGCGACCAGCCCGCGCAGATGCGGGTGCTCGGCGACGTGCCGCCCGGCGCCGATCCCGCGTCGCTGCCGCTGCGGCTCAGCCGGGTCGCGGAGCTGGCACCCGCGCACGTCTCGGCGTTGCAGCAGGCCGCCGCGGCGACGGGGTCGACGTGGCAGGTGGTCGTGCTCGCCGCGGTCGCGGCCTACGTGCACCGCGTCACCGACCGCAGGGACGTGGTCATCGGCATGCCGGTCGCGGGGCGGCGCAGCACGGTGTCGCGGCGTGCGCCCGGCATGGCGACGAACTCCGTCGCGCTGCGGATGGACGTCTCCGCGGCCGAGAGCCTCACGGACCTGGTGCCCCGCATGGCCGAGGTCGTGCGCGCGGCGCTGCGGCACGAGCGCTACCGCGCGGAGGACCTGCGCCGCGACCTCGGGCTCGACGGCAGCGAGCAGGCGTTCATCGGACCGATGGTCAACTTCATGCCGTACGACCGCACGCTGCGGTTCGGTGCCGCGACGGCCACGACGCACAACCTGGCGTCGGGCCCGATCGTGGACCTCTCGCTGGGTGTGCGCGGTCAGGTGGGCGGCCAGATGTCGCTCGTGTTCGAGGCGAACCCGCAGCACCACAGCCTGTCCGGGTTCCTGGCCCACCGCGACCGGCTGTCCGCGTTCCTCCGTGCGGTGACCGCGGACCCGGCGCGGCCGATCGGTGCCGTGTCGCTGCTGTCCGACGTGGAACGACGTGATCTGCTCGTCGACCGCAACGCCACAGCGCGCGACCTGCCGGGCGAGACCGTGCCCGAGCTCGTGGCCCGCCAAGCCGCTCGCACCCCCGGTGCACCGGCCGTGCGGTTCGGCGACCGCACCCTCACCTACGGCGAGCTGGGCGCACGCGCGTCGGCGCTCGCCGCCGGGCTGGTCGCACGTGGGATCGGCGCGGAGGACCTCGTGGCGGTCGCGCTGCGCCGCTCGCCCGAGCTGGTCGTGGCGATGCTCGGGGTGCTGCGGGCCGGTGCCGCGTACGTGCCGGTCGACCCCGAGTACCCGGCCGAACGCGTCGCGTACCTGCTCGGCGACCTCCGGCCAGCGGTGGTCATCGACGACGCCGCGTTCGACGATCCCGGGTTCAGCGGTCCCTCCACGGCGACCCCGCCCGCCCCTCGCGGCGAGCACGCGGCCTACGTCGTCTACACGTCCGGGTCGACCGGTGCCCCGAAGGGTGTCGTCGTACCGCACGACGCGATGCGCAACTTCGTGCTGGACCACGCCGAACGCTTCGGCGTGACCGAACGCAGCCGGGTGCTCCAGTTCGTCTCGCCCAGCTTCGACGTGGCCGTGGGCGACATCTGGCCGACGCTCGTGTCGGGGGGCTGCCTGGTGCTCGCACCGGACGGGCAGGACCTCGCCGGGCTGCTGCGGTCGGAGCGGGTCACGCACGCCACCATCCCGCCGGTCATGCTCGCGCAGCTGCCGTCCGACGGGCTGCCCGACCTGCGGTTGCTGATCACCGGCGGGGAGCCGCCTGACCAGGACGTGGTGCGGCGGTGGGCGTCGGGCCGGCGGATGGTGAACGTCTACGGCGTCACCGAGGCCGCGGTGGCCAGCACGACCTGCCCGCTCACCCCGGGGGACGGGGCGCCGATCGGCAAGCCCGTCGCGAACACGCGGGTGTACGTGCTGGACTCGCGGCTGGAACCCGCGCTGCCCGGTGTCGAGGGCGAGCTGTACCTCGCCGGGGACGGGCTGGCGCGCGGGTACCTGCGCCGGGCCGCGTTGACGGCCGAGCGGTTCGTGCCGTGCCCGTTCGGGCCGCCGGGTGCGCGGATGTACCGCACCGGCGACCTGGTGCGGTGGCGGCCGGACGGCAACCTGGAGTACCGCGTCCGCGCCGACGACCAGGTCAAGATCCGCGGGTTCCGGGTCGAGCTCGGCGAGCTGGAGGCCGTGCTGCTCCGTCATCGCGCGGTCCGGTCCGCGGTCGCCGTGGTGCGGCTGGACGAGGGGCGCAAACGGCTCGTCGCGTACGTGGTGCCGGACGGTGCGGTCACCGCGGAGGAGCTGCGCGAGCACGCCGCGCGCCTGGTGCCGGACTTCATGGTGCCGGCCGCCGTGGTGCTGCTGGACGAGCTGCCGGTCACCCCGAACGGCAAGGTGGACCGCAGGCTCCTGGTCGCGCCGGACTTCTCCTCGACCGACGACGCCACCCCCGAGGACGGGCGGGAGGCCCTGCTGTGCGGGCTGTTCGCGCAGGCGCTCGGGGTGGCCCGCGTGGGTCCGCAGGACTCGTTCTTCGACCACGGCGGCGACAGCATCATGGTGTTCCCGCTGGTGGCGAACGCGGCCGCGGCGGGACTGGAGTTCACCGCGCGGGAGGTGTTCCAGCACCCGACGCCGGCCCGGCTCGCGCGGGTGGCCAGGGACGTCCTGACCGCGGCGGGCACCGGCCCGTTCCCTCCGACCCCCGAGCTCGCGCGGCTGGGCACCCGGTTGGACGGCCTGCACCAGTCGGTGGTCGTGCCGGTGCCGCTCGGCACCCGGCTGAAGGCGGTGACCTCGGTCGTCGACACCCTCGTCGCGCACCACGAGGCGCTGCGGATGCGCGTGCTGGCGGACGGGACGTGGGAGGTCGCCGACGCCGCTGCCGACTGCCTGAGCCGCGTGCTGCTCGTCGGTGACCCCGAGCCGGAGGTCGTGGACACCGAACGGGCGGCGGCCGCCGAACGCCTCTCCCCAGCCGACGGACGGGTCGTCCAGGCGGTGTGGTTCGACTCCGGTCCCGCGCACCCCGGTCGGTTGCTGCTGGTGCTGCACCACCTGCTCGCCGACGGCGAGTCGTGGCGGACCTTGCTGTCCGACCTGGACGCGCTGTGGTCCGGGGCCGCGCTGCCTGCCGCCGTCCCGTTGCGCGACCACGTGTCGGGCACGCCGGGCGGGCCGGTGGACGCGGGTCCCGTGCGGACGGTGGAGATCACGCTGCCCGACGCCGACTGGGGCTCGCTGGCCGAGCGGTACCGGGTGGACCGGGCCGACGTCGTGCTGGCCGGGCTCACCCAGGCGGTGACCGAACCGTGCCTCGCCGAGGCGCCGCGCTCCACCGGGCCGGTCGGGCGGATCGCCGCCCAAGTGCCCGTGCACTGCGCGTGGGCGCCGGCCGAGAAGGCGTTGCGGCAGGTCAAGGAACAGCGGCGGGGCGGCGGTGCCGACGCGCACCCGCGGATCGCGTTCCGCGACCTCGGCGAGCTGCCGGTCGAGTCGTTCACCTGCACCCCCGATCCGGGACACGCCCTGGCGTGCACCACGTTCTCCGTCGGTGGCGTGCTGCGCGCACAGCTGGCGTGGCGCGAGTCCGCGTTCTCGGAGGCGGACGTGCACGAGTTCGCCGACCAGTGGCGTGCCGCGCTCGGCGACCTGGCCGCGTTGCGGGGCCGCGCCGCGCTGACGCCGGCGGACGTGCCGCTCACCGGCCTCACCCGGGCCGAGCTCGACGCGATCACCGCCGCGCACCCGGACGTGACCGACGTGCTGCCGGTGTCGCCGCTGCAGGCGGGGTTCGTGTTCCTGCACGCGGTGTCCGGGCAGCACGCGGACTCCTACGTCTCGCAGCTGCGGTTCGACCTGGAGGGCCCGTTCGACGCCGCACGGATGCGGGCGGCGGCCACGGCGTTGCTGCGGCGGCACCCGAACCTGCGGGCGGCCTTCCGCGACGACGTCCAGATCGTGTGCTCGGACGTCACGCTGCCGTGGCGCGAGACCGCGTGCACGGCCGGCGACGCCGACCGGATCGCGGCCCGGGAGCGCGCCGAGGGGTTCGACCTCACCCGCCCGCCGCTGGTCCGGTTCCACGTGCTGCGCTTCGGCGAGCACCACCACCGGCTGCTGCTGACCGCCCACCACGTGCTGTGGGACGGCTGGTCGACCGGGCTGATCGTGCGCGAGCTGTTCGAGCGGTACGCGCAGGACACCGAACCCCGTCCCGGCCCTCCCTACTCCGACTACCTGCGGTGGCTGGCCGGCCAGGACCTCGACGAGTCGCGCCGGGCCTGGGTCGCGGCGCTGGAGGGCTTCTCCGCGCCGACGCTCGTGGCACCCGGCGCACCGCCTGCCCGCGAACGGCAGGAACAGGTCAGGACCGACCTCGACGCCACGACGACGGCCGCGCTCGCCCGCATCCCCGGTGTCACGCTGAACACGGTGGTGCAGGCGGCGTGGGCGACCGTGCTGGGCCAGGTGACCGGGCGCGACGACGTGGCGTTCGGCTGCTCGGTGTCGGGCCGGCCGCCGCACCTCCCGGGCATCGAGCGGATGGTCGGGCTGCTGACCAACACGGTCCCCGTGCGCGTGCGGCTGGGCCCCGACCTGCTGACCCGGCTGCAGGCCGAGCAGGCGGCCCTGATCCCGCACCACCACCTGGGGCTGGCCGACATCGGCCGCGACCTGTTCGACACGGCGATCATGTTCGTCAACTACTCCTTCGACCGCGCCGAGTGGGCGGACGCGCTGCCGGAGGAGCTGCGGCTGACCGGGTTCGAGGTCGAGGACGAGACCCACTACCCGCTGCGGCTCGCCGCGGTGCCCGGTGAACGGCTGCACCTGCGGCTCGGCTACCGGCCCGACCTGTTCCGCCCGGCCGAGGCACGGCGGTTGCTCGACCGCCTGGTCCACGTGCTCGGCACCTTCGCCGACTGAGGGGACACCCCGTGCGCGACGTGTACATCAAGGGAATCGGCGTCCACCTGCCGCCGGTGGTCGGCATCGAGTCGGCCGTCGCGCAGGGGCTCTACCCCGCGGAGGAGGTGGACCTGCACCAGCTCGCCGGCGCCGCCGTGGCGGGTGAGGTGCCCGCGCCGGAGATGGCCCTGCTCGCGGCGCAGGACGCGTTCAAGCGCACCGGCCACGACCCGCACGACGTCGGTGTGCTGCTGTACGCCGACTCGTGGCACCAGGGCCCGGACGGCTGGCAGCCGCAATACCACCTGCAACGGCACCTGCTCGGCGGTGACGTGCTCGCGGTCGAGGTGCGCATGGGGTGCAACGGGATGTTCGGCGCGCTGGAGCTGGGTGCGGCGCACGTGCTGGCCGGCCGCGGGAACGCCTTGCTGGTGGCGTCGGACAACTTCGGCACCCCGATGATGGACCGGTGGCGGATGGGCCCCGGCTACGTCGCGGGTGACGCGGCGTCGGCCGTGATCCTGTCACGGGAACCGGGTTTCGCCCGGCTCCTCGCGGTCGCCTCGGTGGCCGTGCCCGAGGCGGAGCAGATGCACCGGGGCGACGAGCCGCTGTTCCCGCCGGGACCGACGGTCGGCGCACCGCTCGACTTCGTGGCGCGCAACGCCGCGTACAAGAGCCGGATGGTCTCCTCGGGGGAGGGCACCGGCGCGCTGATCCGCATCCACCAGCAGACGCTGTCCGTCGTGGAGCGCGTGCTCGACGAGGCCGGCATCGGTCTCGGCGACGTCACGCGCGTGGCGTACATGAACTACTCGCGGGAGATCGTCGAGCAGCGGTGCATGGCCGCGCTCGGGCTCGGCATGTCCCGCTCCACCTGGGAGTTCGGCCGCACGGTCGGCCACCTCGGCGCGAGCGACCAGGTCGTGTCGCTCGACCACCTGCTGTCCGCGGGCGAGCTCGGACCGGGCGACCACCTGCTGATGCTCGGGGTCGGTCCCGGCGTGACGCTGTCCGCCGCGGTGGTCGGCATCGACCACCCCGCCCCCTGGCTGGACTCGCCGGAACAACCGTGAGCACACCACCGGTGGGCCGTGACCGGCGGCTCGGTCCCGCGGTCACGCCCTCCGCCGTCGGGATCGAGAATGCGAGGAAAGTCATGAGCACACCACCGGTGGCCGTGATCGGCGTCGGCTGCAGGTTCGCGGGCGGCGCCGATGGCCCGGCCGCGTTCTGGGACATGCTGGTCTCCGGCCGGGACGGTGTCGGCGACCTGCCGGAGGGCCGGTGGCGCGCCTACGACGGCTCGTTCCCCGCGGAGCTGCGCCGCGCCGCCGTTCCCGGCGGCTTCCTGGACGACGTCTCCGGGTTCGACTCCGGCTTCTTCGGGCTCACCCCGCGCGAGGCCGAGCTGATGGACCCGCAGCAGCGCCTGCTGCTGGAGGTGGCGTGGGAGGCGCTGGAGCACGCCGGCATCCCGCCGCGGTCGCTCGCGGGCGGTGACACCGGCGTGTTCGTCGGCATCGGGTCCGACGACTACGGCCGCCGGATGCTGGAGGACCTGCCCTCGATCGAGGCGTGGACCGGCATCGGCAGCGCGCTGTGCGCGGCGGCCAACCGCATCTCCTACGCGCTCGACATGCACGGGCCGAGCCTCGCCGTCGACACCGCGTGCTCGGCGTCGCTGGTCGCGACGCACCTGGCGAGCAGGGCGCTGGCCGACGGGGAGTGCGGCATCGCGCTGGTCGGCGGTGTGAACCTGATCATCGGGCCGGGGCTGACGCTCACCCTCGACGCCGCCGGGGCGACCTCGCCCGACGGCCGGTGCAAGCCGTTCTCCGCCGACGCCAACGGTTACGGGCGCGGCGAGGGCGGCGGCGTCCTCGTGCTCAAGCTGCTCGACGACGCGCTGCGCGACGGCGACCGGGTCCTGTCGGTGATCCGCGGATCGGCCGTGCACCAGGACGGGCGCACCAACGGCATCATGGCGCCGTCCGGTTCCGCGCAGGAGGCGCTGCTGCGGGAGGCCTGCTCCCGCGCGGGCGTCGAACCGTCCTCCGTGGACTACGTCGAGGCGCACGGCACCGGCACCCGGCTCGGCGACCCGCTGGAGGCCGGCGCGCTGGCGGCCGTCTACGGGGCCGGGCGGACCGAGCCGGTGCGGATCGGGTCGGTCAAGCCCAACATCGGGCACCTGGAGGCGGGCGCCGGGATCGCGAGCCTCATCAAGGCCTCGCTCGCCCTGCACCACGGCGAGCTGCCGCCGAGCCTCAACTGCGCCACCCCCAACCCGGCGATCGACTGGGCCACGTCCGGACTGCTGGTCAACACCACCCGCACGCCGTGGCGGCGCGGGGACCGGGTGCGCCGCGCCGGGGTCTCCGGGTTCGGGTACGGCGGCACCATCGGGCACGTCGTGCTGGAGGAGGCACCCGTGCGTGCGGCGGTGGCCGCACCGGACGACGCGCCCCGGCTGTTCCCCGTGTCCGCCGCCTCCCAGGACGCCCTGCGTGCCTTCGCCGACCGGCTCGCCGGGCACGGCGACCTCACCGCGGCCGGCCACACCCTCGCCCACCGCCGGTCACACCTCCCGCACCGCGCCACCGTGGTCGCGCAGACCGCCGAGGAGCTGGCCGAGGGCCTGCGCGAGGTCGCGGCCGGTGAACGACTGCCGAACCCGGTCCCGTCGAACCCCGGCACCGGGCTGGTGTGGGTGTTCTCCGGGCACGGCGCGCAGTGGCCGGGCATGGGCAGGGAACTGCTCGACAGCTCACCGGAGTTCGCCGCGGCCGTCGCCGAGCTGGAACCGGTCTTCCTGGAGGAGATCGGCTTCTCCCCCACCCAGGTGCTGCGCGACGGCGACTTCGACACGATCGACCGCATCCAGACGATGATCTTCGTGGTCCAGGTGGGTCTGTCCGCGGTGTGGCGGTCGTACGGCGTCACACCGGACGCGGTGATCGGCCACTCGGTCGGCGAGATCGCGGCCGCGGTCGCCTGCGGCGCGCTGACCCCGCAGGACGGTGCCCGGCTGAGCTGCCGCCGTTCCGCGCTGCTGCGCCGCGTCGCCGGGCAGGGTGCGATGGCGATGACGTCGCTGTCGTTCGAGGAGGCGGGTGAGCGCCTCGGTGGCCGCACGGACGTCGTCGCCGGCATCTCCGCCTCGCCGTCCTCGTCCGTGGTCTCCGGCTCGCCCGCCGCGATCGACGCCCTCATCGCCGAGTGGGACGACGTCCAGGTCCGGCGGGTCGCCTCCGACGTGGCGTTCCACAGCCCGCAGATGGACGCGCTCACCGCCGGCCTCGCCGCGGCCGCGAGCGACCTGGAGCCCCGCGAACCGCAGATCCCCATGTACTCCACCGCTCTGCCCGACCCGCGGTCGACCGGGCTGCTGCACGGCGACTACTGGGCCGCGAACCTGCGCAACCCGGTGCGCCTGCTGGACGCGACCCGTGCCGCGATCGAGGACGGCTACCGGCGGTTCGTCGAGGTCTCGGCCCACCCGGTCGTCGCGCACTCGCTGACCGAGACGCTCGGCGACGAGGACGCGTTCGTCGGGATCACGTTGCGGCGCAACAAGCCCGAGCAGGTCTCGGTGCTCACGGCGGTCGGTGCCGCGTTCTGCGCCGGTGTCGACGTCGACTGGGACCGCCTGCACCCCGCCGGTGACCTCGCCGACCTGCCCGTGCGCGCCTGGCAGCACACGCCGCACTGGCACGAGTCCTCGGTCAGCGGCGCACCGCAGCAGCACGACCCGGCCGACCACGCCCTGCTCGGTGCCCCCGTGCCGGTGGCGGGCCGCCCGGACCTGACGCTGTGGCGCACCGCGCTCGACGACGCCAACCGCCCGTACCCCGGCAGCCACACCATCCACGGCACCGAGATCGTCCCGGCCGCGGTGCTGGTCAACACCTTCTTCCTGGCAGCGGGCGTGACAGCGGTCCGCGACGTCGACCTGCGGCTGCCGGTGCGCGGCGGTGAGATCCAGGTCGTGCGCGACGGCAACGGCCTGCGGATCGCCGCGAAGGCCTCGGACAGCTGGCTCACCCACTGCACCGCCGCGCTCGGCCCGGTCGCCGGCCTCCCGGCCCGGCTGCCGAAGCTGCCCAGGGGCTCCGCACCGCTGCCGCCCGGCCACGTCCGCGCCCACCTGCGTTCGGTGGGCGTCCCGGACATGGCGTTCGAGTGGACCGTCGAGGAGCTGCTGCGCACCGACACCGTCCTGCGCGCACGCGTGCTGGCCGACGGCTCGTGGCCGGCGGTGCTCGACGCCGCGCTGTCCATCGCCCCCGCCGCGTTCCCCGGTCCCGCCGAGCTGCGGATGGTCGCCGGGATCGGCTCCGTCCAGGTCTCCGGCACGCCGACGGCCGCGGTGGACGTCCAGGTGTCCGTCACGTCGGCCGACACCGTCGACGTCCTCGTCGCCGACAGCGGTGGGACCGTGCGGGCGCAGCTGACCGGTCTGCGGTACGGCGGCATGACCGAGCAGGCCGCCCCGGCGGACCTGGTGCACGAGATCGGCTGGCGACCCCTGGAGCTCGGCCCCTCCCGCGAGGTGGTGCCCGGCGTCACGGACGAGCTGTTCTTCGCCCCGAGCGACGGGGAGCCGGCCGCCATCGCCTGGAAGCTGCTGGAGGAGGCCCACCGGCTGTCCACGATGGACAGCCCGCCGCGGTTGTGGTGCGTCACGACCGGGGTGCGGGAAAGCGCGACACCGCAGGCACTCGCGCAGTCCGTGCTGTGGGGGCTGGGCCGGGTGCTCGCGAGCGAGTACGAGGAGCTGTGGGGCGGCGTCGTCGACCTGCCCGCCGACGGCTCCACCGCGCGGCTGCACGAGGTGATCGGCTCAGCGCCGGCAGCGGACGTCATCTCGCTGCGGTCCGGGGTCGAGACGGCCACGCTGCTGCCGACCACCCGGGAACCCTCCCACACCCCGCTGACGTGCCGCCCGGACGGCACGTACCTGGTCACCGGCGGTCTGGGCGTGCTGGGTCTGGAGGTCGCCCGGTGGCTGGCCGAGCGCGGCGCGCGGCGGCTCGTGCTCGTGGGCCGCACCCCGTTCCCCGCGCGCCGGGACTGGGCGGCGCACCCCGACCAGCGCCAGGTCGAGGCGATCCGCGGGCTCGAGAGCGCCGGCGTGACCGTCCACTGCGTCGCGCTGGACATCACCGATCCCGCAGCCGTGACGTCGTTGCGGGAGCTGGACCTGCCGCCGATCAGCGGGATCGTGCACGCCGCGGGTGTGCTGGACAACCGCATGGCCGCCGACGTCGACCTCGCCTCGATGCGGGCGGTGCTGGCCCCGAAGGTCACCGGTGCGTGGAACCTGCACCAGGCGTTCCCGGTGGGGAGCCTCGACTTCTTCGTCCTGTTCTCGTCGTGCGGCCAGCTGCTCGGCCTCCCCGGCCAGGCGACGTACGGCGCGGCCAACGCGTTCCTCGACGCGCTGGCCGCCCACCGCCCCGACGTCACCAGCCTGGGCTGGACGTCGTGGCGCGGCCAGGGCATGGCGGTCAACGCCTCCGTCGACCGCCAGCTCGCCGCACGCGGCGTGGGCGACATCTCCGCCGCCGAGGCGTTCCGCGCGTGGGACCACGCGGCGGCGCGGGGCCCCGGCCACTACCCGGTCCTGCGGGTGGTCGCCGCGGCCGACGCCGACCGGCCTCCGCTGCTCAGCGAGCTCGCCACCGTCGAGGCCGTCGCCGCCGAGGACACCGCGCCGGACGACTTCCAGGGGCTCGGCTCCGACCAGCTCCAGGCCCGGCTCATCGAGGTGATCGGGGCGCAGATCGCCGGCGAGATGCGGCTGCCGGCGGCCTCGCTCGACGTGCGCAGGTCGTTGGTGGAGCAGGGGCTCGACTCGGTGATGACGATCGTCGTGCGCAAGCGGCTGGAGAAGCGGTTCGGCCACAAGCTGCCGTCCACGCTGCTGTGGCACCAGCCCAGCGTCACCGCGATCGCCGACCACCTGGCAGAGCACCTCGGAGCCAGCTAGGCAGGTTGCCAGCTTTTGTGCCTCTGCCGCCCCGCGTTCCCGCCCCTGGCTCTACTTGCAGACGCCCTGGGCAGCAACGAGAGGAAGGGGGCGGACAAGACTGCTGGCCAAGGGGCTTAGCCCGCAGGACGGAACAACAAGGGGTGTTCGGGCCACGGTCCGGGCACCCCTTTCGTCGCGCCGAAAGCCATCGGCGCACACGACAGCGGGCCGGCTCCCGGAGGAGCCGGCCCGCTGGGGTCGAACCGTCAGAAGCTGGGTGCCGAGGTGGGTGCCTTGAGCGTGCCCAGGTACGGGTGCCAGAGGTGGTCGGGGTTCGCCTCGACGGCGGCGACCACCTCCTTCATCGCCTTGAGCGCCTTGGGTTCCTCGCCGTCGTACACGTCGCCCTGCAACATCTTGAGCACGTCCACGCGGTACCGGTGGTCCTGCACGAACGCGGTGAACAGCACGTTGAGCCGGTAGTAGATGGAGATGAACTCGTACCAGTACTTCACCGCCCGCCGCAGCTTCGTCTCGTAGGTGCCGAAGCGCTCCTTCTCGTACGAGCCGGCGGCGTGCGCGGCGATGATGTCCTGGGCCGCGATCCGCGCGCTGTTGAGCGCCACGCTCACACCGCTGGAGAAGATCGGGTCGACGAACCGGGCCGCGTCACCGACCAGCACGAACCGGTCGCCGCAGATCTTCTCCATCGCGTAGCTGTAGTCGCCCTCGACCTTGAACGGGCGCAGCCGCTGCGAGTTCTTCAGCGCGTCGGCCAGCTCCGGGCGGCTTCCCACGAAGTCCCAGAAGAACTCCTCACGGTCGCCGGAGCTCTCGCGGAAGCGCTTCTTCTGGGTCACCACCCCGATGGACGTGATGGTGTCGGTGATCGGGATCTGCCACACCCAGGTGTCCTTGATGGGCAGGAAGTGCACGAAGATGTGGTCCACCTGCGACGCATCCCCCGCCAGCGCACCGCGGTCGAGGCCCTCGAACCAGGTGTGCACCGCGTACTGGTCGAACACCGGGTCGCTGACCTTCACCTTGAGCTGCTTGCCCAGCAGCGTCGAGCGGCCGGAGGCGTCGACCACCATGCGCGCGGTGAACGGGACGTCGCGCGGGCCGACGCGGCAGGTCAGGCGCACCTCCGACGGGGAGGAGAAGTCGACGTCGCGCACGCGGACGCCGTTGAAGACCGTGGCGCCCTGCTCCTGGGCGTGCTTGAGCAGGATCGCGTCGAAGCGGCCGCGGTCGACGTGGAAGGTGTAGTCGCGGTCCACACCGGGCTGGTTGCGCTCCACGAACTGGATGTCCGCGGTCCAGCCGTGGCTCAGGCCGCTGTAGCCCATCTTCGGGATGTCGCGCGACTCCGCGGACGTCCAGGAGGCGCCGTACTTCTTCGGGAACCCGGCCTCGTCGACCTTCTCCAGCGCGCCGATCTCGGCCAGCACCGGTGTGGTGGCGGGGACCAGGGACTCGCCGACGTGTTCGCGCGGGAAGGTCTCGCCCTCGAACACGACCACGTTCAGACCGGCCCTGGCCAGGTAGGACGCCATCGTCGAGCCGGCCGGGCCGCCGCCGATGATCGCGACGTCGTAGTCGGTGCTCATGCGCGCACCCCCTGCTCCTCGTGCAGCATCGCGGCGATGGTGCTGATGTCCGCGAAGTGCCGCGCGTCGATCTTGGTCAGCGGCACCTGCACGGCGAACTCGTCGCGGATGAACGCCATCAGCACGGCGATGCGCAGCGAGTCGAGGACGCCCGACTCGATCAGCGGCGTGGCCGCCGTCAGCTCCACGTCGTCGGAGTCCGACAGGAACTCCCGTCGCACGAAGGCGAGCAGTGCGGAGACGTATTCTTCCTCGGTCATCGGTTCTCACTCTCGTCGAGCAGGGCCAGTTCTTCGTCGGACATCCGGTCGAGCTCGGCCCGCACCTGCTCCTCGACCACGGCGGCGAGGTCGGCGACCGTGCCGCCTTCGAAGACCGCGCGCATCGGCACGGTCACCTCGAACTCGGACTGGATCGTCGCGATCAGCCGGATCGCGAGGATCGAGTTGCCGCCGATCGAGAAGAAGTGGCTGTGCGCGCCGACGGGGACGCCGAGCAGCGCGGTGAACACCTCGGCAACCCGTTCCTCGACGACACCGCGTGGTGCGACCAGGGTCTCGGCGGCCGGGCCGGGCGCGGGCAGTGCGGCGCGGTCGAGCTTTCCGTTGGCGTTCAGGGGGAACGCCGGGAGCGAGGTGAACGTGGCGGGCACCATGTAGGCGGGCAGCTTCCCGGCGCACCACCCGCCGAGCTCCACGTCACCGGCCACCGGTACGTAGTACGCGGTCAGCACGCCGTCCCCGGCGACCACGACCGCGTCGCGCACGCCGGGGTGCTCGGTGAGCACCGCGGTGATCTCGCCCAGCTCCACCCGGTAGCCGCGGATCTTCACCTGCTGGTCGCGCCGGCCGACGAAGTCGACGGCGCCGCCGGGCAGCAGCCGCACGAGGTCGCCGGTGCGGTAGAACCGCGCTCCCGGCGCGCCGAAGGGATCGGGCAGGAAGCGCTCCGCGGTGAGGTCCGGCCGGTTCGCGTAGCCGCGGGCCACGCCGGCGCCGCCGACGAACAGCTCCCCCACCACGCCGACCGGCACCGGCTCCAACCGGGTGTCGAGCACGTGCATCGTGACGCCGGGCAGCGGTGTCCCGATCGGCACCGAGTCGCCGAGCGGCGAGCGCACCGGATGGGTGCACGTGCCGACCGAGGTCTCGGTGGGGCCGTACTCGTTGACCAGGTCGACCAGGCCGTCCCACTGCGCGGCGAGCCGGGGCGGGAGCGCCTCGCCCGCCACGACGACCACGTCGGCGAGCCCTGCGCGCTGCGCGGGCTCCAGCTGCTGGGTGAGCACGTCGAGGTGGCCGGGTGTGAGCTTGAGGAACCCGAACGGTGCCGCGGCCAGCAGCCGCGCGCCGAGCTCGGTGAGGTCGAGGTCCTGGGGCAGCAGGTGCGTCGGGTGCCCGGCCAGCAGCGGCGCCCACACGTTGGGCACGACCAGGTCGAACGCGACCGACGAGAACACCGGCGCGCCACCGGTTGCGGCGAGCTCGCCGACCGCCCAGCGGACGTGGTTCGCGAGGCCGCGGTGCGGCACCTGCACGCCCTTGGGCCGCCCGGTCGAGCCGGAGGTGTAGATGACGTACGCCAGCGCGTCCAGGTCCGTCGAACGCGGCAACGGGCTCGCGTCGCCGTCGTGGACGTCGGGCCGCAGGCCGCCGAAGCCGTCGCGGTGGGTGATCAGGACGTCGGCCCCGGCGTCGGCCAGCACGTACCGGACGCGGTCGGCCGGGAAGTCCGGGTCGAGCGGCACGTACGCGCCGCCCGCCTTCCACACCGCCAGGAACGCCGCCGGCAGGTCCGCGCCGCGGTCCAGCAGCACGCCGACGACCGACTCCGGTCCGACGCCCGCGTCCCTCAGCCGCCGGGCCAGGCGGTTGGCGTGCGCGTCGAGCTCGCGGAACGTGACGGTCGCGCCGGCCACGACCAGCGCGGTCGCGTCGGGGGTCGCCGCGGCCTGCCGCTCGAACCCGTCGAGGACCGACGACGTGACCGGCTCGACCGGGTTGCCGCTCCACGACAGCACGTCGCGGCGCTCGTCCGCGGGCAGCAGGTCCGCGGTGCCGAGCAGCGTGTCGCCCGTGACGGACGCCAGCAGCTGCCCGAGGTGCCGTGCCATCCGCTCGACGGTCGACCGGTCGAACAACGAGGTCGCGTACTCCAGCATCCCCGTCATCGAGCCGTCGGACTGCTTGCGCAGGTAGAGCGTGAGGTCGGTCTTGGCGACCTGGGACGCTTCGAGCAGGGTGGTCAGCTCGGCGTCGTCGGAGGGTGCGCCGGTCAGCTCGTCGCCGTGGAAGTCGAACGCCACCTGGTAGAGCGGCGTGCGGGACAGGTCCCGTTCCGGGGCCAGGGCGGCGACGAGCCGTTCGAACGGCAGCTCCTGGTGCGCGAACGCCTGCTTGCACGTGTTGCGCACGGAGTCGAGTGCCTGTTCGAAGGTCAGGTCGCCGTCCAGGCGGCAGCGCAGCACGATGCTGTTGAGGAAGAACCCGACGACGTTCTCGATCTCGGGGCGGTCGCGGCCGGCGACGGGGCTGCCGACGACCACGTCCCACTGGGCGGTGTAGCGGGCGAGCAGCGTGGCGTAGGCGGTGAGCAGCACCATGAACGGGGTCGCGTCGCTGCGCCTGCCGAGCTCCTCCAGCTGCCGCGAGACCGCGGCCGGGACGGTGAAGCCGACGACCGCGCCACGGGCGTCGCGCGCGGCGGGCCGCGGGTGGTCGGTGCGCAACGCCAGCGGCGTGGCACCCGCCAGCTCCTCGCCCCAGTGCGCCAGCTCGCGGGCGAGGACCTCCTCGGTGAGGCGGTCCCGTTGCCACACCGCGTAGTCCGCGTACTGGACGTCCGGTGTGGACGGTGTGCGGCCGGCCAGGACCTCGTGGAACTCCCGTTCCAGCACCGCGGAGGACCAGCCGTCGCAGACGATGTGGTGCATCAGCACGACGAGCCGTCCCGCAGCCGGGAACAGCAGCGCTCGCACGACGGGGCCGGTGGCGAGGTCGAAGCCGCGCCGGGCGTCCTCGTCGAGGACGGCCGCGATCCGGTCGGCCGGGACGTCGAGCACGCGCAGCTCCACCGGCCGCGGCGGGTCGACGACCTGGCGTGGTTCGTCATCCTCGACGACGAACCGGGTGCGCAGCGACTCGTGCCGTGCGATCAGGGCGTCCAGTGCGGTGCGCACGGCGGTTTCACCGGCGTCGGTGCGCAGGAACAGCCCGGAGACCCACTCGCGTGCGGCGGGGTGGATCCGGTCGAGCAGCCACAACCGCTGCTGGCCGAACGACAGCGGCAGCGCGCCGTCGCGCGGCACCGGGCGCACCGGTACCGCGGACGCCGGCCGCGGGTCGATCAGCCGGGCCTGCGCGGCCACGGTGGTGGAGGTGAGCAGCGCGGCCAGCGGGACGTCCACACCGGTGGCCGCGCGCAGCCTGTTGCCGAGCCTGGTCAGCTGCAGCGAGGAGCCGCCGAGCCGGAAGAAGTCGTCGTGCGCACCGACCTGCTCGACGCCCAGCAGCTCACGCCACACCCCGGCGACCAGCTCCTCGGCCTCGGTGCTCACGGCGGGTCCGGCGGTGCCGGGCGCGGGCAGGGCGGTGCGGTCGACCTTGCCGCTGGACGTGCGCGGGAAGTCGTCGAGCTCGACGAACGCGGCGGGCACGTGGGTCTCGGGCAGCCGGGCGGCGAGGTAGGCGGCCAGGTCGACCGCTGAGCCCAGCCGCGCGTAGGCGGCGAGCCGGGTGGCACCGCTGGCCGCGGTGTAGGGCGCGACGACGGCCTCGCGCACGTCGGGGTGGGCGTTGAGGACGGCTTCGACCTCGCCGGGCTCGATCCGCACGCCGTTGACCTTGACCTGGTGGTCGAGTCGGCCGAGGTGCTCCAGGGTGCCGTCCGCGCGCCGGCGGACGCGGTCGCCGCTGCGGTACCACCGGGTGCCGCCGGGACCCGGGACGAACCGCTCCGCGGTCAGCGCGGGGTCGGCGAGGTATCCCTGGGCGACGCCTGGTCCGCCGATGAGCAGCTCGCCGTCCTCGGCGATCTCCACGCGCATGTCGTCGATCGGTGTGCCGATCGGAACCGGGCCGGACCGCTGCAGGTCGTCGAACCGGTGCGCGGTCACGTCGATGGCCGCCTCGGTCGGCCCGTAGGTGTTCCAGACCGTGACGGGGCAGTTCTCCGCCACCCGCAGGAACCGCTGCACGAGCTCGGCGTGCAGCTGCTCGCCGCCGGAGGAGAGGACGCGCAACGTCGTGCAGCGGTCCCACCCCGGCTCCTCGACCAGCGCGCGCAGCATCGAGGGCACCACCTGCAGCACCGTGATCCCGTGGTCGGCGACCGCGCGCACGATGGCGGCGGGGTCCCGTTCCGCCCCGGGCGGTGCCAGCACGACGGTCGCTCCGCTGATCAGCGGCGCCCAGACCTCCCAGCCCGCCGCGTCGAACGTGAGCGCGGTCTTCTGCAGCACCCGGTCCCCGGCCGCGAGACCGTGGGTGCGGGTCAGCCACCGCAGCTGGTTGCCGATGCCGGCGAGCGTGACGACCACGCCCTTCGGGGTGCCGGTGGAACCGGAGGTGTGGAGCACGTACGCCGGGTGGTCGCCGCTGAGTGGCACGTCCGGTGCGGCCGGGTCCTGGTCGTGCAGCACGGTCAGGTCGGGGTCGAGCACGACGTCCGCTGCCGCGTCCGAGACGACCAGGCGGGGCTGCGCGGCCGCGAGCACCGCCGCGTTCCGCTCGGCCGGGTGGGCGGGGTCCAGCGGCGTGTAAGCCGCGCCCGCCTTCCACACCGCGAGCAGCGCGACGACGAGGCGCACGCCTCGGGGCAGCCGCACGGCGACGAGATCACCGGGCCGGACACCGTTGGCGCGCAACAGGTTCGCGAGCTGGTTGGCCGACCGGTCCAGCGCGCGGTAGGTGATCCGGCGGGTGCCTTCGACGAGCGCTACCGCGTCCGGTTCGCCGGCCGCCCGCCGCGCGATCCATGCGTGGGGCACGCTGTTCATTCGTCTCTCCACTGTGTGCGCGTTGGGACGGTTGCCGTCCCGAAACTCCCGCCGGTCCCGATACTCGGGCTATATCGCGGCCATACCGGTGGCCCAGTTCTCCTCGGCCCTGATCAGCTCGGCGAGTCCCGCCGCGGAGTCGTCGAAGTAGAAGTGCCCGCCGGGCTGGGTGGTCGCCTCGAACCGTCCGATGGTGATCTCCTGCCACCGCAGGACGTCCGCGAGCGCCACCGACTCGTCGCGGTCGCCGGCGATCGCCGTCACCGGGCACGTGAGCGGTGCGCCCGCCGTGTACCGGTAGGACTCGATGAGGCGGAAGTCGTTGCGCAGCGCGGGCAACGACAGCTGCCACAGCTCGGCGTCGTCGAGCAGCGCCGCGCCGGAACCGCCGAGGAACCGAACGTACTCGCGGATCTCGGCGTCGCTGTGGTCGGTCGTGCGGCGGCGGTGCGCGGGTGGGGCGTCGCAGGCGGACGCGTAGAGCCGGGCGAGCCGCGACGGGAACCGCGGCCGCAGCCGCCGTGCGGTCTCGAACGCGACCGCGGCGCCCATGCTGTGCCCGAAGAACGCGGTCGGGCGCGTGAGCCGCGGTTCGACCTGCTCGGCCACCCACGTCGCGAGCTCCGCGAGGTCGGCGGGCAGCGGGTCGCCGATGCGGTCCTGCCGTCCGGGGTACTGCACGGCCACCACCTCGACGGCCGGTCCGAGCAGCTCGGCCCAGCCGCGGAACGCGCTGGCAGCGCCACCGGCGTGCGGGAAGCACACCAGCTGCCGCGGTGCCTGCGGACGCGGCACGAACGCGCGGAACCAGCGGCCCGTCACCGGACCTCGATCCGCAGGTGCCGCAGGAACCGGAAGTTGATGCTCTCCAGCCAGGCAGGCGACCGGTCCAGCAGCTCGATGGTGGAGAACCGGCCGAGCAGCCGGGAGACGGCGATCTCGATCTCGGCCAGCGCCAGCGAGGCGCCGAGGCAGTAGTGGATGCCGTGCCCGAACGACAGCTGGTCGTGCGCCCTGCGGGTCACGTCGAGCCGGTCGGGGTCGGCGTAGCGCTTGGGGTCCCGGTTGCCCGCGCCGAGCACGAGCGCCACGGACTGGTCGCGTTCGATGCGCTGCCCGGCGATCTCGATGTCCTCCAGCGCCACCCGGCTGGTGAACTGCACGGAGCTGTCGTAGCGCAGGAACTCGTGCGCCGCGTTCGCCGCCAGCTCGGGCCTGGACCGCAGGAGCTGCTGCTGGTCGGGGTGTTCGACGAGGGCGAGCACGGCGTTGCCGATCAGGTGCGTGGTCGTCGCCTGGCCCGCGTCGATGAGCAGCAGGAAGTTCGCGAAGACCTCGTCCTCGGTGTAGTCGTCCTTGGCGAGCTGCCCGGACACCATCCTGGTGAACAGGTCGGTGCCGGTGCCGTCGCGGCGGGCCTGCGCGCCCTCGTCGAACAGGCCGCGCAGCGCGGCGACCCGCGGCACCTCGCGCCGGGACTGGGTGAAGAACTCGTGCAGCAGCCCCTGCCAGCTCTCCAGCAGGTGCGCGCCGCGTTCGGGAACGCCGGCGAGCTGCCCGACCACGTCCCGCGTGAGCGGTTCGGAGAAGTCCGCGATCACGTCCATCCCGCCGCGGGCAGCGGCCTCGTCGAGCAGCGACTCCACCCGGTCGGAGATGACCGACCGGATCTCCTTGACGAACCGCGGGGTAAGCCCGGGGCGCAACAGCTGCCGCAGCCGGGTGTGCCGGGGCGGCTCGTTGAACAGCATCATCGGCGCCAGCGCGTCCTTCAGCGTCGCCAGCCCGGTGCGCGCCTCCTCGGGGAGCTGTTCGTAGAACTGCTCGATCCGGGCGCCGGAGAGCCGGGGGTCCTTGGACAGCCGGGTGATCTCCTCGTGGTCGAGCACGATCCAGGTGCGCATCCACTGGTCCCAGTGCACCGGGCCGAGCTCGCGCAGCCGCCGGTACAGCGCGTACGGGTCGGTTTCCCCGTACTGGCTGAACAGGCTCTCGATCGCCTTGGTCATGCGGTCACCCTTTCCCGGTACTCGGTGGTGCGGACGGCGGGCATCAGCCAGGCGGTCACGGCGACGGCGGCCATCACCGCGCCGACGCCGAGCACCGTGTGCCCGGTCCCCCAGGACGCCAGCAGGAACCCGGCGGCCAGCGCGCCGAACGAGTTGGCACCCGAGCTGAGCAGGCCGGCCACGCTGCCGACCCGGCCCTGCATCTCGTCGGGCGTGACCTGCACCTGGTAGACGCCGGCCATCACGTTGACCAGGGCACCGGCGAACGACATGCCGGCGAACAGGCCGCCGAGGACGACCGGGCTGGAGGTCAGCGCGACCATCGGCATCAGCAGCGCCCACACCGCGAACACGGTGATGATCACCATGCCCGGCCGGAGCCTGCGGACGAACCACGAGCCGCTCATCGCGCCCAGCACGCCGCCGACACCGGACGCGGCACCGATCACGCCGATCACCGCGGGCGAGCCGCCGTTCTCCTTGATGATCAGCGCCAGGCTCAGGGACAGGACCTGGAACAGCACGTTGGTCACGGCCACCAGGAGCACGGCGGAGCGCAGGAACCGCTGCCGCAGCAGCCAGCCGACGCCCTCGGCGATCTCGGCCCTGATGTTCTTGCGCTGACCCCGCTCGGTCTGGAAGTCCTTGCGGATCAGCAGCAGCGTGACCAGTGCGACGAGGTGCCCGAGCGCGGTGAACACGAACGGCGCCCACCGCACCAGCGCGAACAGGACGCTGCCCAGCGGCTGGCCCAGCAGCCCCGCCGCACGGCCGCGCGCCTCGTTCTGCGACAGCGCGGCCGGCAGGTGGTCGGGGTGCACGACGTTGCGCACCGCCGCGCGTTCCGACAGCCGGTAGAAGATCTGCGCGCTGCCCTCCAGGAACGCCACGGCGAGCAGGTGCGGCAGCCACAGGTGCCCGAGCAGCAACGAGATCGCGACGCTGCCGATCGACAGGAACGACACCGCGTCGCACGTGATCATCACGCGGCGCCGGTCCCAGCGGTCGACGAACACCCCTGCGGGCAGCTGGAGCAGCAGCATCGGCAGCAGCGCCGCGAACCCGACGAGCCCGGCCCGCACCGGTGACCCGTCGTGCCAGATCATCAGCAGCGGGTAGGTGACCGTCGTGACCGTGCCGCCCAGCGCGGAGATGCCCGCGCCGGTCCACAGCAGCCGGAAGTCCCGGTTGTGCCGCAGCACCCCCGCGCTCATCGGTCGCCTTCGAGCAGGGAGGTGTACTGCTTCACCACGTCGGCGCCCGCGTCGGAACCGGTGAGCGCGACGAACCCGGTGCCCTGGCCGATGCGGCACATCGCCATGGCGTGGAAGCCACCGCCCGTGCCGCCGTGCCCGAACTGGACGTCGGTGCCGAGGTCGTCCACGACCACGCCGAGCCCGTACGCGCTGTGCCGGTGCTGCGGTGTCACCATCTCCCCGGCCAGCTCCGGTGGCAGCAGCGCACCGGCGTGGCCGAGGCGCGACCGGCGGACCTCCAGCAGGAACGACGCGAGGTCGCCCGCCGTGGTCCACAGGCCGCTCGCCGCGGCGGGCCACAGCAGCCACGGGACTGGCTTGCCGTCCTGGTCGTGCCCCTGGGCCGCCGGTCCGGTCGCCGGGCCGTAGCCGCTGCGCGCCATGCCGAGCGGTGCGAACACCAGCTCCCGCACCAGCTCGGCGAACGGCCGGCCGGTGACGTCCTCCAGGAGCTGCTCGACGACCGTGTAGTTGACGTCCGCCTTGCGGAACATCGCGCCGGGCGGCGTTTCGAGCCGGACGTCCCGCAGCAGTTCCGCCAGTCCGGGCAGCTCGGCGTAGCCCGGGTTGGGCGCCGGGGCGAGCCCGGACAGGTGGCTGAGCAGCTGCCGCAGGGTGACGCGGCCGTCGGCGGGGACCGACCAGCTCGTCAGGTGGGTGTTCACGTCCGCGTCGAGGTCGAGCACGCCCTGCTGGACCAGCCGCAGCGCGGTGAACGCGGTGACCGGCTTGCTCAGCGAACCGACCTGGAACACCGTGTCCGCGCTGACCGCGCCCCGAGTGCGGGCCTCGGCGAGCTCACCACCGCGGATCACCGCCACGCTCACGTCTGTCACGCTCACGTCCGCCACGCTGTGTTCGACCGGCGCCGGCCGTGCCTGGTCGATCGCCGCGGCCACGGCCGAAAGGCGGTCGTCGGCGTACATCGCCAGCAACGACAGCGCCCGTCCCGCGCGCCGGGCCGCCGCGATCACCTGGAAGACCAGGATCGAGTGGCCACCGAGCTCGAAGAACCGGTCGGCGGCACCGACCCGCTCCAGGCCGAGCACCTCGGCCCACACGTCGGCGAGCCACTGCTCGGTGTCGGTGATCGGTTCCTGGTAGGACCGCTGCGCGAACGCCGACCCGTCCAGCGCGGGCAACGCGCGGAGGTCGAGCTTCCCGTTGGCGGTCAACGGGATCTCCGGTACCGGCACGAACGCGGCCGGCACCAGGTGGGCGGGCAGGCGGGAGGCGAGCCACGGGCGCAGGTCGTCCCGCTCCCCCACCACGTAGGCGACGAGCCGGCCGGAGTCCACGACGACGCGGGCGTCGTCGAGCCGTTCCCGCAGGACCGACTCGATCTCACCGAGCTCCACCCGGAACCCGCGGATCTTCACCTGGCCGTCGTCGCGGCCGAGGAAGTCGACGTCACCGGAGGGCAGCACGCGGGCGAGGTCGCCGGTGCGGTAGAGCCGGGAACCGGGCGCGCCGAACGGGTCCGGCACGAACCGGTCCGCGGTCATCGCGGGCTCGTCCCGGTAGCCGCGGGCCACCCCGGCACCGCCGACGTACAGCTCGCCGGGCACGCCGACGGGCACCGGTCGCAGCGCGGAGTCCAGGACGTAGGTCGAGACACCGGGCAGCGGCGTGCCGATCGGCACGGCGTCGGCGCCGTCCGGCACGACGAACTCGTTGGACGTCACCGTGGTCTCGGTCGGTCCGTAGGAGTTGACGATCCGACCGGTGACCAGGCCGCGCGCCGACGCCACCACGTGACCGGACACGGCCTCGCCGCCGACGACCAGGTCGCGGGCGAGCACGCCCGGCACCTGCCCGGTGACCAGCTCCAGGTGGCTGCGGGTCAGCTCGACGAAGTCGAACGGGCCCTGCCGGACCAGCCAGTCGCCCAGCTCGTCGAGCGGGAGGTCGCGCGGCGCCAGGTGCAGCGGCGCACCGGCGGTCAGCGGTCCGTGCACGTTGGACACGACCATGTCGTAGGCGATCGACGCGAACAGCGGCGCACCGCGGTCGCGCACGTACTCGGCCCGCACGTAGGCCAGGAAGTTCGCCAGGCCGCCGTGGGTGACCTGCACGCCCTTGGGACGGCCGGTCGACCCGGACGTGTAGATCACGTACGCCAGGTGGCCGGGGTCCGTCGCACGATCCGGCGTGGTCGCCGGGAAGGCGTCGAGCCCGTCGAGCGCCGGCGCGTCGAGCACCGCCGCACAGCCGCGCAGCATCTCCTCCGCCCGCGCCGCCGGGAACGACGGGTCCACCGGCACGTAGGCCGCGCCCGCCTTCCACACGCCCAGCAGCGCCGCGACGAGGTCCACCCCGCGGTCCAGCAGCACGCCCACGAGGGACTCGGTGCCCACGCCCTTCGCGCGGAGCAGGTGGGCGACGCGGTTGGCCCGCGCGTCGAGCTCGGCGTACGACACGGTGGCGCCCTCGAACGTCACCGCAGGTGCGTCCGGTGTTGCCCGGACGTGCGACTCGAACATGTCGGGGGCCGGCCTGGACACCGCCGGCTCCGGGCCGACCGGCAGCACCGGTTCGCCCTCGGGCAGGTAGGTCCCGCAGTCCTCACCCGCGACGACCGACGCCAGCGCCGCCCGGTACATCTGGGCGAGCCGCTCGGCGTTGGCCCGGCTGAGGACCGCGCCGTCGCACGCCAGGAACAGGCAGGTGTCGGAGGCCGTCACGGCGAGCGGGAACTCGTCGTGGCTGAAGCCCTCCGCGGGATCGGCGGCCACGTCGGGCGTGCCGAAGTCCTCGTAGCTGAAGTAGACCTGCACGAGCCGCCCGCCGCCCGCCAGCTCGTGCTGGATCGCGGGCATCGGGAAGTGCCGGTGCGGCCACATCCCCAGCTCGCGGTCGAACACCTGCCGGGCGAGGTCCGTCCAGGACGAGGTGACCTCCACCGGGAACGGCACGGTGTTGAGGTGCGTGCCGTAGACGCGGTCGCCGCCGTCCGGGCGGCAGTGCGTGACGAGCCCCGAGTGGAACCGCCGCGCGGGCGTGAGCTGGCTGAGCACCTTGAGGTGGGCGGCCAGCAGCACGCTCTTCACCGGCACCCCGGCCGCCGCGGCGACCGCGCGCAGCCCCTCCGACAGGTCGTCGAGCGGCACGCGGAGGTGGCTGTCCTCACCGGAACCGCCCCATCCGTCGGGCAGCGCGAACGGTTCGAACCCGTCGACGACGTCCTGCCAGTACGCGCGGTCCTCAGTGGACCGCAGCGCGCGCAGCTCCGCCGCGACGGTGTCCGCGAACCGCAGCCGGGACGGCGTGAACGCGGGCAGGTCGGCACCGTCGCGCACGGCGCGGTAGGTCTCCAGCAGCTCGGCGCGCAGGGTGCTGAACGTCCAGCCGTCGATGACCACGTGCGACTGGGTGATCGTCAGCTGCCACTGCCCGCCGGCGAGCCGGTGCACGGTCAGCCGCAGCAACGGTGCCGCGGAGTGCGGGATCGCGGTCTCCGCCTCACCGCGCAACGCCGCGCGCACCTGCTCGTCCGCGTCAGCGGCCGTGGTCAGGTCCACCACCTTCAACGGCACCTCGGCCGAGGCGTGCACCAGCTGCACCGGCACCGAGCACCGGTCGAGGTCCACCGACGTCCGCAGCGCCTCGTGCCGTGACACGAGCAGGTGCAGGGCGCGGTGCAGGGCGTCGCGGGAGAACGGTTCGCTGATCCGCGCCGACGCCACCCGGTGGTAGCTGCGCGGGCCGTCCCCGGCCAGCATCTCCACCAGCATGCCGGTCTGCGGCTGGGTCAGCGGGTAGGCGTCCACCAGCCCGTCCGGCAGCAGCGCCCGGTCGGCGTCGGAGAGCAACGCGAACGGTTCGACCGGCTCGGCACCGGCGTCGTGGGACGACAGCGCCAGCACCGCGGCGATCGTCTGGTGCCGCAGCACGTCGAGGGCGGTCACCGCGATCCCGGCGGCCTTCATCTTCCCCACGACCATCACGGCGCGGATCGAGTCCCCGCCCAGGTCGAAGAAGCTGTCGGCCAGCCCGACCCGGTCGACGCCGAGCACCGCGCGCCAGATCGCCACGACCCGTTCCTCGACCGGCGTGCGCGGGGCGACGAACTCGGCACCGGCGAACGCGCCCCGGTCCGGTGCGGGCAGTGCCCGCTTGTCCAGCTTCCCGTTGGGGGTCAGCGGAATCCGGTCGAGCACCGGGTAGGCGGCCGGGACCATGTAGTCCGGCAACGTGCGGCCGAGCCAGGCCCGCAGGTCGGCGGGGTCGAGGCCGGTGGGGTTCGGCCCGGCGGAGTCCGGCCCGGCCGGGTCTGCGGCAGCGTCCAGTCCGGCCGGGTCACCCGCGGGCACGACGTAGCCGACCAGCGACTCGTCGCGCAGCACGACCACCGCGTCACGCACGTCCGGGTGAGCGACCAGTGCCGCCTCGATCTCGCCCAGCTCGACCCGGTAGCCGCGGATCTTGACCTGGTCGTCGGCCCGGCCGGCGAAGCCGAGGCTGCCGTCCGGTCGCCGCAGGGCCAGGTCGCCGCTGCGGTACAGCCGCGATCCGGGCGGTCCGAACGGGTCCGGCACGAACCGCTCGGCGGTCAGCTCCGGCCGGTTCAGGTAGCCGCGGGCCACGCCGGGGCCACCGACGTGGATCTCGCCGCGGGTGCCGATCGGCACGAGGTTGCCGTGCGCGTCCAGCAGGTGCACGGCGAGGTCGCTCAGCGGTCGGCCGATGGGGTTGCCCGCGCCGGGCAGCGTGTCCTTCTTGGACAGCCGGTGGTAGGTCGTGTGCACGGTCGTCTCGGTGATGCCGTACATGTTCACCAGCGCGACCCGCCCGAGCCCGACGCGCTCGACCCACGGCCGCAGCTCGCCGATCTCCAGCTTCTCACCGGCGAAGACCACCGCGCGCACCGACAGCCGCGTGATCCGCGGGTCGTCCGCGAACGCGACGATGGACCGGAACGCCGACGGCGTCTGGCTCAGCACCGTGACCCCGGTGTCCACCAACAGGTCCAGGAAGTCCTCCGGCGAGCGGGTGACCTCACGCGGCACCACCACAAGCGTGCCGCCGTGCAGCAGTGCACCCCACATCTCGAACACCGACACGTCGAACGCATACGAGTGGAACAACGAGAACACATCCGACTCGTCGAACGCGTAGTGCTCCTGGGCCGTCGCCATCAACCGCACGACGTTGCTGTGGGTCAGGCAGACGCCCTTCGGCTTGCCGGTCGAACCCGAGGTGTAGATCGTGTAGATCAGGTTGTCCGGCACCGTCAGCGACACGGGGTTCGCGTCCGGCCCCTCGGGCAGAGCGGCCAGCACCTCCGCGTCCACCACGATCGAGACGCCGGCGTCCTCGCGGACGTACTCCAGCCGCTCCGGCGGGTTCACCGGGTCCAGCGGCAGGTAGCCCGCGCCCGACTTGAGCACGCCCAGCAGTGCGGGCAGCAGGTCGGGACCGCGGTCGAGGCACACGCCGACGAGCTGCTCCGGCCCGGCGCCCAGGGAACGCAGGTGGTGCGCCAGGCGGTTGGCCTGCGCGTTGAGTTCGGCGTAGGTCAGCGACACCCCGCCGGCGACCACGGCCACCGCGTCGGGGGTGCGCGCCGCCTGCTGCTCGAACAGCTCGTGCACGCAGGACGACACCGGTTCCGCGACGGCGTCGGTGAAGCCGAGCAGCCGTTCCCGTTCACCGGCCGGCAGGTGCACGGCCCGCGCGTCACCGTCCACGTCGGACGCGATGGCTTCGAGCACCGCGCGGTACATGCCGGCGAGGCGTTCGGTGTTGGCGCGGCTGAGCACGCGTTCGTGCGAGTTCACCCAGAGCCGGTCGCCGCGGTTGAAGATCGACAGGTCGAACTCGTTGGGGCCGATGTTCATCCGGGTGCCGGTCGCGACGCGGTCGGTGTCGACGTGGTGGAAGTCGAGGTAGTTGAACAGCACGTTGATCAGCCGGCCGCCGCCCCAGTCGTGCTGGACCGCGGGCATCGGGTACCGCCGGTGCGCCCACAGCTCGACCTCGGCGTCGAACACCTGCGTCAGCAGCTCGCGCCACGTCCGCGCCGACCGGTCGACGCCCATCGGCAGGGTGTTGAGGTACATGCCGGGCACCCGGTCCGCGCCGAGCACCTCCGGGCGGACGTCGCACACCAGGCCGGTGTGGTACGCCGGTTCGTCGGTGACCTGGCCCATCACCTTGAGGTGCGCGGCCAGCAGCACGCTCTTCATCGACACACCGGCGGCGCTGGCCGCCGAGCGCAGGGCGGCGCCGAGGTCGTCGAACGGCACCTCGACGTAGACGCGCTCGTCGGAGTCGCCGGCCCACTCCGGTGGCATGACCACCGGCGCCTGCGTGCCGGTGACGCGCTGCCAGTAGGCCCGGTCCGCCGCGGAGCCCAGTGCCGCCAGCTCACCGGCGATCGTGTCGGCGAACCGCACCCGCGGCCGGTCGTACGGCTCGGGTTCGGCGCCGTCGCGGATCGCCCGGTAGACGTCCAGCAGCTCCATGAGCAGCAGGTGGTAGCTCCAGCCCTCGGTGATCGCGTGCGACTGGGTGAACGTCACCCACCACGCGTCGTCGGCCTCGACGTGCGCGATGATCCGCATGAGCGGTGCCCTCGCGACGTCGAACACCGCGGCGCGCTGCTCGGCCGCCAGCTCCTGCCTGACGCCGACCAGGTCCTCTTCGGACAGTCCGCGCACGTCGCGGAGCTCGACCGGCAGGTCGGCGCTGCCGTGCACGAGCTGCAGCGGCTCGGAGAAGCCGGTGAGCCGGAACGACGTGCGCAGCACCTCGTGCCGGTCGGCCAGCACGCGGGCGGCCGCCGTGAGCGCGGCGTGGTCGAGCGGCTCGGGTTCGGTCACCCGGAACGTGTTGATGATGTGGTACGGGTGCCTGCCGTCGTCGGCCAGCATCTCGATGATCATGCCGAGCTGGGTGCGGCCCACCGGGTAGGCGTCGACGACGTCCGCGGGCAGCAACGCCTGGTCCTCCGCCGAGACCAGCGCGAACGGCTCGACGTACTCCTGCTCGGCCGCCACGCCGCGACCGGTGAACAGCCGGCACAGGTTCTCGACCGTGCGCGCCTCGAAGACGTCCCGCACGGCGACGTCGAAGCCCTCGGCCCGCAACGCGCCGACCAGTCCGACCGCGCGGATCGAGTCACCGCCGATGTCGAAGAACCCGTCCCGCACGCCTACTCGGTCGAGTCCGAGCGCGGTCCGCCAGATCTCGGCGACGCGGGCCTCGGTCTCCGTGCGCGGCGCGAGGTGCTCGCCGCGGGCGAACGCGTCGTCACCGGGTTCGGGCAGCGCCTTGCGGTCGTGCTTGCCGTTGGGCGTCAACGGGAACTCGTCGAGCCGCACGAACGCCGCCGGCACCATGTAGTCGGGCAACGTGCGGGCGAGCCGGTCGCGCAGCTCCTCCCGCGCCGGTGACCCACCGGTGTAGTAGGCCACCAGCCGGTCGTCGCGCACGATCACCAGCGCCTCGCGGACCTCGTCGAACGCCGAGAGCTCCGCCTCGATCTCGCCCAGCTCGATCCGGTGGCCGCGCACCTTCACCTGGTCGTCGATCCGGCCGAGGAAGTCCAGTGCGCCGTCCGGCCGCCAGCTCGCGAGGTCACCGGTGCGGTAGAGCCGCGCGCCCGCCGGGCCGAACGGGTCGGGCACGAACTTCTCCGCGGTGAGGTCCGGCCGGTTCAGGTAGCCGCGACCGACGCCGAGCCCGCCGACGTACAGCTCGCCCGCGACACCGGAGGGCACCGGCTCCAGCCGGGCGTCCAGCACGTAGAGGCGGGTGTTGCGGACGGCCTCACCGATCGGCACGCGCCGTCCGTGCAGCCGCTCGGTCAGGAACGCGTGCGTCACGTCGTCCGAGCACTCGGTCGGGCCGTAGGCGTTGACCAGCGGGATGCGCGGGTACCGGGTGAACCACCGCGGGCACAGCTCCGCCGGCAGCGCCTCACCGGTCACCATCAGCCACCGCAGGTGCGGCAGCGGGGGCAGCCCGGTGCCGTCCGCGCCCGTGCTGTCCAGCGCGGTGCGCAGCAGCGAGGGCACGACCTCCAGCACGGTGATCCGCTCCTGCGCCACGAGGCCGAACAGCGCGTCCGGGTCGAGCGCCGTGTCGCCGTCCACGACCCGGACCTCGCCGCCGACGACCAGCGGTGCGAGCATCTGCCACACCGAGATGTCGAACGACGGCGAGGCGTTCTGCACCACGCTGTCCCGCTCGGTGAGCCCGAGGTCCTCGACCTTGGCGAGCAGGTGGTTGCCCATGCCGCCGCGGCGCACCATCACGCCCTTGGGCCGGCCGGTGGACCCGGACGTGTAGATGACGTACGCGAGGTTGTCCTGCGTGGCCCGCGGGGCGGGGTCGGTGTCGGGCAGGTCCTGCAGTGCGGGCTCGTCGACCAGGACGACCGTCTCGTGCGACACCCGGTCCAGCAGGGAGCTCCGCGTGACCAGGAGCCGCGCGCCGGCGTCGGAGTGCATGAACTCCAGGCGCGCGGGCGGGGTCTCCGGGTCGAGCGGCAGGTAGGCGCCGCCCGCCTTGAGCACCGCGAGCACGGCGGTGACCAGCTCCGGTGAGCGCTCCAGGCAGATCGCGACGACCGTCTCGGGTCCGACGCCGAGGCCGGTCAGGTGGTGCGCCAACCGGTTGACGCGTGCGTTGAGGTCGGCGTAGGTCGCCGCGTAGTCGTCGGAGGTCAGGGCGATGGCGTCCGGGGCGAGCGCGACCCGGCGCTCGAACTCCTGCTGCACGCACAGGTCGACCGGTTCCCGCTCGGTTGCCGACGCCTCGATGAGCAGGCGGGCGCGTTCCCCGGTGGGCAGGTGGGTCGTGCGGGCGTCGCCGTCGAGGTCGGCGGTCATCGCGTCGAGCACCGCCGCGTACATCTCGCCGAGCCGCGCACCGTCCGCACGGGACAGCACGGCGGTGTTCGCGGTGAGGTTCAGGCGGTTCGGGCGGCAGTGCAGCGTGAGGCCGAACTCGGTCTGCGACACCGAGTACCGGGACTCGACGTCCTCGCCGGCGGACTCCTCGTGCCGCAGGTCGACGTAGTTGAACGCGACGTCCACGAGCCGGCCGCCCGGCCAGGCGCGCTGGATCGCGGGCATCGGGTAACGGCGGTGCGGCCACAGCTCGACCTCGCGGTCGAACACCCGCAGCACCAGCTCGCGCCACGTCGTCGCGGACCGGTCCGCCGGGAACGGCACGGTGTTGAGGTGCATGCCGTAGACGCGGTCGGCGCCGTCGAGCTCGGGCCGCGCGTCGCACACCAGGCCGACGTGGAACGCCGGTGCCCCGGTCAGCTGCCCCATCACCTTGACGTGCGCGGCGAGCAGCACGGTCTTCACCGACACGCGCAGCTCGGCCGCGACCGCCGTCAGCGCCTGCTCGTCCAGCGCGACCGGCACGTCGTAGCTCTCGCCGGGTTCCTCGCCGCGCCACGGCTCCGGCAGCGTCACCGGGGCGTGCGCGTGCACGACATCACGCCAGAAGGCGGCGTCCTCTTCGGACTCCAGTGACGCCAGCTCGGCGGCGATGTAGTCGGCGTACCGCACTCCGGGCGGGGTGTGCGGCGCCGGCGCGAGGCCGTCGCGCAGCCGCCGGTAGCAGTCGACCAGCTCGGCGAGCAGCCAGTTGTGGCTCCAGCCCTCGACGATCGCGTGCGGCCGGCACAGCGAGAGCCACCAGCCGTCGTCACCGGTGAGGTGCGCGGCGATCTTCAGCAGCGGCGCCGAGTCCAGGTCGAAGGTCGCGTTGCGCTGGGCGAGCAGCGACTCCATCAACGCGTCCTCGCCGTGCACCTCGTGCACGGTCACCGGGACGTCGACCTCGGCGTGCACGACCTGCATCGGGACGGAGTACGTGTAGAGGTCGAACGAGGTCCGCAGCAGGTCGTGCCGTGCCACCACGATCCGCGCCGCCGCGCGCAGGGCGTCCGCCGAGAACGGCCCGGCGATCCGGTAGGAGGCGAAGCTGCGGTAGGCGTCGTCCTCGGTCAGCAGCTCGACGACCATGCCGGTCTGCACCTGCGACATCGGGTACGCGTCGGCGGCACCCGCGGGCACCTTCGCCCGGTCCGCCGCGCTGACCAGCTCGAACGGCTCGACCGGTCCGCGTGCGGTGACGTCCGCGCGTCCGGACGCGATCGAGGCGAGGCCCGCGATCGTGCGGTGCTCGAACACCTCGGGCACGGACAGGTCGACGCCTCCCGCACGCAGCGCGCCCACCAGCCGCACCGCGCGGATCGAGTCGCCGCCCACCTCGAAGAACCCGTCGTGGACGCCCACCCGGTCGAGCTTCAGCACGTCCCGCCACACCGCGGCGATCCGCTCCTCCACGGGGGTGCGCGGGGCGACGTGACCGGTGCCCGCGAACGCGCCGGCGTCCGGGTCGGGCAGTGCGCGCCGGTCGAGCTTGCCGTTGGCGGTCAACGGGATGGCGTCGAGCGGCACGAACGCCGACGGCACCATGTAGTCCGGCAGGTTCCTGGCCAGCGCCGGGCGCAGGTCGGTCCCGTCCGCACCGACGACGTAGGCGACGAGCCGGTCGTCGCGCACGACCACGACGGCCTCCCGCACGCCGGGCAGCGAGCTGAGCGCGACCTCGATCTCGCCCAGCTCCACGCGGTAGCCGCGGATCTTGACCTGGTGGTCGGCGCGTCCGAGGAAGTCCAGGCTGCCGTCCGGGCGGCGCCGCGCGAGGTCACCGCTGCGGTACAGCCGCGAGCCGGGCGCACCGAAGGGGTCCGGCACGAACCGCTCGGCGGTCAGCTCCGGCCGGTTCAGGTACCCGCGGGCCACACCGGGACCGCCGACGTGGATCTCGCCCGGCACCCCGAACGGCACGAGCTGCCCGTGCGGGTCCAGCAGGTGCACCGACAGGTCGCGCAACGGCGAGCCGATGGCGTTGCCACCGGCCAGGTCGGCCGCGGCGACGCGGTGGTAGGTCGTGTGCACGGTCGTCTCGGTGATGCCGTACATGTTGACCAGGGCGACCCGGTCCAGCCACGGCCGCAGCTCGCCGATCTCCAGCTTCTCACCGGCGAAGACCACCGTCCGCACCGACCACCGGCCGGTGCGCGGGTCCTCGGGGTCGATGGACCGGAACGCCGACGGCGTCTGGCTCAGCACCGTGACCCCGGTGTCCACCACCAGGTCCAGGAAGTCCTCCGGCGACCGCGTCACCTCACGCGGCACCACCACAAGCGTGCCGCCGTGCAGCAACGCCCCCCACATCTCGAACACCGACACGTCGAACGCATACGAGTGGAACAACGAAAAGACATCCGACTCGTCGAACGCGTAGTGCTCCTGCGCCGTCGCCATCAACCGCACGACGTTGCGGTGGGTCAGCACGCAGCCCTTGGGCTTACCGGTCGACCCGGAGGTGTAGATCGTGTAGATGACGTTGTCCGGGCCGGACACCGTGACGGGGTTGGTCTCCGGTCCCTCCGGCACCTCGGGCGAGGTGATCACGATGGAGACGCCGGCGTCCTCGCGGATGTGCTCCAGCCGCTCCGGCGGGTTCACCGGGTCCAGCGGCAGGTAGCCCGCACCGGACTTCAGCACGCCCAGCAGTGCGGGCAGCAGGCCGGGGCCGCGATCGAGCGAGACGCCCACCAGCTGCTCCGGTCCCGCGCCGAGCGAACGCAGGTGGTGCGCCCACCGGTTGGCCCGCGCGTTGAGTTCCGCGTAGGTCAGCGACACCCCGCCGGCGACCACGGCCACCGCGTCCGGCGTGCGCGCGACCTGGTCCTCGAACAGTTCGTGCACGCACTTCACCACGGGTACCGGGCTGGTGCCGCCGAGCTCCAGGAGCCGGTCCCGCTCGCCCTCCGGCAGGTACACCGCCCGTGCGTCGCCGTCCACTTCGGCCGCCATGGACGCCAGCACGGCGCGGAACATCCCGGCCACGCGGTCGGCGTTGTCCTGGCTGAGGACGTGCGAGTTCGTGGTGATGGCGAGCAGACCGCCGAGCGTCGTGATCGCGAGCGCGAACTCGTTGGGCGCGTCGTTGAAGCCCCAGCCGTCCTCGGCGACCCGCGCGTCCAGCCGGTGGAAGTCGAGGAACCCGAAGAACACGTCCACGAGCCGGCCGCCGTGCCCGCGGATGGCGGGCATCGGGTAGTGCCGGTGCGCCCAGGCCTCGATCTCCCGGTCGGACACCTGCCGCACCAGCTCGCGCCAGGTGCGCGCGGAGCGGTCGGAGGGGAACGGCAGGGTGTTGAGGAAGTTGCCGTACAGCCGGTCCGCGCCGGGCGCCTCCGGCCGGGAGTGCGTGACGAGCCCGGTGTGGAACGCGGTCTCGCCGGTGAGCTGGCTCATCACCTTGACGTGCGCGGCGACGAGCACGCTCTTCATCGACACCTTCGCCGCCGACGCCAGAGCGCGCAGCCCGTCCGCGAGGTCGCCGAAGTCGGTGCCGGCGCGCACGGGTGCCACCGGGGCGGTGCGGTCACCGTGCCAGCCGGCGGGGATCTCGAACTTGGCGTGCTCGTCGACGAGCCGCTGCCAGTACCCGGCGTCCTCCCGCGACTCCAGCGACCTCAGCTCGGCCGCCACGAAGTCCGCGTACCGCACCGGGACCGGCTCGTACCGGTCGGGCTCCTGGCCGTCGCGCACCCGCCGGTAGACCTCGACGAGCTCCATCAGGAACAGCTGGTTGCTCCAGCCGTCCATCACCGCGTGGTTCTGGGTGAACGAGCACAGCCACTCGTCGTCGGTCATGAGGTGTGCGCTGACCCGCAGCAGCGGTGTGCCGGCGGCGAGGTCGAACACGTCCGCGCGTTCGGCGGCGACGAAGTCCGACACCGCGGCCCGCCGGTCGCGCACGTCGAGGTGGCGCAGGTCGAACCGGCCGATCGGCGTCTCGGTGACCCAGTGCACGAGCTGCAGCGGCACCGAGAAACCGGTCAGGTGCACGCTGGTGCGCAGCACGTCGTGCCGTGCCACGACGATCCGCACCGCGCGGGCGAACGCCAGCACGTCGAACGGCCGGTCGTCGTGCACGGTGTAGACGTTGACGTTGTGGTAGTTGCTGCGGCCGGGGTCGGCCAGCATCTCGACCAGCATGCCGGTCTGCACCTGCGACAACGGGTAGGCGTCGACGACGCCGTCCGGCAGCGCCGCCCTGTCCTCCGCGCTGATCAGCGCGAACGGCTCGACGAAGGTCTCCTCCGACACCGCGGCGCGGCCGGACAGCCGCTCGCACAGCGCCGCGACCGTGCGGTGCCCGAACACGTCCTTCACGGACACGTCGAACCCGGAGGCCCGCAGCGCGCCGATCAGCGCGACCGCGCGGATCGAGTCGCCGCCCAGGTCGAAGAAGTCGTCGTGCACGCCGAAGTCGGCGCCGAGCACGTCGTGCCACACCGCGGCGACCCGCTCCTCCAGCGGTGTCCTGGGTGCCACGCTCACTGCCCGCGCGAACGCGTCCGCGCCGGGTGCGGGCAGCGCGGCCCGGTCGACCTTGCCGTTGGCGTTCAACGGGATGGCGTCGAGCTGGACGAACGCCGACGGCACCATGTAGGTGGGCAGCACGGGTTCCAGCAGCGCGCGCAGCTCCTGCGGGTCGGCGTCCGCGCCGACCAGGTAGGCCACGAGCTGCTTCTCACCTGGGTTGTCCTCGCGCAGCACCACGCGCACGTCCGTGACGCGCGGGTCCTCGGCGATCCTGGCCTCGATCTCGCCGAGCTCCACCCGGTAGCCGCGGATCTTGACCTGGCCGTCGCCGCGGCCCAGGAAGTCCACGTCACCGGTGGGCAGCACGCGGACCACGTCGCCGCTGCGGTACAGCCGCGCTCCCGGCGACCCGTACGGGTCGGGCAGGAAGCGTTCCGCGGTGAGCTCCGGCCGGTCGGCGTAGCCGCGTGCGACACCCGTGCCGCCGACGTACAGCTCGCCGGGCACGCCCACGGGCACCGGCTCCAGCCGGTGGTCCAGCACGTACATCGTCACGTTGGGCAGCGGCCGCCCGATGGGCTGGACCTCCGCGGTGATCGGGCCCTCGACGGGGTGGGTGCACGTTCCGACGGACGTCTCGGTCGGGCCGTACTCGTTGACCAGCCGCACGTCCGGCGCCAGCTCGCGCCACGCCGTGACGACCCGGCGGGTCAGCGCCTCACCCGCGACCACCAGCACCGACGCGAGCGCGTTGGCCTGCTCGGGCGGCAGCTGGTGGGTCAGCACCTCCAGGTGCGCGGGCGTGAGCTTGATGAAGCTGTACGGGCCGGACAACGCCTCACCCAGCGCGGCCAGGTCGGTGTCCTGCGGCACCATGTGCACGGCCTGACCGGCCAGCACCGGCGCCCACAGGTTCGGCACCACGAGGTCGAAGGCGATCGACGAGAACAGCGGCGCGCCACCGGTGCCCTGCGACGCCAGCTCCTGCACGGCCCACCACACGTGGTTGACCAGGCCGCGGTGCGGCACCTGGACGCCCTTGGGCCGGCCGGTCGAGCCGGACGTGTAGATCACGTAGGCGAGCCGGTCGAGGTCGGCGACCCGCTGGGGAGCGGTCGCCGGTTCGGCCGAGACGTCGTCCACGCCGACGAGGAGCGTCGGGCCGGCGAAGTCGTTGGTGTACCCGGGTTGCGTGACGAACGCGGCGGCCTCGGCGTCGGCGAGCGCGCCGGTGACGCGGCCGGCCGGGAACGACGGGTCCATCGGCAGGTACGCCGCACCCGCCTTCCACACGCCCAGCAGGCACGCCAGCAGGTCGGGGCCGCGGTCGAGCAGCACGCCGACCACGGACTCGGTATCGACGCCCATGCCGCGCAGCCGGTGCGCGTACCGGTTGGCGAGCGCGTCCAGCTCCACGTAGGACAGTTGCCGGGTTCCGTCGGTGACGGCGACGGCGTCCGGCGTGCGGGCGACCTGGTCCTCGAACAGCTCGTAGGTGCACTTCTCGACCGCGGGGGCGGGGTTGACCGCCCACTCCCCCAGCGTCCGCGCGGTCTCCTCCGGTGCGACGAACGTCTTCTGGGCGTCGCGCGCCGGGTCAGCGGCCATGTCCGCGAGCACCGCGCGGAACATCGCCGCGATGCGCTCGGTGTTGGCGAGGCTCAGCGACGACGAGGCGGCGGTGAGGAAGATGTGCTTGTTGCGCGAGGAGATCGTGAGCGGGAACTCGGTGGGGCTGTCGTCGATGCCGACGGAGGCGTCCACCAGCCCGGTGTCCACCTGGCGGAAGTCCTGGTAGTTGAAGAAGACGTCGATCAGCTGGGCCGCGCCGTACTCGCGTTGCACTGCGGGCAGCGGGTACCGGCGGTGCTCCCAGGACTCGACCTCCTGCGCGAACACCTGCCGCACCAGGTCGAGCCACGAGGGCGCGCCGCGGTCGAACGGCAGCGGCAGCGTGTTGAGGTACATGCCGAACACCCGGTCGGCGCCGAGCACCTCGGGCCGCACGTCGTAGACCAGGCCGCCGTGGAACGACGGCAGGTCGGTCAGCTGGCTCATCACCTTGAGGTAGGCCGACAGCATGACGGCCTTGAGCGAGGCACCGGCGTCCGCGGCCAGCGCCCGCAGGCCGGGCTCCAGGTCCTCCCACGAGACCCGCACGTGGTGCGTCGTCCCCGGCTCCTCACCCCAGCCCGCCGGCAGCGTGACCTTCGGGTAGCGGGTGACGACGGAGCGCCAGTACGCACCGTCCACACCGGACTCCAGCGACTCCAGCTCCGCCGCGACCGAGTCGGCGAACCGCACGCCGGGGCGGTCGTGGGGCTCGGGTTCCACGCCGTCGCGGATCGAGCGGTACAACCGCAGCAGCTCCATCAGCAGCGAGTGGTAGCTCCAGCCCTCCATCACCGGGTGGCACTCGGTGATGGAGATCCACCACCGGTCGGTGCCGGTGAGGTGGGCGTGGAACCGCATGAGCGTGGGCTCGGTGAGGTCGAACGGCGTGGCGCGCTGCTCGCGCACCCAGTCCCGCAGCGTCGCGAGCTGGCCCTCCTCGTCGAGGTGGCCGAGGTCGCGCTGACCGACCTCCATGGTCGCGGTGGCGTGGACCAGCTGCAGCGGCACCGAGTAGTCGGTGAGGTGCACGCTCGTGCGCAGCATGTCGTGGCGCTCCACCACGATCCGCGCGGCGCGTTCGAAGGCCTCCCACGAGAACGGGCGGTCGTCGAGGATCCGGAAGCAGGAGCAGTTGTGGTAGTTGTTCTTGCTGTCGTCGGCCAGCATCTCGATGACCATGCCGGTCTGGATCTGCGACAGCGGGTAGGCGTCGACGACGCCGTCCGGCAGGGCGGCCCGGTCCTGCGCCGAGATCAGCGCGAACGGTTCCACCAGCGCGTCGTCCGCGGCGACCAGGGCGGTGCGGCCGGTCAGCAGCTCGCACAGCTCGGCGACCGTGCGGCGCTCGAACACGTCGCGCACGGCGAGGTCGAAGCCCTCCGCCCGCAGCGCGCCCACCAGCGCGACCGCCCGGATCGAGTCGCCGCCGAGGTCGAAGAACCCGTCGTGGACACCGACGCGCTCCACCTCCAGCGCCGTCGCCCACACCGCGGCCACCTGCTCCTCGACCGGCGTGCGCGGCGCCACGTACTCGCCGTGGGCGAACGCGCCGAGGTCGGGTGCGGGCAGTGCGCGGCGGTCGAGCTTCCCGTTCGGGGTCAACGGGATCGAGTCGAGCCGCACGAACGCGGCCGGCACCATGTAGTCCGGCAGGTCGCGGCCGAGCGCCGTCCGCACCGACGCGGTGTCCAGCTCTGCGGCGACCGGCACGACGTAGGCGACGAGGCGTTCGTCGCGTGCGATCACCACGGCGTCGCGCACGTCGTCCAGTGCCGTCAGCGCGAGCTCGACCTCGCCGAGCTCGATGCGGTAGCCGCGGATCTTGACCTGGTGGTCGGCGCGTCCGAGGAAGTCCAGGCTGCCATCCGGGCGGCGCCGTGCGAGGTCACCGCTGCGGTACAGCCGCGAGCCGGGCGGCCCGAACGGGTTCGGCACGAACCGCTCGGCGGTCAGCTCCGGCCGGTTGAGGTACCCGCGGGCGACTCCGGGGCCGCCGACGTGGATCTCACCGGGCACGCCGACGGGGACCAGCCCGCCGTGCGCGTCGAGCAGGTACACGTTCAGGTCGCCCAGCGGCCGCCCGATCGGGTTGCCGGCCGACAGCTCCAGGTCTCCCGGCCGCACCTCGTAGAACGTGGTGTGCACGGTGGTCTCGGTGATGCCGTACATGTTGGCGAGCACCGGCTCGTCCAGGCCGCGCCGGTCGGTCCACGGCCGCAGCTCGGGCATCTCCAGCTTCTCGCCCGCGAAGATCACCGCCCGCAGCACCAGCCGGTCGATGCGCGAGTCGCCGTCGGCGGCGGCGGACACGAGCGAGCGGAACGCCGACGGCGTCTGGCTCAGCACCGTGACCTCGTTGTCCACCAGCAGGTCCAGGAAGTCCTCCGGTGACCGCGTCACCTCCCGCGGCACGACGACGAGGGTGCCGCCGTGCAGCAGCGCGCCCCACATCTCGAACACCGACACGTCGAACGCGTAGGAGTGGAACATCGACCACACGTCGGACTCGTTGAACTCGTAGTGCTCCTGGGCGGTGCGCATGAGCCGCACGACGTTGGCGTGGGTGAGCACGCAGCCCTTGGGCTTGCCGGTGGAGCCGGAGGTGTAGATCGTGTAGACGACGTTGTCGGGAGCGGACCGGTTCACGGGGTTGGTGTCTGGCCCGTCCGGCAGTGCGGCGAGCAGCTCCTCGTCGACCACGACGGACACGTCCGCGTCGGCCTGCACGTACCGCAGCCGGTCCTCCGGGTTCACCGGGTCCAGCGGCAGGTAGCCCGCGCCGGACTTCAGCACGCCGAGCAGGGCCGGCAGCAGGTCGGGCCCGCGTTCCAGGCGCACGCCGACCAGCGTCTCCGGCCCGGCGCCGAGGTCGCGCAGGTGGTGCGCCAGCCGGTTGGCGCGGGCGTTGAGCTCGGCGTAGGTCAGCCTGGTGCAGCCGGCGACGATCGCCACGGCGTTCGGCGTGCGGGCGGCCTGCTCCTCGAACAGGGTGTGCACGCAGTCGGTCACCGGGCTGCCCAGACCGGGCACCACGCCGGTGACGAGCGCGTACTCCGCGTCGTCAAGGATGTTCAGGCGGGACACCGGAAGCGCGGTGTCGGCCAGCGCGGACTCCAGCAACCGCACCAGGTGCCCGGCGGCGCGCTGCACGGTCTCCTCGTGGAACACCGACGTCGCGTACACCAGCTGCCCCGCGAACGAGGCGTCGGGCAGGTCGTTGATCTGCAGTTCGAGGTCGCACTTGGCCACCCGCCCGGTGGCGGTGCGCGGCTCGACGGTGACGCCGGGCAGCCCGAACGGCGCGCCGCCGCGGTCGTGCATGGTGAACGCGACCTGGTACAGCGGGGTGCGGGACATGTCCCGCTCGGGCTGCAGGTCGTCGACGAGCCGGGCGAAGGGCACTGCCTGGTGGTCGTAGGCGTCGGCGAGCGTGCCGCGTGCCTGGACGAGCAGGTCGCGGAAGGACGGGTCGCCCTCCCACCGCGCGCGCAGCACGAGGTTGTTGACGCCGTAGCCGATCATGCCCTGCAGCTCTGGCCGGGTCCGGCCGGACACGGTGGTGCCGACCGGCACGTCGGAGCGGCCGGTGTAGCGGGCCATCAGCACCTGGAAGGCCGTGAGGAGCACGACGAACGGCGTCGTGCCGTACTCCTTGGCCACCGCCCTGATCCTGCCGGCGACCTCGGCCGGCACCGCGAACTCCACGGCGTCACCGGCGGCGTCGCGCACCGCGGGCCGCGGCAGGTCGGCGGGCAGGTCGGCCACCTCGATGCCGGCGAGCTGCTCGTGCCAGTAGGCGAGCTGCTGCTCCAGGGCCGGGTCCTCGCGCTGCCACACGGCGTAGTCCGCGTACTGGGTCGGCACCGGCGGCAACGGCGCGGGCTCACCGCGCGTGAACGCCGTGTAGAGCGCCTCCAGCTCCTCGCCGACGACGCGCGTGGACCAGGCGTCGAACGCCACGTGGTGGAAGACGAGCGTCAGCACGTGGTCCTCGGGCCCGGTGCGCCACAGCTTCGCGCGCACCGGCCAGTCGTGTTCGAGGTCGAACGGCGCGACGGCCTCCTCGCCCACCGCCTCGTCCACATCGGACACCCGCGTGACCGGCAGCGCGACCGGCGCGGGCGGGTCGATCACCTGCACGGGCTCGGTGCCGTTCACCGCGTACCGCGTGCGCAGGACCTCGTGCCGGGCGACGACGTGCTCCCAGGCCCGTTCCAGCGCGGTGACGTCCAGCGGCCCGCGCAACCGGAACGCCAGCGGCACCAGGTACTCGGCGCTGCCGGGGTCCAGCCGGTTGAGGAACCACATCTGCCGCTGCCCGTGCGACAGCGGCAGCGGCGCGGACCGGTCCGCCCGCCCCATCGTCCGCCGCCTGCCCCGCACGCCGCCGCTGAGCCACCGGCGCAGGAGCTCGTCCCTGTCGGCGGAGGTGCTCGTGTGCTCGATCTCGCCGGTGCTCATGGTCGACCTGTCCTCCCGATCGTGTGGACTAGTGCGCTGCTTCCGCCATGCGGCGGCGGAGGCTGAGCGGGCGCATGTCCGTCCACACCTCACCGATGTGCGCGAGGCAGTCGGTCCGAGAACCCTCGGTGCCGTCCGCGCGCCATCCGGCGGGCAGGTCCCGGTCGGCAGGCCAGATCGAGTACTGCTCCTCGTCGTTGAGCACGACGCGGTAGGTCTGCTTGTCGTCCTGTTCCTCGGCCACGAGAACTCCTCAGGTGATCGTCTCCGGTCGCCTGAACAGTTCTCGCGGGCCCAATACTGCGTCTATACGCGAACTATCCGGAGCCGAGGCGCGCGGCCACCGGCTGCGGCGAAGCGCCGCCGGCCAGCCGGGGAACGTGCGAGAACCGCCCCAGGCCACCGGGCAGCACCCAGGCGCGCTCGCCCAGCACCGCCATGGCCGCGGGCAGCAGCACGCCGCGCACGACGGTGGCGTCGATGAGGATCGCCACGGCCATCCCGACGCCGAGCATCTTGTACTCGATGGCGCTGAGCGTGACGAAGACGGCGAACACCGCGGTCATGATCACCGCGGCGCTGGTGACCACCCCGGCGCTGCTGCCCACTCCCCCGACGACGGCGGCGCGCGCGTCGGCACCACCGAACCAGCGCTCGCGAATCCGGCTGAGGATGAAGATGTGGTAGTCCATGCTCAGCCCGAACAGCAGCACGAACATGAACAGCGGCAGCCACCCGACCACGCCGCCGTAGGACGTGAAGCCGAGCGCCGACTCCAGGTGCCCGTCCTGGAACACCCACGTGAGCACCCCGTAGGCCGCGCCGATCGACAGCACGTTCAGGCCGATCGAGATCAGCGGGATGGCCAGCGCGCGGAACGCCACGACCAGCAGCACGAACGCGAGCAGCAGCACGAACCCGAACACCAGCGGTGTGGTGGACCGGATCTGCGCGGTGAAGTCGTGGGCGAACGCCGTCTTCCCCGAGACCGCGTACGACACTCCAGGCACGTCGCCGAACGCGGCGGGCAGCGCCTGGGACCGCAGGTGCTCCAGGGCCCGGTTGGACAGGTCGTCGGTCCCGGTGCCGGCGAGCGGCACCCGCACCACCAGCGCGGAGTCCACCCGTGCCGCGGTGAGCGGCTCGTGCAGCAGCCCGCCGCTGGCCGCGATCTCCCGGCGCAGCGCGGCGACGTCCACGTCGTCCACCTGCCCCCACAGCACGACCTGCGCGGGCGTCGGGGTGCCGGGGAACGCCTCCTGCATGCGGATCGCGCCGTCGACCGCGGCGACCGTGCGCGGCAGGCTGTTCACCGCGCCCGCGTCCTGCAACCGCATGTCCAGCGCGGGAATCGTCAGCACCACCAGCGACAGCGCGGCGAGCCCGCCCCACAGCCACGGGCGGCGGACCACCACACGCGCGACGGCGGTCCACAGCCGTGACTCGCGCACGTGCGTGCGGCGCAGGAACGGCACGCGCACCCGGTCCACCCACGGGCCCAGCAGCGACAGCAACGCGGGCAGGGCGGTGACCGATCCGAGCACGGCCAGGCCCACCACCAGCGCGGTGCCGACGGTGAGGCCGCGGAAGTTGTCCAGACCGGTGAACAGCAGGCCCGCGACGCACAGCATCACCGTCAGCCCGGCCACCAGGACGACCCGGCCGGAGGTGCGGGCGCTGATCCGCAGCGCCTCGGCCACCGACCGGCCCGCCGCGCGTTCCTCGCGTTCGCGGCGCAGGTAGAACAGCGAGTAGTCGATCCCGACGGCGATGCCGATCAGCAGGATCATCGACGACGTCGCGCTGTTCACCGGTACCCAGGTGCCGACCAGCCCCAGCAGCCCGAACGCGGCGACCACCGTGGTCCCGGCCAGCAGCAACGGCACCGACGCCGCGATCAGCGAACCGAACACGACCAGCAGGATGAGCACGGTGATCGGCAGGGAGATGAGCTCCGAGCGCTGGAAGTCGTCCTTCACCGCCTGGTCGACGGCTTTGGCCAGACTGCGGTCGCCCGCCTGGGAGAACCGCGTGTCCGGGTGCCGGGACGACACCTCGGACACGACGCGGACCACCGTGTCGTAGTTGCCGGCGATCCGGTCGTCGGGACCGGCGACGTGGAACGTCACGAGCGAGGGCGTCCCACCGGTGGTGGTCAGCTCGGTGACCGCGCCGCTGCCGCGCAGGGCGGCGACGAGGTCCTCGGTCCCCGCCCCCTCGACCAGCACGTTCTCCCGGACGGGGGCGTAGGTCCGTTGCCGGTCCAGCACCTCGCCCGCCACGCCGGACTCACCGGGGTCCCGTGCGGACGCCCCCTGTCCCGCCAGCGCACCGGCCAGCACGGCCAGCAACACGACCAGGAGCCATCCGGCCACCGCCACGCCCCGGTGCCGGACCGACCACGCGGCCACCCGTTCCACCAGTGCGACCTTCGACCTGCGCGCAGGCAGCATCGACTAAAGTCCTTCCTCGAAGGAGTGCTCACCAGAACTCGCCCTCGGGCGAGAGCCGCTTCTTCCGCTGGGCCGCCGAGTTGCCGCTCGCCGGCCCAGCACTTCCCCTACTCGACTTCCTTGAGGATGCGTTCGACCGACCGCATCCGCTCCTGCAGCTCGTCGAGCTTGCGCTCCGAGCTCTCCTGCGCCTGGACCGCCCGTTCGGCGAGCGCCCGGTACTCGTTCTCCCGCGCCAGCGCCGCCTTCGCCCGCCAGGTCGCGGCCAGCTGCCAGATGAGGACGGTCGTCACCGCGGTGATCAGGACGAACACCCCGACGACGCCGATGATCTCCTGCCAGTCGTAGGGGCTCATGCCTGCGCTTCCTTCTCCGTGAGAGTCCGCACGGCGACCGCCACCGACTCCGGTGACAGCTCGACGGCGAACGGTTCGACCTCGTAGAACTTCATCGCCTTGCCGTCCTCGGACAGCTCCAGGTGCGCGCGCACCAGACCGGCCGACTCCAGCTTGCGCAGGTGCACCTGCAGCAGCGCGCGGCTGATCCCGAGCTCGCGGGCGAGCGCGCTGACGTAGGTGCGCTCCCTCGTGAGCACCGCCAGCACCCGCAACCGGTGCGGGTTGGCCAGCGTCGCGAGGATGCGCAGCAGCTCATCCCCTGTCACAACTGAACCCTGCACATGCCAAGAAATGTTAGCAGGTGTCAGGCGAGCCTGCGATACGCCCTGGCCACCGCGACGAGGAACGCCGTGTCGCTGTCGAGGTCGCCACCGCCGGGCACGCCGACCTGCGCCTCCGCGGTGAACACCCGGCCCCGTGACGCGGCCCGCACCGCGTCCGCCAGCACCGCCGCCTCCACGTGCGCGTCGACGTCCGTTCCGCGCACCCCGTCGTGCTCGGCGGTGCGCCGGGCCCGCGCGGCGACCTCCGGGTCGAGGTAGGGCTGGAGCGCGACCCGGCCGTCCCGGATCTCGATCACCCGCCGGTACAGCCGCAGCCCCAGGTCGTCGGGCAGCAGGTCGACGGCGGCGCTGCGCGGCGGGTGCAGCGCGATGTGCGGGCTGACCCGGTGCAGGTCGACCCACAGCGGCCGCAGCCACCGGTACGTGCGGTACTGCTTCACCCGCGCCACCAGCGCGGTCAGCCCGATCCGGGGCGCCCACCAGCGGATCGTGGCGCCGCCGAAGGCGAACACGTTCGCCGCGAGCGGGAAGTACTTGTCCACGAACGGGACGGACAGGTACGGGAGGCCGAACCTGGCCGCCGCGAACAGCAGTCCTTTGTGGACGTGATAGGCCAGTGCGCAGAACCCGCCGGCCGCCACGAACCGCAACCCCAGGCGCAGCACGGCATCCGGCGTCACCCGCGCGAACCGCCACGACTCGCGCACGACCGTGGCGAACGCGGGGGTCAGGCACGCCGCGTAGAAGACCCAGTACTCCAGCACCCACGGCGTGCGCGCGTACCGCGTGGAGAAGCGGACGTCGTCCACGTCGACCGGGGCCAGCACGAACAGGACCACCAGCACCGCGAATCCGGCGAGCAGCCACCACGCGACGCGTCTGGACCGGCGCCGGGCGGTGAGCGGCGCGGTCAGCCAGGCGACGAACGCCAGCCCCGCCCACGCCACCACGAGCATCGTGCCGTGCCCGATGAGCCGGCCGATGTTGGGAACGCCGGTCACCCGCGCCGCGAACGCGTAGCCGGCGGGGGTCAGCACGATCAGCGAGATGCCGAGCGCCAGCAGGCCGAGGCGCACCGCGCGCTGGGCGTCGGTGCGCGGCCGGTACTCGCCGTTGACCAGCATGGCCACGAAGAAGCTGATCACCAGCAGGGGCGGCAGGTAGAACCGGAGTGCGTCCAGCATCAGCGCGGGTCTGGCCAGTTCAGCGCCTCGGAGATCCGGTGCGCGAGCCCTTCGGCGGGCGGTGCGGCCGGATGACCGGCCTGCTGCAGGATCAGCGACGCGAGCAGCTCGGCCTCCTGCTCCTCCACCGCCGAGTACCCGGTGCGCTCCAGCACCGAGCGGACCATGTCCGGGTCGAGGTGGGGCATCAGGTTCGCCGCGGGCAGCGGTGCCGCGTAGTGGTCGCAGAGCAGGTGGCACAGCTCGTGCAGGATGATGTGGTCCTGGTGCGGCCGCGTGGTCGCCTCTTCGTAGAAGATCAGGTCGCTGTCGTCGGTGGCGACCCACAACCCGAGCACGCCGTGCCGTCCGGTCATCGGGAGCAGCGTGATGGGCCGATCGCGCTGCCCGGCGACGAGGGCGCAGAGCGCGCGGACGTCGAACGGGTCGGGCATCGGCAGCTCCCGCACCCGTGCGGCACACCGGCGGCGCAACCGCCGCAGGCTCAGTCCCCCACCGAACACGACACCCCCCACCGGCGGGTCACGAGCCCGCTTCCTCCTCCGACCCCTCGGAAAGGCCTTCGAGCTCCCGCGCCCGTTCCACCATAGCGGTGAGCGCGTGCAAGCTCTTGGCCGACAAACCCGACGCCCGCAACGCCATCCGGCGCACCGAGCTGTCGCGCAGCGCGATCAGCAGCGCGAGCTCGGAGTCGATCATCTCGGTGACCGCGTCGTCGAAGAAGTAGGCGGGCGGCACGCCGAAGAACCCGGCGAGTGCCTCGAGGTGGCGCTTGGTGGGGTTGTCCCGCAGGCCCCGGCGCAGCTGCCACACGTAGGTGGCGGAGATGGTCGGCCCGCCACGGGCCTTGATCGTCTCGGCGACCTCGTCGAACGAGTACTCGCGCCCGGCACGCGGGCGCACGGTCCGGAACAGGTGGTCGACCTTCGCCGCCAGGGAGCCCTCCGGCGGCCCGTCCGCATCGGCCATCCACTACCTCCGCTGTCAGCACACCCGCCACCGGTGGGCCCGTCGACCCTACACGTATCAGCCGATGTGGATGAAAGGTACATGAACCACCCACCACAGTTGACGCCCCCTGGGGCGTCTCGGTACGTTGGCCTTGTTTGGGGATTAACCAACGAGATCGCGCGACAACTGGTGAGGAATGCGCTCGCCCAGGGGAACACCGGCGAGCGGATTTGGCGCGCACGACGACCGAGCTCACGGCCGGAACGCACAATCCTGGTCCGATCAGGTCCTGAGCTCGGTTCTTCAGGGTATGCACCAATCCTGAACTGCTGAAAGGTGCACACTTCGAATGGGGGAAGTGTCCTTTGGAGTTCCGAATACTGGGACCGGTCGGCCTGTGGCTGGACGGTGCTGAGCTTCCGCTGAAGGGTTCCAAGCAGCGCACGATCCTGGCGGCACTGCTGCTCGCCAGGGAGAAGGTGCTCTCCGACGCCCAGCTCGGCGAGGTGCTGTGGGGCAAGCACCCGCCCGCGACCTATCAGGCCCAGATCTACACCTACGCCTCCCGGCTGCGCAGGCACCTGCAGGGCAGCATGGCGCTGATCCGGCAGGGACCGGGCTACTTCATGCGGATCGGGGCGTCCCGGTTCGACTTCCACGAGTTCGAGGAGCTCGCGGGCACCGGCCGCGAGGCGTTGCGGGCCGGCCGGTTCGACCACGCCTCCGAGACGTTGCGCGGTGCGCTCGACCTGTGGCGCGGCCCGACGCTCACGGACGTGACCGACCTGCTGGCCGAGACCGAGCGGCCACGGATCGAGGAGGTCCGGATGAAGACGCTGGAGCTCCGGATCGACGCCGAGCTCGCACTCGGCCGGCACCACGAGCTCACCTCCGAACTGGTCGGGCTGGTGAACGCCAACCCGTTGCGCGAACGGTTCAGAGCCCAGCTGATGGTCGCGCTGTACCGGGCGGATCGGCAGGCAGAGGCGTTCGCCACGTTCCACGAGGGCAGCAGGCTGCTGTCCGACGAGCTCGGTGTCGACCCCGGACCGACGTTGAAGGGCGCCTACCAGGCGATCCTGACCAACGAGGTGCCGTCGGCGTTCCCCCAGCAGCGCCACGCGATGACCGCGGCGCCGAGACCGGTGGCGCTGGCCGCCGACACCCCGGACTTCACCGGCCGCGCCGCCGAGCTGGCGCTCGCCGCGGACCGGCTGCGCCACAGGTCCGCGCCGCTGACGATCACCGGCATGGCGGGCGTCGGCAAGACCGCGTTCGCGTCGAAGGTCGCGGGCGGCCTGCGCGCGGACTTCCCCGACGGCCAGCTGCTCGTCGACCTGCGCGGCAGCGACCGCACGCCGCTGCCGCCGGGTGAGGCACTCGGCGCACTGCTCACCGCGCTGGGCCTCGACGAGGCGTCGCTGCCGGCGAGCCTGGAGCAGCGGGCGCTGCTCTACCGGGGCGTGCTGGCCGACCGGCGGATGATCGTCGTGCTCGACGACGCCGCGACCGACCGGCAGGTGCGTCCGCTGCTCACCGCGGGAACGCACTGCCGCACGATCGTCACCACCCGCCGTTCACTCACGACACTGGCCGGTCAGTACACGCTCGACCTCGCACCCCTTGGCGACGAGGCCGCGCTGTCGCTGTTCACCAAGATCGTGGGACCGGAGCGCACGGCCGCCGAGGCCGGTGCGGCCGCGGGGATCGTGGACTTCTGCCACGGTCTGCCGCTCGCCATCCGGATCGCCGGCGCGCGCGTCGCGGCCAAGCGGCACTGGCCGCTGGCCCGGTTCGCCCACCGGCTCGCCGACCCCGACCGGCTGCTCGACGAGCTGCGGCTCGGCGACCTCGACGTGCGGGAACGGCTCACGGGCGGCAGCAGCTCGCTCGACCCGCGGGCCCGCGGCGCGCTGCTGCGGTTGTCGCTGCTGGACCTGCCGTCGTTCCCGCACTCGGTGACGAGCTCGCTGCTGGGCCTGTCCGACGCCGACGGCGAGCAGATCACGGAGTCGCTGCTCGACCTCCACCTGCTGGAGCTAGCCCACGTCGACGCGGAGGGCGAACCGGCCTACCGGTTCCACCCGCTCGCCCGGCTCGCGGCGCGGGAGACGGCGCTCGCCGAGGGGTTGTCGGAGCTGTCCCTCATCTGAGTCCCCGACCGGAAGGGGCTGCGCCCGGTGCACCGGGTGCAGCCCCTTCCGGCTTGTGGGATCCCCTCGCGGGGCCGATCCTGGGCGGCACCCGCAAATAAAACTTAGCAGGTGCCGCCAGGAGTCGGCATGCCACCGTCCGGGTGATCAACGGCCGTGGAGCTCACGCACGTAGTCGTAGGCGGTCGGCAGTGTCTTCAACAGCTCGGCCTGCTTCTGCCTGATCTGCGCGAACGCCGGCTCGGCCCCCTCGACCGCGTGCGGCCGGAACGCCAGCGCCGGCAGCGGGTGCTCGGGCAGCACGTCCAGACCGGCGAAGATGCAGTAGTAGCTGCTGTTGGTCCAGAAGTTGCGGAACTCCGCCTCGAAGTTCTCGTAGTAGGTCGCCTCGTCGGTGATCGGCATGTTGACCGCGAGCCCCGCCCGGTACTGGGCGATCTTGAACTGGATGTCGTCAGGCAGCACGATCTCCTTGCACGCCCGCCAGAACGGCGTGTCGTTGCGCGGCGCCAGCGTGAAGTGCGCCTGCAGGAAGTCGCGCGAGTCGTCGAACATCGTCTCGATCTCGCGGTTGAACGAGTCGATCAGCACCGGGTCGAACCGCTTGTCCGGGAAGTGCTTGCCCAGCTGGTAGAGCGCCGCGGTGATGAAGTAGATGCCGGTCGACTCCAGCGGTTCGAGGAAGCACGACGACAGCCCGATGCTCACGCAGTTGCGCACCCAGGTCCGCCGGTTGCGCCCGACGCGGAACTTCACGTGGTTGAGCGGCTGCTCGTCGGGGTCCAGCCCCCACATCGCGCAGAGGTCCTCGGCGGCCTCGTCGCCGTCGGTGAACCGGCTGGAGTAGACGTACCCGGTGCCGAACCGGTCGAGCATCGGGATCTTCCACGTCCAGCCGGACTTCATCGCGATCGCCGACGTGGCCGGCTCGACCCCGTGAGCGGCGTCGTCGTGCGGCACGGCCGTGGCGACCGCGCTGTCGTTGAGCAGGTGGTCCCCCATGTCGAGGAACGGCTCGCGCATCAGCTTGTTGATCAGCAACCCGCGGAAGCCGGAGCAGTCCACGAAGAGGTCACCGGCGATGGTGCGCCCCTCCTTGGTCTTCAACGAGGTGATGTGCCCGCGCTGGTCGATCGTCGCGTCCACCATCTCGTCCTGGACGTGCACCACCCCCTGCTTCTGGATCGCGAACCGCTTCAGGAAGTCCGCGACCAGCTGCGCGTCGAAGTGCCACGCGTAGTTCGTCCACTTGGTACCGTCGGCGAACCGCGGCGACAACCGCGCGTCGATCATCGGCGACTCGCGGTAGCACGCGTAGTCGAACGGCTCGTCCGTCTGCCCGTCGAGCCTCTTCGCCGCCCAGTAGTGCGACAACGGCAGGTGCTCGTGCGTCGGCAGCAGCCCGAACAGGTGGTAGAAGTGGTCCGGCCGGCCCCGCAACGGCCTGCCCTCCGCCTCCCCCTCGCCGGGCGTGCGCCAGTTCACGAACTTCACCGCCATCTTGAAACTGGCGTTGCACTCCCGCATCCACTCCTCCTCGGGAATCCCCAAGAAGTCGAAGAACGTCTTGTGCAGATTCGGGACCGTGGCCTCCCCGACGCCGATGCGGGGAATCGACGGCGCTTCCAGCACCGTGATGGTCGCGTGCCGACCGAGCGCTTTCCCCAGATAGCTGGCGGTCATCCAGCCGGCGGTGCCACCACCGAGAACGACGACGTTGGAGATCCTGTGGTCTTCCATCCGGACCACTACCCTTCGATTCCACGACAATACTGTGGACGCCACTGTTCCCCAGGCACCTGATACTCGGTCTATATTCAGCCTATTCCGCCGAACCTCTCCGGAGGTCGCCGTCGCGGTTTCCCGGAGGCGCCGGCAATGGGCCGCGGTAACCCGGTCCCGGCAAGGGTCGATGATGAAGGCATGCGTGCAACAGACGACTCCGGTGCCGTGCTCAACGCGGAGTTCGAGGTCGAGGCGGACGGTGACCACCTCGCGCTGGTCGTGAAGAGCGCGGGCGGCAGGGTCACGGGGAGCCCGCACGGCCGCAACCACCAGTACAACCCGGCTCTGGAGCTGCTGCTGCACCGGCTGCGCGAACGCGGCGCCGTGCTGGAGGCGGCGTGGTGAGGGACCTGCCTGAGCCATCGCGCAAGGAGTCGGGCCGCGTGCAGGGGAAGATCGGCAGGAACCCGGACGGGAACGCCACGAAGCAGATACGGCTGAGGCCGCGGGTGCTCGGCTACGCCGCCAGTGGGTCGAGGTGCGCGACGTCGCGGCCGGCCTGAAGAAGCTGTATGAACGAGAAGCCATACTGGCGTCCATCCCTGGCACCGTCGTTTCCCTCCGACCGGCCGTGATCACCTTGCACGACAGGCAGTTCCCGGTCCGCGTCCGCAAGTTCGCCGTGCTCGACGGCAGCGCGGTGGCCACGACCCAAGGAGCAGACGGACGTCCCTGCGGAGCACACCGCGCCGGCTCACAGCCCTACTTCACCTGGCACCGCACCACCGTCTTCCGCGGGTAGCGATCACACCGCACGCGAGCGGACCGGAAGATCCCGTTCCACCCCGAAACCCCTACTGTGCACCACCATGAGACTGGTGCCGGTGCAGTGGGCCTCCCTCGTCGTGATCCTCCTCGACGCCGTCGTCGTCCTGTCCGGACTGGTCACCGGCAGCCCGCTGCTGCCGCGGTCGGCGAACGTCGTGCTGATGGTGATCACGTTTGCCCTCATGCTGGCGGCGGTGCCGCTGACCGGCGGCGGGTTCAACCTCCAGAACCCGACGCTGCCGGCGTGGGCGGTCGGGGTGGCGGTGGTCGCGGTGGCCGGCGGGGGTTTCCTCTTCGCGTTCCCGTTGTTGACGGACCGCACCGCGGGGAGTTTCGAGTACCGGGACGGGAAGTACGTGGAGTCGAAGGACGGTGCCGTCGTCCGGCAGCTGGACGAGGACGAGTACGACGCGGCCATGGCGGCCAACCAGCGCGGGTGGGCCGGGCTCGCCGCCGCGCTGGCCGGGGGCACGCTCGCGTACGCCGGGGTCCGCCACCGCAGGTGAACGGACACCGGAACCGGTGTGAAGACCGAGAACCAGCGAACAGACCCAGCGGCTCAGCGGGTCCGCGACTCCGTCAACCGCCGGTCCACCGACGTCGCGGCACTCGTCATCCGCCCCAGGAACGCCGCCACGGTCCGGAGTTCGGCCGGGGACGTCTCCCGCAGCACACCGGCGATCTCCGTTCCGGCGAGGCCGAGGAAGCGCCGGGCGTGGTCGCGGGAGGCCGGGGTCGGGCGCAGGGTCACGCGGCGGCGGTCGGTGCTCTCGCGGGTGCGGAGGAGGTGGCCGGCGGCTTCCAGGCGGTTGAGCAGGATCGTGGTGGCGCCGGTCGTCATGCCGAGCTGGTGCGACAGCTGCGCCGGTGAGAGCGGGGTGCCGGCCTCGGCCGCCCAGATGACCTGGCCCAGCGCGTTCGCGTCGGAGGCCGGGAGCCGCATCCACGCGGCCAGGTGCTGGTTGAGGGTCGTGAACGCCACCACCCAGTCGCGCAGGCGGTGCATCACGTCGACCTGGTCCGGGGACCAGTCTTCGACCAGCGGGTCCGCGGCTGTCATGCACACCCCTTCACAGCGAAGTAGCTTTGCTGCAAAGCTACCAAACGAGGGGTTGGACATGACGGCACGGCACGCGGTGGTTTCCGGTGCGAGCATCGCCGGGCTCTCGGCGGCGTTCTGGTTGCGGCGCACCGGCTGGGAGGTGACCGTGCTGGAGCGCGCGGAGGAGTTCCGGGACGGCGGGCAGAACGTCGACGTGCGCGGCACGGCCCGGGAGGTGCTGACCAGGATGGGGTTGTTCGAGGCGGTCAAGGAGCAGAACACCATCGAGACCGCCACGGTGTTCGTCGACTCGTCGGGCCGGGTGCGCGCCGAGATGCCGGCGGGCACGGACGGGGCCACCGCCGAACTGGAGGTGCTGCGCGGCGACTTCGCGAGCACGATCCTGCGGAACCTGCCCGCCGGGGTGGAGATCCACTACGGCGACACCGTCTCCGCGGTGGACGAGGAGGCAGGCGAGCACGTCACGGTGACCACCGCCGCCGGGCGGACGTTGAAGGCCGACCTGCTCGTCATCGCCGAGGGAGTGCGGTCTACTACGCGCGACACGCTCTTCGGCGACGACGTCGAGCGGCGCGATCTCGGCGTCTCCATGGTGTTCGGCACGATCCCCCGCACGGCGGGCGACGACACGCGGTGGCGCTGGTACACCACGACCGGCGGACGGCAGGTCCACCTGCGGCCCGACAACCACGGCACGACGCGCGCGATGCTCGCCTGCACCGGGAACATCGCCGTGCGCGACCGCGGTGAGGCGTTGAGGCGGTTCCGCGAGCGCTTCGCCGACGCCGGGTGGGAGGCGCGCCGGGTGCTCGACGAGCTCGACCGGTCGCGGGACGTCTACGTCGACCAGCTCACCCAGATCAGGATGACCACCTGGCACCGCGGGCGGGTGTGCCTCGCCGGGGACGCCGCGTGGTGCGTCACGCCGATGGGCGGAGGCGGCGCGTCGCTGGCGCTCATCAGCGGTTATGTGCTGGCGGCCGCCTTGTCCGCGAACGGCGTCGAGGACGGGCTCGCGGCCTACGGCAAGTGGATGCGGCCTCTCGTGGACGACGTGCAGAACTTCCCGCGCTGGGTCCTGCGGTTCGCCTTCCCGCAGACGGCACGCGGCCTGCGGTTGCGCCACCTGGCGGACAGGGTGGTCACGTCCCGGCTGCTCGCGCCGTTGACCGCCAAGGTGACCCAGGTCGCCGACAGCGAGCAGGCCCTGCCGCCCATCACGGTGCCGCAGGCCTGATCCGCGCCCGGCGGTCCTTTCCCGACAGGGTTTCCCGTTCCTGCAACGATTTTCCGCGCTGTCACTGGGTCTTCGGACTAGGCTCGGTGGTGGACGGCACGGAACTTCCCGACAGCGCAACGCGAACCCGAGGGAGCCACCGACGTGGTCGAGACGCACGACATCGCCCGCCCGCCCGCCGAGCTCAGCGCGGCGCTCGCGGCCATCGGCAGCGCCACGGCCAGTGGTGAGCTCAGCCGCATGGGCATCCGCAGCGCCGCCATCCGCGGCCCGGTGTCGGTGACGCCCGGTCTGCGGGTGGCGGGACCGGCGTTGACGTTGCAGTTCATGCCGAAGCGGGAGGACCTCTACCCCGTCGACGAGTACGAGGACCCGGAGAAGCAGCTGCACCGGCACGTCATGTACCACGCCCAGGCCGGCGACATGATCGTCGTCGACGCGCGCGGGGACATGGGCAGCGGGGTGTTCGGCGAGATGATGCTGACCTACTTCAAGGGCCGCGGCGGTGCCGGTGTGGTGGTCGACGGGTGCCTGCGCGACACCGGTGAGGCGAAGACGCTCGGGCTCGGGCTGTGGATCCGCGGTGCCACGCCGAACTACCACGCGCAGACCGACATCGTCCCGACCGCCGTCAACGTGCCGGTGGCCTGCGGTGGCACGCTGGTGGAGCCGGGCGACATCGTCGTGGCCGACGACGACGGGGCGGTGGTGGTGCCGATCAAGCTCGCGCCCGCCGTGCTGGCCGCCGCGCAGGAGCACGCGGAATGGGAGGAGTTCTCCCGGAAAAGGCTTTCCGAGGGTGGCGACCTGCGCCTGTACTACCCCCTGTCGGACGAGGCCCGTCCCGAGTACGAGCGGTGGCGCGCGCAGCAGGGGCGCTGACTCAGCTCCACAGCCGGTCGTGGCTCGACTCGCGGTCCCAGTGCGTCGTCTCGGCGAAGAACACCGGGTCCCGCGGGTCGAGGTGCCGTTGCAGCAGTTCCTCGTCGAGGTCGCCGAAACCGAGCCCCGGTGCGTCGGGCACGGTGATGTGACCGTTCTGGATCAACGGGCGGGGCAGGCCGGTGACGAGGTCGCTCCAGAAGTCCACCTCGGCCGCGTGGTGCTCCAGTGCGAGGAAGTTCTCCGTGGCGGCGGCCAGGTGGACGCACGCCATCGTCGCGATCGGGGACGCCGCCAGGTGCAGCGCCATCGGGATGCCGCGGTCCTGGGCGTAGTCGCCGAGCCGCTTGGTCTCCGCGATGCCGCCCGCGGTCGCCGGGTCGGGGTGCACGACGCGGATGGCGCCCGCGTCGAGCAGCGGCTTGAACCCGTCGAGCAGGTAGATGTCCTCCCCCGTGCAGGTCGGGACGGCGACGGACGTGGTGAGCTGGCGCCACTGGTCGGTCAGCTGCCACGGGATCAGGTCCTCGATCCACGCCAGCGTGAACGGCTCCAGCGCGCGGCCGATGCGGATGCACGAGTCGAGGGCGATGTGGCCGAAGTGGTCCGCGGCGAGCGCCACGTCGTAGCCGACGACCGAGCGCACGACGTCCACATAGGACGCCAGGTGCTCGACGCCCTTCGCCGTGACCTGGATGCCGGTGAACGGGTGCATGGTCGTCTGGTCCGCACGGGCTCCCGCCGGAGCGATCAACGCGCCGGGCACGTCCCACAGCAGGTCGATGCCGACGTCCATCTTGAGCATGGTGAACCCGCGCTGCTTGCGCTCCAGCAGCCGCGCGCCCATCGCGTGCGGGTCCGGCAGCGTGGGGGTGTCGGCGTAGCAGCGGACCGCGTCCCGGAACCGGCCGCCGATCAGCGCGTACGCGGGCACGCCGTAAGCCTTGCCCGCGAGGTCCACGAGCGCCATCTCGACGCCGGAGACCCCGCCGCCCTGGCGGCCGTGGTGTCCGAACTGCTTGATCTTGCGGAAGACCTTGTCCAGGTTGCAGGGGTTCTCCCCCACGAGCCGGCTCTTGAGCACCAGCGCGTAGGTGGCGCTGGCCTGGTCGTGCACCTCCCCGTACCCGACCAGGCCCTGGTTGGTGTCGATCCGGATGATCGACGAGCGGAACGGCACGCCGGCGAGGGTGGCCACCCGCAGGTCGGTGATGCGCAGGTCGCTCGGCCGGGACGCCGTGGCGACGTGCTCCTCCGTGATCGCGGACGGCTCGCTCATCCCTTCACGGCTCCCGCGGTGAGGCCCTCGGTCAGGAACCGCTGGCCGAAGCCGTACATGACCACGACCGGGATGCTGATCAGCAACGACGCCGCCGCCAGCTGGCCCTGCGGCACGACGTCGCCGAAGATCATCGACTGCATGCCGACGGGCAGCGTCTTGTAGTCGTCCTTGGTGATGAACACGAACGCGAAGAGGAACTCGTTCCACGCGTTGGTGAGCGTGAACAGCGCGACCGCGAGCAGTCCCGGTTTGGCCAGTGGCAGCACGATCCGCAGGAACGCGCCGAACCGCGTGCAGCCGTCGACCAGCGCGGCCTCCTCCAGGTCCGCCGGGATCGACTTGAAGTAGCCGACGAGCAGCCACGTCGCGAACGGCAGGGTGAAGGTGGGGTAGGCGAGCACGAGCGACCACAGCGAGTCGTTGAGGCCGATGCCGCTCATCATCTGGTACAGCGGGATGAACAGCAGCGCCCCCGGCATCACGTAGGTGAGCAGGATCGTCACCGTGAAGCTCTCCGAACCGCGGAACTTGAGCCGTGCCAACGCATATCCCGCCAGCGCCGCGCAGACCAGCGCGATCGCGGTGGACGCCAGCGACACCAGGACCGTGTTGAGGTACCAGGTGCCGAACGCCCTGCCGGAGAACAGGTTCGTGAACTGCTCGGTCGTCCACGGCGTCGGCCAGAGGTCGTCGGTGCGCGCGACGATCTGGTCGTCGGACTTGAACGCCGTGACCGTCATCCAGTAGAGCGGGGCGAGCACGAAGCCCAGCAGCCCCAGCAGTGCGATCCCGCTGCTCGTCCCGCTGACCAGGCGGGCGGCCAGCCGGTTGCCGCGTGCGGCGAGCACGGACACGACCCGTCCGACGGCGGCCGCGAGGACCACGAACACGCCCAGCACCAGTGCCGCCTTCCACACGATGTGCGGCGACGCCCAGATCAGCACGAGCGTCGAGACGGCGACGATCACCCACGGCAGCGCGGTGCGTTGAGCGGGGGTGAGCCTCCGGCGGCCCAGGTCCGCGGCGCCGGGCTGGTCGCTGCGGCGCATCATCCGCACCAGGATGACGACGAGGACGGCGATGATCGGCAGCATCACCAGCGTGACCGCGGCACCCGCGCCGAGCTGCAGCTGCTGGATGGCCTTGGAGTAGGCCACCATCACGTACGGGGCGGTGGCGTCACCCGGTCCGCCCTGGGTCATCAGCCAGATCAGGTCGAAGTTGTTGAACGTCCAGATCGACGACAGCAGCACCGTCACGATCATGATGTTGCGCAGGCCCGGCAGCGTGATGTGCACGAAGCGCTGCCACGGCGTCGCCCCGTCCACCACGGCCGCCTCGTACAGGCCGCTGTCGATGGCCTTGAGCCCGGCCAGGAACGTCACCGTGAAGAACGGGATGCCCTTCCACACGTTGACCAGGATGACCGCCGGCATCGCGAGCGCGGGGTCGGACAGCCACTCCGCGGGCCAGCGGTCGACGAGCCCGACCGCCGCGAGCGCGGGCCCGATGCCGGAGTCGGTGAGCAGGACGTTGACGCTGCCGAAGATCGGGTCGAGCAACGACCGCCAGGTGAACGCCGTGACGACGGTCGGCACCACCCACGGCAGCAGGATGATGCCGGCGATGACCGCCCGGCCGCGGCGCATGTGGTGCAGCATCAACGCCGCGATGAGGCCGAGGACCACCTTGAAGATCTCGGCGTACGCGGTGAAGACGAACGAGTTCAGCACGCCCTTGTGGAACACGGTGTCGCCGGCGAGCGCGGTGTAGTTGTCCAGGCCGACGAAGACCGTGTCCTCGCCGTGGCGTTCGGTGGTGCTGGTGACGACCGAGTCGATGATCGGGAACAGGATCAGCCCGGCCACGAGCAGCAGCGTCGGCCCGATGAACACCGCGGCGAGGCGCCAGTCGCGCCCGAGCGCGCGTTGCGTCGAGCTCAGCGAGGGAGACCGGTTCGACGCCGGGCGGACCGGCGCCGGCCGGGTGCGCAGGTCGGTCACTGCCGGTAGCCCTGCTGCTCGAAGACCTGGACGATCCGGGCGTGGGTCGAGGCCACGGCGTCGGCGGGCTTGGTGCCCTGGATGACCGACTGCATCATGTCGGTCAGCAGGTACGCCGCGGTCGCCGCCTGCTCGCCGGGGCTCGGGGCCTGGGGGAACGCGAACCCGGTCTTCGTGGTCACCGGCAGCGGTGTGCGGGTCTGCTCCCGCAGAGCGGGGAACGCCGGGTCACCGGTGGTGTAGTAGGGGTCGGAGTCCCACACCTTGTCCCACGAGGGGTTCACCAGGCACGGTGCTCCCTTCGCGACACCGAGCAGCGCGCTGCCGCTGACCATGAACTTCGCCACCAGCTTGGCGAGGTCGGGGTTCTTCGCGCCCTTGAACACGACGAACGAGTTGGACTCGCCGAACGCGAGCGGTTTGTCGAGCGCGGGTCCGGTGGCGCCGTTGAACGGGTGGGTGTTGGCGTAGACCGGGTTGTTCTTGGTCTTGGAGTCGGCGTAGACGCTGAACTGGTTGAGCGTGAGCCCCAGGATCTGGGCCAGCCAGTTCTCGTTGTTGCTCGAGTCGGTCCAGCTGCCGACGCCCGGCGGCAGCATCGGCGTGTACTTCGGGTTCGTGTAGATGTCGCCGATGAACGTGACGGCGGCGACGGTCTCCGGCGAGTTGAACACCACCTTCGTGCCGGTGTTGTCCGCGATGGCCCCGCCGTAGGTGTTGATGACGTTCGCGATGAACCCGTTGGCGTCGCCCGAGCGGTTCACCGTGAGACCCCAGCCGAACCGCTTCTTCGCCGGGTCGGACACCTCCAGGGCGTTGTCCCGCAGCTCTTCCCAGGTGTAGTGGGGTTTGAGCGGGAGGCCCTTCTCCTGGTACCAGTCCTTGCGCAGGTACATCGCGGACGCGATGAAGTGGTACGGGATCGCGAACCAGCGGCCGTCGAAGACGCAGTAGTTCGTCGCCTCCGTCGCGGGGTCGCCGTAGAGCTCGCGCATCTGCTCGACCACGTCGGTGACGTCGGTGAGGGCGCCGAGGTTGTGCAGCTGGCCGACGAACCGCCGGTCGCTCACGAACGCGAAGTCGCGGCTGGTGCCCGCCCTGACCTCGGCGTCCATCTTCGCGACCATGTCACCGGCGTCGCCGGAGACCAGGTCGTTGCGGACCGTGGTGCCGGTCGCCTGCGCGAAGACCTGCAGCGACTTGTCGAGCGCCTTGTTGGCGGACTCGGAGTAGAGCTTCTGCGACAGCATCCCGACCGACCCGCCGCGCAGCGAGGCGGCCTGGTCGAGCAGGGCCTGGGGCACCTGGACGTCGACCTGGGGCGCCGCGGGGCTCCCTCCCCCGCCGCAGCCGGCGAGACCGAGCACGCCCAGCGCGCTCATCCCGAGGAAGGTGCGCCTGGATAAGTCCGTTTTCTCTTCCATGAGACCACTCCTCTCGCGTCCGGTCGAGCGGACGCGTACCGACGGGGCGACGTTGCAACCGGCGGGACAGCACGGCGAGGGCCGCGCTGCCGGGTTCATGCGGCGAAGAACGGCGGAACGGGGTGGCAACCGGCGGCACCCCGGGCGGACGGGGTGCGACGGCGTGGGACTTCCTGCGGTACGGCGGTGGTGCGGTACGGCGGCGGAACAATCGCGGGGTGGTGCGGTCTTGCGGCGGAACGGTCCGTGCGGTGGCCTAGCGGCGCCGGGTGGCGCGCCTGGTCTGCTCCTCCTTCTCCGCGAGGAGCGTGGAGTTGTTGCTGAGGTGCCTGCGCATCGCGTCGCGGGCACGGGCCGGGTCGCGCGCCAGGATCGCCTCGTAGATCTCGGTGTGGTCGGCGGTGGCCTTGCGCAACGCGGCCGGTGCCTCGTTGGTGATGCGCCGGCTGGCCGTGCCGAGCCAGCGGGCGGAGTACATGATCCGGTCGAGGATGCGGTTGTCCGCGGCCCGGCAGATCTCCATGTGGAACTCGTGGTCCACCGCGAGGTAGGCGTTGGGGTCGGCCTCCAGCGAGGCCATGCGGCCGACCTCGTCCCTGAGCCGGTCGAGCGTCTCGTCGGTGACGCTCGCCGCGGCCATGGCGGCGAGCTCGGGTTCGAGCAGCACGCGCATCTGGTGCAGTTCCTGCAGCAGCTCGCCGACGATCTCCTGCGGCAGCCACTCGATCAGCAACGGGCTCAGGTAGTCCCACTCGGCGGGAGGGCGCACGACCACGCGGCGGCCCTGGGCGACCTCGACGATGTCGAGCGAGGCGAGGATCTTCAGCGTCTCCCGCGCCACGACCCTGGACACCCCGAACTCGCGGGAGATGTCGAGTTCGGACGGAGCCCGGCCGTCCTCCACGTCACCGCTGACGATGCGCCGGGTCAGGTGTGCGGCCACCTGCACCGGAAGGGTCCGGACCTTGACAGCGTCCGCGGACTCCTGTCCCCTTTGCATGTCATCAGCTTATAGGACAAGTTGCACACCGCGACAGTCTCCGTTCCTGTGCACCACCCGGCGACGGGAGAGCAATGCGGATCGTGAACGTCACGACAGCAGTGGTGGCCTACCACGGTGAGGCCACGCTGGTGCGGATCGACACCGACGAGGGCCTCAGCGGTTTCGGCGAGGCCAACCCCGACGCCGGCGCGGGAGCCGTCGTCGGAATGATCAACTCACTCACCCCGCTCCTGATCGGCGAGGACCCCCGCAACGTCGAACGGTGCTGGGAGAAGCTGCGCCGCAACAAGGTCTTCGCGGGCCCGCAGGGCGGGGTGTTCGTCATCGCCCTGTCCGGGATCGAGCTCGCGCTGTGGGACCTGGCGGGCAAGGCGGCGGGCCAGCCGGTGTACCGGATGCTCGGCGGGAAGTTCCGCGACCGCATCCGCCTCTACGCCGACTGCGGTGACGGCGACGACCCGGCGGGCTCGGTCTCCGGCTGCGTCGACCGGGCGCAGCGGATGGTCGCCGAGGGCTTCACCGCGCTGAAGTTCGACATCGACGACCTGCACCACCCGGACAAGTTCGACGCGTTCAACCACACGGTCAACACCGGCGAGCTGCGCTCGATGGTCGACCGCGTGGCGGCCGTGCGGGAGGCGATCGGACCGGACGTCGACCTGGCCATCGACCTGCACGCCCGCTACGACGTGCCGAGCGCGTGCCGGATCTCGTGGGAGCTCGAGCCGTTCAACCTGATGTGGCTGGAGGAACCGCTGCCGGCCGAGAACGTCGACGCGCTGGTGCGGGTGCGCGCGCAGACCCGCACACCGATCTGCGCGGGCGAGAACCTGTACCTGCGCTGGGGTTTCCGCGAGCTGCTCGAACGCGGCGCGGTGGACGTGATCGAGCCGGACGTGCCCAAGTGCGGTGGTCTCGCCGAGGCCAAGAAGATCGCGAACCTCGCGGAGCTGCACTACATCCCGTTCGCACCCCACCTGGTGTCGACGCCGTTGGGCACGATGGCCACCTCGCACCAGTGCGCGGCGATCCCCAACTTCTTCGTCCAGGAGTGGCACGCCCTCGACGAACGCGCGGTGTGGGACAGCTACGTCCAGGCACCGGACGGGAGCGGCTCGATCGTGAAGGACGGCTACATCACCGTTCCGGACACACCCGGAATCGGTGTGGAGCTGGACATGGACGGCGTGCGGGCCCACGCCGTCGAGGGCTACGGGGTGTTCGAGTAGCGCGCCGGGGGTCCGTGTCCTTTGTGGACGCGGGCCCTCCGCCTCCACCGGGCCGGATCCCCTGTTCGGCGGTGCCGCGTGCGGTACCGCGGGCATAGACAGGAGTCGTCCGCGGCCACGGGGAGGGGCGGTGCGATGACGGTGGAGCCGCGCGTGCGGGCCGGTGCGTCGTGACGGGCCGGGCGGTGCTCACCCTGCTCGCCGGCGTGGTCGTGCTGGCCGCGGGGATGGCGGCGACCTACCTGGCGGTCGCGGCGTTCATGCGGGTGTGGCGGCGGGCGCAGGCGAAGGGCTACACCGGCCCGCTCACGCCCGCCGTGCTCGCGACGTCCACCTTCGCCGGCCTGGTGGGCTGGCCGCTCCTCGTCGCCCTGGTGGTGCGGTCCGGCGACGGACCGGTCCTCACCGCCGTCGCCGTGCTCGGCGTCGCGGTGACGCTGGCCGGTCTCGCACTGGCCGTGCGCCTGGTGCCCGCACGCCCTGTCCGGTCCGGCCGGCGGCGACGGCCGCGCACACCGTTCCGCGTGCTGGGCAACGCGGCGGTGGCGGTCCCGCCGCTGCTGTACGTGCTGCTGGCGTTCAACGGGAAACCCGTGACCCTCGCGGTGCAGTCCATGCTGCCGACGGCGATGGCCTACGTCCTGTGCCACGCGGCGGCCCGGCGCGCGGACCGCCTCGACGCCCCACCCGCGGCCGATCCGCGTCCGGCCGTGGTGTGGATCCGCGGCTTCGGCAACGAACGCAGGCTGTTCGCCTTCCGGCGCCGCGAACCGGACGAGACGCGCGCCCGGCCGGAACTGCGGAAGGTGTTCCGCCGCCCGGAACCGATGGCGTTCGACGACTACTTCGCGCCGGCGATCGCACGGACCCTCGGCCGCGGCCACGGCCTCGGCAACCCGCGCGACTACCTCCCGCCCGAGGGCATCGACCGCCACTACGCGACCGACGACTCGTGGCGCGAGCAGTTCGCCGAGCTGGTGGCCGGCTCCCGCTGCGTGATCATGGCCCCTGGCGACTGGCCGGAGCTGCGGTACGAGCTCCGGGTGATCAGGGAGCTGGGGGCGCACCGCAGGCTGTTCGTGTTCACGCCACCGGCGGCGCGGGCGGGGCAGACCCGGCGGGTGAACCTGCTCAAGGGGTTCCCGCACGAGACGTGGGCCGACTTCGCCGCGGCTCTCGGTGACGACTCCGGCTACCGGGTCGGGCCGGATCCGGGGGCCGGGGCGGTGGTGGCGTTCGGCGACGACGGGGGTGCCGTCGTCGTGGCGCGCGGAGCCGAGGGGCCGGAGGACTACGTGGCGGCCGTGGTGCGGCACCTGGCCGAGGCCGAGGAGGGGGCACCACCGGAGTAGCCGGTACGGGGGTTCCCGCACCGCGGGCTGCGGCGCTCACCGCAGCCCGCGGGAGGGGTCATCGCACGGTGATGTTGGAGTTGCCGCTGCTGCGGTACCCCTCGGTCGCCATGATCATGTAGTAGTTGAAGCTGCCCAGCCGCATGTTCGCGCGGCTCCACGCGTCGAAGTGGTTCCCGGTGGTGATGGAACCGCCGGTGCGCCTTTGCTGACGGACGCTCCAGAACTGCGGGAAGGTCTTGTTGTTGCCTTCCACGGAAGGCGCGTTGTACCTCATCGTCTGGTAGATGTCGTACGTTCCGCCATCGGTGGTCACCGTGCCCTTGTAGGTGCCGGTGGGCCGGTAGTCGCCCCAGTTGTCGACGATGTAGTACTCGACGAGCGGATTCGACGTCCAGCCGTACAGGGTGAGATAGGCGTTGCCGGACGGGTTGAAGCTGCCGGAGTAGTTCACCGTGCGCCGGGAACCGTTGCTCCAGCCCTTGCCGCCGACGAAGTTGCCGACGTTGCTCCACGACGTGCTGTAGTTGCCGCCGGACCCGAGCTCCATGCAGACCCGGCCGCCGCCGTCGGTCCAGAACGAGTAGTAGTACCCGCCGTTGTTGCCCGTCTGGCTCGAACACGTGGCGGTGATGCCGACATCGGCGCCGGCGACGCCGGGTGTCAGCGACATGACCAGCGCGATGCAGGCACCGCGGACGAGCGTGGCCATGCGGCCGCGAACGCGGCCGGACGAGCGGGAAGTGGCCTCAGCCATGTGCAGTACTCCTCGTCGTCGAGGGTGGCACGGCAGCCGGGCAACGCGATGCGAGCCGCGAGGGCAGTGGTGATCGTGCTGGGGGCCGCCGTCGGTGCTGGCCTTTTCGGAAATGGCCAACTGCGTGGTTGCGACCGGCCGGCCCGGATTCGGCGGAGACCCAGGTCGACGGTGGCCGAACCTTTTCGGACACTAGCAGTGCCGACACGACTCCGTAAGGTTGCCGCGAAGTTTCGACAATGTTTCGAAACTTCGGTGGAAGTGCCAGAGGATCGCACTCCGGCATTTGTGGGCGGCTAAATTTTAGCGCCCGAAAAGCCGGGCGACGACATCTGGACCCGCGGGCGCTCGCGGGCTGAGGACTAAATGGATGGTCACTGCACGCTCCTGTCTGCAGGATGGGGTCGTGCAGACACACACCGGCCGGGGTTCCGCCGCGTTCGCGGTCCGCGAGGCGCACGACGACGACTGGCCGGGGATCTGGCCGATCATCCGGTCCGTCGTCACCGACCAGCGGACCATCCCGTACGACCCCGCCATGACCGAGGACGACGCCCGGCGGATGTGGGTGCTGCCCGCACCCGCGCGCGTGGTCGTGGCCGCCGGCGAGGGTCAGGTGCTCGGGACGGCGAACATGTACGCCAACCGCCAGGGCCCGGGAAGCCACGTCGCCTCGGGCACGCTGATGGTCGCCGAGCACGCGCGGGGTGCCGGGGTCGGGCGGGCGCTCACCACCGACCTGGTCGACTGGGCCCGGCGCACCGGTTTCGCCGCCGTCCAGTTCAACGCGGTCGTCGACACGAACACCGCCGCCGTCCGCCTCTACGAAAGCCTCGGGTTCGTCACGCTCGGCGTCGCTCCCGGGGCCTTCCGCCACCCCACCGAGGGCTTCGTGGGTCTTCGCATCATGTGGCTCGACCTGCAGCACACCCCGTAGGACACCGCAGGCCGGTGCCGCCACCAGTCGGTGACGGCACCGGCCTCGCACTCGGACCGGCCGAGCTACACCCGCTCGGCCTCCGCCGTCGTGGCGGGCTGGGCGCCGGGCTGACGGCGGTCCTCCAGCTTGATGTCGCACCTGCCGACCAGCGCGACACCGGCGCCGATCGTCGTGGCCACCGGAGCGGCCAGCGCCGCTACCACCCCGAGAGCCACCGGCACCTCCAGCACCACGTCGTCCTTGCTGTCGCGCACGACCACGCGGCGGTTGATGCCCTCGCTGACCAGCCCGCGAACGGCGTCGACCACCGAGTCGACGGCGGAACGGGCGGACTCGGGCTTGGACTCGCTCATGACTCTCCTAGAACCGTGGGTCTTCCCTGACGACTCCAGAGTGCCCGTGCGCGAGCGCGGTGCCATCAGGGTTTACCCCTGATCCGCACCTGATTCGACCCTCAGGGCCGATCCGGCCCCCAGGGGGCAACGACGTCCACTGTGGACATATTTTTCACCGATGTGAACTGTCAAGTTATTGTCCTGTAACGGATCGTTGGACGCGCCTAGCATGTTCTCGCGTGACGACAGCCGACGAGATCGAGACCATGAAGGCGGCGGCGCGGCGACACGTTCTCGCGGTGCAGAGCTCCCCGCTGGTCAACGGCAAGGCGGGCCCGTTCCTCGAAGACCTCGCCGACCGGTGTCTCGACGACGACTTCCACGACGCGCTCAAGCACACCGCGGCACAGCACCGGCTCGACGGCGCGGCCGACATCGCCGCGCTGCACCGGCTCCTGACCGACAACGGAGTCGTGGCCGAGCGGAACGGCGTGGTCCGGTTCGTCCCCGACCGGATGGGCGACTTCCTCGCCGCGTGCCGCGCGGTCCACGAGGACGAGGGCAGGCTCCGCTTCTGGTTGCGCCAGAAGGCGTTCCTGCGTCCCGGTGGCGCGTGGCGGAAGAACAGCGGGGTCGCGCAGTACCAGGTGGCGCTGTGGTGGGACACGGCCGAGGCGATGCTGCGCAAGCGGCTCGACGCCCTGCTGAGCCCCAAGCACGCCGACACCCACGTGCACTTCGTCGCCGAACTGCTCCACCGGCGCCTGGTACCCGCAGACGACCTGCGCGAGAAGACCGTCGGGGTGCTGCACGAGCAGCTCGCCGACCTCCGCAGGGAGGCCGGCGCGTGGCGGGCGTCGGTCGCCACGCTGCGCGAGCTCGAACCGGAGCAGACCGCCGACGCGCTGGAGCGGCTGGCCCGGCTGCGGAACCGGGACACGCCCTCCCTGCGCCGGTTCAACGCCGTCGAGGTGCTGACCGAGATGGACCCGGTGCGCGGTGAGCAGTGCCTGCGCCTGCTGGCGGGCACGCTCACCGGCGGTCGGACCGAACGGCTGGACGTGGCCGGGCTGATCTGGCGCCAGGAGGCCGCACTCGGCCTGCACGCCTACCGCTGCCTCGCGGCCGACCCGGACATGGGCGACCGGCGGCTGGACGCGGCCAGGCTCAGCGGCGACACCGCGCTGTGGGCCGGTCTGATCGGCCGCGAGGGCACCCTGAGCGATGCGGCACGGCTGGCGCACCTCGGGCAGCTGGCCGAGGCCGACGAGGCCGAGGCCGTCAGGACCGCCGAACGGTTCGCGGACAGCGCGAGCACCGAGACCACACCGGTCGCGATCGCCAGGGCGGTCCGCCCGTGGGACGCGCGGGTGGCGCTGCGCATCGCGGAGGGCGTCGCGTGGCCGCCCCGGCGCAAGATCGCCGGTCCCGTGCGGCTCGAGGCGGTGCACCTGATCGGCGACCTCGTGCCGTCCCGCCGCTTCTCCGACCTCGCCCGGCTCTCCCGCGAGGCAGAGGACGAGGAGACCCAGCTCGCCGCCGCGCTCTCCATCGTCGACCAGGGCGGCCCCGCCACCGCGCTGCACGCCTTCGCCGCGAACCCGAAGAAGAGCCGCGAGCGCCGGCTGGTCGGCGCCCGCAGGATCTGCGAGGCCGAACCGAAGCCCGGTGGCCTGCTGCTCATCGACATCGCCAAGACTCACAGGGCGGTGGACCGCGCCGGGGTCGAGCTGCTCCTGGAGGCGCTCAAGTTCGCGGCCGGCCCCGCCGCCGAGGCGCTGGAGAAGGTCGCACGGGACACCGGCAGGCCTGCAGAGCTGCGCATCCTCGCCGTCGAGTCCGGCGCGTTCGACAAGGCGAAGTCCATCACGCTCTGCGAGCTCATCGCGACCACCACCACCTCGGACAGGGACCTGATGCTCAAAGCCGCCCGCAAGGTCGTGGGGATGAAGAAGGACGCCGGCGAACAGCTGATGGCGCGGCTCGCCGAGCTGTTCCCCTCGGACATCTCCTTCCAGGTCAGCCTGCTGCGGGAGGCGGGCGGCCGGGGCAAGGGGAAGCTGCGGCAGATCGGCTTGTTCGCGCAGTCGGCGGACCACCGGCTGGACGCCGCGAAGGCGCTCGTGGGCATCGACCGGAAGTTCGCCGCCGAGGTGATCGACAAGATCGTGAAGAAGCGCCGTGCGGGCGAGGTCCGCATCGAGGCCGCCTGCCTGCTGCCCGGTGAGCAGCGGCTCAAGTGGTTGCTGCACGTCGTCGGCGACCTCGACACCGACGCAGTCCGCTTCGAGGCGGGGCGCAAGGCCGTGGAGGTGGACGAGGAGCGCGGGAAGGAAGCACTGCGGAGGTTTGCGGAGGACCACCGGGTCTCCCGGCGCACGCGCGAGGAGATCAAGGCGTTCCTCGGCCGGTGAGGTGGCGGCTCCCAGCCGGAGCTGCCGGTCAGGCGACCTTCACCAGGCACCTCGGTGACCGGTGAGACCGGCTGACGGACGAACCCGCGTCTGTCCGCCGCGCTGATCCGACGCCGGGCCGAGTCGCTGCCGTGATCACGGGGACGCAGGCTGTCCGGCATGAGAGCTGGGGGATTCCTGCGCTGGGTGGCGCATCCGGTGTCGCTCGGGGCCGCCGCGGTGCTGCTGCTGAACGACCACGTGCTCAAGCGGGCGTGGCCGGGTCTCGTCACCGGCAAGCTGAGCGACGTCGCCGGTCTGGTGGTGGCACCGGCCGTGCTGGGCCTGCTGGCCGGCCTGTTGCGCGCGGGCCGGGCGGGTGCGGCGGCCGCGGTGGTGCTGACCGGTGCCGGGTTCGCGTGGGTCAAGACGACCGCGGTGGGCGCGGAGGTCGCGTCGGCGGCGTGGTCGCTCGTCAACGGCCCGTCGGTGGTGCTGGCCGACCCGACGGACCTGGTGGCGCTCCCGGCGCTCGGCCTCGCCTGGTGGACGTGGCGGCGTGCGGCGGCCGCTCCCCCGCTGCCCGACGGCCTCGCGCACCGGCTGCGGGTGGTGCTCGCCGTCCCGTTCGCGGTGCTGGCGGTCGGCGCGACCTCGGCGCCCTACGTCTCGCTGCCGGCCGTCGACTCCGTGCGGGCCGCGGACGGCGGACGGGTCGTGGTCGAGATCGAGGAGCGGTTCTACGGCTCCCCCACCGGCCTCGGCGACTGGACCCCGCTGCCGCAGCCCCCGCCCGAACACCGGCTCCAGACCGAGGCGTGCGTGCCCGGCACCGCCGCACACTGCTACCGCGTGCACGGCGGCGGCGAGCTGGACCTCGACGAGACCCCGCCCCGCGGCGGCCGCCTGCTCGGCGTCGACGAGACGACCGACGGCGGCCGGACCTGGCGCACCGCCTGGGAGGTGCCGGCCGCGCGGTGGTCGTTCATCGAACGCCGGCACCTGATCCCCAGCGGCGTCGACCGCAGCTCCAAGATCGCCAGCGTGGACCTGCTGGTCCGGCAGGTGCCGGGCGGGCACGAGGTGTTCGTGGCCAACGGCGCCGAGGGCATGGCCGTCCGCGGCACCGACGGCACGTGGCGCGCCGTGCCGGTCGTGGTCCCCGCGACCGGACTGGACGTCCGCCCCTCCCCGCTCACCGGGTTCGGCCAGGTCATCGGGGACCACGTGCGGCACGCCGGCCTGGTCACCGCACTGGCCCTGCTGCTCGGCATGGCGGTGGCCGTCAGCCGGTCCCGCACCCGCCCCAAGACGTTGCTGCCGTTCGCCGCCCTGCTCGCGTCGTCCCTGCCGGTCGCCGGTTGGGTGAGCTTCTTCTTCACCACGGCGGACGAGACCACGCCCGCGCCGCTGCTCTACGCGCTCGGCGTGGCGGCGGTCGGCGTCACCCTGACCCTGGTCCAGGACTCCGTGCCCCGGCGTCGCGCCGTGGTGGTCGGTGTCGCCGCGGTGCTCGCGGGCGTCGCGTTCCTGGCCCCGCTGCTCGGCTGGACGGCCGGCTGGCCGGCCGACCACGACCTCGCCACGCAGCTGGGGCTGGTCACCGCGGTGGTGTGGTCGTTCGTGATGTGCGCGGCCGGGTGGTGGGCCGGTTCCGCTGCTCCGAACCGTCCCGAGTGGACTCCGTCGCGATAGGACAAGCGTTTGTGGACGCGGTCAGACCCCGGCCGGGCACACGTCGTTCTCCGCCGCGCCCCGGCGGCGCCGGTCGGCAGCGGTGTGCGCCAGCACGACGGCGGCCTTCTCGGGCGCGAGGAAGCGCAACCCCATGAAGTTGTCGCCGGTGCTGAAACCCGGCAACGCCCAGATCTCCTCGTAGGGCATCAGCACCGGCCAGTACCGTCGGAGGCTGTAAACGTTGCTCCACAAGCACTTCGAGGGATCGGGCCGCCACAGCCGGCGCGCGAACGCCGGGTCGCGGAACGAGTGCCCCACCTCGCCGATGGCCAGCACGTGCTTGCGGCCGGTGAGCAGCACGACGTCACCGGTGGTCACGGTGTCCATCCTGCGGTCGTGCTTGGCCGTCGCACCCCAGAACCGCGCCCGGCCACTCGGGTGCACGGCCGCCAGCCGCGCCGAGTCCGCCGGATCGGGGTCGAACGCGCGGAACTCGACCGCGCGTTCCAGCGAGTCGGCCCAGTGCCTGCGCGCTCCGGGTGTGCCGTACGAGGGCTGGATGAAGACCTGCACCACGGCTCTCACGCTACCCAAGCCCGGTCTCGGTGTCGGCGCGGGCCAGGTGCGCGGGTCAAGCGCGTGGTGCTGCTGCGCGAAAGACAAGGCCCTGACTCGGACCGAGTCAGGGCCTTGTCAGGTCGTCGCGTCGGTCGGCGACCTAGCCGAACTGCATGGATGCCGTGGACAGAGTGGTTTCAGAAGCCGCGTAGGCCACTGACGGCTCGCTTGGGTTCACGAGCGCGGTGGCGATCCCGAAGAGGACGAGCGCCAACACTCCCACGATTTTGATACGGCTGGGCAACGTAGGCCTTTCTCCATGACGTGTCTGGTGCGCAAGATCTTGTCAGCTCACCAAGGAGCACCTGTCGCCGCCCCACCCTAAGCAACCAGCCGTTCCATCTACGGGCACGCTGACGCCACTAGTCATGCATAACCAACGGCGCCGCGCAGACACCTTCGAGTGAAAATAAACTACGTTCTGTATGTCTAAAGCTGAGCTGAATGACGTCCACAAAGGTGAACGCGCTATTCCAATCCGGTGAGCCTAGGCGCGATTCCACCGCTGTTCCGGTCCTGCGTCTCGGATTGAAGACGCGTCTGGGGCACCGGTGGTTGCGTGAAACCGGCGACCTCCCGGAGCTGGGCCTCGATGCCGTCCGCCCGCCGGTCCCCCAGGTCGTGGAAGGCGTCGGCGGCCAGCCGCCACCGCCGCACGGCGGAGTCGAGCTCGCCGCTCTTCCAGTCGATCTGCGCCAGCAGGTCGAGCGCGACCGCTTCGACCTCGCGGTCGCTGTCCTGGGACAGCTCCAGCGCACGGGACGCGTAGTGCCTCGCTCCGGCGAGGTCGGCGCTGTCCCTGGCGATGGCGCTGAGCAACGTCAGCACTGAGGCTTCGCCGACGCGCTTGCGCGCGAGCTGGAACATCCCGACGGCCAGGTGGCAGTGGCCCAGGGCGCCCAGCGGCTGGCCTCGGCCGAAGGCCAGGCGGGCCAGGGCCAGGAGGCTGTCGCCCTGGCCGCTCGTGTCGCCCAGCCGTTCCCTCAGGTGCAGCGCCTGGTACAGGTAGGACGTGGCCTCGTCCAAGCGGTTGCCGCGCAGGCAGGTCTCGCCCAGCCGGTGCAGGATGCCGGCCTTGGTGTCCTCCCGCGCGGTGAGTGCGAGTGCCCGCTGGTACATGGCGATCGCGGTCGACACGGTCTCGGCTCCGCGCAGCCACTCGGCCTCGTTGCGCAGCAGGACGGCGAGCGTCTCGGGGTCGTCGCGGTCGCCGAAGAGCGCCCGCGCCTCGCGGAAGTACCGGTCCGCCGACTCGTAGTCGCGTCGCACCCGCATGAAGACGAATCCGGCGTTCTGGAGCGTGTCGATCAGCACGGTGTCGTCCCCGCACGCGCGGGCGGCTTCCACGCCGACCCTCATCACCGCCAAAAGTGAGTCGTAGCGCCCGTAGCGGTAGAACAGCTCGCCTACGCCGTTGGCCAACCTCCATGCGTGTTCCGGGTCGGCCACGGACTGGATCACAGCAACCAGCGCAGCTTCCTCCTGAAGGCACCACTGCGCGACATCGTTGTCATCGGCGAAGTCCCGCTCGCGCACGCCGGAGGGCATCGGCAACGTCGGTACCTCGCGCCGGAAGCCGAACAGGCGGCGGTCCGCGTTGTGCACGGCGCGCGTGTACCAGGCCAGCATCCGGCCGACCGCCGCCGCCCGCTCCTCCGGCTCCTCGTCCAGCTCGGCCCGTTCCGCCGCGAACTCGCGCAGCAGGTCGTGCAACCCGAAGCGGTCGTCGTCCTTCGCCTCGACCAGCCTCGTCCACACCAGGGCTTCGACCAGCTCACGCGCGTCCTCGCGGTCGGCACCGGCCAGCGCGGCCACGATGTCGAGCGACACCTCGCGCACGGGGTGCAGGCCCAGCAACCGGAACAGGTGCGCCTGCGCCTCGGTCAGGCTGCGGTAGGACAGCCGGAACGCGGCGCGGATGCTGCCGGACGAGCCGTTGCCCAGCGACAGCACCGCCCGGTCGCGCACCAGCAGCCGGACGAAGTCGTCGAGCGAGCGCCGGGGCTGCGCGGCGACCTGCTCGCCGATCAGCTGCATCGCGAGCGGCATGCCCGCCGCCAGGTCGGCGAGCCTCGCCACCGGGGCCACCTGTCCCCTGTCGCCGAGCCGGTTCGCCATCCAGGTGATGATGTCGTTGCGCTCCAACGGGTCCACGGTCAGGCACCGGGCCCGGTAGTACACCGCCAGCTCGCTCAGCCGCGCTCTGCTGGTGATCAGCACCAGGCAGTTCGACAGGGCGGGCAGCAGCGGCCGGACGTGCTCGGCGTCCGCCACGTTGTCCAGCACCACCAGCATCCGCCGGTTCGCGAGGAGCTCGCGTAGCCGCGCCGTGCGGGCCTCGAGCGACGGGATCGAGTCCGCCGCGATGCCGAACGCCGCCAGGAGCTCCTTCACCACCTGGGCCGCCTCGACGCGCGGGCCGTCCGCCACGCCGTCCAGCGCGGCGAACCAGTAGCCGTCGGGGAACCGGGACCGCACCGACCACGCCCAGTGCACCGCGAGCGTCGTCTTGCCCACGCCCGGCGGCCCGTCGAGAGCGACGAGCCGGGGCTGCGGGTGCGGGACGACGAGGTCGGTCAGCTCCGCCAGCAGCTCCTGCTGCCCGACGAACGCGTCGGTGTCGTGCGGCAGGTACCGCGGTCGCGGGCCCTCGGCCAGCGGTGCGCGCTGTCCCGCGTACCGGACACGCAGCTCCTCGTGGAACCGGTGCAGCTCCTCCTCGGAACCGTCGCCGATCTCGGTCTGGATCCGCCGCCGCACGTCGAGGTAGTACCGCACCGCCTCGACCCGCTTGCGCAGCCCGTACAACGCGATCAGCCGATGACGTGCCAGCATCACGTCCAGGTCGTGCGCCGGCTGGACCTCGTTGAGGTGGAACAACATCTGCTCGTGGCGGCCGAGCTTCCCCAGGCTGTAGAGCAGCCCGTTGACGGCCGTCAGGTACTGGTCGCGCAGGAACACCCGGCGCCGGTCGCGGGCCACGTCGCTGTCAAGGTCGGCGAGCGGCTCGTCGCCCAGCAACGCGATCGCTCGTTCCGACAGGGCGCACGCCCTCTCGTGGTCCGGCTCCGGCCGGTGCGCCGCGGACTTCGCCTCCCGCACGAGCTCGTCGAAGGCGAAGAAGTCGATCAGCGAGCGGTCGACCTCGAGCCGGTAGGCGCGTTCCTCGTTCGAGATGACCCCCGGCAGACCACGCGACTGCAAAGCGGACCGAATCCGCGTGATGTTGGTCTGCAAAGTGCCGTACGGATTGGCGGGCGGCTCATCACCCCACACCCATTCCGCAATGGTGCGCACGGACAGCGACCTGTTCGCGTGCAACAACAGAACGGCCAGCACGGCCCGCTCTTTCGGCTTGCCCCAGTCCGCGCTCAACCCGCCGGCTGTGCGCAGCCGCGTACGCCCGAGAATCCCGAATGCGATCTCCACCCGCGCCACCCCTCGCCAGGCGCATCTCCCGTCAAGCAGTGTGCCGCCTGCCGACCGCACTTTCCAGCATCGTTGTGAGTTCGAAGCCGGAAAGCGCAATGAAACCCGCGGAGTCCACGACGTGTGGAAAACGCCTTCCAACCATCCCCGCAACAGGCTCCCACCTGCGCGTTCTGCGCATTCACCGCACACGGAAAGCGATTCGAGCAGAGTCGTGCCGCACCTTGGTGTCCACAAATTCCGACCAGGAGGTGTGTTGTGGACGTTGTCGTCATCGGGCTCGGGTTCACCGGGCTCCCCACCGCGGTCGCCGCGGCCCGCGCCGGCATGACGGTGCTCGGGGTCGACGCGAGCCGGGAGCGGATCGGGGAGATCACCGAACAGCGACCGGGCTGCGGGCGCGGCACGGTCGACGAGCAGGACCTGGGCGGTGCGCTCGCGAGCGGCCGCCTCCGGCTGCGGCACAGCGCGGACGGCATCCCGCACTCGGGGACCTACGTGCTGTGCGTGCCGACTCCCGCCGACCACCGCGGCAGGCTCGACGTGTCGATGCTGAACCAGGCCGCCGACGACGTGGCCCGGTCGATGCGGCCGGGTGCGCTGGTGCTGGTCCAGAGCACGTGCGCGCCCGGCACGGTCGAGGAGGTGCTGCTGCCGCGCATCGCCGCCATGTCCGGGCTGCGCCCCGGCCTCGACTTCCACCTCGCCCACTCGCCGGTGCGCACGGATCCGGGCAACGTCTCGGTGGACACCGTGCCGCGCGTCGTCGCCGGCCACACGCCCCGGTGCACCGAGCTCGCGGTCCGGTTCGTCGGCCGGGTCGCGGACCGCGTCGTGCCCGTCAGCTCCCCGCGCGCCGCCGAGCTCGTGAAGGTCTTCGAGAACACGTTCCGGATGGTGAACATCTCGCTCGCCTGCGAGCTGGCCGCGCTGTGCCGCGCCCAGCGGGTCGACGTCGACGAGGTGCTCGCCGCCGCGGGCACCAAGCCGTACGGCTTCCTGCGGCACCGGCCCGGCCCCGGCGCGGGCGGCGACTGCGTGCCCGTGTCGGCCGGGTTCTTCACGGCCAGCGCCCGCAGGTACGGCCTGCACTCGCCGGTCGTCGACGCGGCCATCGCGGTGAACGAGGCGATGCCCGCCCACACCGTGCATCGGGTGCGGGAAGCGCTCGCGGCCCGCGGCCTGCCACCCCTGCGGCGCTGCCGGGTGCTCGTGGCCGGCGTGACCTACAAGCCCGACACCGCCAACGTGCGGCAGTCCGCGGCGGTGCGCGTGCTCAACGAGCTCGCGGCCGAGGCGGAGGTCGCCTACCACGACCCGTACATCCCGGAACTGGTGCTGGACAACGGGACCGTGCTGCGCTCCCAGCCCGTCACGGCACCGGCCGACCTCGTGCTGGTCATGACCAGGCACGCGGCGAAGGACCCCGTGCGGCGCGCCGACGTCCCCGTCTTCGACTGCTCCTCCGGCGACCCGGTCGAGGTCGCGTGATGTGGGCACCGTTCGGCCAGGGCGCGGCACGGCGGGTGACCGTGCCGGACTGCCACCAGGTGCTCGTCCTCGTACCGCACGTGGTGGCGGGCACCCGGCTGATGGACGTGCTGACGTTGCTGGAGGCCGACCACCGCGTGCAGGTCGTGTGCACGGTGCCCACCGGCGCCCCGCCCGGCACCGAGGAGTTCGTGCTCGCCCGAGGCGCGCTGCTCGTTCCGTGGGCACAGGCGACGTGGCACCGGTTCGACCTCGTGCTCGCCGCCAGCCGCCAGGACGTGGACCGGGTGCACGGCCCGGTCCTCGTCCTGCCGCACGGCGCCAGCGCCGCGAAGTCCCGCCGGCTGCACGGGCACGGCCTCGACCGCGCCTCACTGACGCGCGCGGGCCGCGTGGTACCCGCCGCGATCGTGCTGGCCCACGACGACGAGCTCCGGTTGCTCGCCGACGCCTGCCCCGAGGCCCTGCCGCACGCGGTGGTGGCGGGAGACCTCTGCCTCGACCGGATGCGCGCCTCCCTGCCGTTGCGCGCGGAGTACCGCACGGCGGCGGGCATCGGCGAGGACGAGACGCTGGTGGCGGTGAGCTCGACGTGGTCGCCGTCGTCGACGTTCGGCAGCCGCCCCTGGCTGTACCGGGAGCTGCTGCGCGAACACCGGGTCGCGGCGGTGCTCCACCCGAACATCTGGCAGGTGCACGGCGCCTGGCAGGTCCGGGCCTGGCTGGCCGACTGCACCGGCCTCGTCGTCGTGCCACCGGAGGAGGGCTGGCGGGCGGTCGTGGTCGCGAGCGACGCCGTCGTGGGCGACCACGGCTCCGTGACGCAGTACGCCGCGGCCCTCGGGGTGCCGGTCGTCCTCGCGAGCAGCCCGCGGGTGCGACCGGACAGCTTCGCGGACCAGCTCGACCGGCACGCCCCGCGGCTCGACCACACCCGCCCCGTCCTGGAACAGGCCCGACGGGTGCCGCTCACGATCAGCTCCCGCCCCGGCGAGGCGGCGGCGATCCTGCGCCGCACGATGTACCGGCTGCTCGGGCTGACCGAACCGGCGCGCGCCTGCCGCGCGGAACCGGTTCCGGTGCACCATGGCTGAGCACGGTGTCGCACGGGTCGGCGAGCTGCTCGTCGTGCACCTGAGCGCCGGGCCGAGGTGGCGGAACCTCGCCGACGTGCTGGTGGGCCCGCCGATGCCGTCAGTGCGGGTCGCGCTGGCCCTCGCCGCCCGCCTGGCCGGGAACCACGTGGGGTGCGGACTCGTGCTCGTGCCGGTCGAGGAGGGCTCGGATGCGCACCGCCGTGGGATCAGCGGGATCGCCGTAGCACGCCAGCGCGGAGCGGTAGTGGTCCCGCGCCTCCTCCGGGCTCTCCGCGAGCCCGGCCAGCGCCAGGAACACGTCCGCGCGGTGGAAGGGTGACGTGCGCAGGTCGTTGCCCGCCGAGTCGAGCAACGACCGCGCCCGGTCGACCTGACCCGCCGCGGCGCAGGCACGAGCGAGGAACGTCCGCACCCGCGCCCGCTCGGCGGGGTCGTCGAGCAGCTCCTCCGCCAGCTCCAGCTCCACGACCGCCTCGTCCACCCGGCCGAGCTCCAGCAACGCCTCACCGATGCGGCGCCGGGCCAACCCGGCACCGCGGTCCCGGCCGCGGTCGAGGCGCACGGCGAGCACCCGGCGGAAGCACTCCAGCGCCGCCTCCGGCGCACCCCGGCCGAGGTGCACCCGGCCGAGCATCGACAGGGCCGTCGTCTCGCTCACCGGGTCGTCCAGCCCGGCCGCCAGCACCGCGTCCAGCTCGGCGACCGCCTCGTCGTACCGGCCCAGGTTGACGTACGCCATCGCGAGCCTGGTGCCGAGCCGGGCAGCGGCCAACGGCTGACCGCACTCCCGCGCCGCCGGGATCGCCAGGCGGTGGGTCTCCACCCAGTCCGTGTAGTAGTGGCGGTGCAGGAAGAGCGCCCACATCGGTTCGCACAGCTGCCAGACCAGCTCCGGCCAGCCACACGAGTGCGCGCAGTGCAGTGCCGCCACGAGGTTCACGCGTTCCCGTTCGAACCAGTCGAGGGAACCGCCCGGCATCGCCGCGATCGAGCCGTAGGCAGGCCCGACGCGCTGGTGGACCGGCATCACCGCGACGTCGGCCGAGACGGCCGCGGCCAGGTACCACTCCAGCACCCGCCTCAACCCCGGCTCACGGGCGGCGTCGGGCTTGCTCCGCGCGTGCGTCCGCAGCATGTCGTGGTAGCGGAACCGGTTGTCGGCGATCTCGGTGAGCAGGTTCTTCTCGACGAGCTCCTCGAGCGCGTCCTCGACGTCGCCCACCCGCTCGCCGACCATCGCGGCGGCCACCTCGGCGCCGAACCACGGCCCCGGCAACCAGGCGCACAACCGGTACAACCGCGCCTGCTCGACCGGGAGGTCCACATAGGACCGGTCGAGCACCGATCCGACCGACGCCGCCTCGTCCAGCTCCGGCAACCCGTCGTCGCGCAACTCGCACAGCTCCCGTCCGAGCGACCGCCGCGGCCGCGTCGACAGCCGCGCACCCACCACGGACAGCGCCACCGGCAACCCGCCGCACAACCGGGCCAGCTCCCCCGCCGCATCGGGTTCCGCGGCCGTCCGGCCGTCCTTGATGATCGTGTCGAGCAGCCGCACGGAGTCCGTCAGCCCCAACGGCTCCACCTCGACGAACCGGGCACCGTCGAGCCCCAGCGGGGTCAGCCGCCACCGGCTGGTCACCACGACCGTCCCCGCCGCCGGCAGCAGCGGCCGGACCTGCGCCGCGGACGCGGCGTTGTCGAGCAGCACCGCGAACACCCGTCCCGCCGTGGCCGACCGGAACATCGCCTGCCGCGCCGCCAGCGACTCCGGCACGTCCACCGCGCCCAGGGCGTGCAGGAACCACTCCAGCACCACCTCGGGAGCGGTCGGCCCCTCGGGTGCGTGCGCGCCCAGGTCGACGTAGAGCTGGCCGTCCGGGAACTCGGCTCGCCGGTCGTGCAGCCAGCGCAGCGCCAGCGACGTCTTCCCGACACCGCCGGGACCGCTGAGGACCAGCAACGGCCACCCGTCCAACGACGCCAACTCGTGCGCACGGCTGACGAAACACCGCGGTGCCGGCGGTAGCTGGAACGGCACCGGCGCGGATCGTCCGCCGTGCACGTGCACGACGCCGATCTGCCCCGCCTGCACCACCTGACCCGCGCTGCCCGACATCACATTTCGCACTGGACCGGCCTCCCCGCCGTTTCACGCTACGGCGTGGAGGCGGGTCAATCAGCCATCACACGGAGTGATTTTAATTCAGTCTACACTGAAGTAATCATCAAGATGGAGGTAACCTGGACCGGCGGCGTCCGCTGACGTCCGTGAGGAGAACGCCCGACGACACGGGCCCGTCGCGGTCGGTGCCGCCGGGACCGCGCGAGACGCTCGCGGACCTGTTGCAGCGCTACGAGGCCGTCACGCCGTGCCGATGGCGAACACGTGGAGCTGCCTGTCCACGGGCATGGTCACGCTCGCGATCACCTTGCCCTCCGGCGCGGCGAACGGCGCGGTGGCGAAGACGAACGCCGGTCCGGTGCCGCCGCGCGGAACGTTGCGGTAGCGGGGGTGCGTGACGACGGTGTTGCCGAACACCGGGGTGTCGGGCTTGCCGCCGGGCAGGACCCAGTCGCCGAACGACAGGTCCGCCGGTGCCGTGGTGCCGTCGGTGAACGTGACGGTGGCCGTGCCGCGGTGGTCGCCGTTGGTGGCGGCGCCGATGAACGCCAGCCGTGTCGGGCCGCCGGTCAGGGTCACGGTCTGGCCGTCGGCGGCGACGTTGTCCGGGCGGCCGGGCGGGGTGGCGGGCCAGGTGAACGTCGTGCCGGCGACCTCGGCGCGTGTGCCGCCGGTCAGGCCTGCCTCGGCGAGGGCCTGGCGGGAGTGGCTGTTGCCGGCGCCGTCCAGGTTCGCCTGCGACCTGTCGTCATCGTCGGAGACGCCGGTGTTGCCGTAGCGGGTGACCAGGCTGCCTTCGGGGGCGACGAGCACGGTGACCGCGGTGGTCACGGTGTGGTGCTCACCCCTGATGGTCAGCGGGACGTCGTGGTAGCCCTCGGGTGCGGTCGCGCTCACCTGGAGCTTCACCTGGCCGTCGGCGAGCGGGAACCGCTGCGGGCCGGTGACGGTGATGCCGGCGGGCGGTGCGCTGGTGACGGACAGCGTGCGGTCGTCGCCGGCCAGCCTGCGCGCGGACACGGTCAGCTCGGCGGTGCCGCCGGGGTGCACGGTGACCAGGTTGTCGGCGCTCGCGAGGAAGTCGTGCTCACCGTCGCGGTAGGACGGTGGGGCCGCGTCGGCGCCGGTGGCCCAGCCGCGGTCCGGGGTGGTGCCCAGGTCGAAGTCGAGCCGGCCGCCGGTGCGGAGCAGGTCGCGCGGCAGGCCGGTGCGCTCGTGGTCGCGGCCGTCGAGGTGCAGGGCGTGCACGTACGGCGCGGTGGCGGAGGCCTTGGGCGCGGTGATGGTCAGGTCGCGGCCGGGCAGGTCGAGCACGATCCGCGGGAACAGGGGGCTGTGCACGGCCAGGTCGGACGTGCCGGGTGTCGCGGGGTACAGGCCCAGCGCGGCCCAGACGTACCAGGAGGACTGGGCGCCGAGGTCGTCGTTGCCGGGCTCGCCGTCCGGAGTGGCGTCGAACAACGTCGTCATGATCTGCCGGACCACCTGCTGGGTGCGCCACGGGCGGCCGGTGTGGTTGTAGAGCCACGGGATGCCGAACGCCGGTTCGTTGCCCGCCCACATGTACGGCTCTGACGGGCCGGCGTTGAGCTTGGTGGTGAACGCGTCCAGGCGGGCCGCCGCGGCGTCGCGGCCGCCCATCGCGGTGATCAGGCCGGCCGGGTTGTGCGGCACCATCCACGTGTACTGCACCGCGTTGCCCTCGTCGAAGCCGTCCTGGCCGAAGCCGCCTGCCGACGGGGGCCACGCGGGACCGTCCGGGAACCGGCCGGCGCCGTCGCGCGGCTGGACGTGCGCGGTGGCGGGGTTGAACAGGTTCTGCCAGTTCTGGCCCCGCCTCGCGAACTCGGCGGCCGTCGCGCGGTCACCGGCGGCAGCCGCGAGCTGGGCGATGGCGAAGTCGTCGACCGACCACTCCAGGGTGATCGAGGCACCGGCCCGCGCGTGGTCGCCGCGGGCAACGTCGGTGTTGGGCAGGTAGCCGCGCCGCACGTACTCGTCGATGCCCGGCCGTTCCCGGTAGCCGCCCGGTGTGGTGTCGACGCTGGTCGCGCCCTTGACCAGGTACTTGAGCGCGGTGGCGAGGTCGAAGTCGCGCGCGCCGTACGCGTGCAGGTTGGCGATCAGCGGGACCGAGCTGTCGCCGGTCATCTGGGCGGTGTGGTCGTTGGCGAGCGGCCAGCGCGGCCACCAGCCGCCCTGCACCGCGTCGTTGACCAGCGACTGCGCCATGTCGCTCGCCTGCCGCGGCCACAGCATGGCGTGCAACGGCGCGAGGCTGCGGTAGGTGTCCCAGTCGGAGAAGTTGGCGTACTGGGTGCGGCCGGCGGGCAGCGGGTGGACCTGGTCGTCGAAGCCGGTGTAGCGCCCGTCCACGTCGTTTAACGTGTTGGGGTGCATCAACGAGTGGTACAGCGCGGTGTAGAACGTCTTCAGCTCGTCGGCGTTCGTGCCCGCGACGCGGATCTTGCCGAGCTCGGTGCGCCACCGCGCCCTGGTGTCCGCTCGCACCCGGTCCGCGTCCCAGCCGGGCACCTCCTGCGCCATGTTCCGCTTGGCGCCGTCGACGTCGACGTAGGACAGCGCGACCTTGGCCTTCACCTGCCCCGCGGGAAAGCTCAGGTAGGCACCGGCCCGCGGCGCCCGGACGCTGCCGCTGTCCGGCGTGACGGTGCTGCCGTCCCAGGTGCCCTTCGCGGTGAACGGCCGGTCGAACGTGATGGCGTAGTAGACGGTGTACCTGTTGGCCTTGCCGCAGAAACCGCCGGTGCTGGCCGAACCGGTGACCGTGGTGTCGTTCTCGACGGTGAGGTCGGCCGCGGAGTTGCCCGAGAGGCTCGCGCCGCCCTTGACCAGCACGTGCCCGTCGGCGGGGAGCGTGAATGTCGCGAGAGCGGTGCGGGTGGTGGCGGTCAGCTCGGCCCGGACCCGCGAGTCCTCCAGCGTCACCGCGTAGTGGCCGGGTTCGGCCTGCTCGCTGCTGTGCCGGAAGGTCTCCACCCGGTCCCAGGGCTGCTCCCCCACGGCGCCGGTGACCGGCAGGATCGGCACGTCACCGAACACGCTGCACCCCGCGCTGGCGTGCGTGAGGCTGAACCCCCGGATCTTGTCGCTGTGGTACTGGTAGCCGGCGTACGAGCCGAGGGTGTCCGGCGAGAACTGCACCATGCCGAACGGCACGGACGGGCCGGGGAAGTTGTTGATCTCGCCGACGGCGGCGCCGGCCTTCCCGGTGCCGATGAACGGGTCGACGTGGGCGGTCGGGTCGGCGACCAGCGGTGGCGGGGGCTGGGGCTGCGCCGACGCGGCCAGCGGGACCACCAGGAGGAACGCGGCTGCCAGACCCACCACTCCGCTGCTGCGCATGTATCGGAACGTTCCGCAGACGTGGAGGGCTGTCAACGTTGTCGGCGGTGATTTGACCGGTTCGGGACAGGCCGTCCTCGTTGATGGGGCACGGCCAGCGGGATGCGGCGATCTGCGGGAGCAGCGGCCCGCATCGGTGGGAGGTACCCGATGGTCCCGGCTGCCAACCGCGCCGTCGCTCCTTCGTGGAGGGACGATTGCGCTCACCCGAAAGTGGGCACGTCTTGCGCGTGACGACCGACCACGATGACCTCCTGCACGCGCACCTCGACCGCGAGGCGCAGGAGTTACTGGATCCGCACCACCACCGGGCGAGCGCCCACCTCGGCGACAGGTTCGTCGTCGACCCCGCGCAGGTGCTCGCGAACGTCGCGATGGCCATGGAACGCCTCGACCTCGACATCGCCACACCGGTCAGCATCGAGGACGACGTCGCGACGCTCGACGAGCTGGTCGCGATGGTCGACCACTTCGGCAAGGGGGCCGAGCTCATCGCCCACGCGCTCAACACGGCGGCGCGGGTCACGACCGCCCGCTACCCCGCAGAGCTCGTCCGCCACCCGCTGCCGCCCGACTGCGACCTGCGCATGCTGTTCCACGCCGAAGTGGACGAACGCAGCCAGGACGTGGCGCGCGCGGTGTTCAACCGGCGGCTGGCCGAGCCGGCGGACGTGCGGGAGACGGAGGTCGCGGTCGACCTCGACGGCCTCACGTCGCAGCAGCAGATCGAGGTGTTCATGGCTGTGTTCTTCCTGTACGGCATCAAGGTCGGGGCGTTGCAGAACAGAACCGGCATCCGATGAGGTGCCTCGTCATGGGCGCGACCGGGCACCTGGGGTCGCGCCTCGTGCCGGAGCTGCTGCGGCACGGCCACGACGTGGCGGTGCTCGTCCGCGACGGCACGCAGGCGGCCCGGTTCCCCACGAACGTGCTGGTGCACGTCGGCGACGCCACGCACCCGCACGTGGTCGGGGAGGCCGTGACCGGCTGTGACGTCGTGTACTTCCTGGTGCACTCGCTGGACCGTCCCGACTTCGCCGAGGTCGACCGCGAAGCCGCCGCGGTGCTCGTCACCGCGGCGGCGGACGCGGACGTGCGGCAGGTCGTCTACGTCGGCGGGCCGCGACCCGACTCCCCCGGCCTGTCCGCGCACCTCGCGTCCCGGGCCGAGGTCGGTGACGTCGTGGCCGCGGGACCGGTGCCCGCGCTCGTCATGCAGGCGTCCATGGTCATCGGGGCCGGTTCGGCGAGCTTCGAGCTGCTGCGGTCCTCGGCGCGGCTCACGCCGTGGGTGCCGGTGCCGTCGTGGATGCACAACACGAGCAGGCCCGTCGCGGTCCACGACGTCGTGCACTTCCTCGGGGCCGCCGCTGACCTGCCGGAACCGGTCGACGGCGTGTTCGACGTCCTCGGGCCCGAGCAGCTCAGCTACCTGGAGCTGGTGCAGCGGTGCGCGCGGGTGCTGCGGCTGCCCGTGCGCCTGCCGCTGCCCGCACCGCTGTGGTCGCACAAGCTGGCCGCACAGGTCGCCGGGCTGGTGACACCGGTGTCCGCGGCCGTCGCGGAACCGCTGTTCGCCTCACTCGACCACGACCTCACCGCGACCTCTCCCCCGGTCACCGACGTGCTGCCCGCACCGCCCGGCGGTCTGACCAGTGTGGACAACGCCATCCGGGCCGCGACCACCCCGGTGGACGAGCGCACCGGCGGCGAGGTGTTCACCGAGGAGCGGACCGTCCTGACCGACGCGGCACCGGAGGACGTGTGGCGCACGGTGAACGCGCTGGGCGGCAAGGACGGCTGGCACACCATCCCCCTCGTGTGGACGGTCCGGGGCGCGATCGACCACCTGTTCGGCGGCATCGGCCTGTACCGCGGCCGGGCACCCGAGGTCGGCGAGGGTGACGTGGTCGACTTCTGGACCGTCGTGCACCGCGACGACGACGCGCGGCAGCTGGTGCTGCGGGCGGACATGAAGATGCCCGGTCACACCCTGCTCGACATGCGCGTGGACCGCGCGGGCGACCGCACCCGCTACCGGCAGAAGATCACGTTCACCGCCGACGGGCTGCTCGGCCGGCTGTACTGGGTGGCGCAGAAACCGTTGCACGACATCGTGTTCGCCACAATGGCACGCGGAATCGTCCGAAAGGCGTGCACGCGCCCATGATCACCTGCATGATTCCCGCATGCGCAGCTCACTGTTCAACCACCAGGAACGGTCCGTCGAGCCGGGAAGCTTCCAACTGCAGAACGAACGCATGCTGAAGGTGGACCTCACCGGCAGCGGCGGTCACTTCTTCGCCAAGCAGGGCTCCATGGTCGCCTACCAGGGCGACGTCGACTTCGCCTACGAGGGCGCAGGCGGCCTCGGCAAGCTGTTCAAGAAGGCGTTCACCGGCGAGGGCATGTCGCTGATGAAGGTGTCGGGCAGCGGGGACGTGTTCCTCGCCCAGGACGCCGACGAGATCTTCGTGCTGTACCTGGAGAACGAGTCCGTCACCGTCAACGGCAAGAACGTCCTCGCCTTCGACAGCACGCTGACGTGGGACATCAACCGCACCGAGGGCGCGTCGATGCTCAGCGGCGGCCTGTTCAACACCACGTTCACCGGCACCGGTGCGCTGGCCGTCACCGCCTACGGCACGCCGGTCGTGCTGAACGTGGACGTGCCGACGTTCGTCGACATGCAGTCCGCCGTGCTGTGGTCGACCTCGCTGCAGTCGTCGATCCGCAAGACCGCCAAGCTCGGCGCGGTCATCGGCCGCGGCTCGGGTGAGGCCTACCAGCTCGCGCTGTCGGGTCAGGGCATCGTCGTCGTGCAGGCGTCCGAGGGCCACCCGGTGCCGACCGCGCAGTGACGGGCCCCCGGCTGAGCGGCCTTGCCGCTCAGCCGCCCGGCCGCCACGGACACCGCGATGTGCGGGGTGAGGACACGCTTCGGACCAGGTGCTCCCGTCATCCCAGCCGTTCCAGCACCTCGGCGTCCTGGACGGGGTCCAGCACCTCGGTCGAGTTGTGCTCGCGGACGATCCGCCACCCGTCCGGTGTCCGGCGCCAGACCAGCGAGGTCGTGGTGCGGATGTGCGTGACCTGCTCGTGCGTCACGATCCGCGCCACGAACCGCAGCGTGGACGCGGCCAGGTTCCCGTCGGCGATGACGTGCGGGCCGTCGTCGATCACGTGGTGCGCCGAGGTCGTGGTGCGGAAGGCGGGTTCCCAGATCGCGCCGTACCCGGCGGCCGAGGTGGCGACCCGGTGCCCGGGGTCGAAGTCGTCGTAGAGGCGGACGTCCGATGAGCCGAAGTCGTAGAGCTCGCCGAAGACGCGCCGGAAGTCGAAGGGCTCGTCCCCCTCGCGGCGGTCCCAGCCGAACACCCACCGCTCGTGCTGGTCCGCGATCACCTGTGCAGCGTTCATGATCTCGACGGTAGGACCGCGCACGCGCGCCCGGCAGGGTGCGTCACACCCACCCAGCCGGTGGGTCACCTCCGCTCAGGCGCCGCGGCAGGCGAGCCAGTCGAGGTTGATCGCACCGGTGTCACCGGCGCCGTACGAGAGCGTGACCACCGGGTCGCGGCCGGTCAGCGGGACGTCGTCGAACGTCACGGTGCCCCAGGCGTCCCAGCTGTCGGAGACCTTCGGGAAGCTCACCTGGCGCACGGCCCGCCCGTCGACCGACAGCGTCATCGTGCGGGCGTCGCCGTGGGCGTTCGCGTACCGCAGGGTGAGCGCGCCCGAGCCCGGCTCCGCCATCGTGCGGTGCAACGTGAACGACGACGCGGCGCCCTGGGCCCACAGCCCGTCGAGGAACGCCCGGCCGGAGTAGCCGGTGTGGTTCACGTTCGTCTTGACGCCACCGGTGTTGTGGGCGTCCTCGGCCTCCAGGCGGGTGGGTGCCGGGCAGCCGGAGACCGTGCCGGCGGTGTCGGCGCAGCGGTCCCGTGCGTCGGTGACGCCGTCACCGTCGCGGTCGCCGTCGGTGGCTCCCGTCAGCGTGATCTCGACGGTGTGCGCACCCGTGAGCGTGGCGGGCACCTCGGCGCGCGACGGCCGGCCGTCGACCGTGACCGAGCGGATCGTGGAACCCGCGCCGCGCAGGGAGATCGTGAGGTCGGCGCCGCGGTAGCGCACGTCGCGCAGGGTCACGTCGCCCCAGCCCGCGGGCAGGTTCGGCGCGAACGTGAGCCCCCGGTCGGTGTACCCGAGGCCGAACAGTCCGGTGTGGACCATGTCCAGGAACGCCGTGGCTGACCACGTCTGGTCGGGTTCGGAGCCCCAGTGGAACTTCACCGCGTCCCCCAGCCGCTGGTAGCCGCCGTCCACCACACCTGTGGTGCCGTTGTAGACCTCCCAGAAGCCGCTGTTGTTCACGGCGAGCTTCGCGAGGCGGGCGGTCTCGGCGGCGAACCGGTTCGCGTCGCCCTGCCGGGCCAGCGCCTTGGCCCACAGGCCCTGCACGAGCGGCCAGACGATCGCGTTGTGGCGGCCGGGCTGGGCGTCGGAGTAGCGGTCCCAGTGCGGGAACGTGTCGGGCATCCCCCACGTCATGCCGCTGGCGTTCGCGACGATCGACCGCGCCTGCGCCGGGCTCGCGATGCCGAAGAGGATCGCGAACGCGAGCCCGGTGCCCTCCTGGTGGGCGCCGCGGGTGCCGTCGGCGAGCAGCTGGTAGTCGTACCGGCCGGTCGCCGGGTTCCAGAAGTGCCGGTTGATCGCGGCCTTGAGCGCGACGGCCTTGGCGCGGTGCGCGGCGGCCTGCTGCGGCAGCCCCAGCCGGTCGGCCATGTCCGCGGCACCGGTGTAGGCGGCGTAGTAAACCTCGTTGGTGCTCAGGTACATGCCGCTCGCGATGCCCGGCCACGGCATGCTGCCGGTGCTGACCGACTCGGTCGCGTCGGCGGGCGGCGCGGGGTAGCCGGCGATGCCGTCGTTGAAGAACGACGCGCCGGTGAACAGCCCGTAGGTGCGGTTGAAGCCGGCGCTGCTCGCGTTCTCCCGGATGGCGAGGGTGTTCGCGGCGGTGCGGTGGGCGTGGGCGAGGAACTCCCGGTCGCCGGTGACGAGGTAGTGGTGCCACGCGGCGGTGACCCAGACGACCTGGTCCCACTGCTGGTCGTCCTGCTGCACCCGCAGCGCACCGGTGGAGTCCTTGTCCACCACCGCCCAGAGCGTGTTCTCCGCGAGGGCCGGGTCCAGCAGGCTCGTCGCGTTCCAGCTGTTGATCGACGCGTCGCGCGTCCACGGCTGCTCGTACCCGCCGCCCGCGCGGACGATGCCGGTGCCGGGGTCCAGCAGACCGCTCTTGTTGTAGCGGGGGTCGTAGGCGATGGTGTTGCGGCGCAACAGGTTGTCCAGCGCGGTCGCGTAGGCGTTGCCGTACAGCGCCTGGCTGTGCGGGTTGGCGAACCGCAGTGACGGCGGCGTGACCACCGCAGCGGCCGGTGTGGCGGCCGTGACCGCGCCGCTCACCACCAGCAGGGCCAGGAGGACATGTCCGATCCGCCGCCGGGGACCCATCCGCCGCACCTCCCTCGGCACCGGACCCGTCCGGAGCCGATCAGCAGTGCACCACGGGAACGCTCTCACGGGCCCGTGCCGGAGAAGATCCTGTCCGCTTCTGTCACGGCGTTGCGCCGACTGGACGGCGGTGCGGTCCCGGGCCGCGGCGGCGGTGCGGCCCGGGACCACGCGACCGGGGTCCTGCGCCGCAGCGGCGTCGGCGCGGTCCCCGTCGCGCTCCTCAGCGGCTCACCGGGCGCCGAGAGGCAGGATGCGGGTCAGCACCGGCACGGTGGCTGCGGCGACCACGAGGTGCATCGCCATCAGCGCGAGCGAGTTCACCACGGACGCGCCCCCGGCGAGGATGCCGAGGTCGGGAATCCACGAGACCACGACGGCGACCGGGACGAGCACGCGCAGCACGCGCCGCGGGTTGCCGGCGAAGCGGCGCACCAGGTACCAGCCCAGCGTGCCGAGCGCGATGCCGATGACCGTGGCGGGCGCGTACTCGTTCAGGGCGAGGCCCATCCGCTCGGTGCCCTCGGGGATGAACTTGGCCGCGACCAGGGCGATCACCGCGTTGACGACGGTCGAGATGACCGCGGCGCCGAGGAGGCCGACGACGACCTCACCGGTGCTGGGCGCGAGACCTGCGGGGCGTGCGGGGAGGCTGGTGTCGGCCATGGGCCCTGTCCTTCGGTAGGCTGAATTGCAAGCGGTCACTTGCAAACGAAGGTAGCCATCCGGCGCCGATAATGCAAGTGTCCACTTGCATTATCGGACGATCGGGGAGGGCTGAGTGGCTGGCCGGGTGACCGACGCGGCGGTGTTCGACGCGGTGCTGGCGGTGATCGCCGAGCAGGGCTACGAGCGCGCGACGACCCGTGCCATCGCCGACGCCGCCGGGATCAACGAGGCGACCCTGTTCCGCCGGTTCGGCTCCAAGAAGGACCTGCTGCGCCAGGCCGTGCGCAGCAGCTTCGCCGGGTTCTCCCTGGACATCGACACGCCGGGCGACGACGTGGCCGCCGACCTGCTCACGATCGTCAACTACTACGCGCGCCTCTACGAGACGCGCGGTGGCGTGGTGCTGACCCTGATGCGGGAGGCGAAGTTCAGCCCCGAGGTCGCGGCCGTGCTGGCCGAGCCGGAGTCACTGCTGGAGAAGGTCGACGCGGTCGTCCTGCACCACCAGCGGCGCGGCGCCCTGGTCGTGGAACCGCCGCGGCACACGTTCTTCGCCCTGGTCGGCCCGGTGATGATGCGCGGCATCGCCCGGCGCATCGACCAGCGCGCCACGCAGGCGCCCGCCGACCCCGAGACCGTCGTGCGCCGGTTCCTGCGCGGTCACCTGGCCGACTAGGCACCTGGCCAGCAGTCTTGCCCGCCTCTCCCCCTCCTTGCTGCCCTGGCAGAGCCGGGGGCGGGGACTTGGGGCGTCGAAGGCACGACAGCCGGCAAACTGCTCAGAACTTGGACAGGATCTGGGTGTTCCACCACAGGTCGAGCTTGTCGAGGGTGTCGATGTCGCCCGGCCTGCGCAGCACGCCGATCGTGAGCGTGCGCGAGTCGACCCACCAGACCTCGGCCTTGCCCTCGGCGAGGAAGCACGTCGTGAACTCACCGGGCAGCGGTCCCGAGGTGGAGCGGTAGTAGAGCGCGTAGTGGATCGGGTCGGACTTGGGCCGGCACCCGCCGCGGTCGTCCATGCGCGGGATGCCCCGCGCGTTCACCAGCCCGATGAAGAACGCGTTCTGCGCGGCCTGATCGGCGAACAGCCGGAACTCCGCCTCGTCCGGCTGCGCCAGCCGCCCGTCGTAGGCGGCGTTCGCGGTGGTGCACCGGACCGCGGCGACCGCACCGCTGTCCGGCTCCTTGCGCACGCACGAGTTCGCCGTGCGGTACACGGTGGGCAGCGCGGCCAGCAGGGCGTCGTCCTGCGGCGTCCGGGTCGTGGTGGTGGTCGTCGGCGTGGCCGAGGTGGTCGTGCTCGTCGTGGTGCTGGTCGGGGTGGTGCTGGACGAGCCGGACCCGAGGGTGCGGTCCCCGTTGGCGATGATCAGCGCCGTCGCGACGATGCCCACCACGACCGCGAGCGTGCCGCCGACGAGCGCAGCCCGTTTGGCCGGTGAGGTGCGGCGGGGCGGCTGGCCGGTGAACGGCTGGGGGCCGGTGGAGGGGAACGGCGGAGCGGCGGGGGTGGTCGCGCGGGGGAATTGGGGCTGGCCGGGGTGTTGGGCCCAGTGGTGAGCGGCGGGGAGGCCGGGAGTGGCCTGGCCGGCCGGTGGGGTCATGGGCGCGGGCTGCCCGGCCGGTGGGGTCGGGTGCGCGGCGAGGGCGCCGGGCGGAGTGGGGTGAGCCGGCGCCGGACCGCCGGGCAGCGCGCCGCGACCGGCCGCACCGCCGTGGCCAGCGGGCCTGGGCGGCGTGCCCTGGGCCGGAGCGGGCAACCCACCCGGCGGCGTGCCGTGGCCGACGGGCGCACTTGGGGCCGGAGCGGGCAGCCCACCAGGCGGCGTGCCATGCCCGGCGGGCGCGCTTGGAGCCGGAACGGGTAGCCCACCAGGCGGCGTGCCGTGACCGGCGGGCGCACCTGGGACCGAGGCGGGCAACCCACCAGGCGGCGTGCCGTGCGCGTGAGCTGCGGCGAACCCGCCCGCAGGCGTTCCGTGACCGCCCGGCGCCCCGATCCTCGGAGCCGTCAACGCCCGCGCCGCCGCCTGTGCCAGCTCCCCCGCCGTCGCGTACCGCTCGGCGGGGTCCTTCGCCATGCCCTTCGCGATGACCTCGTCCAGCGCCGGCGGCACGGCCGGGTTCAGCGGCGAGGCCTTGGGCGGGGCCTCCTTCATGTGCGCCCAGATCTGGGCGGCGGTGCCGTCCGCGGTGAACGGGCGGCGGCCGGACAGGCACGCGAACAGGACGCAGGCCAGGGCGTACACGTCGGCACGGCCGTCGACCGGGCCGCTCTCGAAGCGTTCCGGGGCCATGTAGTCGAGGGTGCCGACCACCGAACCGGAGGCGGTCAGGCCCGTCACGGACGGGGAGGCGCTGCGGGCGATGCCGAAGTCCACCAGGTAGACGAAGTCGCCGGAGGTCACGAGGACGTTCGACGGCTTCACGTCGCGGTGCACGAGGCCGTCGGCGTGGGCGGCGTCGAGGGCGCTCGCGACCTGTTCGACGATGCGGACGGCGCGGGCCGGTTCGAGGGTGCCCTGGTCGATGACGTCGGACAGGTCGGCGCCCTCGACCAGGCGCATGTCGAGGTAGAGGCGGTCGTCGATCTCGCCGTAGGCGTGGATGGGGATGACGTGCGGCTCGCGCAGCCGGGCCACGATCTGCGCCTCGCGGCGGAAGCGGGCGCGGAACTCCTGGTCGTCGTGGTAGCCGGGCGACAGGCGCTTGAGCGCGACGAACCGGTCGTGCGCCGTGTCGTAGGCCCGGTGCACCTCGCCCATTCCGCCGCGACCGAGCAGCTGCTCGATGCGGTACGGCCCGAACGTCTCTTCCGTCATCGTCCCCGTGTTCCCGAGCGCCTTGTCCGTCCGAGTCGACGCGCGCAGACCGCTGCGGGTTCCGCCGACCGCAGCAGCCTAATCGGCGCCCGGCGGGCCTGGACGCCGATCGGGTGATCACGGTGTCGTCAGGCGCACCAGGAACCCGTCGTGGTCGGTGTGGCTCAGGCCGTACCTGGCGGTGCTGACGAACGCGTGGTCGCCGGAGAACACCACGTGCTGCACGTCGCCGTCGCCCTTGCGGACGTGGCCGGGCGGAACGCAGTTCTGCGCGTTCTCCGGGTCGGACGGGTCGTGCTCGAGGTTGAAGTCGCCGCCGACGACCGTCCGGCCACTCAGCCCCTCCGCCGACCGGATGGCCGGGACCACGTCGAACAGCAGCGCCCGGCACTGCGCGAGCGCGACCGGTTCACTGCTCGCCGACAGGTGGGTCGTGCACGCGAGGTGGTTGCCGACGGCGTAGGCGCAGGCGTAGGTCCGCTGCTCGTTGCCGCCGTCCTGGCTCGCGTACCGGCCCGTGTACGTCCGCACGCCCTGATGACCGGCTGCCGCGACCCGGCCGAGCACCGCGTTGCCGTAGTCCTGGCCGTTGGTGCACTTCACCGGCGTGCCGGTGTCCCGCCGCAGCGCCGGGGCGAACACCTGGTAGACGACGTCGCCCGGCCACGCCTGCGTCATCGCCGCCACGAGGTGGCCCGGGAGGTCGCCGGCGCAGATCTCGTTGAGCGTCACCAGGTTCGGCCGCACCCGCCGGATGAGGTCGGCGGCCTCGGGGACCGCGCGGCCCTGCGCGTAGCAGCCGGCCACCCCGCTGTTGCACAGGTTGAGCTGCAACGCCCAGAACCGCTCCGCGGCCACCCCCGGCACCGCCGTCGCCAGCACCACCACGAGCGCCGCCAGCACGGCCGAAACCCTCGCCCCCATCGGTTCCCCTCCGGTCGTCAGCGGCGCGCGATCTCCTCGACCACCGTGCGCGCCGCGGTCGCCGGACGCCCCAGCAGCTCTTCGAGCGCCGGGTGGGTGACCGCGAACTGGCCGGCCCGCGCCGCGCGGAACATGCCGAGGGTGAACTCTGCCAGTCCTTCCGGCGTGCCGTGGCCGATCACAGTTGCCTTCCACTCCTCGTCGTCGACGACGACCCGCCTGATGGTCCGCCCGGTGACCTCGCTCAGAACCCTTGCCACGTCGGCGAAGTCGAGCAGGCCGGGTGCGGTGAGCGGCGGGCTCGCGCCGTCGAAGAGACCGGGCTTCGTCACCGCGGCGGCGTCCGCCTCGGCGAGGTCGGCGTGCGCCGTCCACGAGAACGGCCCGTCCGCGGGCAGCCGGAGCTCACCGGTCCGCAGCGCGTTGGGCACGTAGTGCTCCAGCGTGCTGACGTAGAAGCCGTGCCGCAGCGCCGTGTGCGGGACGTCCTGCTGCGCCAGGTGTTCCTCGACTGCCGCGTGCTGCCGTCCCGGGTCGAACAACGAGTCCGGTGAGGCCGCCTGGTGACTCGTGTAGAGCACCCGGGACGCTCCCGCGCGCACGGCCGCGTCGACCGCCGCACGGCTCGCCTGGGCGGCCTGGGGCCCGCGGATCGCGGCCGAGACGAGCAGCACCTGGTCCGCACCCTCGAACGCGCGGTCCAGCGACGCGGGCTCGGTGAAGTCGCCCGCGCGAACCCGCACGCCCCGCGCGGCGAGGTCCGCCGCCTTCCCGGGGTCGCGCACGCTCACGCCGACGATCCCGGCGGGAACGCGCTCCAGCAACTCCTCGACGACCTGGCGGCCGAGCCGTCCGGTCGCCCCGGTGACGATGATCATGAAAGCCTCCCTGAACCAGTGATTCACAATCACGCTATCACTGATTCGGATCGACGATAGCTCGATGCTGATATCGTTGATCCATGACGGAGACCGGCGCCGACGCTCGCGTGAAGATCGTCACCGCGGCCGCCCACCTGCTGCGCACCGGCGGCGCCAAGGCCGTGACGACCCGCGCCGTCGCCCAGGAGGCAGGCGTCCCGGCACCGACGATCTTCCGGCTGTTCGGCGACAAGGACGGCCTGCTGGAGGCGGTCGCGGAACAGCTGATGGCCGACCACGTCACCGAGAAGTCCGCCAGCGCCGCGGCGGAGGACGGCGACCCGGTCGAAGACCTGCGCGCCGCCTGGCGCACCCACCTCGCGTTCAGCCTCGCCCACCCCGACGTGTTCCTGCTGCTGACCGGCCCCGGCCGCCGGCGCTCCCCCGCCGCCACCGGCGGCACCGAGGTGCTGCGGGCCCGGATCACGCGGCTGGCGGCGGCGGGACTGCTGAACGTGTCCGTCGCACGCGCGGTGGACCTCGTCCACGCCGCGGGCAGCGGGGCCGTGCTCGCGCTGCTGGGCAAGCCGGAGGACCAGCGCGATCCTCAGCTCGCCGACGTGCTGCTGGAGGCGGTGCTCGGGCAGGTCCTCACGACGGCACCGGCGCCGCCCGCGGCTGATCCGCTGGCGCTCGTGCTGGCGTTCGAGGCGGCGCTGCCGGAGCTGCCGTCGCTCAGCGACGGGGAGCGCACGTTGCTCACCGAGTGGTTGTCCCGCACCACGACCGCGCTGCAGGACCAACGGAGACGCTGATCCACAACAGGCTCCGGTCACTCGATAGGTTGATCATCACCAGTTGACCTCTCGCACCAGGAGCCCTCCGTTGACCGCCCGTGCCCGTTTGCGCGTCCTGGTCGACGCGCCGTGGTTCACCAGAGTGATCACCGCCGTCATCCTGATCAACGCGGTCACGCTCGGTCTGGAGACCTCGCCCCAGCTCCTGGCCGACCACGGCACCGTGCTGCACGCGGTCGACCGGGTGGCGCTGGCGGTGTTCGTGGTCGAGCTCTCCCTGCGGTTCGCGGCGTACGGCGGGGAGTTCTTCCGCGACCCGTGGAACTGGTTCGACACGGTGGTCGTCGGCATCACGCTGCTGCCGGCCACCGGCACGTTCTCGGTGCTGCGGGCGCTGCGGGTGTTGCGCGTGCTGCGGCTGGTGTCGGTGGTGCCGAGCATGCGGCGGGTGGTGTCCGCGCTGCTCACGGCGTTGCCGGGGATGGCGTCGATCACCGCGTTGCTGGCGCTGGTGCTCTACGTGTCCGCGGTGATCGCCACGAAGCTGTTCAGCGCGGTGGCGCCGGAGTACTTCGGTGACCTCGGGGACTCGCTGTTCACGCTGTTCCAGGTGATGACCGGGGAGGCGTGGTCGGAGGTCGCGCGCACCGTCATGGCGGAGAAGCCGTTCGCGTGGGTCTTCTTCGTCGGCTACCTGGTGGTCACGACGTTCACCGTGCTCAACCTGTTCATCGCCGTGGCGGTCAGCGCCATGCAGACGCAGATGACCGAGGAGCACGACCGCGAGGAGATGGCCGCGACGCTGCAGATCCTCGACGAGGTGCGGTCGCTGCAGGCCGAGCTGGCGGCGATGCGCGACCGCGTGCCGGGCTGAGGCGGACGAACGGCGGGCGACCCCCTGCAGGGCCGCCCGCCGTCTCGTTCGATCAGGTCACTCCTCGCCGAACGCGAAGTCCCCGCCGTCGTCCTCGAAGACCTCCTCGACGACCTCGCCCAGCACCATGCCGCCGACCACACCGGCCGCACCGGCGGCGATCATGCCGCCCATGCCCGGCCCGCTGCGGTGACCGTGCTGGCCGTGGTGGCCGTGGTGCCCGTGCTGGTCGTAGCCGTACTGGCCGGGGTGCGGCTGGCCGTACCCCGGCTGGCCGCCATAACCCGGCTGGCCGCCGAACGCCGGGTTGCCGCCGAACGGCATGCCGCCGTGGCCGCGGTCGGAGATCTGCGACAGCCACCCGTTGATCGCCGACGCCCAGTCGGCGACCTGCGCCTCCTGGTGCGACATCCGGAAGTGGCCGAACGCGTCACCGCCGGAGGAGAACATGCCGCCGCGCTTGTCGGCCTCCAGCACGACGTACAGCTCGTGCGGGGAAGCGACGAAGGTCAGCTCGACCTCCTGGATGCGGCCCGCGAACTGGGCCGGCGGGAAGAACTCGATCTCCTGGTAGAACCCGAGCTCCTGGTGCACGCCGTGGATGCGGCCGGCCTCGACGTCCGCGCTGCGGAACGAGAAACCCAGCTGCCCGAAGGCGTTCAGCACCGCGTCCTGCGACGGCAGCGGGCCCACGTGGACCGGGTCGAGGTCGCCCTTGTCCGGCGCGCCCGCGATGACGAGCTCGGTGCGCACACCGACGGTCATGCGCGGCAGCGGCTGACCGCCGACCGCGGTGATCGGCGTCTCCCACGGCAGCGGCAGCTGGAACGGGATCGAGACCGGCTGACCGGCGGGCACGCGCACACCCTGCTGCACCACCAGCCGGAAGAACTCGGACACACCGGCGTACTCGTGGTCACCGTGCTCGACCTCGACGCGCGTGACCAGCGACAGCACGACCTGGCCGATCTCGGCGTCCGCGCTGCCACCCTGGATGCGCACCTGGCCCGTGACCACCTGGCCGGGCGTGGCGTACGGCGAGTCGAGCACTGTGTCGACGGACGGGCCACCGACACCGAAGGCGCTCAGCATCCGCTTGAACATGGACAGTCTCCTCCTGCGGGGACTAGGTGAGGATCAGTTCGAACGCACCGCTGCGCGCGGTGCGTCGGTCTCGTCGTCGAACTCGCCGATCAGTTCTTCGAGCAGGTCTTCCAGTGCGGCGATGCCGACCACGGCCTCGTCGGCGCCGGCCACCAGCGCGAGCTGGGCGCGGTCGGCGCGCATCGCCGTCACCGCGGCCGCCACCGGCATCCCCTGCGCCAACGTCAGCACAGGGCCCATCAGCTCCCGCGCGGCGGGATCGGCCCCACCGGCGGTCGCCCGCATGGCCTCGCGGATGTGCACCAGGCCCACGTAGGCGCCGCGCTCGTCCCTCACCGGGAAGCGCGACCGTCCACAGCGGAGGCTGGCGCGCTCGACGTCGCGCGCCGACGTCAGCTCGGTCACCGTCGAGACGTCCGCGATCGGCACCATCACCTCGCGCAGCGTCGTCTTCTGCACCTGCAGCATCCGGGTGAGCAGCCGCTGCTGGTTCTCCGGGATGAGGCCGTGCTCGGCGGACTGGCGCACCAGCAGCCGCAGGTCGTCCGGGCGGTGTGCCTGGGCGAGCTCGTCCTGCGGTTCCACCTTCAGCAGGCGCAGCAGGGCGTTCGTCGTGCCGTTCAGTCCACTCAGGACCCAGCGGACCGAGTGGGCGAACGCGCGGAACGGCACGGCCAGCAGCAGCGCCGACCGCTCCGGGTGGGCGATGGCCCACGACTTGGGCGCCATCTCGCCGACGACCATGTGCAGGAACACCACCAGCACGAGGCTGATCGTGAACGCGATGCCGTACGCCACGGCGTCGGGCATCCCGGTCAGCTGCAGCAGCGGGTCGAGCAGGTCCGTCACCGCGGGCTTGGCCAGCGCACCCAGGCCGAGCGTGCACAGCGTGATGCCGAGCTGTGCGCCGGCGAGCATGAGCGACAGCTCGCGGACACCGGCCACGGCGGCACGTGCGGCGCGGGAGGTCTCCGCCTCCTGCTCCAGCCGGTGCCGCTTCGCCGCGATGAGCGCGAACTCGGCGGCGACGAAGAACGCGTTGGCCGCCAGCAGCACCAGCGACACGAGCAGGGACCAGGTCGTGCTCATCGGGCCTCCTCCCGCTGTGCGGTGCGCGCCGTGAGCACCACGGTGTCCGGCACGTTGCGGGCCACCGCGGCGACCAGCAGGGTCACCTCGCCGAGCTCGATCTCGTCACCGGCCTCCGCCGTGCGGCCGAGCTGGTGCAGCACCAGGCCCGACACCGTGTCGTAGGAGTCGTGCGCGGGCAGCGGCACGCCGGTGGCGTCCTCCACCTCGTCCAGCCGCATGCGGCCGGGCACCTGCCAGCGGCGGTCGCCGAGGGGTTCGATCGCGTCCTCGACGATGTCGTCCTCGTCGTGGATCTCACCGACGAGCTCCTCCGCCAGGTCCTCCAGCGAGACGACGCCGGCGAACCCGCCGAACTCGTCGACCACGCAGGCGAGCTGGCGGCGCTCGGTGCGCAGCCGTTCCAGGACCGCGGGCAGCGGCAGCGTCGTGGGCACCACGAGCGCCGGCGACGCGATGTCACCGATCGGCGTGTGCGGCCGCTGCTCCGGCGCGAGGGTCAGCACCTCGGCCAGGCCCACGACACCGCGCAGGTCGTCCAGGTCGGTGCCGGTCACCGGGAACCGCGAGTGCCCCGTGGCGAGCAGCTCGACCACGCGGGCGGCGGGCTCGTCGGCCTGCACCGAGTGGACGTTCACGCGCGGCGTCATGGCCTGCTCGGCCACCAGCTCGCGGAAGTCGAGACCGCGGTCGAGCAGCCGGGCCAGCTCCGGTTCGAGGTGGCCCTGCTCCTGCGCGTCCCCGACGATCTGCTTGAGGTCCTCGGGCGTGGCGCCCTGCGGCAGCTCCTCCACCGGCTCGATGCCGAGGGAGCGCAGCAGCTTGTTCGCCGTCGCGTCGAACAACCGGATCACCGGACCGGCGATCTTGAGGTACACCAGCGTGGACGAGGCCAGCCACGTCGCCAGCGCCTCCGGCTTGGCGATCGCGAGGTTCTTCGGCAGCAGCTCGCCGAGCACCATCTGCACGGCGGTGGCGAAGATCAGCGCCACGGCCATGGCCAGCGGCACGCCCACGGACTCGGGCAGTCCCAGCACGGTCGCCAGACCGGTGCCGAGCAGCGGCTCGGCCACGTACCCGACGAGCAGCGCCGTCACCGTGATGCCGAACTGCGCGCCCGACAACATGAACGACAGCTTCTGGGTCACCCGGTAGGCGCGCTCGGCGGCCTTGTCGCCCGCCTCGGCCATCTGCTGCAACCGGCCCCGGTCGACCGCCATGTAGGCGAACTCCTGGGCGACGAAGTAGCCGGTGGCGGCGGTCAGCGCCACGATCACCAGCAGGCCGGAGAAGATCAACATGTCGCACCCGCGACACGGAAGGGAGAGGTTCGCCGGGCTCGCCCCGGCGCAGTACTGCAGCCGTCTACATCGGCTTCGGAAGGCATGCTTCACAGTAGCACGTGACACTGTACGGTTGTGGGGACGAGGAGGTGTGCGTGTCCGAGGCCCTGTTGAAGATCGGAGAGCTGGCCGCCCGCGCCGGCGTGAGCATCCGCACCGTCGACTACTACACGACCCTGGGTCTCATCAGCCCAGCTCAGCGCACCGCGGGCAACTACCGGCTGTACTCCCCCGCCGACGTCGACCGCATCCACCTGGTGCAGCGCCTGGAGGTGCACGGCCTGCCCCTGGAGGAGATCGGCACGGCGCTGCAGGCGCGGACCGGCGACGTCACGCTGCTGCTCGACCGCATCGACACCGACCTGCGGGTGCTGCAGGAGGCCGCGGACAGCGCGTCGCCGGAGATGCAGGGCCTGCTCGCGGTGATCGCGACGCGGGTGCACAACCTGATCACGATCGCGTTGCAGCTGCCGCCGGACCTGCCACTGCCGTGAGCGGTTCCCCGCTACGGGACGGCGGTGCCGTCCCGTGTCAGGGCGGTCAGGCCTGGAGCTCCGGAGCGACCCAGTAGTGGCTGTCGCGCCACGTCTCGGTCGGGAACCCGTCGTCGTAGCTGTACACGCCGGCGTGCGCGGGCAGCACGAACGGCGCGCGCACGACCGTTGCCGGGAACGTCTCGGTGCTCGCGCGGTACAGGCCGTGGCGCGAGGTGAGCGAGGCGACGTACTCCACCCCCGGCACCACCGGCACCGGCGTGGCGAACGCGTCGGCGTACGCACCGGGGACGGCCTGGTCGGCGAGCAGCGTGCCGTCACCGCGCCACAACCGCACGCGGCTGGCCTTGTCGTGGTTCCACGACGTGACGACATGGCTGACGATCGTGTGGAACGCCTGTTCGACACCGGTCTCGCCGCCCAGCGGCACGGTGGCGGTGCGGTACTCGTCGCGCCAGGTCTGGCCGCCGTCCACCGGGACCTGGAAGTCCCGCAGCGTGTCGGACCGGTACCCGTCGTGGCCGCTGTCCGTGGGCGTGCAGAGGTGGGACTGCGGCAGTGTCGGCGTCAGGGGTCCGCTACCGGCTGCGGCGAGCAGAGCAGCGGTCACCGCGCGGACGGCGCAGCACGGTGATCGGACGCGACCACCCAGTCGCGGAACAGCTCGAAGTGCCGGTTCGCCGCCGCGCAGGCGGCCGGGACGTCCTGCGGCGGCAGGACCTGTCCGGCCAGCTCGCCGAACCGCCGCAGCCGGCGGCGCGCGTCCCCGTCACCCGCGAAGAACGACACCGGCACCGGGCCGAGTGCGCCGGCGACCCAGCGGGTGATCAGCTGTCCGCCGAGCCGGGCGCCCTCGACGACGTAGAGCGAGCCGACCAGCGCGGGCAGCGACTCGACGTCCGGCGTGGCCGACCGCGGCAGCGACGCGATGCGCGCCGGGCTCCAGCCGGAGTCGCGCAGGTCCGCGGCGAGCAGGCCGGCGCCCGGCAGGACCGACCACGGCAGCCGTTGCGCCGTGACGGCGGCGGCCAGCGCCTCCTCCAGCGGTTCGTGGAAACCGAGGAACACCGCGAGCACCTCCTCGTAGCGCTCCGGTGAGGTGAGCCGGCCCGACAACCCCAGGTCGTCCTCCAGCGCATGGTGCGCACCGCGGGTTTCTGTGCGCAATCGTGCGAGCAAGTCCACCCGCGCACCCTATTCTCGGGGGTGCGGCGGCCTCCTCGGCGGAACGGAACCTCAAAAGACCCGAACCGCGTCCAAGCCCATGACGAACGTCCGGATGGCAGCTCTGTGCACCGACCACGAACTGGAGGCGACGTGTCCACGACGGAAGACGTGCTGCCGGACAGATCCGGCACGCGGCGGACCCTCGCGATCGAGGACGACGTCAGCGAGCTGCGCCGCGCCAGGGACTGGGTGCGCGAGCAGCTCACCGGGCTGACTGCGGACCAGGCGGAGGACGTGGTGCTCGCCGCCGACGAGCTGGTCTCCAACGCGCTGCGGCACGGCGCGGCCCCGCGCACGCTGACCCTGCTGCTGCGACCCGGTTCGCTGCGGTTCGAGGTCGAGGACGGCGAGCCGGCACCGGCCCGGCCGCGTGAGGGCACCACGACGGGTGGCCGCGGGCTGACGCTGGTCGACGCGCTCGCGACGGACTGGGGGCAGCAGCCCACCGGCCGCGGCAAGGTCGTGTGGGCGGAGTTCACCCTCGACTGACGGGGCAACGCGCGGCGACGTCGCGCAGCCGGTCGACGACGGGGTGGCCGTCGGGCAGGAACTTCAGCACGGGTCCCCGGGGTGCGAGCTGCGGCCGGGCGCTGCGCCAGGTGGCGGAACGACCGTCACGTCCACCCTCCAGAAGGGGGACGATGTGCGGGTGCAGGTCCCTCGACCGGGTGGAGGTGGCGAGCAGTGGGTGACGACTGGCTGTTCGGGTTTGGGTCCAACTCGCTGGAAGACCTGGTGGGCAAGCTGTTCGGCGGGCTGGGGCAGCCGCCGTCGGCGACCAGGCGCACCGACCACTTCGGCCGCGACCTCACCGCGGCGGCCCGCGACGGCCTGCTCGACCCGGTGGTCGGCCGCGAGGACGTGATCGAGGAGGTCCTCGAGGTGCTGTCGCGGCGCACCAAGAACAACCCCGTCCTCATCGGCGATCCGGGCGTGGGCAAGACGGCGGTCGTCGAGGGCATCGCGGCGCTGATCGCGAGCGGCGACGTGCCGGCCACGCTGCAGGGCAGGCGGCTGATCTCGCTCGACCTCGCGGGCATGGTCGCCGGGGCGAAGTACCGCGGCGAGTTCGAGGAACGGCTGCAGGGCGTCGTCGAGGAGGTGGCCGCGACGAACCGGATGGTGGTGCTGTTCGTCGACGAGCTGCACACCGTGGTCGGCGCCGGCAGTGCCGAGGGCGCGCCGATGGACGCCGCGACCATGCTGAAACCGGTGCTGACCAGCGGGCGGTTGCAGGTCATCGGCGCCACCACGGCCGAGGACTACCGCCGGTACATCGCGAAGGACGCGGCGCTGGAACGCCGGTTCCAGCCGATCCTCGTGCCCGAACCGTCGGTCGAGGAGTCGATCGCCATCCTGCGCGGCCTGCGCCCGCGCTACGAGCTGCACCACGGCGTGCGGATCACCGACGAGGCGGTCGTGGCCGCGGTGGAGCTGTCGGCCCGCTACGTCACCGACCGGTTCCTGCCGGACAAGGCCGTCGACCTGGTGGACCGCGCGGGCGCACGGCTGCGGCTGCGCGAGAAGTCCCCGCTGCCCGCCGACCCGGCGCAGCTCGAACACCGCGTGCGGCGCCTGAAGCGGGACCGCGCCACCGCGCCACCGGAGGAGGCGCTGGCGATCGACGACGAGCTCGACCGAGCCGTCGCCGACCTGGAGGCCGCCCGCGCCGCACTGGCCGACGCCCCGGAGGTGGGCGCGAACGACGTCGCCGAGGTCGTGTCCCGCAGCACCGGCATCCCGGTCGCCCAGCTCACCGAGGCCGAACGCCACCGCCTGCTGCACCTGGAGGACCACCTGCACCGCCGGATCATCGGACAGGAGGAGGCCGTGGAGGCGGTGGCCGACGCCGTGCGCCAGGGCCGTGCGGGCCTCAAGCACCCGAACCGCCCCATCGGCTCGTTCCTGTTCCTCGGCCCGACCGGCGTGGGCAAGACCGAGGTCGCCCGTGCGCTGGCGGAGGCCCTGTTCGGCTCGCAGGACCGGCTGATCCGCTTCGACATGAGCGAGTTCGCCCAGCAGCACACCGTGACCCGCCTGATCGGCGCACCCCCCGGCTACGTCGGCTATGAGGACGCGGGCCAGCTCACCGGCGCAGTCCGTCGCGTGCCGTACTCGGTGCTGCTGCTCGACGAGATCGAGAAGGCCCACGGCGACGTCTTCAACACCCTGCTGCAGGTGCTCGACGCGGGCCGCCTGACCGACGGTCAGGGCCGCACCGCGAACTTCGCCAACACGGTCATCATCATGACCAGCAACATCGGCGCCGACCAGCTGCTCGCCGCGGCCACGTCGGGCGTGCCGGTCGAGGACCTGCGCGGCCCGCTGCTGGGCACCGTCCGCCGGTACTTCCGCCCGGAGTTCCTCAACCGCCTCGACGAGATCATCCTGTTCCGCGGCCTCGACGCCGGCCAGCTGCGGCAGATCACCGCGCTGCTGCTCGACCGCACCCGCGACCGGTTGCGGGAGAAGGACATCACGCTGGAGGTCGACGAGCAGGCCGTGGAGTGGCTCGCGGCCCGCGGGTACGTGCCCGAGTACGGCGCGCGGCCGTTGCGGCGGACCATCGGGCGGGAGCTGGACCGGCGGTTGTCGCGGGCGTTGCTGGCCGGGGAGCTGCGGGAGGGGCAGCACGTCGTGGTGACGGCCGGGGAGGGCGGGCTGGAGCTGACCGTCACCGACCGGCCGGGGTGACCGGGTCGGGCAGTCGCGCGCCGCGATCGGCAACGCCTCCCCGACCGCCGCCTCCACGCTCCGCCGTCCCCTGGCCCGAACGCTGGCGCTCCCCCGCCGCCCGGAACACCGCGTGCACAACGGCCTCCAGCCGAGCTGCACCGTGCGCGTCCCGGGTCACGCACCGTGCGCATCCGGGGTCACGCCCCGGGCTTGCGCCGGTACTGCGAGCGGGCCCAGGCCCACCCGGCGAGGAGGGCGAACACGAGGATGCCCATCGGGTGCCCGAGCACCAGCGCCGCACCGCCCAGCAGGACGACGGCGATGACGAGGGCCTGGTGGCGGTCCGCCGCGGGCCGGGTGGCGCCCTCCAGCTTCGCCGCGAGCTCCGGGGCCTGCTCGCCGAGGGTGCGCTCGATCTCGCTCAGCGCCGCGCGTTCCCGGTCATCGAGCACTGCGCACCTCCTGCTCGCCGTGCGCCTGGCCGTACGGCACGGCGCTCAGCAGGGTCACCGGCACCGCGGCTCCGCTGGGCGTCCGGTACGTGCGCCGTTCCCCCTGCCGGGCCCCGTTCACCGCCGCCCCGAGCGGTGAGTCCGGTGAGTAGACCTCGACCGCGCCGTGCTCCGCGCCGCGGGCACCGAGCAGGAACGTCTCGGTCTCGCCGGTGTCGTCGAACCGGACGGTGAGGACCATGCCGGGTTCCGCGATGCCGTCGTCGGGCGGGTCCTCGCCGACGATCGCGTTGGTGAGCAGGTCGGTGATCTGGCGGATGCGCGCGGTCCGCTGCTGTTGCGGCACGGGGCTGGTCTCGTCGTCGGACTGCGCGCGCGGTGGGGCGAGCAGGGTCGTGAGCTCGTTGCGGAGCCGGTGGTGCGCCTGCGGCGTCAGCCACACGCGGGGAGTCGTCATCGTTGCTCCAGGGCGAGGAGTAGGGGGTGTCCGTGTGGGCCGGGTTCGTCAGCCCACGACCCGCACGGACAGGAGGGTGGTCAGTGGTCGCGGCGCAGGGCCTCGAAGTCGTGCGCGTAGTCGGAGGCGACGCGCAGGAGGATGTCGCGCTGCACGCGGAGGAAGTCGTTCTCCTTGCGCAGCCAGGCGAGCTCGGCTCGTTCGCCGTCGGTCAGCGGCGGTTCGGCGGGGTGCATGCGGCGGTCACCGGAGCGGGTCGAACTCGCGCAGCGCGGCGGGTTGCTTGCCGGTGGTGATCTGCTCGGCCAGCAGGCGGCCGGTGACCGGTCCCTGCGCCAGGCCCCACATGCCGTGGCCGCCGGCGACGTACACGCCGGGGACGCGGGTCGCTCCGATCACCGCGCGGCCGTCCGGGGTGACCGGGCGGGGGCCGACCCACACGTCGGTGCGGTCCTCCCACCGCACGCCGTCGAGCAGCGGCCGGGTGGAGGCGATGATCGCGTCCACGCGCGCCTTGTCCAGCGGTGCGTCCGGGTCGCGGAACTCCATGGTGCCCGCGACCCGCAGGCCGTCCCGGTACGGGGTGCAGGCCACGCGCACCTCCGGCAGGTAGATCGGGCCGCGGACGGGTTCGCTCACGGGGACGGTGAACGAGTAGCCGCGGCCGGCGCGGACCTGCGTGCGGACACCGGCCCGTGCCGCGAGGGCGGGCAGCCACGCGCCGGTGGCCAGTACCACCGCGTCGGCGGAGATCGCGGTGCCGTCGCTCGTCTGCACGGAGACACCGGGGCGGACGCCGGTCACCTCGCCGGACCGGATCGTGGCGCCGCGGGCGACCACGGCGCGACCCAGCGCCCGCACGAACGCGCCGGGGTCGACGAACCGCTGCCCGTCGATGCGCACCCCGGCCGTGAGGGCGGCCGAGGCCTGCGGGAGCTGTTCCCTCAGGTCCGATGTGGACAGAACGGAGTGGTCGACCGGTTGTCCTGCCGCAGCGAGCCGTTCCAGCTCGCGCACCAGACCCTGCGCCTGCCGGGCCGAGGTGAAGGCCGCGGTGAACGGCGCGTCGACGGTCGGCACCGCGACGCCGTTGGCGGTGAGCACGTCGTAGGCCTCGATGCTCTCCTCGTTGAGCGGCAGGTTCGCCTTCGCCACGCGCGTCCACGACGACCAGCGGCAGTGGGCGGCGAACCGCGTGAGGAACGACCACAGCCCGGGGTCGGCGGTGAGCGGGATGTGCAGCGGCGCGGCCGGGTTGAGCAGGGACCGCAGCCCGTAGCGCAGCACCGCCGGTTCGTTCAGCGGGATCGCCAGGCCCGGCGCGATCCACCCCGCGTTGCCCCACGAGGCGCCGGCGGCGACACCGGTCCGGTCGACGACCGTGACCTCGACCCCGCGTTCCTGCAGGAACCACGCCGTGGACAACCCCACGACCCCCGCACCGACCACCACCGCTGAGCGCGGACCGCCGTCAAGGCGCTCGACGCCGTCCATCCCGGGCCTCCTGTCATCGCTTGCCCCCAGGATGGAGTGAGGACAGGCCGATCCGGTTGTCCGATTCCTACAACCGCGGCTCAGCGGTTGTAGGTTTCCGACACCGTGGCGGCGAGGTCGATGAGCATGGCGACCCGCTTGGCCGGGTCGTCCAGGCCGAGGGCCGTCACCTCGCTCATCTTGCGCAGCCGGTTGCGGACGGTGTTGCCGTGCACGCCGAGCCGGTCACCGGCCGCGGCCAGGTCTCCCTGCGCCTCCAGCCACGCGCGCAGCGTCGCGACGTACTCGGTGCCGTGCTCGGCGTCGTGCCTGCGCAGGTCGGCCACCGGTCCGCGCGCGGACGCCCGGCCGACGCGGGCCGCGGCGCGCAGCCGGTGCAGCAGGATCTCGTCCCACGACTCGTCGTAGGCGGGGGCGGGCGTGTCGCCGGTGCGCATCTCGTGCAGGGCAAGGCACTCGTCCGCCTCCTGCCGGGCAGCGGGCAGGTCGGCGGGGCCGGCGACCGCGCTGATGCCCGCCGCCAGGGTGACGTTGTCGGGCAGCGCCGACCGCAGCGCCGCCAGCCAGTCCCGTGCCGCCGCCACCCGCTCGCCCGGCAGGACCGTGTAGATGCTGTTGCCGGTCACCGCGCTGCGCCCCGGCCGCGACCAGCCGAAGCCGGTGGTCGCCTGCTCGAACGCGAGCAGCACGGCCGCGTGCCGCTCGGCGCCGACGTGGGCGCGGACCGCGACCACCCTGGCCGGTCCCGGCGGCAGGCCGAGCTGGCTGATCACCGTCGCCGCGTCCGCCGTGCCCTCCAGCAGCCGGATGACCCACTCCGACTCCACCTGGCGCTCCAGGTCGGCGCTGGCCCGCAGCCGCAGCAGGTGCAGCGCCACGATCCGGGCGCCGTCGGTCAGCGCCGTGCGCTGCGGCCCCCGCAACGGCGCCGGGCAGGCCACCCAGACCGCGCCCAGCAGCTCCCGGCCCACCCTGACCGCGGCCACCATCCGGCCGGTCAGCCCGCGTCCGGGTGCCCCGGCCACGAACAACGGCTCGTCGGACGCCTGCAGGTGCGCCCGCACACCCGCCGCCTCGAACAGCTCCCGCACCCACGCCGGCACCTGCCGGCCCATGATCGTCTCCAGCCGGGCGGCGTCGACCTCCTGCTGCGGTCCCGAGTAGGCCAGCACGCGCGAGAGCTGGTCCTCGATGGTCACCGCACCGCCGGTGGCCGCGGCGAGGCTGTCGGCCAGCGCGAACAGGTCGGTGGGACCACGTCCGGACTCGGTCTCCCTGCCTTCGAGCACCAGCCCGTAGACGACGCCCGCGAGCTGGCTCCACGACAGCGCCGGGTCCGCCAGCATCACCGCGACGCCCTCGGCCTCCCCCACCGCGACGACGTCCGCGAGCAGCTCCTCGCCGCCCCGCAGCAGCACGACGACGGCCCGCGCCGCCACCGCCGCGCGCACCGCTTCCGCGACCGAGCCCGCGCCGACGGCGAGGTACACGTCACCCACCTCGGCGCGCTCGTCCGCGGCGTCGCGCAGCACCACGCCGCGCAGCTCCGCCGACCGCGGCACCGGGCAGCAGCACAGCCGCACCCCGTACCCGCCCAGCACGTTGACCAGCCGGTCCAGTCTCACCACGGCCGTGCTCCCCGTCCCGGCGTCACCGCCGCTTCGGCCAGGGCACGAGCAGCAGCACGCCGGCGGCGGCGCACAGCAGGCCGATCGTCGTCCAGAGCTGCTGCCCGGTCATGAAGCTGCCCTTGAGGTGGCCGAGGCCCTGCGCGGTCCAGACGCCGCCGAGCACGAGCAGCACGACGCCGACCCCGACCACCACTTTTCTGCTCATGCCCGGCAGCCTACCGGCCGGGCGATCGCCGGCGCTCCACAGTGGACGGACGGGTGGGACACGACCGCGTCGGTCGTTGATCGCGCCCGCCGGAACGGGTGGAGTGGACGGTGTGGCGACGACGATCGTGAACGCGCGGGTGTTCGACGGCAGGGCGGTGCGGGACTGGACCTCCGTCCGGTTCGCGGAGGGCCGGGTCACCGGCTGCGCGGTGGACTCGGCCGCGCAGGACGGCGACGAGGTGGTCGACGCGCGGGGCGGGACCGTGCTGCCCGGCCTGATCGACTCGCACGTGCACCTCGTCCCCGGCGCCCTCGCGCAGTCGCTGAACCACGGCGTCACGACCGTGCTCGACATGTTCAGCAAGCCCGACGTCGTGGCCGCGGCCAGGCAGCAGGCCGCCACCCGCACGGACGTGGCCGACGTGCGGTCCTCCGGCATCGGGGCCACCGCACCCGGCGGGCACCCGTCGCCGCTGTACGCGCCGATCCCGACGGTGAGCGCTCCCGGTGAGGCCGAGCGGTTCGTCGCGGACCGGGTCGCGGAGGGCGTGGACCACCTGAAGGTCATCTCCGGGGTCGGTGGCCTCTGGCCGGCGCTGGACTCCGCCACGATCGCCGCCCTGGTCACCGCCGCGCACGCCCGCGGCCTGGTGGTCGTCGGGCACGTGAGCTCGGCGGCCGGGCTCGACCAGCTCGTGCCCGCCGGGGCCGACGTCGTGGCGCACGTGCCCACCGACGACCTGGACGACACCCTCGTCGACCGCATGGCCCTGGCCGGAATCTCCGTCGGCCCCACCCTCGTCACCGCGGAGAACGCCCTGCGCTCCGCGAACCGGGCAGCGGCCACCGTGCGGCGGCTCGCCGAGGCGGGCATCCCCCTGCTGGCGGGGACCGACGCGCCGAACCCCGGCACCGCGTTCGGGCAGGCGCTGCACCGCGAGCTGGAGCTCCTGGTCGGGTGCGGTCTCAGCCCGGCGGAGGCGCTGGCCGCCGCCACGGCCGAGCCGGCACGGGTGTTCGGGCTCGGCGACCGCGGCCGGATCGCACCGGGCCTGCGCGCGGACCTGGTGCTCGTGTCCGGCGACCCGCTGACCGACATCACCGCGGTCCGCGCGGTCGAACGGGTCTGGCGCGCGGGCGTGCAGTGCGAGCGGCGCCCGTTCGTCCCGGACACCGCCGAGGCCGAGGAGCTGGCCGCGTTCGACGCGCGGGTCGCCCGCGCCGTGGCTGCCGTGCGCACACGCAGGCTCGGCTGACCCGAGCCACCGCACCCGAGCCCATCGAACTGATGGGCCAGTACGTCGAGGTGCTGCGGACACGTCGCTGAGGTCAACGGCGGCACCGCGGCGGTCCACGCGCCCGGCGGCGGACGGCGGAGCCGTGTCAAGCTGACCACGATCCACCAGGAGAACGCACCGGAGCTCGTCCCCGCCGCGGGATGACCCGACCGACCCGGGAGAAGCACCTGATGCCGCGGATTCGCGCCGCCACCATCGAAGAGCACCACGAGATGGTGTGGGCCGACCTCACCGAGGCGGTGCGGCAGCTGCTGCTCGAACGCGACTACGACTCGATCAACATGGGTCACATCGCGGCCAGGGCGGGACTCGCGCGCAACACCCTCTACAACTACGCCCGCGACAAGAGGGCGCTGGTGCTGGCCCTCGCGCACCGGGCGAGCCTGCCGCTCGCCGGGCAGGTCGCCGAGATCGCCGCCCGGTCGTCCGACCCGGCAGCCGACCGGCTGCGGGAGGTCGTCGAGACGATCCTGGCCGCGTCCACGCAGCACGCGCTGCGGCTGATGTTCCTGCCGAACTCCAGCCCGCTGGTGGCGGAGCTGCCCGACGGACCGGAGAACCCGTTCTCCGTGCTCGTGGCCGAGGTGGTGAACATCGTCGAGGCTGGCGTGGCCGCCGGGGAGTTCCGGCCGGTCGAGGACGTGCGGCTCACCGTCGAGCTGCTGTCGGGGGCGATGCGCGCGGGCATCGACCGGATCACCAGGGACCCGGACGCGTTCGCGGCCACGGTGCGGGCGGCGCAGGAGGTCGTGCTCGCTGCGGTGACCCGCACCGGGGACTGATCGACGGGGACCCGCCGGCTCCGTCCACTGTGCGCAGTCGGCTGCGTCACACCGGCGCCCCTGATCCACTGAGGCCGGGAACTCGGCGAGGGCTTCGTCCGACCGCCTGGGCATGAGGGTGGACAGGGCCGTCGCGGTCGCGTCGGTCGGCTCGGTGGTGTGCGTCGCGGTCGTCGTGCTCTGGGCGGGTGACGTGCACGCCGCCTTGGGCGACAGCGATCCCGGCAGGGCCACGGCGCTGGCGTTCGGCCTCGTGCGCACCGCGGCGAACGCCGCTGCCACGATCACGGTGGGAGCGCTCGTCTTCGGGGCGTTCGTCGTGCCCGCACCGCCGAAGCGCGCCCGGCTGACACCGCACGCCTTCGCCGCCGTGCGCACCGCCGCAACGGCTGCGGCCGTGTGGGCCGGTGCGGCCGCAGCTGCCGTCGTCCTGTCCGCCGCCGACGCGTCCGGGCAGTCCGTCGCGGTCGCGCTGGAGCACCTCGGCGGGCTCGTGGCCGCCACCGAGGAACCCAAGGCGTGGATCGTCTCGGCGGTCGCCGCCGTGGTCGTCGCGGCCGGTGCGCGGGCAACGCTGACGTGGACGACCTCGGTGCTGTGGCTCGGCCCCGCGCTGGCCGGGGTGCTCGCGCCGGTCGTCGCCGGGCACGTCGCCAACGGTGCGTGGCACGACGTCGCCACCAACGCGGTGGTGTGGCACATCCCGGCCGCCGCCGTGTGGGTCGGTTCGCTCGTCGCGCTGCGGGCGTACCTGCGCAGGCCGGGCACCGCTGCGACCGATGTCGTCGTCCGGCGCTACCACCGGCTCACGACGGGCTGCGTGGTCGTGCTCGTCCTCAGCGGCGCGGTGACCGCGGCGGTCCTCATCGGACCGTCCGGGCTCCACACCGGGTACGCGGTCCTGTTGCTGCTCAAGCTTTCCCTTTGTGTGGCCGTGCCGCTGCTGCGTGCGCGCTGGGGCCCGCAGCGGCCGCTCGGCACCGAGCTGGTGGTGCTGGGACTCGTGCTCGGCGCCTCGACCGGTCTCACCCACCTCGTGCCGCCCGCGTGGTTCGCCGACCGGCCGTCGCCGCAGGAGACCGTGCTCGGCTACGAGCTGCCCGACCCGCCGAGCCTCGCGGAACTGGTGCTGGGCTGGCGCCTCGACCTGGTGTTCGGCCTGGGCGCGCTGGGGCTGGCTGCGGGGTACGCGGTAGCGGTGCGGAAGCTGCGGCGCCGAGGTGACACCTGGCCCGCCGGGCGGACGGTCGCGTGGCTGCTGGGGTGCGCGGTGGTGCTGGTCGTGACGTCGTCCGGGGTCGGCCGGTACGCGGCGGGGATGTTCAGCACCCACATGGTCGCGCACATGTCGCTGAACATGCTGGCACCGGTGCTGCTCGTGCTGGGCGGACCGGTGACGCTCGCGCTGCGGGTGCTGCCGGCCGGGCCGCGGCAGTGGGTGACGGCGCTGCTGCACTGCCGGGCCACCCGGCTGGTCGCGCACCCCGCGGTGGCCGCGACGGCGTTCGTCGGGTCGTTCTACGTCCTGTACTTCTCGGACCTGTTCGGTGCCGCGATGCGCTTCCACTGGGCGCACCAGCTGATGAACCTGCACTTCCTGGTCACCGGCTGCGTGTTCTTCTGGCTCGTCATCGGCGTCGACCGCGCGCCGCGGGCGTTGCCGCACCTGGCCCGGCTCGGGCTGCTGTTCTCGGTGATGCCGTTCCACGCGTTCTTCGGCGTGGTCCTGATGAACCACCAGACCGTGATCGCCGAGCACTTCTACCGCACCCTCGGCCTGACGTGGCTGCCCGACCTGCTCACCGACCAGCGCCTCGGCGGCGGCATCGCGTGGGCCACCGGGGAGGTGCCGATGCTCGTCGTCGTGCTCGCACTGCTGCGGCAGTGGGCGGTGGCGGACCGGCGGGAGGCGGTGCGGTTCGACCGCGCCACCGACACCGGGCACGACGACCGCTTGGCCGCCTACAACGCGATGCTCGCGGAACTGTCCGGAAGGAAGAACTGACCCGCCATGACCACCACCACCGCGGACAACGCCGTCGAACTGTCGGTGTCCGGGATGACCTGCGCCGCCTGCGCCACCCGGATCGAACGCAAGCTGAACCGGGTCGACGGCGTGCGCGCCACCGTCAACTACGCCACCGAACGCGCGATCGTCCACCTGCCTCAGGGGATGCGCACCGACGACGCCGTGCAGGTCGTGCGCGCCGCCGGGTACGACGCGGCCGTGGCCGGGCAGGAACGGGGTGACGACGTCGTCACCGGGCTGCGGCACCGGCTGGTGGTCGCGGCGGTGCTCGCCATCCCGCTGGGCAACCTGTCGATCAGCCTCGCGCTGGTGCCCGCGCTGCGCTTCCCCGGCTGGGAGGCGGTGTGCGTGCTGCTCGCGCTGCCGGTGGTCGCGTACTCGGCCTGGCCGTTCCACCGCGCGGCGCTGCGCAACCTGCGGCACGGCGCGTCGAGCATGGACACCCTGGTGTCGCTGGGCGTGCTGGCCTCGTTCGGGTGGGCGGTGTGGTCGCTCGCGGCCGGGCCGTCCGGGCCGGGTCACTGGCTCGGCTTCGGCGTGACGGCGGAGGGCGCGGACGCCGTCTACCTCGACGTGGCCGCCGGTGTCACGACGTTCCTGCTCGCCGGCCGCTACTTCGAGCTGCGGTCGCGGCGCTCCGCGGTGGGCCTGCTGACAGCGCTCGCGGGCATCGCGGCCAAGGACGCCAGGGTGCTGCGCGACGGCGTCGAGACCACGGTCCCCGCGGCGCAGGTGCTGGTCGGCGACCTGGTGGTGGTGCGACCGGGCGAGGCACTGCCCGCGGACGGCGTCGTGACCGAGGGGTTCTCCGCGGTCGACACGGCGACCATGACCGGCGAGCCCGTCCCGGTGGAGGTGGGTCCGGGCGCACCGGTCGTCGGCGGCACGGTCAACAGCGCCGGGCGGCTGGTCGTGCGGGCGACGGCGGTCGGCGCCCACACCCAGCTCGCGCAGATGCGGGCGCTGGCCGAACGGGCGGCCGAGCGCAAGGCCGCCGTGCAACGCCTGGTCGACCGGGTGTGCGCGGTGTTCGTGCCCGTCGTGCTGGTGCTCTCCGCGCTGACGCTGGCCGGGTGGCTGCTCACCGCCCACTCCCCGCGCGAGGCGTTCACCGCTGCGGTCGCGGTGCTGATCATCGCCTGTCCCTGCGCGCTCGGCCTCGCCACGCCGACCGCGCTGATGGTCGGCGTGGCGAGGGCGGCGCAGCTCGGCGTCCTGGTGAAGGGGCCGGAGGCACTGGAGGCGACCCGCGGTGTGGACACGGTCGTGCTGGACAAGACCGGGACCGTGACGACCGGCCGCATGGAGGTCGTGGAGACGTGGGCGCTCGGGGACGAACGAGTGCCGGGGCCGGAAGCCGTACACGACGACCCGCCCACCCTCACCGACCACGTGCTCCGGGCTGCGGCTGTGGAAGCCGCCTCCCAACACCCGCCCACCCCCACCCACCACGTGCTCCGCGCCGCAGCCGCCGTGGAAGCCGCCTCCGAGCACCCCATCGGCGTGGCCATCGCCGCCGCCTGCCCGGACGCACCCGCGGTGACCGCGTTCGAGGCCCTGGTCGGTGCGGGCGCACGGGGCGAGGTCGAGGGCGTCGCCGTGGTCGTCGGTTCCGCGGAGCTCATGGCACGGCTGCGGCTCCCGGTCCCGCCGGCGGCGACCGAGTGGCTCGCGGGTCTCGGCGCGGCGACCGGGGTGCTGGTCGCGCGCGGCGGTGTGGTGGTGGGCGGCATCGCCCTGCGCGACACGGTCCGGCCGTCTGCCAGGGGTGCGGTCGCCCGCCTGCACTCGCTCGGTCTGCGCACCGTGCTGCTGACCGGCGACCACGACGCCGCGGCCAGGGCCGTCGCCGCGGAGGTCGGGGTCGGCGAGGTGGTCGCGAACGTGCGGCCCGCGGACAAGGTCGCCGTCGTGGAACGGTTGCGCGCGCAGGGCCACCGGGTCGCGATGGTCGGTGACGGCGTCAACGACGGGCCCGCACTTGCCGCCGCCGACCTGGGCATGGCGGTCGCGCACGGCAGTGACATCGCCGCGCAGGCCGCCGACGTGGTGCTCGTGCGCGACGACCTCGGCGCCGTCGCGGACACGGTCGTGCTCGCCGGGCGAACGCTCGCCACCATCCGGGGCAACCTCGTCTGGGCGTTCGGCTACAACGCCGCCGCACTCCCCCTCGCTGCCTTCGGGCTGCTCAACCCGCTCATCGCGGGTGCGGCCATGTCGTTGTCGTCGGTGCTGGTGGTCGCGAACAGCCTGAGGTTGCGCAACGCGCTCGGGAACCGGACCGACCTCGCGGCCGACTCCTAGGACGACACCGGACTTGGGAGGCCACCGTGGAACGACGGACATTCCTGCGCGCATCGGCGCTGTCGCTGGGGATCACGGGCGCGGCGGGCGCCACCGCGTCGGCGGCGCAGCCGCTGCGCGTCCAGGTGCTGCTGTTCGACGGCGTGGAGGAGCAGGACTTCGTGGCACCGGTGGAGGTGCTGGGGCTGGCCGGTCGGATGTCCGGCGGTGCCGTCGTGACCACCCAGGTCACGTCCGGCCGTCCGGGCACGGTCACCTGCACGTACGGCACGAAGGTCGAGGTCGCGCGCGGCTGGTCGCCCGGCGAGGCCGACGTGCTGGTGGTGCCCGGCGGCGGGTACGCCGCGCGGACCGGCCCCGGTGTGCACCGGCTCATCGGCGACCAGGGCTTCCTGCGGCGGCTGGCCGGCGCGGACGTGCTGCCGGTGGGCATCTGCACCGGGACGATGGTGCTCTCCGCGGCGGGCCTCACCCGCGGCCGCAACGCCACCACGCACAGCGGCGCGAAGGCCGACCTCGCCGCGCAGGGGGCGACCGTGGTGAACGCGCGCGTGGTCGACGACGGCGACCTGATCACCGGCGGTGGCATCACGTCCGGCCTGGACGTCGCGCTCTGGCTGGTGGAACGGTTCGTCGGCGCGCAGACCGCGCAACGCGTCGAGACCGTGCTGGAGTACGAGCGCAGGGGCACCGTCTGGCGCAAGTGACGGTGGACCGGGAACTCCTCGGCCTCCGATCCGACCACTACCTGAGCAAGGAGTCCCCGAACAACCCGAGGCGCAACAGGATGTCCCGCACGAAGAAGAATCCCGTCACGGCACGCCGCGGCGTGTCGCTCAACGTGGTGCTGACCGCCGTGGTCGTGCTGCTCGCTGCCGCCGTGTTCGGCGGTGTGCTGCTGTTCCAGCGCGATGGCGCCGAGGACAGGACCGCCGTGCTGGTGCCCGCCGGTGCGCACACGCTCTCCAAAGTGGACGGTGACCGGGTGGTGCTGGTCGAGTTCCTCGACTTCCAGTGCCCGGCCTGCTCCGCCTACTACTCCGGCGTGACCAGGAAGCTGGAGGACGACTACCGGGGGCGCGTCACCATCGTGCCCAGGAACCTGCCGCTGGAGATGCACCCGCTGGCGCTGCCCGCGGCGCAGGCGGCCGAGGCGGCGGGCCGGCAGGGCAAGTACGCCGAGATGTACCACGCGCTCTACGGCAACTACGACCGCTGGGCGGTCGACGGCCAGAACACCAGTGCGGACCGCGACCGCGCGATCGGCCTGTTCGAGCAGTTCGCCACCGCCGCCGGGCTCGACCTGGACCGGTTCCGCGCCGACATGGCGTCCGCGGACGTGCGGGCCGCGATCGACCGCGACGTGGCCGACGCGCGCAAGCTCGGGGTGCAGAGCACGCCGACGCTGTTCCTCAACGGCGAGCAGTTCCAGCCGTCGGGCAAGTCGTTCGCCGACGTCGACCGCGAGCTGCGCGCGAAGATCGACGCGGCGCTGGCCGGATGAGCCGCCCGCTGGCGTGGCTGTACGTGGCCGGCGGCGCACTCGGGTTCGCCGCGTCCGCCGTGCTCACCCTGGAGAAGCTGGCGCTGCTGCGGAACCCGGCGCACGTGCCCACGTGCTCGCTGAACCCGGTGGTGTCCTGCGGGCCGGTGATGGACAGCCCGCAGGCGGCGGCGTTCGGGTTCCCCAACCCGCTGCTCGGCATCGCCGGGTTCGCGGTCGTGGTGACCACCGGGGTCGCACTGCTGGCCGGGTTCGCGCCGCCGCGCTCCTACCGGCTCGCCCTCAACGCGGGCACCGGCCTGGCCGTGGTGTTCGTGCACTGGCTTGTCGTCGTCAGCCTCTACGACATCCACGCGCTGTGCCTGTACTGCATCGTCGTGTGGATCGTCGTGATCCCGTTGTTCTGGTACACCACCCTCGACACCTGGCCACGCCTCGCGCCGTTGCGCCGCTTGCACAGCACCGTGCTCGTGCTCTGGTACGCGGTCATCGTCGCGTTGGTGCTGCACGCGTTCTGGGACTACTGGGTGACGGCGTGACGGCCGTCCTGGCGACGGCCGCGATGGCCGTGTCGATGCTGCAGCTGTTCGTGCTGGGCGCGCTGGGGCCGGTGCTGGTCACCGACCTCGGCGTGGCGCAGTGGCAGCTCGGTGCGCTGGTCGCGGTGGGGTTCGCGGTGGCGGCGCTGCTGTCGCTGCCCGCGGGGGCGCTGGTGGACCGGGTCGGGGCGCGGCGCGCGCTGGCCGGGGTGTTCGTGGTCAGCGCGGTGGCGCTGGCGGTGCTGGCGGTCGCCGGGTCGGTGTGGTGGATCGCGGCCGGGGTGGCGCTGGGCGGGGTGCCGCAGGCGCTGGCGAACCCGGCCACCAACAAGGTGGTCGTCGCCGCCGTGGCACGGGAGCGGCTCGGGGCGGTGACCGGGTGGAAGCAGTCCGGGGTGCAGCTCGGCGCGTTCGTCGCGGGCGTGCCGCTGGCCGGTGCCGCCGCGGTGGTGGACTGGCGCTGGGGCGTCGGGGTGCTCGCGGTGCTGTGCCTGGTGGGCGCGGTGCTGGCCACACGGCTCGCGGTGCCGGCGGTCCCGGCTCAGCGCGGGCGCGGGCGGGTGGGTGGCCGGGTGCGCGCGCTGGCGGTGTTCTCGCTGGCGCTCGGCTTCGGGCTGGCGTCGGTGAACACCTTCTTCCCGCTGTACGGCGTGGACCGGCTGGAGCTGCCGGCACCCGTCGCGGCGTGGTCGATCGCCGTGGTGGGGCTGGTCGGCATCGCGGGACGGGTGTGCTGGAGCGCGGCGGCGGGGCGGTCGGGTGACCCTGCCGCCGTGCTGCCGTTGCTGGCGCTCGGGGCCGTCGTCTCGGTCGCGGTGGTGGCGCTGGCCGAGCACGTGCACTGGCTGGTGTGGTTCGGTGCGGCGGGGATCGGCGTGTTCGCGGTGGCGGGCAACGCCGTGTCGATGGTCGCGGTGCTGCGGGCGGTGCCGCAAGGGCTGGCCGGGCGTGCGGCGGCGGTGGTGTCGGCCGGGTTCTTCTCCGGGTTCGCCGCCGGGCCGCCGGTCAGCGGGCTCGTGCTGCAGCAGGCCGGTTACCCGTGGCTGTGGGGTGTCGTCGGCGTGGCGTTCGGGCTGGCGGCCGCCGTGGGCGTGCTGGTCGTCCGGCGCACCGCGGTGGCGGTGTGAGCGGCTGGGCGCACGACCTGGTGCGCCGGCTGTGCGACCGGGTCGACGAGGCCGAAGCCGCGGCGGGAGAACGGTTTCCGCTCTACCGCCACGACGGGCGGTGGAAGACCTCGGCCCGCGGGTCGTGGACCGGCGGGTTCTGGGCGGGGCTGCTGACGCTGCGGAGTCTCGTCACCGGCACCGGTGACGTTGCCGCGGTGCGGGACCGGCTGGACGTCTGGGCGGACGCGGACACGGTGCTGCGCGGCATGGTCTTCTGGTACGGCAGCGGCGCGGAACGGCTGGGGACCATCGCCGCACGCCCCAGCACGGCCCTGGTCGCGGACCGGCTCGCGCGGTGCTACGACCGCGAGTTGGGCGCGGTTCCGTGGGGCACGGCGCTGGCCCCCGACGGACCGCCCGTGCGCGCGGACGGGGCGGCCGGGCTCGTTCCGCTGCTGAACGCCCACGGCCACCACGCCGTCGCGCGCTGCCATCAGCAAGCGCACCTGGCACTGGACCCGGACTGGCCGCGCGGCAAGGCGTGGCTGCAGCTCACCCACCCGCGTCCAGCCTGGACCGTGTCCACACAGGACAGTTCGGCAGTGGCGATCGCCGCCGTGGCGTTGCTGAAGGCCGGTTGGCGCGAGGAGGGCGAACGACTGCTGCGCACGTTGCCGGACGGTGCCGAGTACGACGGCCTGACCGGTCTTCAGGTGGTGTGGGGCGACTTCTTCACGTTCCTCGGCGCCGCGCTCCTCACCGGTCTGGTGCCGCCCGACGCCTGGTGAGCAGCCGCCGTCCGGTGGTCGCGACGTGCAGCTCGTCCGCGCCGTCGAGGATGCGGGCGGCCCGTGCCACGCGCAGCAGCCGCGGCAGACCCGTTGCGGCCATGAGCCCTTCCGCCCCGTGGACCTGGACCGCGGCGTCGGCCGCGGTGTTCAGCGCCCGTGCGGCGGCGACCTTCGCGAGGCTCACCTCGACCGGCGCACGCTCACCGGCGGCGACCAGCGCGGCCGCCTCGCGGGCCAGCAGCCGGGCCGCGCGCACCTCCAGCTCGGACTCGAACGCCAGGCGCTGCACCAGTTGCCGGTCGGCCAGCACGCCGTCGCCGAGCGCCCGCGCCACCGCACGGTCCGCGAGCAGGTCGAGGCACCGCTGCGCCTGCCCGACCCAGCGCAGCGCGCGCAACGTCCGCCCGAGCGCGAGCCGTTCGCCGGCGAGCCGCATCCCGTTCCCCTGCTCACCGACGAGGTGCGTCGGTGGCACGCGGACCGCGTCGAACGAGATCTCGTGCTGCCCGCCCGCACCGAGGACGTCGAGCTCGCGGTCCACCCGGAACCCGCCTGCCGGCACGGCGACGACCGAGAAGCCGTCGCCGGTGCGGGCCACGACCAGCACGAGGTCCGCACGGGCCGCACCGCTGGTGAACCACTTGCGGCCGGTGACGGTCCACCAGCCGTCCGCGCCGCGCTCGGCGGTGGTGCGCAGCCCGGACGGGTCGGAGCCCGCGACCCCCGGCTCGGTCATCGCGTAGCTGACGTGCGCGCGCCCGGCCACGAGGTCGGTCAGCACGGCGTCCCGCAGCTCCGGATGTGCGTGCGCGGCCAGCATCCGCGCGTTCAGCAGGCTCGACGAGCCCACGACGTCAGGGCCGTGGTCGCTGCGCCCCTCGTCCTCGGCCTCCGCGAGGTAGCCGGCCAGCGGCTGACCACCGCCGCCCAGCTCGACCGGCAGCGGCCGGGCCCACAACCCGGCCTGCTTGGCGAGGTCGCGCAGTGCGAGACCGCCGCCCGCGTCGAGCTCCGGTTCGGCGGGGATCACGACCTCGTCCACGAACCGCCGCAACTGCGTGTCACCTGTCACCGGCACATCACACCACCGTGGGAACCCGAATGGGCGCGCGTACGACCTCTGGGTCATGACGGAAGCCACAGCACTGCACGCCTTGGCCCTGGAAGGCGCGACCGCGTCGGTCTCGGGCACGAGCGCGGCGGCACGCGTGCTGCGCGCACACCTCCGCGCGCTGGGAGCGGAGGTGCACACCGGCTTCGCGGAACGACCCGCCGAGGCAGTTCTGGTGCTGGACGGCGGTGATCGGCACGAGGTGGTCGTCGACTGGGCCGGTCCGGTGGACGTCCCCGGTCTGCGCGACGAGGCGACCGTCCAGGCCGCGTGCGGGGTGATGCACGTGCACGGCAGGCGGTCCGGCTCACCGCGCGGCCTCGGCGTCGACCACTGCGGCACGGCGGCCGGGGTGCTGGCGGTGACGGGGTTGCTCGCGGCGGTGCTGCGGGGCGCGCCGCGGGTGCGGACCAGCGTGGCCGAGGCGGCGTTGCTGACGGTGTCCCAGTACCTCGCCGCGGCGGGGGCGGACGAGGCGGAGGCGGTCGACCTGCGGCCCGGTGGACCGCCGTTCACCACCGCCGACGGGGTGCGGTTCGAGGTCGAGGCGCTGGTGCCCGAGGTGTGGGCTGCGTTCTGGGCGGCGCTCGGCACGGACTCCGCCGCGGTCCGCGCGGGCTGGCGGCCGTACCAGTTCCGCTATGCCACAGCGACTGCGCCGATTCCCGAGGCCCTGCACGCGGCGACCCGCGCCGTCACGTTCGCGCAGATCGCCACCGCCGCGATGGTGAGCGGGGCCAGCGTCTGCCGGGTGCACCGTCCTGTTCAGCCACTCGAACAGCCGTGGAGCATCCGCCCCACGGCCGGCGTCGCGACGTGCACCGGCGACGACCTGGTGGTGTACGAGGCGGGCCGGCGCATCCAGGCACCGATGGCCGCGCACCTGCTGGGTCTGCTGGGCGCCAAGGTGATCCGCGTCGAACCTCCGGGCGGTGACCCGTTGCGGGGCATGCCGCCGATGTGCCGCGACCTGTCCGCCCGCTGGCTCGCGCTCAACCGCGGCAAGGACGCCGTCGAGGTCGACCTCAAGGACCCCGCCGATCGTCAACGGCTGCGCTACCTCTTGGTGGACGCGGACGTGTTCCTGCACAACTGGGCGCCGGGCAACGCCGAGAGGTGGCGGCTCACGGCGGCCGACCTGCCGGACGGACTGGTGTACGCCCACACGTCCGGCTGGGGCGGCGGCGACCTCGTGGACCCGCCGCTGGGCACCGACTTCATGGTCCAGGCCCGCACCGGTCTGGCCGAGCTGGTGCGCCCAGCCGACGAGGAGCCCGCGCCGTCGCTGATGACGCTGGTGGACGTGCTCGGCGGCCTGATCGGCGCGGAGGCCGTGCTCGCCGGGGTGCTGACCCGCCGGCGCACCGGTCGCGGCGTCGCCGTCGAGAGCAGCCTGCTCGGCGCGGCCGGTGCGTTGCTCGCCGGCGCGAAGTCCCGGCCCTCCCCCGGTTTCCGCGTTCCCGTCGACGGCCGGGTCGGCGGCGTGGACGTGCTCACCGACCTCGCGGCGCTGCCGGGTGACCCCCGCTTCGCCGCCGTACTGGGCCGCGACGACCGCGGCTGTCCCGCTCTCGGCTCCCCGTGGAGGTTCCTGTGACACTCGCCGCGACCACCGCCGTGCGGCACCTGGCGGACCTCGTGCCGTACGAGCTCCGCCGCGGCTGGGCCGCCACCGGTCTGTACCGCGACCGCGACCTGTACTCGTTGTTCCGCGAGCACGTCCTGGCCGGTCCCGGCCGCGTCGCCGTCGTCGACGCGCAGGGTGAGGTCACCTACGCCGAGCTCGACCTGATGGCCCGCTCCCTGGCGGCGGGCCTCGCGGGCATGGGCGTGGAACCGGGTGACGTCGTCGGCATCCAGCTGCCCAACGGCCGGCTGGCGTGCGCGTTCGACCTCGCGGTGGCCGCGCTGGGTGCCGTCGCGCTGCCCTACCCGGTCGGGCGCGGTGACCGGGAGGCGGCGAGCCTGCTCAGCCGGTCCGGCGCGGTCGCGGTGGTCACGACGACGCGCTACGGCGACTACCCCTGCGCCCAGCGGACCCGCGCGCTGGCCGGCGAGCTGCCCGAGCTGCGGACCGTGATCGCGGCGGGCGACGGCGTGGTGCCGGCGGGCTGCGTGCCGGTGGCGGCGCTGCTGGCCGCCCACCCGGCCCGGTTCACCCCGGCGTCCCCCGACCCGGACGGACCCGCGCGCATCCTCGTCACCTCCGGCTCGGAGGCAGCGCCGAAGATGGTGCTGTACTCGCACAACGCCCTCGTCGGCGGCCGCGGCCGGTTCATCGGCGAGCTGATGGGCGGCGACCCCGAGCTGCGGAACCTCGTGCTGGTGCCGCTGGCGTCGTCCTACGGCAGCAACGGCACCTCCGTCACGCTCGCCGTCCACGGCGGAACCCTCGTGCTGCTGCCCAAGTTCGACGTCACGGCCGCGCTGGCGATGGTCGAACGCGCCCGCCCCACGCACGTGCTCGCGGTGCCCACCATGCTGCGGATGATCGCCGACTCCCCCGACCTCGACCGGTACGACACGTCCAGCCTGCGCGTGGTCGCACTCGGCGGTGCCGCCCTGGACGCCACGACCGCCGCACGCGTCCGCGACAGGCTCGGCTGCACGGTCGTGAACGTCTACGGCTCGGCGGACGGCGTCAACTGCCACACCGCCCTGGACGACCCGCCCGGCCACGCCGACACCGCGGGCCGTCCCAACCCGTTCGTCGCACGCCTGCGCATCGTGGACGACACCCTGCACGACGTGCCGCCCGGCGCGGTCGGCGAGATCATCGCGCTCGGCCCGATGTCACCGCTGTGCTACGTCGGCGCACCCGAGCTGAACGAGCGCTACCGCACGCCGGACGGCTGGGTGCGCACCGGCGACCTCGGCCGCATCGACGACGAGGGCTACCTGCACGTGGTCGGGCGGCGCAAGGACGTGATCATCCGCGGTGGCCTGAACATCAGCCCCGCCGAGGTCGAGGCGCTGCTCGTCACGCACCCGGCGGTGCGGGACGTGGTGTGCGTGCCGGTGCCGGACGACGTGCTGGGCGAACGGTTGTGCGCCTGTGTCGTGGGCGATCCGGCGCTCGTGCTGGAGGACCTGACGGCACACCTGTCGGCGCAGGGGCTGGAGCAGCGGAAGTTCCCCGAGCGGCTGGTCGTGGTGGACGCGCTGCCGCTGGGCGCGGCCGGGAAGGTGGACCGCCGCGCCGTGCAGGACCTCGTGCGGCGGTCGTGAGGCGCGCCCGGCGGACGGGCCGTCCGCCGGGCGCATGCCCCGTCAGGCCTTGAGGGCCTTCGAGATCTCCGCGGCGTTCGCCGTGAACACGCCGAGGAGGTCGAGGTCCTCCCCCGGGTAGTTCACGATCCGCACCTGCCGCGCGGCCGAACCGGGCAGCACCGTCCCGGTCGACATGTGCGCGTTGTCGAACACCAGGTCCGGCTGCTTGCCCGCGAGCTCGGCGAGCTGCGCCGGGGTGACCGGCTGCGGGCCGAACGTGCCGACCACCTCGGCGCCGGTGACCGCGGCCATGTACGCCACGAACGCCTGGCTGACCACCTTCGGCGCCTTGCCGCCGGGGAACGAGCCGCGCACCTGCTGCTCGACCGACTTCAGCGTGGTGTCGAACTCCGCCAGCCACTTCTCGGCCGCGGCGGTGGTGCCGAGCAGGCCGGCCAGCCGCGTCACCTCGGCGCGCACCACCTCCGGTGCGTTCTCCAGCTTCACCGCCTCCACCTGCTCCGACCCGCCCGCGGCCTCCTTCAGCCGGGGCGCGAACCCCTCGAACTCCGCGTACAGCACCAGGTCCGCGCCCGCGACGGCGGCGAGGTCGGACGGTTTGGGGTCGTAGTCCGCCGCGTGCGCCACGGTCGCCGGCACCACGACCCGCACGTCGGTCGCACCCGCGGCCTTGGCCAGCGCGGCCTCCCACGCCGTGGCGGCGACGACCTTCTTGCCCGCCGGGGCGGCCGGGGACGCGGGCTGGGCTCCGCCGCCGCAGGCGGTCAGCGCGAGCACCGCGCCGAGCACCACGAGCTTGGTCTTCACGGGTCAGGTTCTCCTCATCGGCGACAACTGGGCCAGCAGGGCGATCACGCCCGCCAGCAGGACGAGCACCGGACCGGGTGGCTGGTCCAGTGCGAGTGCGAGCAGCAGACCGCCGACGGCCACGACGAGGCCGATGCCGACCGACGCGACGACCATGCCGGTCAGGCCGCGGCCGATCCGCCGCGCCGCCAGCGCGGGCAGCAGGGTCAGCGCGTCCACGAGCAGCGCGCCGGTCAGCTTGATCGCCGCGGCGATCGACACCGCGATCACCACGAGCAGCGCCGCGGTCAGCGGTCCGGTGCGCACACCGGAGCACGCGGCGAGCTCCCTGTCGTGCAGCAGCAACGCCAGATCCCCGCGACGCCACCAGAACAGCGCCGGAATGGCCACCGCCAGCACCCCGAGCACCACCAGGTCGACCGGCCGGGTCGACAGGATCGAGCCCCACAACAGCTCGAACGCGCCGTTGGCGTTCACGCCGGAGATCGACAGCACCAGCAGCGCCACGGCGATGGCGAGGCTCATCAGCAACCCCATCGCACCGGACAGCCCCGCCGACGTCGTCGCGAACGGCGCCAGCCCACCGCCGGCGAGCGCGCACAGCGCCAGCGCCCACAGCAGCGGGTCGGTGCCGGTGAGCAGGCCGATCGCGCTGCCGAGCAACGCCACGTGCATGATCGCGAACCGCACCGGGTAGATGTCGAGGCCGACGACCAGCACCCCGACCGGCGGCAACGCGACGGCGCCCAGCAGCAGGCCGAGACCCGCGCGCTGCACCGGGACCAGCGCGAGCAGCTCCGCGATCACGCCACGTCCCGCAGCCGCCCGGCGGCCATCTCCACGACCCGGTCGCACGCGTCGGCCACGGCCCGGTCGTGCGTCGCCACCAGCACCGTCACCGGCAACGCCGCGATGACCGCCGCCGCTTCCTCCTGGCCCGCGAAGTCGAGCGCCGCGGTGGGTTCGTCGGCCAGCAGCACGCCCGCTCCTGCGGCCACGGCCCCGACCGCCCGCGCGAGCCACGCCCGTTGCGCCTGACCACCGGACAACGTGTGCACGCCGCGGGACTCCACCCCGGCGAGCCCGAGCCGTTCCGCCGCCGCACGCGCCGCCTCGCCGTGACCGCTGCTGTCGAGCAACTCGCCCAGCAGCAACGGGAACCGCCCCGCCGACCGCAGCTGCGGGATCCACGCGACCTCGGCCCGCCTCCGGCGCCACTGCGCGGCGTTGCCGGCCCGCACCCCGCCGACCTCCACCACGCCGTCCGCGATCGGCTGGAACCCCAGCACCGCGCGCAGCAACGTCGACTTGCCGGAGCCGTTGGTGCCGATCAACGCCACCCGCAGCCCCGCGGGCACGTCGAGGTCGACGGCATGAACGGCGGTGTGCCTGCCATAGCGGCAATGCACACCTCGGAACAGCAGGGACGACGCGGTCACGTGCCACAGGTCGTTCACCCGGCCGGGTCAGTTCCCGGCAGTTGTCAGCCGACTTCGGTGGCGTCCTGCCCGGCGGCCCTGACCAGGTCCTCCCGCGCCCGCGCCACCCGCGACCGGATCGTGCCGATCGGGCAGCCGACGACCTCCGCGGCCTCGGCGTACCCCAGCCCGAGCACCTGCGTGAGCACCAGCGCCTCCCGCCGGTCCTCCGCGAGCCCGTCGAGCAGCACGTTGAGCTCGACGATCGCCGTGAACCCCGACGACGTGCCCTGCCCCCGGTCCGCGGCCTGAACCCAGTCGACGTCCGCGGACACCCGCGGCCGCGACTGCGCCATCCGCACCTGGTCCACCACGACCCGCCGCGCGATCGACAACAGCCAGGTCATCGCCGACGACCGCGCCTCGAAGTTGCGCAGGCTCGGCAACGCCCGCAGGTACGTCTCCTGCGCCAGGTCGTCCGCGACGCCGACGTCCGCGAGGTGCGCGACGAACCGCCACACGTCCCGCTGCGTCGCCCGCACGAACCGCTCGAGGGCAACCCGGTCACCCCCGCGTGCCTGCAACGCCCAGCGGGTCACCTCGTCATCGGGGGAGTTCACGAGGCCGCATCGTAACGGCCACCGTCCGGTGACCTCACCGGCCATTCGGACCCGCTGGGCCACGTGCCGGACCCGCGTCCGCCGAACCGTTCACAGATCACCGGGAACCAACTGGGCCGGATGACCGACAATGTGCATGTGGACTGCAGCACCTGCCGCGAAGCCCTGTCCGCCCGCCTCGACGGGGAAGACGAGGGCGTGCCCGCCGAGGAGGTGGACGCGCACCTCGGCTCCTGCGCACCCTGCCGCCAGTGGCAGGAGACCGCCACCGCCCTGACCCGCACGCTGCGCGTCCGCCCAGCCGCACCGGCGCCGGACCTCGCCGCGGCCGTCCTCGACGCCACCCCCGCACTCACCCCACCCGCACCGCGGGCGTGGCTGTCGCGGGCCCTGCTCGGCGGGGTCGCTGTCGCACAGCTCACCCTCGGGCTCGCCCAGGTGCTGGGCACGGGCTCCGCGGCGCACGGCGGGCACACCACCGGTGTGAACAGCAGCCACCTGTTCAACGAGAGCACGGCCTGGAACCTGGCCCTGGGCCTCGGTCTCCTGTGGACCGCGCTGCGGCCGGCGGCAACGGCGGGCGTGCTCCCGGTGACGGCGGCTTTCGTGGCCGTGCTGGTGCCGTACTCGGCGAGCGACCTGGTCAACGGAACGGCGACCGCCGGCCGGGTGCTGTCGCACTCGTTGCTGGTCATCGGGCTGGCCTTGCTCGCGGTGGTGCACTTCCGCGATCGGGGGCCGGGTGGGCGGGTCTCCTCCGGTGGCGAGTCCGGCGGAGGTCTTGCTGACGACGTGTCGCGGGCTGAGCAGCCTGCGGCTGGGCGGGCCGCGGCTGGGCGGCGGGTCCGGTTGCGGCCGGTGAACCGGCGCCGGGCGGCGTGACCGGGCGCCGGTCGGCGTGAACCGGTGCCGGTCGGCGTGACCAGGCGCCGGTCCCGTGAGGAGCCGCTGCCGCGTCAGCCCTCCAGCGCGTCAACCCACCCGCGCGTCGCCCGCCTCGGTGTTGGCGAGCCAGCCGGCCATGCCCTGCGGGTTCCAGTCGTACGCCTCGTACCTCTCCACCACCGTGCGCACGTGGTCCGCCGGGGTTCCCGGCCACGCCTCGAAACCGGTCCCGCCGAGGTCGCCCGCGACCATCAGTCCACCCAGAACCACGTACTCGACCACGGCGACGGCGATCGGTTTGAAGTCCTCGCCCACGGTCTCGCGCGCCCAGCCGATCGGCAGGTCGGCGTGCACCCAGTCGGTGAGGCCGTCGATCAGCAACTCGGTCGCGATGGACTCGACGACGTTCTCCATGTGATGGCACTTCCTGGCTGTGCGGGACCGTCGCACCGTTGTAGCACGACGGCCCGCAGCGCGCTGCACATCAGCCGGTCGTGCAGGTGCTCCCGTTCAACGAGAACGCCCCCGGCGCCGAGTTCACCCCGCTGTACGTCCCGTTGAACCCGATGCTCACCGACCCGTTGGGCGCCAACGTCCGGTTCCAGGCGAGGTTCACCGCCGTGACCGCCGCACCGGACTGCGCGAACGTGGCGCCCCACCCCGGCAGCGTCAGCCGCTGCCCGTCCGCGTAGCTGAACGCCAGCGTCCAGCCGTCGACCGGGGCGGCACCGGTGTTGGTGATGGTCACACCCGCCGTGAACCCGTTGCCACCGCCCCAGTTGTAACCCGAGTACGCGACCTTGCAGCTCGCCGAACCCGCGCCCGTCGTCACCGACACGACCGGGGAGTCGGCGGAGACGTTGCCGGTCGTGTCCTTGGCGCGCACGCGGTACCGGTACGTGGTCGAGGCGGTCAGACCGGTGTCGGTGTAGGTGGCCGACGGGACCGAACCGACCAGGGCGAACGCAGCCGGGCCCAGGGCGCGGTAGACGTCGTAGCCGGTGACGCCGACGTTGTCGGTCGAGGCGGGCCAGGTCAGCGTCAGGCCAGTGGAGGTCACGTTCGACGCGACCGGGGCGCCCGGAGCGGACGGCGGGACGGGGTCCACCGCGCCGCCGAAGATCGTGGCCTCCTTCGCGGTCTGGCGGATTCCGTTGGCGCCGTTGAGGAAGCGCTCGCCCCACGGGGTCAGTGCGGCCGGGTCGAAGGAGGTGGTCATGTCCAGGTAGGCGACGTCGCTGCCGTTGCCGCTCCACGACCAGCCGAGGTAACCGAGACCGCGGGCCTGCGCCTGGGCCATGATGGTGTCCTCGTCGGGGTCGCCGTCGCTGTGGTCGAAGCCGAACTCGCCCACCACGAGCGGCAGGCCCGCGGTCTGGAACGCGTCGAAGTAGGCGTTGATCTCGGCCGCGGTGTCGTAGACGCCGTACATGTGGATGGAGAACACGGTGTTGCGCAACGGGTCGGCGGCGAACACCGCTGCCGCGCCGTCCCGCATGACGTTCTGCCAGTCCTGGCCCCACATCGGGGCGTCCGCCATGATCAGGTGATGCAGGCCGGCGCCGCGCAGGCGGGTGACCGCGCTGCTCGTCGCCGTGGCCCACGTGGCGCTGACCTGGGCGTTGTTGCCGAACGGCTCGTTGCCCAGGTTGATGACGACGTAGTTCTCCTGGCCCTTCAGGGCGTCCGCGACGCCGAGCCAGTAGGTGGCGGCCTGGTCGAGGCTCGCGGCACCGCTCTGCTCGCCGTAGCCGGTGGTGTCGTGGACCTCCAGGACGCAGATCATCCTGTTCTGCTTGCACAGCGCGATGACGGACGACACCTCGGCGGCCGGGGTCGGGCCCCACCGCTGGCCGCTGCCGAGCACGACGCGGACGGTGTTGGTGCCGAAGGACTTCATGTCCGCGAACGCCCTGGTCCGGTTCGGGTACCAGACGTGGGCGTGGTTGACGCCGCGCATCACGAACGGGGTGCCGTTCGCCTCGACGACGCGGGTGCCCTCGACGTGCAGGCCGGGCGCGGCCGGGGGTTGCGTCCCGAGAGCGGCCACCACGGCCGGGTACCAGCGGCTCTCGATCTTCTGGATGCCGGTGGTGGTGTTGGGGTGGACGCCGTCGGTGGTGTCGGTGGCGGTGCTGAAACCGGTCCACTGGTCGACGACCGTGATCGGTGAGGCCGTCGTGCTGTTCGCCCTCGCCCAGGCCGGGATGGCGGCGTTGAGGTCGGCCACGCGCTGGCCGCAGGCCGGGCAGCCGGAGGGGTTCATCGGGATGAGCTGGGCCACGACCAGCTTCACCGCCGGGTTGGCGGCGCGCATCTGGCCGAGCATGGTGGTGTAGGCGTTGAGGATGGTCTGCGCCGGGATGTTGTTCCACACGTCGTTCGTGCCGAGGTGCATCAGCATGACGTCCGGCCGTGCGGTGGCCAGCCAGCCGGGGAGCTGGTTGTCCCGCACGATGTTCGTGGCGAGGATGCCACCGTGGCCCTCGTTCTCGCCGTCATAGGGGAAACCGCAGCCCGGCGCCGGGAGCGAGCCGACGAAGTCGACGCCCGTGTGACCGGTGTCCTGCAGGTGCTTCCACAGCAGCGCACGCCAGCAGCCGGGTGAGCCGGTGATCGAGTCGCCGAGGGCCATGATCCGAACGGGTGCGGCGGCGCCGGCGGGCGTGGGAGCGACGACCGCGCAGGCCGCCAGCACCAGGACGGCCACCACCGCTCGGAGGAGTCTGCGGGCCACCACGACCTCCTGAGGTGTTCGACAGGGGAGGACATCTTCTGGGAGCGCTCCCGGAGTGGGACTGTAACCACGGCGGATCAAGCGACCACACCGCCGACTGGCCCCACCGGGACGCGCAACACCGGTCGATGGCCGTTCGACCCGTTCGACACCTGCTCCGTCGAACGGCGCACCCGAATCGACGATCAAGTCTGGAAAACGCTTTCCATGTTGCTGCACAACACTTCTCACCCTTGCGCGCGCCAGTACGCCGGGCCATCCTGACCGCTGTGGACCCGCGACGAAGCGTGCTGCTCCCGGTGGTGGTCACCGCCGTCCTGGCCGGACGGGAGCTGCGGCAGGAGGTCGTCCACGGCGGTGCGACGCTCGACGACGACGGGTCGCTCGCGTGCAGCTCGACCGGCGTGCTGCCACCGGGCAGCGCCGTCACCGGAGCAGCGGTCCGGGTCGGGCACGGTGACGCCCTGCACGTCACCGACATCGACCCGAACCGCCCCGGTCTTGAGGTCTTCATGGTCCACAAGGGCACACCTTCGCTCGTGGCCGACGTCCTCGGCGTCTGGCGCGAGGAGCTCGTCCGGGGCTTCCACCTGGCCTCGGACACGGACTGGTCGCGCGTTCCCCTGCCTTCGCGCGGAAAGGTCGCACCATGATCAGGACCCTGCTCGTCGCGGTGGCGGTGCTCGCGGGCACCGCCGTCGCGGCACCGGCGGCCACGGCGGCCGTCACGAGCCCGCCCACCGATCCGAACGCCCGCTACACCGGCCGCTGGAACACGAGCTCGGCCGGCGCCTACGTGTCCGAGTGGGCGGGTGCGCACGTCGTCATCGGGTTCACCGGACGGACGGTGAAGCTCCGGCAGCGCGGCACGATCGACTTCTTCGCCAGCATCGACGGCGGCCCCGACGTGTCGTACGTGAACCGAAGCGGGACGGTCGACCTCACGCCTGCCCCACTGGCCACCGGCAACCACACCCTGCGCGTGTCCTACCGCCCGATCGCAGGCTCCTACAAGGGCGACGCGGTGTACCAGGGCATCGAGATCGACACCGGCGCGCGGACGTTCGCGCCCGCCGTGCCCGCGAAGACCATCGAGTTCGTCGGCGACTCGATCACCGTCGGCCAGCAGTCGTCCAAGCAGGCGCTGACCGCGTACGGCTGGCTGACCGGCGAGCGGCTGAAGGCCGGCCACACGCAGATCGCGGTCGGCGGCGCGTGCCTGCACCCGGCGGCGGACGGGTGCCTGAGCATGCGCGAGGGCTTCCTGCGCACCGGCCTCGCCCTGAACGCCCCGGCGTGGAACTTCGGCCGTTACCGGGCGGACGCGGTCGTGATCAACCTCGGCACCAACGACGTCGGGCACAGCGTCACCAAAGAGCAGTTCCGCGCCTCCTACGTGACGCTGCTGCGGCGGGTGCGGGAGAAGTACCCGACCGCGGCGGTCTTCGCGCTGGGCACGTTCCGCAAGCGGTACCTGCCGGAGACGCAGGCGGCCGTGCAGGAGGTCGTCAACGGCGGTGACGGCCGCGTCTGGTTCGTCGACACCACCGGCTGGATCGTCGAGGCCACCGACACGACCGACAACGTGCACCCCAACGACCAGGGGCACCGCAAGATCGCCGACCGCCTGGCGCCGATCGTCGCCGCGAAGTTCTGAGGGAGCCGGTCCATGCCGCGCACAGCACTCCGGCTCGTCCTGCTCGTGACCGCGCTCGTCGCGGCGGCCGCCGTCGTCCCCGCCGCCTCGGCGGCCGGTCCGGTGCCGCATTACCTGATGACGGCGTTCACCAACAGCAGCGAGTCGAACATGTACGTCTACGACTCGGCCAACGCCACCGGCTTCACCCAGGTCAGGGCGAACGCCTACACACCGCCGTCGGGCCTGATCCGCGATCCCAGCGTCATCCGGCACACCGACGGCTACTACTACCTCGTCTACACCACGAACTGGACCGGTGACACGATCGGTTTCGCCCGCAGTGCCGACTACGTGACGTGGACGTTCCTGCGCAACGTCCGGGTAGGCCTCAACGGCGCCACCGGCAGCACCTGGGCACCGGAGTGGTTCAAGGACTCCGACGGCAGCGTCCACGTCGTCTTCTCCGCGTCCACGACGGGAACGGCCGGGCAGTTCCGCCCGTACCGGATCACCGCGGCGAACGCGGACCTGTCGGCGTGGACGAGCCCGGTCGCGCTGGGCATCCCGGCCAACTACATCGACAGCTTCCTGGTCAAGGTCGGCGGCACCTACCACAACTTCCTCAAGAACGAGACGACCAAGTACGTCGAGCACGCCACGGCCACGTCGCTGACCGGGCCGTGGACGTTCGTCGGCACCGGGAACTGGGCGGGCTGGGGCTCCGGGCTGGAGGGACCCGCTCTGGTGCGGCTGCCCGACGGCCGCTGGCGGATCTACTTCGACCAGTACGGCCAGCGGCGCTACTTCTACGCCGACAGCGGCAACCTCACGACGTTCGGCGCCAAGACCGAGCTGGCGGGGCTGTCCGGTACCGCACGGCACTTCACGGTCCTGCGTGAGGACTCCGGCGACGGCACGGCCATCGCCACAGGCGCCCGCTCGTTCCGCTCGGTGAACTTTCCCGACCGGTACGTCCGCCACCGCGACAACCTCGCGTACGTGGACCCGGTGAGCTCGTCCAGCCCGCTCTCCACGCGTCAGGACGCGACGTTCACGGTCGTGGCGGGCCTGGCCAACGCGAACTGCCACTCGCTGCGCTCGGTGAACTTCCCCGACCGCTACCTGCGGCACCACGACTTCAAGGCACGGCTGGACACCAACACCGGTGACGCCACGTTCGCCCGTGACGCCACGTTCTGCGCCCGCACCGGACTCGCCGGCACCGGCACGTCACTGGAGTCCTACTCCCACCCCGGCCGCTACCTGCGCCACTACAACTACGAACTGCGCGTGGACTGGCGCACCTCCGACTCGGCGTTCGCCGGTGACGCGTCGTTCACCGCCGCTGCCCCACTGGCCTGAAAGGACAGCCGATGAGGACGGTCTTCCTCCGCCTGGCGGTGCTGGTGCTCGCGGTCGTCACCTGCGTGGCCGGGATGCCGGTGCCGCAGGCCGGTGCGGCGCCTGCGGTGCGCTACACCAACCCGATCGCCGAGAAGCGGGCCGACCCGCACGTCTTCAAGCACACCGACGGCTTCTACTACTTCACCGCGACCGTCCCGGAGTACGACCGGATCGTCCTGCGCCGCGCGACGACGATCCAGGGCCTGGCCACGGCGGCGGAGACGGTGATCTGGCGCAAGCACTCCAGCGGTGAGATGGGCGCCCACATCTGGGCACCGGAGATCCACTTCATCAACGGCAGGTGGTACGTCTACTTCGCCGCCGGGCGCACCGACGACGTCTGGCGCATCCGCATGTACGTGCTGGAGAGCTCGGCTGCCAACCCGCTGACCGGGCCGTGGACCGAACGCGGCCGGATCACCACGCCGTGGGACACCTTCTCGCTGGACGCCTCGACGTTCGTGCACAACGGCGTGCGGTACCTGACCTGGGCGCAGCAGGAACCGGGCATCGCCACCAACTCGAACCTCTACCTGGCCCGCATGGGCGCGAACCCGTGGACCATCACCGGGACGGTGACGCGGCTGACCGTGCCGGCGCTGGCGTGGGAGACCCGCGGGTACAAGGTCGCAGAGGGGCCGTCGGTCCTGCAGCGCAACGGGCGGCTCTTCCTGACCTACTCGGCCAGTGCCACCGACGCGAACTACTGCCTCGGGCTGCTGACCGCCTCCGCGTCGGCCGACCCGCTCAACGCGGCGTCGTGGACGAAGAGCGCCGACCCGGTGTTCACCAGCAACGCGGCGACCGGCCAGTACGGTCCCGGCCACAACTCGTTCACCGTCTCCGAGGACGGTGCCAGCGACGTCCTCGTCTACCACGACCGCAACTACCGCGACATCAGCGGCGACCCGCTCAACGACCCGAACCGCCGCACCCGCGTGCAGAAGGTCCACTACCGCTCCGACGGCACCCCGGACTTCGGCATTCCGGTGCCCGACGGCCCGACGCCGGTGCGGCTGCGGTCCTACGCCGCCGCCGACCGCTTCGTGCGGCACTGGGAGTACCGCGCCCGGCTGGAGGCGAACGTGTCGCCGCTGGCCGACTCGCAGTTCCGGGTCGTCACCGGGCTGACCGGGTCCGGCACCGTGTCGCTCGAGTCGACCAACTTCCCCGGCTACTACCTGCGCCACCGCAACAACGAGCTGTGGGTGGACCGCAGCGACGGCAGCACCCTGTTCCGCAACGACGCGAGCTTCACCCAGCGCGCGGGACTCGCCGCGAGCTCGGCGGTGTCGTTCGAGTCGGTCAACTTCCCCGGCCTCTACGTGCGCGTCAACGGCGGTCTGCTCTTCCTGCAGGCGGTCACCGACGCGCAGGGCCGTTCCGATGCGACGTTCGTGCTGGAGTGATCCGCGATGACGAGGAAGATCGCACTGGTCGCGGCGGTGGTGCTGGCCACCGCCGTCGGGACGGCACCACCCGCCTCTGCCTATCCCCTGCCGGGCCGCGTCACGGGTGACACCGGCGTGCACGACCCGAGCGCGGTCCGGCGCGCCGACGGCAGCTACCTGGTGGCGCACACCGGGAGGGACATCGCGCTCCGGACCTCCACCGACCGGGTCGCGTTCCGCTCCGCCGGGTCGGCGTTCCCGAGCGGCGCGTCCTGGACCACCCCGTACACCGGCGGCGACCGCACCCTCTGGGCACCGGACCTGTCGTTCCGCAACGGCCAGTACTGGCTGTACTACTCCGCCTCGACGTTCGGCTCGAACCGGTCGGCGATCTTCCTCGCCACCAGCCCCAGCGGGAACGCCGGCACCTGGACCCACCGCGGTCTCGTCGTCGAGTCGCGGACCTCCGACGACTTCAACGCCATCGACCCCGACCTCGTCGTGGACGACCAGGGCCGCTGGTGGCTGAGCTTCGGCTCGTTCTGGTCCGGGATCAAGATGGTCGCGCTGAACCCGTCCACGGGCCTGCGGGCCGACTCCACGATCCGGTCCCTCGCCGGGCGCAACGGCGGCCCGATCGAGGCGCCGAACATCGTCAAACGGGACTCGTACTACTACCTGTTCGTCTCGTTCGACTACTGCTGCCGGGGCGCTTCGAGCACCTACCGCGTCATGGTCGGCCGATCGACGAGCGTCACCGGTCCCTACGTCGACCGCAACGGCACCGCCCTGACCTCGGGCGGCGGCACGGAGGTCCTGGCGGGGCAGGGCAGCGTGCACGGGCCCGGCCACCAGGACGTCCTCAGCGACGTCGACGGCGACCTGCTCGTCTACCACTACTACACCGACTCCGGCGCGTCCCGGCTCGGCGTCAACCTGCTGGCCCTCGACTCCGCGGGCTGGCCGTACCTGCGGTGAGGGGTGCCCGCGCAGCGCGGGTCACCGGTACGGCGACCGGCCCGCTGCCGGGTCGTGCACGTCGAGGCGGCCGCACATGCCGAACCGCTGCGGTTCCTCCCCGCGCACCACGTGGACGTCCGCGTCGGCGAGGTGCCCGGTGTCCCCGGCGCGCAGGCGCTCCAGGTGCTCGCCGGTCAGCTGAGTGGCCGCGAGCGCCCCGGCCCGCCACCGCTGTTCCCAGTCGTCCAGCGACTCCCGCTTCAACGTGAGCGCGGCCGCGTAGAACGCCTCGATCGCCGCGGTGTCGCCCGCCTCCAGGCGTTCCCGCAGCTCCAGGAACCCCTCGACGGCCAGGTCGCGGCGCCGGCGGGCGGCGGGCTCGGAGGCGGCGTAGGCGTGCCCGGGTTGCGCGAGGGACGCGGCGGTCGCGTAGCGCTCGGGGTCCGCCAGCACCTCGGGCGGGAACGTGAACACCGCGTCACCGGCCTCGGGCAGGCCGCTGTTCTGCATCACGACGACGATGTGCAGGTCGTCGTCGTTGACCAGCCGGTGGACCGTGCCGGGCGTGAACCACGCGACCGTGCCGGTGCGCAGCGGGGTCTCGGCGAACCCGCGCCGGGTGAGGGTCTGCACCCGGCCCTGCCCGCCGACCACGTAGTAGCACTCCGCGCAGGTGAGGTGCACGTGCGGCGACCCGCCGCACACCCCGTCCGCGGTCGGCCAGTCGTACACCCGCAGACCGGACAGGCCGATCCCACCGGGGAACGGGGTCACCACGCGTGCTCCTCCACGTAGGACTCCAGGCGCCCGCGGTCCCAGCCGCCGGTCGCGACGACCAGCCGGTGGCGCAGGTGCAGCGACTCACCAGGTGGCACCTCGACGGTGTCGAAGAAGGCGAACGACGGGTTGACCGCCGCGAACGGTGTGCTGCGCACGAACCAGTGGGTGTTCTTGTTGTCCGGGTGGTCGATGAACAGCAGTGTCGAGGACCGGTCCACCTCGTCGTGCTGTCCGACGAACGCCAGCCACGCGGCCTTCTCGCCCATCAGCTCCTGCCCGCTGCCGCCGCCGGCCGCGAGGACCTCGCCGCCGGTGAACGAACGCGGACCGCGCCAGAAGAACCCGGTGTAGCCCGCGAGCTCGCGGCCGTTGGTGGTCGGGCTGCCGAACGACAACGGCTCCGAGCGCGCGTTCGTCAGCGTGGTGGCGAACTCCAGCGTCCACGCCTCGTCCTCGACGTCGCGCACGGTGAGCCGGCGTTCCTCGTCGACCCAGTGCTGCCCGGCCTCGGTGACCCAGGAGAGCCGTTCGCCGATGGTCAGCTCGCCCTCGGCCTCGGCGGTGCTGAACTCCTCGTGCCGCATGCTGCCCACGTTCGGCAGCACCACGTACCCCTCGTCGCGCACGTAGGTGACGCCGCCCCAGAAGTTCTGCCCGGACACGTCGGTCGCGGTCATCTGCACGCCCTTGTGCCAGCGGTGGTCGTGCGGCCGGAACGCCGTCACGACGTCACCGGCCAGCGTGCGCACGGGGTGCAGGTAGGGCTTGGGCCCCTCGAACGCCGGGGTCGTCGGCCGGTGCACGTACCGGAACAGCTCGGCCGCGCCTGCCGACACGACGAGCACCTCGTCGTCCTGGCGCGTGATCACCGGTTGGTCGCCCACGGGGCACCGCTCCCTTCCATGCTGGTGTAGAACGGGTCGCCCGGCCCGATCCGGCCGGCCTGCACGACGGCGCCGGTGAACGCCGAGGCGTACAGCGCCGCGATGAACTCCATGGTGTCCCTGGTGTCGGCGAGGGTGACCGGGGGCGGTTCGCCGCCGTCCAGGGCGTCGAGGACCGCCGCCAGCTGGCCCCGGTGACCGCTGACCTCGTCCGACCGCTGCTCCTGCTGCCAGCGGGCGAGGACGTCGTCGTGGCCGGGCGCCGGGGTGACCGTCCAGTGCGCGTCGCTGTAGCCGTAGAGGTGCTCGACCTCGACCGTGGCGCGTTCGAAGTCGAACCGCAGCTGTGAGGTCTCCCTGGGTGAGAGCAGCGAGTTCACCACTGAGGCGACCGTCCCGTCGGCGAAGGTCACCAGCGCCATCGAGACGTCCTCGGTCTGCACGTCCCTGGCCTGCCTGGCCGCGACGGCCCGCACCTCCCGCCACGGTCCCAGCACCGACAGCAGCAGGTCGAACTGGTGGATGCCGTGCCCCATCGTCGGACCGCCGCCCTCGCTGTCCCACGAACCGCGCCACGGCACGGCGAAGTAGGCGTCGTCGCGGTACCAGAGGGTGTCGCACTTCGCGACCAGCGACCGGCCCAGCACCCCCTCGGCGGCCAGGCGCCGCAGCCGCACCGCCGCCGGGCCGAACCGGTGCTGGAAGACCGTCGCGACCCGGCCGGTCGAGCTCCGCTCGGCGACGACGAGCGCGTCGACCTCGGCCAGCGACAACGCCGGTGGCTTCTCGACGAGCACCGTCGCGTTCGCGGCCAGGCATTCGAGCGCCAGCGGCACGTGGTGACGGGGCGGGGTGCAGATGTGCACGACGTCCGGCTCCTCCTCCGCCAGCAGCGCGGTGAGCCCGGGGTGCACCCGCGGCACACCCCACCGCTCGGCGAACGCGGCGGCGCGGCCGGCGTCCACGTCGGCGACCGAGACGAGCTCGACCCGGTCACCGCAGGCCCGCACCGCCTCCGCGTGGGCGGCCGCAATTGCACCCGTTCCGACGATGGCGGCGCGCCTCACCGGGCCGCGTCCACTTCCGCCTGGACCTCCCTGATGAACGACGTGGCCGCCGCATCGGGGGTGGTCCGGCCGAACAGCACGTCCTCGGTGTGCCGCTTGAGGATCGCGTCGACCGTGCTGGCGCCGTTCGGCGTGATCCTGGGCGGGTCGCTGACCGGCACGGTGTCCAGGTACTCCTTGGCCGCCTTGTCGGTCTCCTTCAGCTGGCCGGCGATGACGTCGCGGATCTTCTGGTTGGCGGGCACACCGCGTTCGGTCAGCATGATCTTCGCCGCCTCCTCGTCGTTGGCGAGGAAGCTCACGAACGCCGCCGCCTCCGCGGGGTGCTTCGACCGCGACGACACCGACCAGAACATCGACGGCTTGTAGTACGCGCCGGGTGCCTTGCCCTGCGTCTCCCCCGGCAGCCGCAGCAACTTCAGCCTGGCGCCGCTGGCAGCGGTCAGCGCGGTCAGCTGGGTGTTCCACCACAGGCCGAACGCGGCGGTGCGGGTCGCGGTGGCGGACTGGTTGAGTCCCGCGGAGGCCTTCTCGATCGTCACCGACGGCGGTGCCGCGACGCCGGACTTCGCGAGGTCGGCGATGTACTGCCAGTACTCGCGGGCGATCTCCTGCGGCAGCACGACCTTGCCCTCGGCGTCGAACATGGCCTTGCCCTGCTGGCGCGCCCGGATGCTCAGCCCGGCGGTGTCGTTGATGCCCGGCGACTGCACGCCGAACACCTGCCCGCCACCGGCCTCGGACACCTGCTCGCCGATCCGCTTCAGGTCGTCCCACGACCACTTCGTGTCGTCGGGCACCGGGATGCCGTACTGCGCGAGCAGGTCGAGGTTCACCATGACCGAGTACATGCCGAGGCCGACGGGCAGCCCGTACTGCTTGCCGCCGATCGCGCCGGTGGCGAGCGCCTTCTGGTCGAAGTCCGCGGTGTCGAGGTGCTTCTTCGCCTCGGTGAGGTCGAGCAACGCGCCGCGCTCGGCATAGGACGCGATGTACAGCTCGTCCATCTGCATGACGTCGGGCGCGTCGTTGGCCGCCATCGTGGTGGCGAGGCTGTCCCAGTAGCCGTTCCACTCCTTGAACTCGCCCTTGATGGTGATGTTCCGGTGCTGCTCCTGGAACAGCTCGATGATCCGCTGGGTCCTCTTGTGCCGGTCGTCGCCGCCCCACCAGGTGAAGCGCAGCGTCACCGGCTCCGCGGTCAGGTCGCCACCGGCGTCGGAACCGGCCCCGCACGCGACGAGCAGCGACGCGGTCAGGGACAGCAGGGTGGCCCACGCGACCCTGCGGCGAGCACCTCTTGGCATGAGCTGTCCTTTCGGCTACTTGCCCCCGGTCGTGGCGATCCCCTTGACGAGGTACCGCTGGCCGACGAGGAAGGCGAGGAAGATCGGGACGAGCGACACGACGCTCATGGCGAACTGCGCGCCCCACGACGTCGCGACCGTGGAGTCCACGAACGACCGCAGGGCGACCGGGACCGTGTACATGTCCGGGTCGGTGAGGTAGATCAGCTGGCCGAAGAAGTCGTTCCAGGTCCAGATGAACGTGAAGATCGCGGTGGTCGCGAGCGCGGGCGTCATGAGCGGCAGGATGATCCGCAGGAAGATCCGCGGGTGGCCGCAGCCGTCGATGCGCGCGGCCTCGTCCAGCTCGCGCGGCAGGCCGCGGATGAACTGCACCATGAGGAACACGAAGAACGCGTCGGTGGCGAGGACCTTCGGCACGATCAGCGGCAGGAACGTGTTGACCCAGCCGATGTTCGAGAACAGCACGTACTGCGGCACGATGATGACGTGGATCGGCAGCATGATCGTGCCGAGCATGATGCCGAACCACCAGCGCTTCCCGCTGAAGTGCAGCCGGGCGAACGCGTAGGCCGCCATCGAGCACGACACCAGGTTGCCGAGGATGCAGCCCAGCACCAGGACCGACGAGTTGACCAGGTACGTCCCGAACGACGGTGTGAGGGCGGTCCACCCCTCGGTGTAGTTCTCCGTCCGCAGGCCGTCGAGGACCAGCCCGGGGCTGCGGAAGATCTCGTCGTCGGGCCGCAGCGAGCTCACGACCATCCACAGCACCGGGTACAGCATCACGAAGCCGGCCAGTACCAGGCCGGTGTGCTTGGCGAGGGAGGACAACCGGCTAGTCGTCATAGAAGACCCAGTACCTCGCCGCCCAGAAGTTGATCGCGGTGAACGCCGCGATGATCAGCAGCAGGAACCACGCCAGCGCGGACGCGTAGCCCATGTCGAACCGGCTGAAACCCTGCTGGTACAGGTAGAGCGTGTAGAACATCGTCGAGTCCGACGGGCCGCCGGTGCCGCCGGAGACGACGAACGCCTGCGTGAACGACTGGAAGGCGTGGATGATCTGCAGCACCAGGTTGAAGAACAGGATCGGCGACAGCAGCGGCAGCGTGATGTGCCAGAACCGCGACCAGCGGCCGGCACCGTCGATCGCGGCCGCCTCGTGGTAGACGGCCGGGATCTGCCGCAGCCCGGCGAGGAAGATGACCATCGGTGACCCGAACGTCCACACGTTCAGCACGATGAGCGTCGACAGGGCGGTGTCGGGGTCGGAGATCCAGCCCCCGCCCTCGACGCCGAAGAGGCCGAGCACGCGGTTCACCAGGCCGTCGGTGCCGAACACCTGCGTCCACAGCACGGCGATCGCCACGCTGGAGCCCAGCAGCGAGGGCAGGTAGAACGCCGAGCGGTACAGGGCGAGCCCGCGCAGCCCGCGGTCCAGCAGCAGTGCGACGGCGAGCGCGCAGGCCAGCTGGAGCGGCACGGACACGAGCACGTAGGTGAACGTCACCCGCAGGGCGTTGTGCAGCCGTTCGTCGGTGAGGATCCGCGCGAAGTTGTCCAGCCCGGTGAACCTGGGCGGCTGGATCAGGTTGTACTTCGTGAAGCCGAGCCCGAACGACGCGAGGACCGGGCCGATCGTGATGAACAGCAGTCCGGCGAACCAGGGTGCCAGGAACCAGAAGGCCGCCCTGTTGTCGCGCTTGCGCACCTGCGTGCCGTCGCGGCGCAGCCGGCGCAACTCGTCGAGAGCACTCATGGAGCCCCTGATCCGTTTGGAAAACGCTTTCCGGAGTTTGCATCGACGTCACCCGACCGTCAAGCAGCGGCGTCGAACGCCGTCGAAAGCTTCGTTGAACAGCGATTCGACCTGCGTTCGACCCGGTGTTCGACGGCGCGGTGCACAGTGGACCGACTGCGGCGCACCACCACCGGACGTCGAATCGACGATTCGCGGAAAGCGCTTTCCGTGCAGCGTGACCACGGGCTACGCTCGGTTCACCCGCCGTTCCCGCCCGGCCGTCTCAGGCAGCCCCTGCCCGTCTGGAGACCACTGTGAGGACTCGTTTCCTGGCCCTGGCAGCACTCGTCGTGCTGCCGTTGTGCGCGGCGGCCACGCCGGCCGTCGCGGAGGAACCCGGCTGCTCCCCGGCGAGCACGGCGCCGGCCGGTGCGGCCGCGGTGAAGGTGTGGCTGGCGGGTGACTCGACGATGGCCGACCCGAAGGCGAGCTGCCCGGTCGGCTGGGGCAGCCAGTTCGGTGCGCTGTTCACCTCCGACGTGACCGTGGTGAACAGCGCGGTGGCCGGTCGCAGCGTCCAGACCTGGCTCTACGAGTCGAACGTGCAGAACGCCAAGGACGCGGCGGGCGAGTGCGTGGTGAGCCCGCGGACCTTCCACCAGCGCTGGCAGGCCATGCTCGACCCGGCCACCGGGATGAAGGCGGGTGACTACCTCGTCGTCCAGTTCGGCATCAACGACGGCAGCCCCGACTGCCCCCGGCACGTGGGCAGCGCCCGCTACCGGGAGCTCCTCGCGCTGATGGCCAAGGCGGCGAAGGACCGCGGTGCCACGCCGATCTTCCTCACCCCGGTCTCCGCGATCCGGTGCAGTGGCAGCACCGCCGTCGCCACCCGCGGGTTCCTGACCGAGACCTTCGACGCGGGACGGACGAGCGGCGTCACCGTCGTCGACCTGCACCGGTTGAGCTACGCGCTTTACAACTCACTGCGGCTCTGCCCCAACGACGGTGACTACACCAGGGGCCCGGTCGGCGCGTTCTTCTGCAACGACCACACGCACTTCGAGGCCGCCGGGGCGAGGCAGATCGCCGGTGTCGTGGCCAAGGCGCTGCGCGACCAGCGCATCCCGCTGGCGAACTACCTGAGGTAACGGGTTCGCCGAGCCCGTAGTTTCCGCACACCGCCGCCGCCCCTCGTGGAAAGGACTTCTTCGCATGCCCTCGACCAGGACGTGGATGAGCGCGGCAGCGGCGGCAGCGGTCGTGATCGGCGGCCTCGTGCCGGTGGCCCACGCCGAGGTGCGGGCGCTGGCCTGCGGTGACCGGGCGTTCAACGCCGAGGCCGTGCTCAGCGGCAGCACCTGGACCTCCCGCACCGGCGGCCGGACCGTCTACACGGGCACCGACATGCGCTCCGCCGTCCAAGCCGCCGTCGACAGCCTCACCGCGGGCCGGACCGCGAAGCAGTGGGTCCTGGTGCGCGGCAGCGGTGCGATGAGCGCGGGCTCGCGGATCTCGCTGCCCAGCTACACCGGCATCGACGTGTGCGGCACGATCAACGTGACCGGCACCGGCTCCGGCGACCAGGCGCCGATCTACTCGCGCGGCACCCGTGACGTGGAGGTGCGCTACCTGAGCCTCACCGGCCGTCCGCTGTACGGGATCTTCATGCGCAACGTCGACAACCTCGTGCTGGGCCAGCTCGACATGCGCCTGTCCGGCGGCCTGGGCGTGCGCATCGACAACCGCGGCAACACGAGCGTGCGGAGCCGCAACATCCGGATCGACAACGTGTTCGTGTCCGGTGCGAGCAGCCACGCCGTCGAGACCTACGGGGTGGACGGCCTCACGGTCGGCACCGTGACGGCGCGCAACGTCGGCGAGTCCGGGCTGTTGCTCAACGACACGATCAACGCGACGGTCGGCACGGTGGACGCGGAGAACGCGGGCGCGGGCACCGGGTACGCGGCGTTCCGCACGGCCAACCGCAACGGCCGCATCGGCACCGCCTACCCCACGAACGTCCGGGTCGGCACCGTCCGCGCCCGCGGTGGCGGCCGTGGCGTGTTCTGCGTGTCGGAGAGCGGTGGCCTGACGATCGACCGGATCGACCTGGCGAACACCGGCAACAACGCGGTGCTGATCGAGAACTGCACCAACGTGGTCCTGGCGGCACAGAGCGGCACGGTGACCGGCGGCGGGGAGATCCGGCTGGCCGCGCGCTCGGAGTTCCCCGGCAACCGCGACATCACCGTCCAGAACCTGACGGTGACCAACTCGGCCGTCCGCGAAAGCCCCTGCGGCACGAACACGACGTTCCGCAACCTCACCCTGAACAACAGCCCGTCGAACGTCTGCTCCTGACGGCATCTGCAAGTACCACCGACACCTGATCAAACCGCCGCCAACTACCACCAACACGTTCGTCATCCGCCGAACCGGACCACCCCGAGGAGCTGCCATGGTCACGCGCAGGACGGTGCTGTCCGGTGCGGTCGCCACCGTCGCCGCGGCGGCCGTGGGCACGGGTTCCGCCCACGCGGACCAGACCATCACCGTCGACCCCGGTCCAGACCACGGCACGTGGGAGGGCTGGGGCACGTCGCTCGCCTGGTGGGCCAACGTGTTCGGCGACCGCGACGACCTGGCGGACCTGTGGTTCACCACGAAGACCGTCGTCTACAGAGGACAGCCTTTACCCGGCCTGGGGCTCAGCATCGCCCGGTACAACCTCGGCGCGTGCAGCTGGAACAGCGTGAACGACGAGACCATGGTCACCTCGCCGAACATCCCGCGGTTCAAGCAGATCGAGACCTTCTGGCAGGACTGGCGCAACACCGACCCGGCGTCGGCGGCGTGGAAGTGGGCCGCCGACGCCAAGCAACGCGCGGCCGTCGTGAAGGCGGCGCAACGGGGTGCCGTCACCGAGCTGTTCGCCAACTCGCCCGCGTGGTGGATGTGCGCCAACCACAACCCCTCCGGTGCCGCCGACGCGAACAGCGACAACCTGCAGACGTGGAACCAGCGCACCCACGCCGCCCACCTCGCCGAGGTGGCCAGGCAGTTCCGCGACCGGTGGGGCGTCACCTTCCGCACGATCTCGCCGTTCAACGAGCCGGCGTCGGACTACTGGTCGGCGACCGGCAGGCAGGAGGGCTGCCACTTCGACCCGGCGACGCAGCGGGTCGTGCTCCAGCACCTCCGGCAGGAGATGAACGCCCGCGGTCTCACCGGCATGCGGATCGCGGCGTCCGACGAGACCAGCTACGACGCGGCGCGCAGCACGTGGGCCGCGTTCGACGCCACCACCCGGTCCGTCGTGGACCAGCTCAACGTCCACGGCTACCAGGGTTCCGGCGGGCGCCGCGACCTGCTGCACTCCGACGCCCGCTCGGCGGGCAAGGTGCTGTGGAACTCCGAATACGGCGACGCGGACGGCACGGGCCTGTCGATGGCGAGCAACCTGTGCCTGGACTGGCGCTGGCTGCACCCGACCGCGTGGTGCTTCTGGCAGGTGATGGACCCGACCCCGGCGTGGGCGCTGATCAGCTACGACCCGGTCACGCTCGAAGCCGGTGCCGTGCAGAACAAGCTGCACGTCCTGGCACAGTTCACCCGGCACATCCGGCCGGGCATGCGCATCGTCTCCGCGTCCACCGGCAACGCCGCTACCGCCTACGACCCGGTGGCGCGCCGGCTGGTCCTGGTCGGCGTCAACACGGCCACCTCGGCGCAGACGACCACGTTCGACCTGACCCGGTTCACCACCCTGCCCACCGGGCAGCTCACCCGCTGGTCCACGTCCACGACCAGCGGCAGCGACCGCTACGCGCAGCGCACGGACGTCCGCCTGGACGGCAAGCTGCTGCGGGTCGCCTTCGCACCGGGCCAGGTGCAGACCTTCCAGCTCGACGGGGTGGCCGTCTGAGCCGGAGCGGTCAGCGACTCCCGTGCGACCTCACGGGGTTCCGGACACGGTCACCGGGGCGTCCGCGCCGACCCGCGGCAGCGTGAAGCGGACGGTCGTGCCCGCGTTCACCCCGGTGGCCTCCGTGTCCAGCCAGATGCGGCCGCCGTGGAACTCGACGATCTTGCGGCACATCGCGAGCCCGATGCCGGTGCCGGGGTAGCGGTCCTTGGCGTGCAGGCGCTGGAAGATCACGAAGATCCGCTCGGCGTACTGCTCGTCGATGCCGATCCCGTTGTCGCTCACCGAGAACCACCACGTGTCGTCCTCACCGGGCTCGGCCGCGATGCGCACGTGCGGCGGCTCGTCGCCGTGGAACTTCAGCGCGTTGCCGATGAGGTTCTGGAACACCCCGACCAGCAGCCGGACCTCTCCCCTGACCTCGGGCAGCGGTCCCACGTCGATCCGCGCTCCCGAGGACTCGATCGACAGCGCGAGGTTGCGGCGGGCCTCGTCGACCAGGTCACCGGCCAGGACCACCACCTGCTTGTCGCGCATGCGGCCCACCCGGCTGAACGCGAGCAGGTCGTTGATGAGCAGCTGCATGCGCTTCGCGCCGTCCACGGCGAAGTCGATGTACTGCGTGGCGCGCTCGTCGAGCTGGTCGCCGTAGCGCTTCTCCAGCAGCTGGCAGAAGCTCGCGACCTTGCGCAGCGGCTCCTGCAGGTCGTGGGAGGCGACGTAGGCGAACTGCTCGAGCTCGGCGTTGGAGCGGCGCAGCTCGGTCGTGGCGGCGTCGAGCGCGGCGTTGCGCTCCCGCGCCTGCTCCAGCTCGGCGACGATCCGGGTGCGCATGGTGTCGACGTCGACGCCGAGCTCGCGCAGCTCCGTCGGCCCGGTCGCGGCCACGGTGTGCGCGAACGACCCGCCCGCCACCGTCCCGACCTGCCGGCGCAGCCTGCCCAACGGCGCCACGACGAACACCCGCAGCGCCACCACACACCCGAGCACGGCGGCCAGCAGCACGGCCATCGCGACGATGCACGTCACCGCCATCCGCGTGGACGCGTCGTTGAGCGCGGCCCGTCCGGCGGCGCGCTGGGCGGCGATCTCGTCCTGCAACGCCGACAACGCCGCGCGCACCGCGTCGAACCGCTGCTTGCCCAGCGCCTCGGCCGGAACGACGCCGCCCGTCCGCACCGCGGCGACCGCGGGGTCGGCGTAGTCACCACGCCAGTCCGCCAACGCCCCGTCCAGCGCGGTCAGCGCCCGCAGCACGGCCGGGTCGTTCGTCGCCTCGACGGTCGCGCGTGCAGCGGCCTGGCGTTCCCCCGCGTCGCGGTACGGGTCGAGGAACGCCTCGCTGCCGCTCAGCAGGTAGCCCCGGACGCCGTTCTCCTGGTCCACCACGAGGGTGCCGAGCTGCTGCGAGCTCACGACCGCTGGCCCGACGACGTCGAGCAACCGCGAGCGCGCCCTGGACAGGTCGCCGATGGCCAGCAGCACGGCCACCGTCGCCCCGAGCAGGACGACGACGAGCGCCACCGAGATCAGCAGCGACCACCGCCGCAGCGACGGGCCGCCGAGCAGCGCCCCGGAGTCCGGACTCGTCCGCACAACACCTCCCCGGCACCGGCGCCGAGGCGCCGCGCTCGTCCCCTCGACGAGTCGCGCAATCGTAGAGAAGGGGCCGTTCCCGTCGTGACGGCCGGGTGAGTGAGCGTGACCACGGCCCTCGGTGAACCGCTCGTCGCCGTTGACCCTCACACCGTGGGAGGGTCGAGACTGACCGCACCCCCGCACGACGCACCAGCCCAGGAAGCCACATGATCATCGACGACGTCTCGTTCCCCCGCGGTCAGCACTGCGAGACCACCACCCTCGGCGCCCTGCTGCGCCACGAGGGCCTCGACCTGTCCGAACCGCTGCTGTTCGGCCTCGGCGAAGGCCTGGGCTTCGTCTACTGGGATGCGAAAAGCCTCGACTTCCCGTTCCTCGGCGGACGCGTCAAGCCGTTCGCGCTCACCCGGACCGCGGCCACCAGGCTGGGCCTCGACCTGCGCGCCGAGGAGACCACCTCGCCGCGCAAGGCGTGGCAGAACGTCGTCACCCACCTGTCCGCGGGCCGCCCGGTCGGCCTGCAGCTGGACTCGTTCCACCTCGACCACTTCACGACGAAAGTCCACTTCGGAGGTCACTTCGTCGCGATCCACGGCTACGACGACGACACCGCCCACCTCGTCGACACGGCTCAGCAGGGCGGCAACGTCACCACGACGCTGGCGAGCCTGGCGAAGGCCCGTGCCGAACGCGGACCGATGACCGCCCGCAACCTCTCCTACACCGCCACCGCGCCCACCGGCCGTCCCGAGCTCGGACGCGCGGTCCGGGAAGCGGTGCGCGCCAACGCACACGCGTTCCTCACCCCGCCCATCGCCAACCTCGGGCACCGCGGCATCACCACGGCGGCGAAGCGGGTGGCGCGGTGGTTCGACCGGGCCGGCGACCCGTCCCGCGACCTCCCGCTCGCCGCGATGCTGATGGAACGCGGCGGCACCGGCGGATCGCTGTTCCGCGCGCTGTACCGGGACTTCCTCGCCGAGGCCGCCGAGCTCACCGGCGACGACACCCTGCGGCACGGCCACGGGCTGTACGCCGCGATCGCGCCGCTGTGGACCGAGGTGGCCGACCACATCGCCGCGGCCGGGGAGACGGGTGACCAGGGGCGGCTGGACCGGGCAGCGGCGGTCCTGGGCGAGCTGGCGGAACGGGAGCGGACCGCGATGGAGGTGCTGGCCCGCGTGGACACCGGCTGAACCGGCCGTGCCGACCAGGCCACGACAGCAGCGCGTGCGCGGTCGAACCGCCGGGACGTGGCCACGACGCCGCAGCCACGTCACCGCGCCCGAGGAGAACGAGCGTCAGAGTTCGGAGAAGTGGGCCGCGTCGCCGACCACGGTCGTGCTCGCCACGCCCTCGACGCTGACCGGCACGTCGCCCGCGAGGGTGATGCGGTGCAGCCGGCGGCGGGCGTTGTCGTAGTCGTCGACGCCGTAGTGCTGGGTGGCCCGGTTGTCCCAGATCGCCACGTCACCGTCGGCCCACTGCCAGCGCACGGTGTTCTCCAGCCGGGTGACGCGGTCCTGCAGCAGCTGGAAGACCGCCTTGGACTCCGCGGCCGTCAGGCCGACGATCCGCTTGACGAAGTGCCCGAGCAGCAGCGCTCGTTCGCCGGTCTCCGGGTGCACTCGGACCAGCGGGTGCTCGGTCTCGTAGCGCTGCGACTCGAACTCCGAGCGGTAGGCCCGTTCCTTCACGTCGACGCCGCCGATGCGGGTCGAGTCGACGTGACCCGCGTAGTCGTAGACGTTGGTGTGCACCGCCCACAGCCGGTCCACGAGCGCCTTCAACGCCTCGGGCAGCTCGTCGTAGGCGCGTGCGGTGTTCGCCCAGACCGTGCTGCCCCCGTACGGCGGCAGCTCGACGGCGCGCAGGATGCTGATCGCGGGCACGCGGTCGACGAACGTGACGTCGGTGTGCCAGCTGTTGGCCTTGCCGTAGTCGGAGTCGATCGCCAGCACGTTGGTGTGGTTCTGGCCCTTCACCGTGGGGTGCGCGAGGGTCGGGCTGCCGAGCAGCCGCGCGAACGCGAGCTGCTCCGCGTCGTCGAGGTGGTGCTGGTCGCGGAAGAACACGACCTTGTTGGCCAGCAGGGCGGCCCTGATCTCCGCCACGACGTCCTGCGGGAGGTCGCCGCCGAGCCGGACGCCGTCGACGCGTGCGCCGATGCCCGCACCCAGTTTGGCGACGGTGGCGGAAAGTTGTGCGGTCATCGCGGACTTCCTCTCGTGGTGGCGAACTTCCCCACCACCGTGCTGATGTCCGCGCCGCGTGCGCAACATCGCGCGGCCGGAAAATAAGTCTTCCCAGCACCTGGAAGGGATTGACCGGCCGAGTTCCTTCCAGCGTGAAAAATAGGCGGGACCGTCCAGCCCGGCTCCATGATGTGGGACGTGCGGTCCGGCCGTTGACCCCGTCCGATCCGGGTGTGACGCTCGCTCCGTGAGCCAAGCCGCCTCTCTCACCTCGCGCCGGCACGTCGACCTCCGACGGCACGCCAGCGCCTTCTGTCGCGCCGGTCGCTGAATCCGCTCCGCATTTCCACCGGGACCGTTCGTCCCGTTCTTCAGCGTGCCCGACTTCCCTTCGACAAAGGACCTGCCGTGACCACCACGCGACGGAACTTCCTCGGCCTTTCCCTGCTCGGACTGACAGCCGCGACCGTCGGCTGCTCCACCGCCGCCGGTGCCGGCGTCGAGACCAAGACGCTGCGCTACCAGGGCTGGGCGGGCGACGTGACGCTGCCGGAGCTGGCAGCGGAGCTGGGCTACCTCGGCGACGTGAAGCTCGAGTGGGTCGGCAACACGATCAGCGGCCCGCAGGACATCCAGTCCGCCGCCACCGGGCAGGTCGACTTCGGCGGCGCGTTCAACGGCGCCGTGGTCAAGCTCAAGGCCGCCGGAGCGCCGATCCGGTCCGTGATCGGCTACTACGGCGCCGACGAGAACGCCTACAGCGGCTTCTACGTGCTCGACGACAGCCCGGTCCGCACGGCCCGCGACCTGCTCGGCAAGAAGGTCGGCATGAACACCCTCGGCGCTCACCACGAGGCCATGCTCGGCATCTACCTCAAGCGGGCAGGCCTGAGCCAGGACGAGGTCAAGAAGGTCGAGCCGATCGTCGTGCCCCCGGTCAACACCGAGCAGTCGGTGCGGCAGAAGCAGATCGAGGTCGGTGTGCTCGGCGGCATCCTGCGCGACAAGGCGCTGGAGAAGGGCGGTGTGCGCAAGCTGTTCTCCGACTTCGACCTGCTGGGCCCGTTCACCGCCGGCACGTACGTCTTCACCGAGAAGTTCCTGCGCGACAACCCCGGCACGGTCCGGACGTTCACGAGCGGCATCGCGAAGGCGATCGAGTGGAGCCGCACCACCCCGCGCGAGGAGGTGGTGGCGCGCAAGGTCGAGGTCCTCACCCGGCGCGGGCGCAACGAGGACCCTGCGGCGCTCAGGTACTGGAAGTCCACGGGGGTCGCCGAGAAGGGCGGCAAGATCCTCGACCGGGAGCTGTCCATCTGGGTCGACTGGCTCGCCGAGCGCGGGGAGATCACCCGGGACCAGGTGCGGCTCACCGACCTGTACACCAACGAGTTCAACGAGCTGGCCCGATGAGCGCGCACATCGCCTTCCGCGGCGTCACCAAGCGGTTCGACGTCAAGGTCCGCGGTTCCCGGCAGCGCACCGGGTTCACCGCCGTCGACCGGATCGACCTCGACGTCGAACGGGGCGAGTTCGTCGTCCTCGTCGGCCCCAGCGGGTGCGGCAAGTCCACGCTGCTCGACCTGCTCGGCGGACTCACCGAACCGAGCGAGGGCGAGATCCTGCTCGACGGCCGCCCGATCACCGGTCCCGGCCTCGACCGCGGCATCGTCTTCCAGCAGTACGCGCTGCTGCCGTGGCGCACCGCTCAGGGCAACGTCGAGTTCGGGCTGGAGGCGACCGGGGTGCCGCGCAGGCAGCGCGCAGGGCGGGCCCGCGAGTTCCTCGACCTGGTCGGGCTGACCGGGTTCGAGGACCGGCACCCGCACCAGCTGTCCGGCGGCATGCGGCAACGGGTCGCCATCGCCCGCAGCCTCGCCTACGACCCGCAGGTGCTGCTGATGGACGAGCCGTTCGCCGCGCTCGACGCGCAGACCCGCGAGTCGTTGCAGGACGAGCTGCTGCGGATCTGGCAGCGCACCGGCAAGACCGTCGTGTTCATCACGCACTCCATCGACGAGGCGGTCCACCTCGGTCAGCGGGTGGTCGTGCTGACCTCGCGGCCGGGCCGGGTGAAGGAGGTCGTGCCGATCGACCTCGGTGACCGGACCCGGCAGGACGACCTGCGCTCGAGCCCCGAGTTCGCGCGCTGCCGGCACCGCATCTGGGACCTCCTGCACGACGAGGTGTCCCGTGCCCAGCAACAGGAGAAGGAGGTGGTGGGCGCATGACCGCGCTGCTGGAGACCCCGTCACGGACCGAGGACCACGCCCCGCCGGCACCGGCGCGGCCACGCGGGGCGGTGGCCCGGCTGGCCGACGCGCTGCTGACCGCCGTGGGCAAGGTCGTGGCCATCGCGGTCGTGCTGGCCGTCTGGGAGATTGCGCCCCGGTTCGGCCTGGTGGACTCCACGTTCCTGCCGCCGTTCTCGACGGTCCTGGAGTCGTGGTGGGACCTCGCGGTGAGCGGGAAGCTGCTCGACAACACGCAGGCGAGCCTGGTGCGGTCGCTGTCCGGCTTCGGGCTCGCGGTCGCGGCCGCGGTCCCGCTCGGGCTGCTGATCGGCTGGTACAAGCCGGTCGCGAACCTGCTCAGCCCGCTGCTGGAGGTCTTCCGCAACACCGCCGCGCTCGCGTTGCTGCCGGTGTTCGTGCTGCTGCTGGGCATCGGCGAGACGTCGAAGATCGCGATCGTCTGCTACGCCTGCACCTGGCCGGTCCTGCTCAACACGATCAGCGCCGTGCGCGCGGTGGACCCGACGCTGCTGCGGCTCGCGCGGTCGATGGACCTGAGCGGCTTCCGGTTGTTCCAGAAGGTGATCCTGCCCTCGGCGGTGCCCACGGTGTTCACCGGCGTCCGGCTCGCCGGCGCGTTGTCGATCCTCGTGCTGGTGGCCGCGGAGATGGTCGGCGCCAAGGCCGGTCTCGGGTACCTGATCAACGCCTCGCAGTTCAACTTCGCGATCCCGCAGATGTACGCCGGGATCATCACCCTGTCCGCCATCGGCGTGCTGTTCAACCAGGTGCTGGTCGCTCTGGAGCGCCGGTTCACCTCGTGGCGCGTCCCGGTCGGGGCCTGAGGAGGGGTCATGACGCTCACAGCTGACGTGCTGGTGGTGGGTGGCGGTCCGGCCGCCACGTGGGCCGCGCTCAAGGCCGCCGAGCAGGGTGCCTCGGTCGTGCTGGCGGACAAGGGGTACTGCGGGACGAGCGGCGCGACCGCGTCCGTCGGCACCGGTGTCTGGTACGTGCCGCCGGAGGAGAAGGCCCGTGAGGCGGCCATGGCCAGCCGCGAGGCGCTCGGCGGGTACCTCGCCGACCGCCGGTGGATGGCCCGCGTGCTCGACGAGACCTACGAGCGGGTCAACGAGCTGGCCGACGCCGGGCGCTACCCGTTCCCCACCGGACCGGACGGCACACCGCTGCGCAACGGCCTGCAGGGGCCGGAGTACATGCGGCGCCAGCGGATCCGGGTCAAACGCGCCGGGGTCGTCGTCCTGGACCACAGCCCGGTCACCGAGCTGCTCACCGCCGACGACGGCGCGGTCGCGGGCGCTGCCGGGTACCGGCGGCAGGCCGGTCGGCCGTTCGAGGTGCGCGCGGGCGCGGTGGTCGTCGCCACGGGCGGGTGCGCGTTCCTGAGCAAGGCGTTCGGGTGCGACGTGAACACCGGCGACGGGGCGTTGCTCGCGGTGGAGGCCGGCGCCGAGCTGTCCGGCATGGAGTTCTCCAACGCCTACGGCATCGCCCCGGAGCACACGTCCGTCACGAAGACCGCGTTCTACAACTACGCCACCTTCTACCGCGCCGACGGCGAGGTGCTGGAGGGCGCGGGCAGCCAGCGCGGGCGTTCGGTGATCGCGAGGACCCTGTTGTCGGAGAAGGTGTTCTGCAAGCTGGACCTGGCCGACGACGCGGCGCGCAGGGCGATGCGGCTGGCGCAGCCCAACTTCTTCCTCACGTTCGACCGGCTGGGCGTCGACCCGTTCACCGAGCCGTTCGCCGTGACGCTGCTGGCCGAGGGCACCGTGCGCGGCACCGGTGGCATCCGGATCGTCGACGACGGCTGCGCCACCACCGTTCCCGGTCTGTACGCCGCCGGTGACGCCGCCACGCGCGAGCTGATCTGCGGCGGGTTCACCGGCGGTGGCAGCCACAACGCCGCGTGGGCCATCTCGTCCGGCTCGTGGGCCGGCCGGTCCGCCGCCCGGTTCGCGCTCGCGCTCGGCCGCGGCACCCGGCGGGTCACCGCGGCCGGTGGCGCGGGCCTGCGCCCGACCGGCCGCTCCGCGGAGGTCGACGTCGAGGAGGTGGTCCGTGCGGTGCAGGCCGAGGTCCTGCCCTACGACAAGAACTACCTGCGCCACGGCGACGTGCTGCGGGCGGCGCTGGGAGAGCTCGACGAGACCTGGCGGTCGGTGCGGTCGGGCCTGCGGGCCGAGGGTGCCGCGGTCGTGCGGGCCCGGCAGGCGGCCGCGATGGTCGCGCACGCGCGGTGGATGTACACCTCCGCCCTGCTGCGGGAGGAGAGCCGCGGCATGGCCAGGCGGCTCGACCGCCCCGGCCTCGACCCCGCCCAGCGCCACCGGATCACCTCCGGCGGCCTGGACGAGGTGTGGGCCCGCCCGCAGGAGGTGATGGCGTGATCGAGCTGGTGTCGGCGGCGCAGTGCATCGCCTGCGACAAGTGCATCGAGGTGTGCCCCACCAACGTGTTCGACCGGGGTGCGGACGGGCTGCCGGTGGTCAGCAGGCAGTCCGACTGCCAGACGTGCTTCCAGTGCGAGGCCAACTGCCCGGCGGACGCGCTGTTCGTGGCACCGCAGACCCACCCGCTGCCACCGGGGTCGCCCGCGCACGACGAGGACCACCTGCGCCGGACCGGGCTGCTCGGCAGCTACCGCAGGGAGATCGGGTGGGGCCGCGGCCGCACGCCGGGCGCGGCGCGCGCCGTCGGCCCCGCCCTGTCCCCCTCCGCCCCGCCGCTGATCTCGTGAGCGGCACCGCGTCGGTCGTGCTCGGCACGGTGCTGCGGTGCGGGCCGATCGCCCGCAGCACCATCGCCCGCACGTCCGGTCTGAGCCCGGCCGCGGTGACCCGTGCCTGCGCGGCCCTGACCGAGCTCGGGCTGCTCGCCGAGGTGCCGCAGGCCGTGCCGTACCGGGGCATCGGACGGCCGCACGTGCCGGTCGACGTCGACACGAGCCGGCACGTCGTGGCCGGCGTCCACGTCGCGCACCTGTTCAGCACGATCACGCTGGTCGACCTGCGCGGCCGGGTGCTCGTGCGGCGGACGATCCCGCACACCGCGGCGGACGACCCGCACGAGGTGCTGACGACGGCCGCCGACGAGCTGCTGCGGCTGCACGCCGACCGGTTCCCCGGCCACATCCCGATCGGTCTCGGCGTGGCAGCGGGCGGCTGGGTCGACCCGACCGGCGGTGTGGTCGTCCGGCACGCCTCGCTGGGCTGGCGCGACGTCGAGGTCGCCGCGCTGCTCACCGCGAGGACCGGGTTGCCGGTGCGGGTCGACAGCCACGCCAGGGCGCTGGCACGGGCCGAGCAGCTCTTCGGTGCCGCGCGCGGCCGCGAGTCGTTGCTGCACCTGTTCGTCGGCAACGTCGTCGACGCGGCGATCGTGACCGCCGGCACCACCCACCGCGGGCCGCGGTCGGCCGCAGGGGACGTGGCGCACCTGGCGCTGGGCGACCCCGGCGTCCGGTGCGGGTGCGGCAAGCGCGGGTGCCTGGAGGCCACCGTGTCCGACCGCGCCTGGGCCGAGCGGGCCCACCTGGCCGGGGTGGTGCGGCGGCCGTCGATCTTCGACCTGGTCGACGACGCCGTGGCCGGGTCACCCGCGGCGCGGGCGGACCTCGTCGAGCGGGCCCGCGTGGTCGGGAGAGCGGCGGCCGTGCTGTTCGACTTCCTCGACCCGGAGGTCCTGGTCGTCACCGAGATCGGCACGAACCGGCTGCCCGACTGCGCCGCCGCGCTGCGCGAGGAGGTCGCGGCCATGTCGCGCGCGTCCGCAGACGCGGTGCTGGCGAGCAGCTTCGGCGAGGACGTGCTGGCGGTCGCGGCGGGTGCCGTGCAGCTGGACGCCCTCTACGCCGACCCCTTGAACATCCGAAACCCAGTCTGGCAGGGAGTCTGAAGTTGTCCGCACGCGAACTCCACCTCAACGCGTTCTTGATGGGCGTCGGCCACCACGAGGCCGCCTGGCGGCACTCGCGCACCGACCCGCGGGCGCTGGGCGACGTCACGCACTTCCAGCACCTCGCGCGCACCGCCGAGCGCGGCACGTTCGACTCGGTGTTCCTCGCCGACGGCGTGCAGATCTGGGGCGACGTCCGGCACACCGCCGCCGGTCACTTCGAACCGCTCACCCTGCTCACCGCGCTGGCGCAGGCGACCGACCACATCGGACTGATCGCCACCGCGTCCACCGGGTTCAGCGAGCCCTACAACCTCGCGCGGCTGTTCTCCTCGCTCGACCACATCAGCGGTGGCCGGGCCGGCTGGAACATCGTCACGACCGCCCAGGACCGGTCGGCGCAGAACTTCAACCGCGAGGTCAACACCGAGCACGCCGAACGCTACGAGCGCGCAGCGGAGTTCCTGGACGTGACCACCGCCCTGTGGGACTCCTGGGAGGACGACGCGGTCGTCGCCGACCCCGGTTCCGGCGTCTACGCCGACGAGGCGAAGGTGCACGAGGTCGGCCACCGCGGCCGGTTCTTCTCCGTGCGCGGGCCGCTCAACGCGGTGCGCAGCCCGCAGGGGCGTCCGCTGCTGGTGCAGGCCGGGTCCAGCGAGGACGGCAGGGCGTTCGCGGCGGCCTGGGCGGAGGCGGTGTTCACGGCCCAGCAGACGCACGAGGACGCCACCGCGTTCTACGCCGACCTCAAGCGCCGGGTGGTCGCGGCCGGTCGGCCGGCGGACGGCGTGAAGGTGCTGCCCGGCATCGTCCCCGTGCTCGGCGGCACCGAGGCAGAGGCGCGGCGCCTGGCCGCGGAGCTCGACGAGCTGATCATCCCGGAACGGGCGGTGCGGCAGCTGACCGACATGATCGGCGTCGACCTCACCGGCCACCCGCTCGACGCGCCGCTGCCCGCGTTGCCGCCGGTCAGCCGCATCAACGGGGCCAAGAGCCGGTTCGAGCTGGTCCGCGACCTGGCTGAGCGGGAACGGCTGACGCTGCGGCAGCTGCTCGGCCGGCTCGGCGGCGGCCGCGGCCACCAGGTCGTCGCGGGCACGCCCGAGCAGATCGCCGACCACGTCGAGCTGTGGTTCACCACGGGGGCCGCCGACGGGTTCAACGTGATGGCGCCCCTGCTGCCGTCGGGGCTGGAGGAGTTCGTCGACCACGTCGTGCCGCTGCTGCGGGCGCGCGGCCTGTTCCGCACCGAGTACACCGGCCGGACGCTGCGCGAGCACTACGGGCTGGCCAGGCCGGTCAGCCGGTACGCCGCCGGGACGGAGGTCGTCGCCGAGGTCGGGTGAGCGCCGACGGACGCGCGGCGGTCACGTTCGCCGTGCGTCCAGCCGGGCGCCGATGTCGGCGAGCCGTTGGTCCAGCGGCACCCGGTGGGCGGCGTCGAGGCGTTCGAGCACGGCGATCAGCGGTGGGCACCCGGCCAGGTCCCGGCTTCCCAGCTCCGCCGCGTCGACCACGTGGGGGAACCGGGCGAGCGCGGGGTGGTCCTTCGTCAGCCGTTCACCACCGGTCCTGGGCAGGAACGCCTGCGTCATCGGGTCGTCGAGCCGGTCGAGCACGACCAGCGTGTCCTCGCCGCGCCCCTCGGCGGTCAGGAGCTCCAGCTCCCGCGCCAGTCCCGGCGTGAGCTCCGCCGCCCACACGACCACCTGGGCGGTGACGGTGATCAGCGTCGACACGGTGTCGAACCACGTCTCGTGCGGCAGGTAGAGCCGGACCGGCGCGGTGAACTGACCCCAGTCCTGGTGGTCCAGCTCCAGCTCACCGGCGGTCGTGCTGGCCACGAGGACGAGCGGCACGGAGGCGGCCAGCTCGGTCAGCGCGGATGTGGCGCCGCCGCCGAGGCTGATCACCTGGACGTGGTCCGCCGGGTCGTCGGGGCCGGCCAGGAGCGTCGAGGTCCCGGAGCGTTCGGTGAGCTCGAAGTTGCGCAGCAGCAGGACGAACGGCTCTCCGGTGCACAACCAGCTCCGCACCGTGCCGACGGACCTGCGGTGCACGGCCCCGGCCTGGCGGACCAGCTCGCGCAGGTGGTTGCGCGGTGCGCCGGCCCGCAGCCAGGACGCGAACCCGCGCGGGGTGGACCGCCGCCGCCGGTCCCAGTACCGCTGGCGTTCGAGGTGGCCCAGCTCGAACTCGGGCTCGCCCACGTGGAACCGGTCGAGCACCCCGGCGGCGTGCCGTGCCCGGACACGCCACAGGTCCACGTCCTCCGACGCACCCGGCGGGTCGGCCGCGAACTCGGCCGCGATCAGGTCGAGCAGCCGGCGTGCGGGCTCCTCGTCCCCGAGCTGGAGCCGCAGCAGGGCCTCGTTGCCCAGCCCCTGCGCCCGCCACCCGCGCAGGCCGGGGTCGGCGCTGCCGCGGCACCGGGTGCCCAGCTCACGCCACAGGGCGGCGACCTCCTCGACCCCCGCCCGGCCGGACGTGACGTGCCGGCCGCTCAGGTGCGCGAGGGTGGACAACGCCCGGCACACCGCGTCCTCCACCTGGACGTCCCCGGCTGCGCGAACCCCGTCCACGACCTCGCGCAGCACCCCGATCGCCAGCGCGGCCGACTCCCGGTCGACCGCCCGCACCGCGCACGTGTCGGTCAGCGCCATGACCGTGCGCACCGCCGTGTCACCAGCGGGTACGCGTCCCACGTGCCGCGCCAGCCAGCCCAGCAACAGGAACGCGTCGGGGGCACGCCCCCGGTCGAAGAGCTCGACCGCCGTCTCGAACGTCAGGAACGCGAAGGTGTGCGGATCGCCGTGGGTCGACACGACGTCGAAGTACCAGCGCCGGAACTGCTCGTCACCGGCCCTCCCGGCGTCCCGCCGCAGCTCGTCCCAGCCGGCGAGCGTGTCCGCCACGACCCGTGGCACGGTGAACTCGTCCTCATCCACCGGCACTCCCGGCGCTCGCCAGGAACGCGGCGGTGGCACGGGGGTCGCGCAGCACGTGCAGCGTCGCGCCGGGCGCGTGCTCGCTGACCGCCTCCAGCAGCAACGGCCGGCTGCGGCGCCGCCAGAACCACAGCCACGCCCAGAAGTCGGCCCGTTCGCGCGACCGCAGCAACGCCCGCCAGGCACAGCGCCAGAACGGGAAGTCGAGCAGCACCACCGTGTCGGCCCGCCGCAGCCGCACGGCGAGCACGTCGTGCGGACCGAGGTCGCCGTCCATGACCCACCGGTCCGCCTCGGCGAGCTCGCCCTGCACGATCGCCCACAGGTCGTGCGTCATCGGTTCGAGCTTCGGACCCCAGAAGTGCTTGTCCAGCTCGACGACGGGCAGTCCGGTGGCCTTGCCCAGTGCGACCGCCAGCGTCGACTTCCCCGCTGCACCGCGGCCCAGGAGCACCACGCGTTCCATTGCCGCCATGTTGCCAGTGGATCACAGACGGGCCGTCAGCGTGCGAACTTCGCGACAGCCTCGGGGGTCACCGGGGTGAAGAAGTTGACGAGGTTGCCGTCGGGGTCGCGGAACAGCAGCGCGCGGTTGCCCCAGGGCATCGTGGTGGGCTCGGTGACGAACTCGTCCACGACCCCGGTCAGGTTCCGGTGCACGGCGTCCACGTCGTCGACCAGGAACTCGATGATGACGCTGCGGTTGTCGGCGGGCCGTGCGGAACCGGGCGCGAACAGCGGCACGGTGCGGGTGCTGCCGATCGCGAGGGTCGCGCGACCGGTCCTGATCTCGGCGAAGTCCTCGGTCGCCCAGTCGGCGCGGAGGCCGGTGGCGCGTTCGTAGAACCCGGCGAGGCGGGCGACGTCGGCGGTGATGACGCGGATCGAGACGAGGTCCATGAGCTTTCTCCCTTTGTTCGTCGGTACCTGTGCCCGCACGCTAAAGCGGATACCGGGCAGAACCCGCCCGGTATTTCCTGGAGACTTGTGCCATGATCCGGCCCACCGCCCGAGTGCTCACGCTGCTGGAGCTCCTGCAGTCCGGCGGCGTGCGAACCGTGGCCGAGCTCGCCGACCGGCTCGGCGTCAACGAGCGCACGGTGCGGCGCTACGTCGACCACCTCCTCGATCTGGACGTCCCGGTCGAGTCGGTGCGCGGCCGCTACGGCGGCTACCGGCTGGCCCCCGGCTACCGCATGCCGCCGCTGATGCTGACCGACGACGAGGCCCTGGCCGTGCTGCTCGGCCTGGTCGCGGGCCGCCGGACGGGCCTGACGACGGCGGCGGGCGCGGCCGGTGAGACGGCGGCCGCGAAGATCCGCCGAGTGCTCCCGGACCACCTCGGCCGCCGGCTCGACGCCGTGCTCGGCTCCCTCGCGTTCACCGCTCCCGGCGCGGAGGCCGCCGTCCCGGAGGGCGCCGTGCTGCTGACCCTCGCGGACGCGGTGGCGCACCGGCGGCCGGTGTCGATCCGGTACACCGGCGCCGACGGGCGGCGCAGCGAGCGCACCCTGCACCCGTACGGGCTGGTCAACCACGCGGGCCGGTGGTACGTGCGGGCCGCCGACCCGGCGCTCGGTGAGGACCGCACGTTCCGGCTGGACCGCATCGGCGGCGCGCGGACGTTGCCCGGCACGTTCGCCGTGCCCGAGGGGCTCGACGCGGCGGAGCAGGTGGTGACGGGACTCGCCACGGCACCGCACCGGTACGAGGTGGCGCTGCGGGTGCGGGGCAACGCGGATGAGGTCCGCGCGCGGCTCCCGGCCGGGGTGGCGGTGGTGGAGCCGGAGCCGGACGGCGGGGAGTGGGTGCGGGTCGGGCTGCGGGTGGAACGGCTCGACTGGCTGCCCGGTGTGCTGGCGGCGCTGGACCTGCCGTTCGTGGTCGACCGGCCGGACGAGCTGCGCGGGCTGGTCGCGGAGTTGGCTGAGCGACTGGCGCGGTCGGCGCGGCGGCGGCCGGAGGATTAGCCGCGCGGTCGGCACGCCGGAAGCCGGAGCGCTGATCGCGCCAACTCAGCGGCTGACGCGGTCGGCACGCTGGAAGCCGGAGCGCTGGTCGCGCCGGCTCAGTGAAACCGGGCGTTCTGAGCCGTCCGCAGCGCCTACTCTGTCCGCGTGCTCCTCACCAGCGCCCGTCTCGCGCTCCGGCCGTTCCGCCCCGAGGACGCACCCGCCCTCGCCGCTTACCGGTCAGACCCGGACGTCGCCCGCTACCAGGGCTGGGACGCCCCGTTCCCGCTCGACGCCGCCACCCGCATGATCGCCGAGATGACCGACCCCGCCGCACCCGGCTGGTTCCAGTACGCCCTCGACCGCGACGGCACCGTCATCGGCGACGTCGGCGTGAACACGCACGACAACCTCATGCAGGCCGAGATCGGCTACACCCTCGCTCCCGCCCACCAGGGCCGCGGTTACGCCACCGAGGCCGTGCACCGGATGCTGGAGCACCTGTTCACCGACCGCGGCCTGCACCGCGTGTCCGCCGAGACCGACGCGCGCAACGAGCCGTCGGTGAAGGTGTTGCTGCGGCTGGGTTTCCGGCAGGAGGGCCACCGCGTCGAGCACACCTGGACCGGTGGCGAGTGGACGGACGACCTGCTGTTCGGGCTGCTGGCGCGCGACTTCCGGCCGTCCGGCACGACGCCCTGACGCGGGTGAGGCACCAGGGCGGCGCCGGGTGCCCGTCCGGTCGGTGACCGAGCGGAACGAGCACCCGGCGGAGCGGTCAGGCCTCCCGGGACTGGTCCACGGCCACCGCGTCGAGCACCTCGTCGAACGACCCGTACAGCTGGTCCGGCACGGCGTGCAGCGCGTGGACCGTGTCCTCGTCGGCGTTGTTGCGCGAGGCGTGGTCGACCAGCTGGCCCTTGTCGGCCGGGTAGGTGGCGTCCGCCAGCACCGTGCGCAACCGGTCGACCGTGGTCGTGTCGCTCATCGCTCTCCTCCGCATCGGGGTGTGGTGGCCCCCGGCTACCCGTGACCGCGCGGGACTAACCCGCCGGGTGGAGGCCGTGCCCGAACGGGAACAGCGGGTCGTCGTACCCCGCCACGTCCTCCGGGTGCCGCCGGACCTGCTCCATCGAGCGCGGCAGGTCGAACGGCAGCCGTCCCCGCGGCGGGATCGCGCCCGTCAGCGCGTCGGCCAGGGCCTCATCGGTGGAGCCGTAGCTGACGACCAGGGTGGAGGCGATCGGCAGCAGCGGGGTGAGCACCGCGGCGCGGTCCAGGGTCACGTCCACGACCAGCGGGCACGCGGCGGCGATGCGGGCCAGGCGTGCGGGCAGGCCCGGTGGGAACTCCAGCGAACCCTGGTGGAACCACGACTCCAGGAACAGGTCCGAGCGCGGGTCGAACGGCGCCATGAGCCGCACGAGCGCCAGGTCGGCCTCCTGCGGGGTGGCGACGACGGTGCCCAGGCGGGCGGCGGCCTCGGGTGAGACGTTCTCCACGTAGAGCTTCAGGCCGGGCCGCAGGGGCAGGGCCGCCGCCGAGGAACCGTTCTGCAACACGGTGACCGACCGGGCCTGCGCGGCGTGGCCCTCGTCGCGGAAGTCCTGCCGTCCCACCACCTCGGCCGCGCGGTCCTCGTCCACGAACGGGTCGTCGAAGAGGCCGAGCCGGAACTTCGCGGTGAGCAGGCGGCGGGCGGACTCGTCGATGCGGGCCTGCGTCACACGGCCCTGGGCCACGAGGTCGAGCAGCACGTCCACGCACTCCTCGCCGCCGAACTGGTCGGCGCCCGCGTGGAGGATCAGCTCCATCCTGCCGTGCGCGTCGAGGTGCTCGACGCCCCAGGCGCGGGCCGGGAGGACCTTGTCGCCGACGTGGTTGTCCATCACCAGCTCCCAGTCGGTGAGGACCACGCCGTCGAAGCCGAGGTCGCCGCGCAGCATGCCGGTGACCACCTGGCGGTTGTAGCCGAAGCCGACCGCCTCGATCGGCTCGCCGTCGACCTCCAGGCCCACCGGCATGCCGTAGTAGGGCATCACCGCCGCCGTGCCCGCCTCGACCACCGCGCGGAACGGGGCCAGGTGGTCGGCGAAGCGGCCACCGGGGTAGACCTGCTCGCGGCCGTACGGGAAGTGCGCGTCCTCGCCGTCCTTCTGCGGGCCGCCACCGGGGAAGTGCTTGCTGGTGCAGGCGACCGACCCGGCTCCCAGGGACGGCCCCTGGAAACCGCGCACGTACGCCACCGCCAGCTCGGCGGTCAGCGCCGAGGACTGGCCGAACGTGCCGGCCTGCCGCGCCCAGCGTGGTTCGGTGGCGAGGTCGATCGCCGGGTGCAGGGCGCAGCGGATGCCCACCGCGACGTACTCCTGGCGGGCGATGTCCGCGAACCGCTCCACGAGCGCCGGGTCGCCGAGCGCGGCCAGGCCCAGCGACTCGGGCCACTGCGAGAACGCCTTGGCGGTGAAGGAGACGCCGGCGTTCTCCAGGAACGCGTGCCGCGGGTCGGTGGAGATGGTCACCGGGATGCCGTGCGGGGTGCTCTCCGCGATCAGCTGGAGGTTGTTGTGCCAGCGCGCGGCCATGCGCGCGTCGTGCAGCGCGTGAACGTTGAAGTGCGACAGGTGTTTCTGCGTGACCACGACGCTGGTGGGCGACTTGCTGATGGCGCCGGGCGCCTCCTTCACCGTGCCGTCCTCACCCGCCTCGATGACGGTGTGGAACAGCAGACCGGCCTTCTCCTCCAGCGACAGCCGCGCCAGCAGGTCCTCGACCCGGTCGGCCACGGGCAGGCGCGGGTCCTCGTAGGGGTCCATGACGCCGTTGCCGTTGAGGTCGCGGTACTCGACGCCGTCCTCGGATGTCAGCCGAACAGGCCGCATGTCAGAAACCTCCATCACACTCGGCTCGCGCCGAACTCCTCGACACCGATCACCGGGCGCAGCGCGCGTTCGACGGCAGGGGTCGAGAACGCGCGGCGGACCACGTCACGGCACAGGACGTTGCCGATGGCACCCATGACCATCGCCTGGTCCAGGGACAGGTAGCGCCGCGCGACGGTGCCCGACCGCACGGCGACGGCGTCGAAGAAACCGCCGCGGCCGTAGGCGCGCAGGTCCCGTTCGATGCCCAGCAGGTTGGCGTACGCCTCGTCGCGCTCGTGCATCATCGCCAGGAACGCCGCGTGCGGGGTGACCACGCCGTCGCCGTAGGACGGGGTGGGCGCGGTGGCCGGGCGGCACGTGCCGAAGCCGGCGTCGTAGTTCGTCATCTCCTGGTCGGAGAAGTAGCCGTTGGCGCCGTTGCCCGGTTCGTTGCCGGGCCCCATGCCGAGCGCGTCCACGCCGTACTCGCGGTAACCACCGGCCGGGTTGCTCGACGGGCTGAAGCCCCAGAAGCCGTACTTCGCCTCCAGCAGGCCGTGTTCGCGTTGCGCCCGCACGTGCAGCGGGTGGTTGCGGCCCCATGACCGCGGCGCCCACCTGGCCTCGGGCACGAACACGTCCGGCATCAGCTCCTCGAACATCGAGCCGCCCCAGCCGGGCACGATCCGCATGCCGCGGTAGGTGTAGGCGCCTTCGAAGACCTCGATGCCGTAGTAGGTGCGGTTCTCCCCCACCGGCTGCATCTCGTGCCACGACCAGTCGCACGACGCCGGGAACGTCCGCCACATCGCGAAGTACTGCTTCGCCGGCACCTGGCCGGTGATGATGCCGAGGTAGCTGGTGATCCGCGTTTCGGACACGGTGGTGTCGTAGTGGTGGGTGGTCAGCCACACGGGGTCGCCGCCGATGTGCGTGCCCTGGTACACGCCGCCGGGCCGGTCGTGGTCGAACGGGAAGAACCCGCCGTGGATCAGGCCGCCGGGCCGCACCGCGGGGTGCGCGGGGTCGTCACCGGGGTTGTAGAAGGAGTCCCAGCGCATCCGGGCGAAGATCCGGCGCGCGAGGCCCGCCGCCGCGCGGTCGGCCCCGGCCACGACGAGCAGGGCGGCGCCGAGCCAGCCGTTGTCGACGCTGGAGCAGAACGGGTGCACGACGGCGCCGGTGCCGGGCCAGGCGCGCAACGCCTCCCCGGTCTCCTCGTCGTACCAGTTGAAGTACATGCCGCTGGGGACGTGGTGCTCCATCCGGTCCAGGGTGGTGAGCGTGCGGACCAGCCGGGCGGACGCCTCGTCCTTCGAGATGAACCCGAGTTCCCTGGCCACGACGGTCGACCACAGGTAGCCGCCGATGTTGGTCGGCGAGGTGTAGCCGGACCGGTCTGCCGGGGCGAGCGACTCGGGGATGTTGTCGGCGGGCAGGCCGGTGCTCGCCGGGGTCATGGCGACCAGGCTGCGCCACGTGTCGCGGGCCCAGCCGCGAACGCGTTCCCGGTCGAACCCGCGGGCGGCGGACGCGGCCCCGGGCACCACGAGTGCCGCTGTCGTTCCCAGCAGGACGGTTCGGCGGGTGATCCTTGCAGTCATGTGAGACCTCGTCACTTGATGCCGGTGGTCGCGATGCCTTCGATGAAACGCCGCTGGAAGACCAGGAACACGGCCAGCACCGGCACGACGACGATGGTGGCCCCGGCCAGCAGCAGGCCGTACTGGATGGAGTTCTGGCCGGTCGAGTAGAGGGCGAGCGCGACCGGGAGCGTGTACTCGCTCTCCTGCTGCGCCACGACGAGCGGCCACAGGAAGTTGTTCCAGCTGCCCAGGAACGTGAGGATGCCGAGCGTGGCGAGCGCGGGCCCGCACAGCGGCAGCACGATCCTGGCGAAGATCCGCAGCTCGCCCGCACCGTCGACCCGGCCGGCGTCGAGCAGTTCGCTCGGCAGGCCGGCGATGAACTGGCGCATCAGGAAGACGCCGAACGGCGAGACGAGGAACGGCAGGATCAACGCGGGCAACGAGTTCGCCAGCCCGGCGTTGACGACCAGGACGTACAGCGGCACGAACGTGACCACGCCCGGGATCATCAGCGTCGCCATCACGACCAGGAACAGCGTCCGCCTGCCGCGGAACTCCAGCTTGGCGAGCGCGTAGCCGACCATCGAGCAGAACAGCAGGTTCCCGGCCGTCACGGCCACCGCGACGATCGTGGAGTTGAGGAAGTACGTGCCGAACTGCAGCCGGGAGAACAGCTGCGTGTAGTTGTCCAGCGACGCCGTGCCGGGCCACCACGTCGGCGGGTTCGCCCGGATCTCGCCCTCGCCCTTGAAGCTGCCCAGCACCATCCACGCGAACGGCGCGACGACGGCGGCGAACGCGACCGTCAGCGGGACGTAGAGCCACCAGCGGTTCCTCATGCTCAGCCCCTCTCCCGCAGCAGCCGGAACTGCAGGGCGGTGACGACGGCGATGACGACGAAGATCAGGTAGCTCATCGCGGAGGCGTAGCCGTAGTTGCCGAACCCGAACTGCCGGTAGGTGTACATCGACGCGGAGATCGTCGAGTTGAGCGGGCCGCCGTTGGTCATGACGTAGGGCTCCTCGAAGAACTGCAGGTAGCCGATCGCCGTGGTGACCGACACGAACAGGATCGTCGGGCGCAGCAGCGGCAGCGTGATGTGCCGGAACCGCTTGAGCGACCCCGCGCCGTCGATGGACGCCGCCTCGTGCAGCGACGCGGGCACCGCCTGCAACCCGGCCAGGAAGATGATCATCGCGGTGCCGAAGTTGCGCCACGCGGCCATCAGGATCAACGCGGGCATCGACCAGTCCGGGTCGCCGAGCCAGTTCGGCCCGTCGATCCCGAACCAGCCGAGCACGGTGTTGACCAGGCCGAACTCGTCCTGCAGCAGGAACCGCCACACCACCGCGACCGCGACGATCGAGGTGATCACCGGGGTGTAGAAGCCCAGCCGGAAGAACGCGCGGAACCGGGTGATGCCCTTGTCCAGCACCACGGCGGCCAGCAGCGCGATGCCCAGCGTGAGCGGCACGCCGACGAGCACGAAGTACGCGGTGTTCGCGGCGGCCGTGCGGAACAGCGGGTCCGCGAACGCCCGCACGTAGTTCTCGAGCCCGACGAACTCCACCGCGAACGGCGTGCGCAGGTCGCGGTTGCGGGTGTCGGTGAGGCTCATGAACAGCGACTGGAGCACCGGCCAGGCCGTGAACACGAGGAACAGCACGCAGAACGGGACGACCAGGCCCCACGCCGCCCGCTCGACCCCGCGGCGGCGGGCCGCGGCGGGCGAGCTCACCTGCCGGTGCCGATGGAGTCGGCCGCCGACTGGGCCGCCTTCAGCGCGCCGGCCGGGTCGGCACCGGAGCGGGCCACCTTCTCGACCTCGGTGTCGAGCGCGGTGATCACCTGCTCCCAGGTGGCGAAGGTGGGCGGCGACTGGGCGGTGTCGAGCTGCTTGCCGAACGTCGCGAGCTTGGTGTCGGCGGTGAGCGCCGGGTCCTGCCACGCGCTCTTCACCGACGGCAGGTCCGTGGACTGCCGGTACCACTTGACCTGCGTCTTGGCGTCGGCGAGCCAGCTCACGAACTTCCAGGCCGAGTCGCGGTTCTTCGTCTCCTTGAACACCACGAAGTTGGAGCCGCCGACGAAGCTCGACGAGGTCTTCTTGACCGGCATCGGCATGACGTCGTACTTGTCCTTGAAACCCTCACCGCCGAGCTTCTCGACCGCGGACATCATCCAGGGACCGGAGATGAACATCGGCACGCGGCCGCTGACGAAGTCGGGTTCGGTCGTGGGCTGCGCGGGTGCTTCCCCGTCCGCGATGCCCTCGGAGAAGTAGGAGCCGTAGTACTCCAGCGTCTCCTTCAGCTCCGGGCTGTCGAAGTTGTAGGCGGCACCGTCGTCCTTGGTCAGCTGCGCGCCGTTGGACCAGGCGAAGGGCAGCAGCGACTGCCACGAACCGGTTCCGCCCGCCTGCAGGCCGATCCCGAACTTGGCGCCCGCCTTGGCCTGCATGGCCTTGGCCATCTCCTTGAGGCCGGCCCAGTCCTTCGGCGGCGTCTCGAAGCCCGCGGTCTTGGCGAGGTCCTTGCGGTAGTAGACGAGCCGCGTCTCGACGTACCAGGGGATGCCGTAGGAGGTGCCGCCGACCTCGGTGGTGCGCTGCGCGCCGTCGAAGAACGCGCCCTTGTCGATCGACGACGGGGTCGGGTCGAGCGCGCCCATGCCCGCGAACTCCCCCATCCACGTCGAGCCGACCATGGCCGCGTCGGGCGCCTGGCCCGCGGTGATCGCCGAGGTGAACTTGTTGTGTGCGGCGTCCCACGGGATCGCGGTGACCTGGACGTCCACACCGGGGTTGGCCTTCTCGAACTCCTCGGCGAGGGCAGGCAGCTTCTCCCCCTCGGCGCCCATGGCCCAGACGGTGACGGTGCCCGTGGCGGGTCCCTGGGAGATGTCGCCTCCCTGCTGGCCACCGGCCCGGTCGTCACCGCGCCCGCACGCGGCGAGCACCAGCACCAGGGCGGACAGGCCCGCGAGCGACTTGGCGGTCTTGCGCACCATTGGTTTCCCGCTTCCTCTCTGAAGTGGACGGTGTGATCAGGGGCAGCCGCACGACGAGCGCACGACCAGCTGCGTCGGCAACGTCTGCGCGTTCTTCCGCACCGGCTCCCCGCTCACCAGGTCGTGCAGGCGGCTCGCGGCCAGCGAGCCGAGCGCGTGGACGGGCTGGCGGACGGTGGTGAGCCCCGGCCGCACGTACCGCGAGGTCATGACGTCGTCCCAGCCGACCACCGCGATGTCACCGGGCACGTCCTTCCCGGCGTCCTGCAACGTGGTCATGACGCTCAACGCGAGCTCGTCGTTGGCGCACATCAGCGCGTCCACGTCGTGCTCGCCGCGCAGGAGGTCCCGCGCGAACGCGGCACCGTCGGCCTCGCGCAACCCGACCCCGACCGGCTCGGCGGCCGTGCGCCCGCGGTCTTCGTGGGCGGCCACGAACCCCGCGTACCGGTCGCGGATGTCGGGCCCGCTGTCCGGGTCGCCGACGAACAACGCCCGGTGCCGCCCGTGGTCGAGCACGTGCCCGGCCAGCTCCCGCGCGCTCTCCAGGTTCTCCGCCGCGACCGCCTCGACCCCGTCCAGCGGCTCACCGGCGATGACGACGACAGGTTTTCTGGCGTGCAGCAACCGCACCACGTCCCGCGAGATCGCCGCCGCCCCGAACACCGCGATGGCGTCGACCCTGGTGGCGAGCTGCCGCACCGCCGCGGCCAGGTCCGTCCGGCTGTCGGTGAGCACCAGCACGACCGACTGCGCGAGCTCGGCGGCCCGCGCCTCGAACCCCATCAGCAGCTCGGCGTAGTAGGGACCGGACAGCTCCGGCAGCACCAGCCCGTGCGCCTCGTGGTGCCGCACCGCCAGGCTCCGCGCCGCCCCGAGCGGCACGTACCCGAGCTCCTCGACGGCGGTGAGCACCTTCTGCCGGGTCGTCTCGGCCACGACGGTGGCCCCCTGCAACACCCGCGAGACGGTGGCGATGCTGACCCCGGCACGCTCGGCGACCGAGTAGATCGTCGCGCCCGCGGGCTTGGCCTCCTGGGAGGCGTGGTGCTGCTTCGCCATCGTGCTGCCTGCCACCTCGTCGTCGCTGACGGTTCTATGTAAGCGCTTACATGTCACTATTTGTGATGTAAGCGCTTACATAGGCTTGATGAGGCAAATATAGGCACGTGTTGCGGCGGGACACAAGACCGACGACTGCCGGCCAGCTCGCCATGACACCAGAAAAGCGCTGCTCAGGCGCGTGTCGGAAAGTTTCGAGGATTGTCGGTCAGCTGCCCGCCGGGCCAAGGTGCGCGACCGATTGCTGTCCAGGACAGATCCGCCCCGCAACCTGGACAGTGTTCATCCACTGGTGTTTGGATGATTACACACCGTGCTTACAACGTTGTATCCCGGCAGATTGGACCGAGACGTTGACCTCCAGGATCGTCGCCTCCGCCTTGGCCGCCCTGCTGCTCGGCAGCGTGCCCGCCGTGGCCTCGTCCACGGCCGCCGTACCCGACTTCGCGACGGCGGAGGCCGGCAACCCCTTCGTGGACGGGTGGTACGCCGACCCCGACACCGCGTTCTACGAGAACAGGCACTGGGTCTTCCCCACCTCGTCGCGCCCCTACGACGAGCAGACCTACCTCGACGCCTTCTCCTCGACCGACCTGGTCACCTGGACCAAGCACCCGAACGTCCTGACCACCGCGTCCGTCTCCTGGGCCCGCCGCGCCGTCTGGGCACCGGCCCCCGTGCAACGCAACGGCAAGTACTACCTGTACTTCGGCGCCAACGACATCCAGTCCGACTCCGAGCTCGGCGGCATCGGCGTCGCGGTCGCCGACCGGCCGGAGGGCCCGTACCGGGACGCGATCGGCAAGCCGTTGATCGCGCAGTTCGTCAACGGCGCGCAACCCATCGACCAGGACGTCTTCATCGACACCGACGGTCAGGCATACCTGTACTACGGCGGCTGGGGTCACGCGAACGTCGTGAAGCTCAACGCGGACATGACGAGCCTCGGCACGTTCGCGGACGGCAGCACGTACAGGGAGATCACCCCGGCGAACTTCACCGAGGGGTCGCAGATGTTCAAGCGCGGCGGCAAGTACTACTTCATGTGGTCCGAGGACGGCTGGACCGGCCCGAACTACGCCGTGGCCTACGCGATCTCCGACTCCCCCACCGGCCCGTTCACGAAGGTCGGCCGCGTGCTTAGCCAGGACCCAGCGGTGGCACGGGGTTCCGGCCACAACGGCGTGATCAACGTGCCGGGCACCGACATCTGGTACATCACCTACCACCGCCGCCCGTTGAGCAAGTCCGGCGCCAACGACCGCCAGCTCGCCTACGACCGCATGACCTTCAACGCCGACGGCACCATCCAGCCGGTCACCATGCGGGTCAAGGACAACTTCGCCGACGACAACGCGATCGGCTGGACCACCCACGGCGGCACCTGGGCAGCCCGCGCCGGCCGCTACGAGGCCGGCTCGTCGTTCGGCGGGAAGTCGTTGCTGGACACCAACTTCACGAACTTCGTCCAGGACGTCGACGTCATCCCCCGCTCGGCCGCAGGTGACAGCGGCGTCGTGTTCCGCGTGACGCAGGCGGCCACCGGCACCGACAGCTACCGCGGCTACTACGCGGGGATCACCGGCAACGGCCGGGTGGTGCTGGGCAAGGCGGACAACAGCTGGACGCAGCTGGCGTCTGCGCCGGCGACCGTGCGGCCGAACGCGGCGCACCGGCTGCGGGTGGAGGCGGTCGGGTCGTCGATCAAGGTGTACGTCGGGGACCTGACGACGCCGAAGATCTCGGTGACCGACACGAGCTACGCCAGCGGGGCCAACGGGGTGCGCGTGTTCAACACGGGTGCGGCGTTCGACAACTTCGCGGTCGCGCACCGGTGAGCCGTCTGTTGTTACCATCCGGATGTTGACGACATCCAGGAGTGGTGAATGGCGACTCGGCACCTGTACGTGGTGCGGCACGGCGCGGCGGACCCGTTCGGCGAGCTGACGGAGGTCGGGGAACGCCAGGCGCACCTGCTCGGTGAGCGCCTGGCGGAGTCGCCGATCACGGCGGTGTGGCACTCCCCTCTGCCCAGAGCCGTGCGCACCGCCCGGATCCTCGGCACGCACCTGCCGGGGGCGACGGTGGCCGAGGCACCGGAGCTGGTCGACCACGTGCCGCACGTGCCGGAGGACGTCCCACCGGCGTGGGCGGGGTTCTTCGACGGCTACGACGCCGCGGAGGCCGCGGCAGGCGCACGGTTGGCGGAGGCCTTGACCGCGCGGTTCGCCGGGCCGGCCGCTGCCGAGTCGCACGAGGTGCTGGTGACGCACGCCTACCAGGTGGCGTGGCTGGTGCGTGACGCCCTCGGGGCGCCGCCGGCCCGGTGGCTGGGGATGAGCTGCGGGAACGCGGCGTTGACGGTGGTCGAGCACCGGCACGGGAGTCCGCCGGCTTTGGTGGTCTACAACGACATGGGGCACCTGCCGGCGGAGCTGCGGTGGACGGGGTTCGGGCCGGGGCTGCGGCCGTGAGGTGAGGAGGCCGGGTCGCCCGGCTGCGGCCGTGAGGTGAGGAGGCCGGATCGCCCGGCTGCGGCCGTGAGGTGAGGGAGCCGGTTGCCCGGTGGTGCCCTTATCGGCGCAGCACCGCCTGCGCGGCGACCAGCCGCTCGACCTCGCCGCCGCCCCCGGCTCCTCCGACGACCTCGTCCGCCCACCCGAGCAACCGCTCCAGGCGCGAATCCGCCTCTCCCGTCACCACTTCGGGCCGCCCGAGCACGACCTCACCACTCGTCCCGTCCAGCGTGACCACCACACCGGCGGCGAGGGTCAGCTCCCCTGCCCCGACAACGGCCGGCTTCCCCATCGACCGCGCCACCACCGCCGCATGACTCGCCGGCCCACCGCGCGCAGTCACCACGCCGGCCGCCACGGCCAGCCCGCGGATGTCGTCCGGTGATGTCTCCGGCCGCACCAGCACGACGGGACCAGCCGCGGCCGAACGCACCGCGTCGTCGGAGGTCAGCGCCACCCGCCCGGTCGCGACCCCGGGACACACGCCCACGCCTCGCGCCACCACCTCCGTTCCCGCGGCGATCCGCGGCACGCGCACGTGCCGCAGGTGCGAGGGCGACACCCGCAGCAGGGCCTCGGCGCGGGTGATCAGGCCTTCGTCGGCGAGGTCGGTGGCGGTGCGAACGGCGGCGGCCCCGGTGAACCGTCCCGGCCGCACCTGCAGCAGCCACAGCTGGCCGGACTCGAAGGTGAACTCGACGTAGCAGGCGTCGCGGTGGTGCCGCTCGATTCGGTGCAGCGCGTCGTGGAGGTCTTGCCGCACAGGGGGTTCCAGCGCGGTCAGCGGCAGGGTCAGTGACCGGCCGGAGACGACGGCCTCGCCGTGGTGTCCGAAGAGGACCTCGCCGAACGGCGTGCGCGCGCCGGTGCTCGGGTCGCGGCTGAAGGCGACGCCGGCGCCGCTGTGGTCGTCGCGGGTGCCGAACACCATCTGCTGCACCACGACGGCCGTGCCGAGGTCGTGCGGGATGCCGTGCAACGTGCGGTAGGTGCGGGCACGGGGTGTGTTCCACGAGGCGAACACGGACTCGACCGCGTCGTCCAGGGAGGTCGGGTCCACGTCGAGGATCGTGTCCATCATGCCGGGCATCGACACCGCAGCGCCGGAGCGGACCGAGACCGCGGACATCCCCACCACGGCCGCCGCGAGCTCGGCACCGAGTCCGGGTGGAAGCCTGCCGTCGCGCAGGAACGCGCGGCACGCGTCCGTGGTCACGACGACCGCGGCGGGGACGGGCAGGCCGAGGCGGTGCAGCAGGGCCAGGCCGTGCGCCTTGCCGCCCACCACCTCCGGCGGCTCGTGCAGGTCCGCGGAGACCGTCCTCACCCAGCCCATCGCTGGATCCCCATGGTCGCGAGGAGGTCCTCGTGCAGTTCGGCCCACACGGTGTGGAACGAGTCGATCGTGTCGGTGAGGTGGTCCCGCTCGCCCGCTTCCGCGCGGGCCAGGGCGGTGCCGAGGCGGGTCTCGTAGCGGCCGAACCGGGGCAGCGCGGCGGCCAGAGCGGCGATCACGACGAGCGCGCGGTCGTGGAAGTCGCGGAACAGGCCCACGACGCGGTCGTCGTAGGCAGCGTCCGTGTGGTCGTTGATGGTCGTGGCGCCGTCGACCGGGCGGATCTGCCACGCCGTGCAGAGGTCGAGCAGCTCGGGGTTGAGGACGAGGAACTCCTCGAACGCGGCCTTCAGCTCGGTACGGGTGTCGGCCCCGTCCAGCTCGGCGGCGGTCTGCTCGGCGTCGGCGGCCTTGCCGTCCCCCGTCAGCGACCAGCCGCCGAAGTCGCGGTGGTGGGTGACGAGGCCGGCAACGGCGAGGTCGATCAGGTCGGACTCCACTTCGGACGGTGACAGCCCGGTGAACGCGGCCACCCGCGTCACGTTCGTGGCACCGGTGCAGCGCAGGGCGTGCAGCACCAACGGGTTCACGACGTCGCCTCCCGCCTGCGCGCACCGGCCGCGTGACTGGCGCCCAGCCCCTGAGCGCGGGCCACGACCACGCCGTCGCGCACCCGGACCGCCGCCTCCGTGTCGTCGCCGGCGTTCCCGAGCCCGAGCGCGGACGGCACCGCCGCGTCCTCGTCGAGCACCAGCCGTACGTGCCGCCACACGTCGGGCGCGAACACCCGCCGCAGGCAGCCGACGAGGTCGGTGAGCCGCAGCCGCACGAGGCGGCCGGTCTCTTCCTGGTCGCCGGTCACCACGACCAGCACGACCTGTTCGCCGGGCCGCACCGACCGCAGCGCCTCCTCAGCCGCGCCGAGCCGGCCGGCGCCGAGCACCGCGACCAGGCCGTCGGTCAGGTCGACCGGGCCTCCGCCGATCAGGTCGACTAGACCCTCCGGCGCGGTCCAGGCGTCGGCGCAGGTCCGCGCCGGGGCGACGTAGGGCAGGTGCGGTGGCGCCCAGGTGTCCGCGAGGTCGACCTGCGCCAGGTGCCGGCACGCGTGCGCCACGTCGAACGGGTCGCCGAAGCCCGGCGCCGACTCGGCCCGGTGCGCCGCGCCGTCGAGCAACGTCAGCACCACCTGCGCCAGCCGCACCTGTCGCGCGGGACCACCGCGTTCCAGCGCCGTCGCCAGCAGGACCGCCTCCAGCGCCGCGACCTGGGCGAGCACCGGTCCGTGCCGGTCGTCGAGCACACCGTCCAGCGACCTGAGCTGCATCCGCCCGCCCGCGGCCGAGTCGCCCACCAGCGGCAACCGCTCCAGCCACACCCGCGCGAACACGCCCAGCGCGTCGACCGCCGACGACGGCGACACCTCGGCCGGCATCCCGCCCGCGGCACCGGCCAGCTCGATCAGCACGGCGAGGTACAGCGCGCGCTTGCCGGGGAAGTTGGAGTACACCGCGCCACGGGTCAGCTCCGCCCGCTCCGCGATGCGGTCCACCTTGGCCCCGGCGTAGCCGTGCTCGGTGAACTCCTCCTTCGCCGCCGCCAGCACGGACGCCCGCGTGCGCGCCTGTTGCTGTGCCCTCGTCAGCCGCACCATCGGCCACTCCCCGCTACGGTTCAGATGTTGTGAACATCCAGATTACCGCAACGTCCGAATCAGTTCAGGACCGCCGCCCCGGCGGCACATGCTTGAGGGTGGGTCCCGCCGTGGCGCCGCCCGCGACACGAATGGCGGAGCACAATTCATGATCGTCGGCACGCGCACGGGTCCTGATCAAGAACCACACGCGCCGGAGTTTTCGAAAAGAGTTTCGAAACTTCGCCGATTCACGCGTCGGCACAGCGAGTCGGAAGCACTCGCACAAGAGTGAATCCCATGTAGTCGAACATGTCGTTCACCTGGTCGTTCGACAACGATTCGACACGGGTCTTGACAGCTTCAACGGTCCTCCCCGGACCGCACCAAGGCCTGTGAGCAGCGCGAACGCGACCCTTGATCCGTCGAACGGATTCGGTTAATACTGCTCGCAGTTCGGCGTCGGGCGGGGTGGTTTTGGCGCAATCCGCATCGCCCGCACCGGACAGATCAGCAACTGAACCCATTCCACCCGCGAAGCTGCGGGTGCAAACTCAGAAAGCGCCGAATATGACGCTGACAGCGAAGTCAGTCGCACGGGTGACCCTCGTGTCCAGCCTTGTCGCCGCCACCGTCGGTGCCGCGATCATCGCGGCGTCGCCCGCCAGTGGGGCCGCGTCCACACTGGCCGCGGCGGCCCAGCAGAGCGGCCGGTACTTCGGCACCGCGGTGGCCGCGAACAAGCTCGGCGACTCGACCTACGTGGGGATTCTGAACCGCGAGTTCGACATGGTCACCGCCGAGAACGAGATGAAGATGGACGCGACCGAGCCGAACCAGAACCAGTTCAGCTACGGCAACGCGGACCGGATCGTCAACCAGGCCCGCAACCAGGGCAAGCGGGTGCGCGGGCACGCGCTGGCCTGGCACATGCAGCAGCCCGGCTGGATGCAGAACATGTCCGGCACCGCCCTGCGCAACGCGATGCTCAACCACGTCACGCAGGTCGCCACCTACTACCGGGGCAAGATCTACGCCTGGGACGTGGTGAACGAGGCGTTCGCCGACGGCAACAGCGGCGGGCGTCGCGACTCGAACCTCCAGCGCACCGGCAACGACTGGATCGAGGCCGCGTTCCGCGCGGCCCGTGCGGCGGACCCGAACGCGAAGCTCTGCTACAACGACTACAACACCGACAACTGGTCGCACGCCAAGACCCAGGGCGTCTACCGGATGGTGCAGGACTTCAAGTCCCGCGGCGTCCCGATCGACTGCGTCGGCTTCCAGGCGCACTTCAACAGCGGCAACCCGGTTCCGTCGAACTACCACACCACGCTGCAGAACTTCGCGGCGCTGGGCGTGGACGTCCAGATCACCGAACTGGACATCGAGGGCTCCGGCAGCTCGCAGGCCCAGCAGTACCAGGGTGTCACGCAGGCCTGTCTCTCCGTGGCCCGCTGCACCGGCATCACGGTGTGGGGCATCCGCGACACCGACTCGTGGCGCGCCTCGGGCACCCCGTTGCTGTTCGACGGCAGCGGCAACAAGAAGGCCGCGTACAACTCGGTCCTCAGCGTCCTGAACAGCGGAACGGGCGGCACCGACCCCACGACCACGACCACCACCACGACGACCACGACGTCCAACCCCGGCGGCGGGGGCTGCACGGCGACGTACTCCGAGGGTGAGAAGTGGGGCGACCGCTTCAACGGCAACGTCACGGTGTCGGGCACTGACAACTGGATCGTGACGGTGACCGTGAGCTCGCCACAGCGGATCATCGCCACCTGGAACACCAGTGCCTCGTGGGACTCCGCGAACGTGATGACCGCGCGCCCCAACGGCAGCGGCAACACGTTCGGCTTCACCATCATGCACGGCGGCAACTGGAACTGGCCCAGCATCTCCTGCCGGGTCGCCTGATCACACCAGCGGAGGGCCCCGGTGACCACCGGGGCCCTTCCCCCGTCCGCGCTACGCCACTCCGCCGCCACCCGGACTGGACGGAGCAAAGCCATGCACTCCACCGATTCCCGCACGTTCAGAGCAGCCGCGGCCATGGCCGCCGCGGTGCTCGTCACGACAACGGCCGCCGTGGTCGGGTCGCAGTCCGCGGCAGCCGCCGCCGGCTGCAGGGCCGACTACAGGATCGGGTCCCAATGGCAGGGCGGCTTCACCGCCGAGGTCGTCGTCACGAACCTCGGTGACGCGGTCACCGGCTGGCGGCTCGCGTGGACGTTCCCCGGTGACGAGCGGATCACGCAGTCGTGGAACGGGTCGCACACCCAGTCCGGCGCGAACGTGACCGCCGTCAACGCGGCCTGGAACGGTGGCATCGCCACCGGCGCGACCGTCTCGCTCGGGTTCAACGCCACCGCCAGTGCGCGCGCGGCGACCCCGGCGGTGTTCACCCTCAACGGCACCGCGTGCACCGGCACCACCGACCCCACCACGACGACCACCACCACGACCACGACCACGACGAGCACGGACCCCCAGCCGGGCCGGCCCGCGATCGAGAACAACTTCCCCGTCACCCGCGAGGGCGCGTACGGCGACAACCGCTTCACGGTGTTCCGCCCGGCGAACCCGCAGGCGGCCGACCGGCCACTGCCCGTGCTGGCGTTCGGCAACGGCGCCTGCGCGCACACGAACAACAGCGAGGTCACCCGCATCCTGACGTTCGTCGCGTCGAAGGGCTTCGTGGTCGTGGACACCGGCTCGGTCGACGGCTCGCCCAACGGCGTGCCGAGCGGATCGCCGATCCCCTCCCTGCTGACGGACGCGATCACCTGGGCCGAACGGGAGCAGAACCGCTCCGGCGCCGCCCTGCGCCAGCGCCTCGACCTGACCAGGGTCGCCACCGCGGGCCACTCGTGCGGCGGGCTGGAGGCACTGGTCGCCGCGCAGGACCGCCGGGTGTCCGCCGTGATCGCGTTGAACAGCGGTTTCTTCGCCGACGGCGCCTTCGGCTACCCGCGCTCCGAGCTCGGCAAGCTGCACACGCCGGCGCTGTTCATGGACGGCGGCTCCTCCGACATCGCCTACGCCAACAACCAGGCCAACTACGACCTGGCCACGGTGCCGTCCGTGCTGGCGCGGCACCCGCAGGCCGGGCACGTCGGGTTCATCACCGGCAGCCAGCTGACCGACGGCATGACGACGGTCGTGCAGTTCCTCGACATGGTGCTCAACGGCAACCAGACCGCCCGCAACTACGTCCTCAGCCCGTCCGGCCTGGCCGCCAAGGCGCCGTGGGTGGTGGCCAAGAAGAACTTCTGACCCGGTTCCAGACCCCGGCAGTTCCAGACCCCGGCAGGGCGGGGGCCGCCGCAACGCCGTGACGGCGCAGGGGCGCAGGGCGCACCCGCACGGCGTTGCGGCGTCGGGCTGCGCGGGTCACCGGCCGGTTCCGGGCACTGCCACGAGGTGCTGCCGCGGACGTCCGCGGCAGCCACCCGTGGCCCTACCGGTCACCTGACCGTCAGCCCACCCGCTTCAGCACCACCAGCGACCGCGCCGCCAGGACGAGCTGGCCGGTCGCGGGGATCGGCTTTTCCCGCTCGCCGACCTCACCGGTCGCGGTGTCCACCACGACCACCCACTCCGGGCCGTAGGTGGGCTCGGGCAGCGTCACCTCGATGTCCTCGTGGTGGGCGTTGAACCCGATGAGGAACGAGTCGTCGACCACCCTCATCCCGCTCTGGTCGAGGTCGGGGATGCCTTCGCCGTTGAGGAAGACGACGATGCACTTGCCGAAGTCGTCCTCCCAGTTCTGCTCGGTCATCTCCTCACCGGAGGGGGTGAACCACGCGATGTCGCGCAGCTCCTCGCCCTTGCGGATCGGCCGGCCGACGAAGAACCGCTTGCGCCGGAACACCGGGTGGGCCTTGCGGAACGCGGTCAGCGCCGAGGTGAAGTCGACCAGCTCGGCGTTCGCGTCGGCCAACGTCCAGTCCACCCACGAGATGGCGTTGTCCTGGCAGTAGACGTTGTTGTTGCCGTCCTGCGTGCGGCCGAACTCGTCGCCGTGCAGGATCATCGGCACGCCCTGCGACAACAGCAGCGTCGCCATCATGTTCCGCCGCTGCCGGGCGCGCAGCGTGAGGACGCCCTCGTCGTCGGTCGGTCCTTCGGCGCCGCAGTTCCACGAGCGGTTGTGGCTCTCGCCGTCGTTGTTGTCCTCGCCGTTGGCGTCGTTGTGCTTCTCGTTGTACGACACCAGGTCGTTGAGCGTGAAGCCGTCGTGGGCGGTGACGAAGTTGATCGACGCGTACGGCCGGCGGCCGTCGTTCTGGTAGAGGTCGGAGGAGCCGGTGATGCGCGAGGCGAACTCGCCCAGCGTCGCCGGCTCACCGCGCCAGAAGTCGCGGACGGTGTCGCGGAACTTGCCGTTCCACTCCGTCCACAGCGGCGGGAAGTTGCCCACCTGGTACCCACCGGGACCGACGTCCCACGGCTCGGCGATCAGCTTGACCTGCGAGACCACCGGGTCCTGCTGCACGACCTCGAAGAACGTCGCCAGCCGGTCCACGTCGTAGAACTCCCGCGCCAGCGTCGCCGCCAGGTCGAACCGGAAGCCATCGACGTGCATCTCGGTGACCCAGTACCGCAGCGAGTCCATGATCAGCTGCAACGTGTGCGGCGTCCGCACGTTCAGGGAGTTGCCGGTGCCCGTGTAGTCCATGTAGTACTGCGGGTCGTCCTCGACGAGCCGGTAGTACGCCTCGTTGTCGATGCCCTTCATCGACAGGGTCGGCCCGAGGTGGTTGCCCTCGGCGGTGTGGTTGTAGACCACGTCGAGGATGACCTCGATGCCCGCCTGGTGCAGGGTGCGGACCATGCCCTTGAACTCCTGCACCTGGTCGCCGGAGCCGGCGAGGGAGGCGTAGGCGTCGTGCGGCGCGAAGAAGCCGATCGTGTTGTAACCCCAGTAGTTGGTGAGGCCCTTGTCGGCGAGGGTGTGGTCGCTGATGAACTGGTGCACCGGCATCAGCTCGACCGCGGTCACACCCAGCCTGGTCAGGTGGTCGATCATCACCGGGTGCGCGAGACCCGCGTACGTTCCGCGCATCCGCTCCGGGATCTCCGGGTGGTCGATCGTGAGGCCGCGGACGTGCGCCTCGTACACGACGCTCTCGTTGTAGGGCGTCCTCGGCAGCCGGTCCTCCGCCCAGTCGAAGAACGGGTTGACCACCACGGACTTCGGCACGAACGGCGCCGAGTCGTCGTCGTTGCGCTCGTCCGGCGCGCCGAACCGGTAGCTGTAGAGGGACTCGTCCCACCGCAGCCCGTCGCTGATCGCCTTCGCGTACGGGTCGATGAGCAGCTTGGTGGGGTTGCAGCGAAGGCCCCGCTCCGGGTCGTACGGCCCGTGCACGCGGTACCCGTACCGCTGTCCCGGTCCGACGCCGTGCAGGTAACCGTGGTGGACGAAACCGCTCACCTCGGGCAGGTGAACCCGCGTCTCGGTGCCGTCGTCGTCGAACAGGCAGAGCTCGACGCGGTCTGCCACCTCCGAGAACAACGCGAAGTTGGTGCCGACGCCGTCATAGGTGGCGCCGAGCGGGTAGGACGTTCCAGGCCAGGCTTTCACGCGCGAGGTATGCCCAGGATCACCCGATCTAACTCTTTCGAGTGCAGGTTGTGCTCGCGATCACCGGGTAACCGGCTCTCATGGCAACACATGATCTGGGCGCGGGCGACGACCAGGCGTCCTACACGCCCCCGCACGACACCGGCTCACCCGACTCGGTCGAAACCGATCCCGCGGCCCTGAACAGCGCGGAGGACCTCGACGAGGACCGCCTCAAGCTGGACCCGCTCGAAGCGGGGATGGACCCGCCGGAGCGGTGGACGGCCGCCGACAAGTACGGCACGACGCCGTACGAGCAGGCCCACCCGCGTCCGCTGGACGACCGGCTGGCAGAGGAACAGCCCGACGTGCCGGTCGTGCCGAGCGAGCTGGACGAGGAGTCGCAGACCGAGGCCGCGGGGCGGGGCCAGCTCGCCGACGAGCCCGGTGGCTCGGTGGCGAGCACGGCACGGACGCCCGACGAGCCGATCTGATCCCGCAGCGGCCGCGCCCGCCGGACGCAACCGTCCGGCGGGCGCCGTTCTGCGCCGAAGCCCGCGTCACCGGTTGAGACGTCCGAACAGGACCTCGACGACGCCGCTCGGCTACCCGGTCACCCCGGCGATCAGCTGCGCCGTCATCCCCCCGCGGTGGAACAGGAACGCGTGGGCACCGGGTACCACCACCGCCCGCCCGTCCGGTGCCGCGGCGGCGAGCCGTTCGACCCAGTGCACCGGCGACAACGCGTCGTGCTCACCGCGCACCACCAGCACCGGGCAACCCACCCGCGCGACGACCTCTTCCGGCCGGTCCCGCTGGGCCGAGCGGACGAAGCGCGCGATCTCCACCGGACCGGCGCGCAGGTAGTCGGGCACCGTCCCGCGCACCACCGAGGGCGGCTCGTGCGGCAGGGTGCGCAGGAACCCGCTGACCAGGCCGCCCAGGCCGCGTTGTTCCGGTGGGAAGGTGGGGCCGAGCAGCACCAGCGACCGCACCAGCTCCGGCCGGGCCGCCGCGGCGTGCAGTGCGGCCTGGGCACCGGTGGAGTGCCCCGCCAGCACCACCGGAGCCGCGACCACCTCCTCGACCCAGTCGCACACCGCCCGCGCGACCGCGCCGATCCCGGCCGGGCACACCCGCGCCGCGCGGTGGCCGAAGCCCGGCACGTCGAGCAGGTGCGCCCTGGTGAAGGCACCGCAGCCGGCGAGGGTGTCGGCTAGGTAGCCGAGTGCGCCGAGGCCGGGCACCAGCACGACGTCGGGCCGGTCGCCGACGCGGTGCCCCGCCGTCAGGCTGCGGAACTCCCGGTCCCCGACCCGGTCCCACCGTTCCCGCACGTGCCGCGGGCGGTCCGGCATGGCTGGCTCCCTCCGCCGTGGTCCACACCGGAACTACCGCTCCCCCGATCGGCGAAACGTGACGCACGGCGGAGATCCGCGTGATTGGACGTCCGGTGCGCGGGAACACCTGCGGTTCCGACGTTCGATCATCGTGAGGTGACCGCCCATGGCAGCAGACCAGTACACCCGGCAGGACCCGAGGGAGCAGTACCCGCGTCCCGGCCGGCAGGAGGGCCAGGAGCAGGAGCACCCCGGCACCGGCAGCCGGATGGGTCCAGAGCCCGACCACGGCGAGCACACCTACCGGGGCAGCGACCGGCTGCGCGACACCAAGGCCGTGATCACCGGCGGCGACTCCGGCATCGGCCGCGCCACCGCGATCGCGTTCGCCCGCGAGGGTGCTGACGTGCTGCTCTGCTACCTGGAGGAGGAGCAGGCCGACGCCGAGCGCACCGCCGAGCTCGTGCGCGAAGCCGGCCGGCAGGCCGTGCTGGTCCCCGGTGACCTGCGCACCGAGGAGGCGTGCCGGGAGGTCGCCCGGCGCGCGGAGGAGGAGTTCGGGCGGATCGACGTCCTGGTCAACAACGCGGCCTACCAGATGGCGCAGGACGAGGGGCTGCTCGGCATCAGCAGCGACCAGTTCGACCGCGTGTTCAAGACGAACGTCTACGCGATGTTCTGGCTGACCAAGGCCGCCGTGCCGCTGATGCGACCGGGTGCGGCGATCATCAACACGTCGTCGATCCAGGCGTTCCAGCCCTCCCCCGAGCTGATGGACTACGCCGCCACCAAGGGCGCGATCGTCAACTTCACCAAGGCGCTCTCCGCCGACCTGGTCGACAAGGGCATCCGGGTCAACTCCGTGGCCCCCGGTCCGGTGTGGACACCGCTGATCCCCGCGACCATGCCCGCCGAGAAGGTCGACGACTTCGGCGCGCAGACACCGCTGGGCCGGGCCGCGCAACCGGCCGAGCTGGCACCGGTCTACGTCTTCTTCGCCTCGCAGGAGTCCAGCTACATCACCGGCGAGGTCCTCGGCGTCACCGGTGGCCAGCTGCTCACCTGACGAGGTGACAACGCGCTGTTTGCCCGCGACCCCGCCGGGTAACCGTGCCGCGTGCGCACCACCGACCGCATCCGCACCACGAGCCTGCCGGCGGTGCCACGCCGGCGGGCTGCGGGCGGGCAACCGCCGGGCTCCCCACCTCCCCCGGACGCGCACGCGACTGACCTCGGGCACGTCCGGAGACGCCGCACGACCCACCACGGCGAGGGAGGAACGACCGCATGCGCATCAGCCGCAAGCCCACGGGTGCCAAGTTCTTCGAGCTGTTCACCGAGATCGGCGCGAACATCGGCAGGAGCGTGGAGCTGCTGGGCGAGTTCGTGCGGGCGCCCGCCGACCGGCGGCAGGAGCTGGCGGAGCGCATGCACGCGCTGGAGAACGCCGGTGACGACGCCACGCACGCGATCATCGAGCACTTGGACCGGTCGTTCGTCACGCCGTTCGACCGGGAGGACATCTACCGGCTCGCGGCCAGGCTGGACGACGTCGTCGACCACATGGACGCCGCGGTCGACCTGGCGACCCTCTACCGCGTGGGTGAGCTGCCCGACGGCGTGAACGCGCAGGTGGACCTGCTGTGCCGGGCCGCCCAGCTGACCGCGGCGGCCATGCCCCGGCTGGCAGAGCCGCAGGAGCTGACCGCCTACTGGGTGGACGTGAACCAGGTCGAGAACGAGGCCGACCAGGTCTACCGGCGGCTGTTGTCGGAGCTGTTCAACGGGCAGCGCGACGCCCTGGAGGTCATGAAGCTCAAGGAGGTCGTGGACGAGCTGGAGGCAGCGGCCGACGCGTTCGAGCACGTGGCGAACGCCGTGCACTCGATCGCGGTCAAGGAGGCCTGATGCTCACCGCGGGCCTGGTGCTCGTGGTGGTGCTGGCACTGGCCTTCGACTTCACCAACGGCTTCCACGACGCCGCCAACGCCATCGCCACCGCGGTCTCCACCCGTGCGCTCACCCTGCGCGCCGCACTCGCGCTCGCGGCGGTGATGAACCTGGTCGGCGCGCTGCTGGGCACCGGCGTCGCGGTCACCATCGCCTCCGGTCTCATCGACACCCCGGTCGGCGACGACGCGCTGCACGTGGTCACCGCCGCCCTGGTCGGCGCCATCGCCTGGAACCTGGTCACCTGGTACTTCGGGCTGCCGTCGTCCTCGTCGCACGCGCTGGTGGGCGGCCTGGTCGGTGCCGCGCTGGTCTCCGCGACCACGGTGCACTGGGCGGGCGTGGTGGAGAAGGTCGTGATCCCGATGGTGGTCTCGCCCGTCGTCGGCCTGCTGCTCGGCTACCTGGTGATGACGGTGATCATGTGGGCGTTCCGCAACGCGAACGCGCACCGCGCGGGCCGGCTGATGCGCCGCGCCCAGGTGTTCTCCGCGGCGAGCCTCGCGCTGGGCCACGGCCTGCAGGACGCCCAGAAGAGCATGGGCGTGATCGTCCTGGCGCTGGTCGTCAGCGGCAACCAGGCCGGCTACTCGGTGCCGTTCTGGGTGATCGGGGCCTGCGCGCTGGCCCTGTCGGCCGGGACGTACGCCGGTGGTCTGCGGATCATGCGCACCCTCGGCCGGCGCATCTTCCACCTCACGCCGCCGCACGGCTTCGCCGCCGAGCTGTCCGCCTCCTCGGTGCTGTACCTGACCGCGTTCGTCTTCCACGCCCCGATCTCCACCACGCACGTCATCACCTCGGCGGTGATGGGCGTCGGCGCCACCACACGCCGGTCCGCGGTGCGCTGGTCGGTGGCGGCGGACATCGCGAAGGGCTGGGTGCTGACGCTGCCCGCGTCCGCTACCGTCGCCGCCGGTGCCTACGGGCTCGTGGCGCTGCTCTGAGCTCCTGCCCGCGGCGGCGGCGGAGCGCTCGAAAGTTCTTCGAAGTTTTTTCGTTATTGCCGGGCGCCGGGGACATCTCCTGGTCAGAGGACCCTGGACCGGCAAGTGAGGTGGGCATGGCGGTGGCCGAGGAACCCGGCGTCGCGACGGTGGTGGCCGCACGCGACGGCGACCAGCGCGCGCTGGACGACCTGGTGAGCGGATACCTGCCCCTCGTCTACAACATCGTGGGGCACGCGCTCGGCGGTCACGCCGACACCGACGACGTGGTCCAGGAGACCATGCTGCGCGCGGTGCACGGGCTGTCCTCGCTGCGCGACCCGGCCGGGTTCCGGTCGTGGCTCGTCGTGATCGCGATGAACCAGATCCGGCTGCGGCACCGCGAAAACCAGCGGGTCCCGATCACCGGACCGGTCCTGGAGGACGTCGCCGACCCCGGCGCTGACTTCGTCGACCTCACGATCATGCGGTTGCAGCTGTCCGGGCAGCGGCGCGAGGTCGTCGCGGCCACCCGCTGGCTCAGCGCCGACGAACGCGAGCTGCTGTCGCTGTGGTGGCTGGAGGCGGCCGGCCGGCTGACCCGCACCGAGGTCGCCGACGCGCTGGAGCTGACGCCGCAGCACACCGCCGTGCGGGTGCAGCGGGTCAAGGCGCAGCTCGACGCCGCGCGGATCGTCGTGCGGACGCTGGAGCGCACGCCGCGCTGCCCCGAGCTGGCCGAGGTCGTCGCCGACTGGGACGGTGACCCCAGCCCGTTGTGGCGCAAGCGGATCGTCCGGCACAGCCGCGGCTGCCCCCGGTGTGAGCGGTGCGGGTACGACCTGGCCGCGGTCGAGGGACTGATCGCCCGGCTGCCGCTGGTGCCGCTGCCCGCCGCGTTCGGGTTCGGGCTCGACCAGTCGGCGCTCGTCGGGACGCAGGTGAGCATCTCCCCCGTCACCACGGCGCCCGCCGCCACCACGACGTCCACGGCGGCGACCGGCAAGTTCGGGGTGTTCCTGCAGGGCGCGCTGGTCAAACCGATCGCCGCCGCGGCGGCCGCCGTGCTGGCCGCGGGCATCGTGGTCGCCGTGCTGCCCTCGAAGGAGGAACCGGTCACCCGCGCGGTGTCCGCGACCACCTCCCAGAGCGCGCCCACGACCACACCGCCGGCCATCACCACCACTCCGTCACCAGCGCCGTCCACGGCGCCGCCGTCCTCGACGACGGTGGCCGCACCGCCCGTGCCCGCCGCGGCGCCGAAACCCGTTGCGGCGTCGGCGAAGAAGGGCGTCAGCACGTGGAACTTCTCCGGCGTCGGCAAGGCGCTCACCGACGTGCGCGCCGGGTGGTACTACAACTGGGCCGTGCACCCGGACGGCATCGCCACGCCGCCGAACGTCGAGTTCGTGCCGATGATCTGGGGCGCGAAGTTCACCGACGACGCCACGATCGCCCGCGCGAAGGCCAACGGGAAGGTGCTGCTCGGGTTCAACGAGCCGGACTTCCCCGATCAGGCCAACATGACGCCGGAGCAGGCGCTCGACCTGTGGCCGAAGCTCGCCGCCACCGGGTTGCGGCTCGGCAGCCCCGCCGTCGCGCACAGCGGTGACAAGCCGGGCGGCTGGCTCGACCGGTTCATGACCGGTGCGGCCCAGCGCGGCCTGCGGGTCGACTTCATCACCGTGCACTGGTACGGGTCGGACTTCAGCGCGGCGGCCGTGCAGCACCTGAAGAACTACCTCGACGCGGTGCACGCGCGGTACGGCAAACCGGTGTGGCTCACCGAGTACTCGCTCATCGACTTCTCCGGCGGCACACCCCGCTACCCGACCCAGGCGCAGCTCGCGGCGTTCGCCCGCGGTTCCAGCGCGATGATGGAGGGCCTGCCGCACGTCGAGCGGTATGCGTGGTTCGCGCTGCCCGCCGACAAGCCCGGCACCGGCCTCTACGCCCCCGGCGGCACCCCGAACCAGGCCGGCGAGGCCTACCGCGACGCGGGCTGAGCTCCCGCTCGCGTCCGCTCGTCCCGTTCCACCCCTGTGTCAGTCCACCCTGCCCGAAAGGACTTCCGATGACCCACGCCCCCACCCCGTCACGGCTGCGGAGGCGCGTCCTGATCGCGGTCCTCGCCGTGGCCGGTGTCGCGGCGTCCGCGGTGACCGCGAACGCGATGTTCTTCTCACCGCCCAAGCCACCGCCGGCCGCGGTCGCGCCGACCACGACCACGACGCCCGCCGCGCAGACCCGCACCGCGACGGCCGTTCCCGGGACTCCCGCTCCCGCTTCCGCACCGGCGACCACCCCGGCCACCACTCCGCCCACCACCGAGGCCGTCGCTCCCCTGCCGCCGCAGGCGCCGATCCCGCCGAACGCGGTGCGCGTGGCGGAGTTCGTGGCCGAGTGCCCGTTCACCCACCGGCTGCCGGACGACCCGATCGTCTTCCCGAACCTGCCCGGTGTCTCGCACATGCACAGCTTCTTCGGCAACGTCTCCACCAACGCCCGCTCGGACGTGACGAGCCTGGGCGGCGCGACGAGCACGTGCAGCCCCAAGACCGACCTGTCGTCGTACTGGGTGCCCACCCTGCTGGTCGACGGCCAGCCCGTCGAGCCGACCGGCACCACGTTCTACTACCTCGGCGAGGGCGTGCGCGACGACGTGATCGCCCGCACCCAGCCGTTGCCGCGGGGCCTGCGGATCGTCGCGGGCAACGCCAAGGCCACCGCGCCGGACGACAGCACGCGGTCGCGCTGGTCGTGCCTGCACGCCGGCCATGTCGGCGCCTCGAAGGACTTCGTGAACTGCCCGGCCGGCACGATGATCGAGTCCTACCTGGACTTCCCGCAGTGCTGGAACGGCAAGGACCTCGACTCCGCCGACCACAAGAGCCACATGTCCTACCCGGTCGCGGGCGACTGCCCGGCCACGCACCCCGTGCCCGTGCCGAAGCTGCGCCAGGTGCTGCGCTACCCGGCCAACGGCGACCCGGCGCGGTTCAGGCTGTCGTCCGGTCCCGGCTACACGATGCACGGCGACTTCTTCAACGTGTGGCCCGAGGCCGAGATGGCGCAGCGCGTGCGCGACTGCATCAACCGGATCGTCAAGTGCGGACCGGACGGCCGCCCGTAGTGCGGGTCCTGCACGTCGCGGTGGTCCTGCTGGCGGCGGTCCTGCCGACGGGGTGCGGTGCGGTGGCCGAGGCACCACCGGCCGCTGTCCCGTCGCCTGCCGTCTCGTCGCCTGCCGTCTCGTCGCCAGCCGGGCCGACCGCGACGGACCTGGCGTTCGTGGACCTCGTGATCCCGCAGAACGAGTCGGCGCTGGCCGCCTTGGCGCTGGTCGCCGGCCGTCCCGGCTCCGCGCTGCGTCCGGTGGCCGAGCAGTTCGGTGCCGGTTATCGAGCTGAGCTGGTCCAGGCCAGGGAGGTGCTCGCGCGGGCGGGCCGGCCGGAGTCCGGTGAGCACGCGGGCCACGACATGCCCGGCATGATCACGCCCGCCGAGCTGGCCGCGGCCGGCGGCGCGCGGGACGCCGACTTCGACGGGCAGCTGCGGACGTTGCTGCGCACCCAGTGCGAGGAGGCGCGGACCGTCGCCCGTGCGGAGCTGTCGGCCGGGACGAGCAGGCAGGCACTCGACCTGGGTGCGCGGATCGAGCGCAGCAGGGCGGAGTTCCTGGTGCTGCTGGGGTCGTGACCGGCTCACCGCGACGGTCATCGGGGCGGTGGTCGAGAATCGTCGCGTGTCTCCTGCGAACGACCTCGACCTCCCCCGGCTGCTGGCCACCGGCAGCACCGGCCCCGCACCCACCGAGCTGGTGGTCCCGGCCCTGCTGCTGCGCGCCCCCACCGCGACGTGGTCGGAGCTCGTCCACATCTACGTGCCGCACGGCCCGACGGTCGCGTTCAGCGGCCGTGACCTCCGTTCACCCGGCATCGCGAAGGCCACCGAGGTGGCCCGTGCGGCGGGGTTCGCGACGGTGGTGCGCTCGCCGGGCGGGCGGATGGTCGCCTACGACGCCGGTGCCGTCGTGATCGACCACCTCGACCGCACCACCGGAATCCGGCACGCCGGCAGCGCCACGTTCGCCGCCAACGCCGAGAGCCACGTGCGGGTGCTGCGCGGGCTCGGTGACGTCGACGCCCGCGTCGGCGAGGTCGACGGCGAGTACTGCCCCGGCGAGTACAGCATCAACGTGGCGGGCACCGCCAAGGTCGTGGGCTCGGCCCAGCGGGTCACCGCGACCGGGTCGCTGTTCAGCACCGTCGTCCAGGTCGCCGTGTCGGACGAGGTCCGCGCCGTGCTCACCGCGGTGTCGCAGGCGCTGGGCTACGGACTGCGGGAGAGCTCGATCGCCGGGCTGGCCGACTACGCGCCGGGGCTGTCCTCGGCGGAGGTCGCGGCGGCGTTCGCGGCGGACTACCGCGACCGGCTCGGGTTGGCCGACGGGCAGGTCCCCGCCGCGGTCGCCGCCCACGCGGCCGGGCTGGTGCCGGAGGGAGCGGGACCGTTCCACGTGGACGACTGGACCCGCGCGCACCCGGTGCCCAGCACCTGACGCCCGATGCCGGTCACCCGGGACCGATCCGCTCCGGCAACCCCGCCGCTGCCGTCAGCAGCAGCACGGCGAAGCTCAGCGCGTAGCCGTTGACCGTCCACTCCAGCTCGGTGACCGACGCGCCGAGGTCCGTTCTGACCGCCGTCAGCGCGGTCGTCACGAGCACCCACGTGCGGGTGGCCACTGTCCTTCCCCCTCTGGCTCCGGCCGGTGTCACCCGACGCCGGCACTTCGGGGGTGTGGACCCGTGGAGGCGGTGAAAGGAATCGGAAGGGTTCAGCCCAGTGCGGTGCCCTGCGGTTGCGGGCACTGGCCGCCAGGCGTGGTCAGCAGCTCGAAGTGCCACATCTCGTTGGCGAACGCCTGGCAGAGCCCGTGGTCCGCGCCGTGCTGGATCAGCCAGTCCGCGGCGGCGGTCGGCCCGATGTCGATGGCGTGCCCGGTCACGTGCTTCGACTTCTCCGGCGGGTGCACGAGCTTGCGGGCCTCCTCCGCGCTGCGGTACCGCGCGGTGGCCTCGTCCAGCAGCCGCTGCTGGTACCGCTTGCTGCGCCAGCCCGACGTCACCTTCAGCTCCACCCCGCGCGCCGCGGCGTCCACGGCGGCCGCCCGCACCGCCGCGAGCAGTGCGGGGTCGAGGTTGGCGATGGCGGGGTGGTCGTTGTCCTGCAACGAGATGCTCTCGTTCTCCGGGATGCTGCCGTCACCGTCCGCCCGGGAGCTGCCACCTCCCGAGTGGACGGTGCCGGCCTCCGGCGGTGTCGCACAGGCCGTCACCACGAGCACGAGCACCACCGCGCAGGCGGTGCGAAGTCCGTTGCCGCCCGCGTGTCCCCGCATCACCACTGGTTCATCTCCTCGTCGTCGCGCGCCGGGTGTGTCCGACGTGCTCGACGATGCCGCGCCGATGTGATCGGCCGTCGCGCGGAATGTGCTCGTTCTGCAACGACCTGTCGACGGGGTGCCCGTGAGGACCGCTCGTCCGGGAACAGCGGACCGCGCCGGGTGGCCGGTCAGGTCACGCAGTTGCCGCGTTCCAGCTCCTTCGCGCGCCGGGCCACCTCACCCGACCACGCGAGCTGCGGCCGGCGAACCGCCGCTGCTGTACCACCGGCTCGTCCGGTCTCACTCGACGTCGTCACCGCCGAGGCCCATGCCGCCGGTCCCGCGGCCGTCCTCGTCGGGGACGTCCTCGGGGGTGTCGCTCGGCGGCCGCCGTGACACCTCGGCCTCCGTCTCGGTCAGGGGTGTGCCGCTCGCTTCCTCCGCGGCTCCCCGCTGCACCGTCTCCTCGTCCCGGTCCGGTCCCGTCACGGCACTCTCCTCCTGGAGGTCGGCTTCCGTCCGTGCGGCATACCCGGCGGCGGCGCGTTGAACCGGCGAACGCGGTGCGGACCGCGCGAACGCAGATCCGCACCGCGCTACCGGACCCGCGCGGTTGCTGGCTGTTGAACAACACTGCCGAACACAGCCCGACCACACGCGCGGTGCCGCCGCGTCCGGCGCACCGGGCCCGGCGGACCGGGAGTTCCCTGCCGGGTCCGGTGCTACGCCTGGTTCCACAGAGGACTGGGGGGTTTTCGTGATCACGATTTGGCAGCGCTCTCGCGGTCGGCCACGGCGGTGCTGCGCGGCTGCGGCCCGGTGTTCCGCGACGCCCATGCCCCCGTGCTCCGCCGCACGCGTGTGGACAGCGGCTGCCCGCTCGTGCGCACGCGCGGAGCTGATCAGGCTCTCCCGCAACCGCTGTCGTGCCTGCGCCGCGTGCAGGCGCGCCTCGGCCGGCGCGGCCATGGCCGTGCTGACGTCACCCGAGCTCGACGCCCTGCCGGCCCGCGTCTTGAGCCGGGCCCGGCGCGACTCCAGCGCACGGATGCGCCGTTCCACTCCGTGCACCCGTACCGCACCCGTGTACCGGCGGCCGTTCCGGGTAACCACCCGCATGGCCACCGACACCGCAGGCCCGCCGGGCGAGGGCCACCTCGGACTCCCCGCCGAGCGCGAACCGGACCTGGCTGCGCACCTGACCAGGATCGCCCGTGCGCTCCAGCAGCAGCACGGCGAGCAGGAGACGATGGACGCGATCGTCCACGCCGCGGCCGGGACCATTCCGGGTGCCGAGCACGCGGGCATCATGACCGTGCTCGGCCGCAGGGAGATCCGGACCGTCGCCACGACCGGTGACCTGCCGTGCGAGGTCGACCAGGCGCAGCTCGCGTCCGGTGAGGGTCCCTGCCTGACCGCCCTGTACGACGAGAAGATCGTCTCCGTTCCTGACGTCGCCGGTGACGACCGGTGGCCCGTGTTCATCGGGAAGGCCGCGGACCTGGAGGTCGGCAGCATGCTGTCGTTCCAGCTGTTCGTGCAGGACGAGGACCTCGGCGCGCTCAACCTGTACTCCGCGCGAACGGGTGCGTTCGACGACGAGTCGTGGCACGTCGGCAGCCTGTTCGCCGGGCACGCTGCGATCGCGCTCGCCTCCGCCCAGGAACGCAGCCAGCTGAGCGCGGCGGTGGCGACCCGCGACCTGATCGGCCAGGCCAAGGGCATCCTGATGGAACGCCACCAGATCACCGCGGACCAGGCGTTCGCGGTGCTCACCCGCGCGAGCCAGCACACCAACCTCAAGCTGCGCGACATCGCCGAGCAGCTCACCAGGACCGGCCGCCTGCCGGCTCCCGGTCGCTGACCGCTCCGGTGGTTGCACACCGCCAAACGGAGGTACGCTGCCGTGTCGCTGTGTGTCAGCACCCGGACGACCACGACGGCACCGGAGTCGCCGACACGCACGGACGCAATCTCGTCGGGAACAGGACGTTCTGGACGCACGGGCGCACTCCCCCTCAGGGTGAAACCACTGAGCCGAGCTGCCTCCTGAAACCGACCGCATTCCTCCTCGGCGGCGCCGTCGAACCGGGGACCCGGCGCTTGTGCAGGTCGGGCGGCCGGGCGGGCTGAGGTGTCGCACCAGCACCACGGGGTACTCGTGCACGACGTCGAGCTTGAGGAGCACAGGTGCGCAGGAACCTGTTCGTCGTCGGAGCCTCAACCGGTGGTTCCTCCGCGCTGCCGGTGATCCTCGCCCGCAGCGAGGCGCTGCGGCTGGCGAAGGGGCCGACGGAGAACGTCATCGGCCCGCCGCGGCGGCAAGAGGTGCGGCGGTGGTCGGCGTGGTCAAAAACGGGAACGGCCTCGCGCTCGTGCAGTCCCCTGACGACGCCCTGTGCTCCGGAATGCCGGAGAGCGTGCTGCAACCACGTCGACATGGATCACGTGGCGGCGGCTGCGGAGATGGGCGGCCTGGAGCGAGCGCTGTGGACGGCGCTGCGCACGCTGGAGGAGAAGACCGCGCTCGCCCGGCGGATGGCCTCGCACTCCCGGCAGGCCGGGCGCGAGCTCGCCGCGGCGCGCTACGACAACCAGGAGGAGACGCTGGTGGCATCCGAGGTCCTGCGCAAGCACCTGCTGCGCTCCGAGCTGCGGGAGGGCGCCGCCGCGTGACCGACATCGACATCAGGACGGCCGACCTGGCCGGCGTCGTCGTGGCGACACCGGTGGGGCGGCTCGACCTGTCGTCCTACCCGGCGTTGCGCGACGGCCTGCTCAAACAGGCGACGGTCGCGCCGGACGCGCTCGTCGTGCGGCTCGGCCCGGACTTCGAGTCGGCGAGCCGGGCGATGCTGGCGGTCTTCGCCACCGTGTGGATGAAGGTCTCGCAGTGGCCCGGCGTGCCCGTGGTCCTCGTCACCGAGACCGAACGGCACCGGCACGAGCTGCGGCGCAGCGGCGTGAGCCGGCACGTGGCCACGGAGAACGACCTCGCCTCGGCACTGCGGCGGGCCGAGGAACCGCCACCGCGCCGCTACCGGCGGCTGACGTTGCCGAAGTCCCTGCTGGCCGCGCTGGTGGCGCGCGACGAGGTGCGCACCGCCTGCGAGGAGTGGCGGCTGCCCGAGATGCTCGAACAGGCACTGGTGGTGGTCAGCGAACTGGTCGAGAACGCGGTGCGGCACTCCGGTTCCGAGGCCGTGCTGCGCATCGAGCTGCACTCCAGCGGCCTGTCCCTGGCCGTGTGCGACGACAACCCCGATCCCCCCGTCCGGGAGTCCTCCCCGCCGGGCGAGCCGGGCCACCGCGGACTGGAGCTGGTCCACCGGTTGTCCCTCGCCTGGGGCTCTTCCCCGTCCCTCGACGGTGGCAAGATCGTGTGGGCCGTGCTGGCGCTGCGGGTGAACCGGTAGTTCTGCCGCCGTAAGCGCCCGTCGCCTCGACCTGAAGCAGCGCGTCTTCCGCAAGGCGCCCAACGGTTCCGGCAGCGCGGTGAACCGGCGCGGGCACGAAGTCGTCGTCCGGGTCGTGTGCAGCTCGTTGCGCAACAACGGTGGTGAGCCGGGTGGAGCGATCCTGGTGATGGAGCAGCAGGCCGACTGAGGCGGCGGGGGCGGTCACGTCATCCAGCCACGACATTCAGCCACCGCACCCCGGTCACCGCGCCCCGGTCACCGCACCTGACCACCGACGGCCGGTCCAAGCCATCCCGAATCCAAGATCCCCGGTTCAAGCCACTCGCACGGGCCGCTCCGGCAAGATGACGGGGTGAGTGCCCCGCGTCGAGGCCGGCCCACCGGTCCCACCGGACCGGTCATCGGCCGTGCGCTGCAACTGCTCGACGCGTTCGACGCCGAGCACCGCGAGCTGACGCTGAGCGACCTCGCGCGGCGGGCCGGGTTGCCGTTGTCGACCGCGCACCGGCTGATGCAGGAGCTGTGCGCGTGGGGTGCCGCCGAGCGGGGTGCGGACGGGCTCTACCGGATCGGGCTGCGGCTGTGGGAGCTCGGCTCGCTCGCGCCGCGCGGTCCGGGGTTGCGGGAGACCGCGTTGCCGTTCCTGGAGGACCTGTCCCAGGTCACGAGGGAGAACGTGCAGCTCGCCGTCCGGGAGGGCACCGAGGTCGTGTTCGTCGAGCGGATCGCGGGGTCGGTCGCCGTGCCGGTGCTGACCCGCGTGGGCGACCGGTTCGCGCTCACCGCCACCGGTGTCGGCCTGGTGCTGCTCGCGCACGCGCCGGTCGAGGTGCAGGAGGACGTGCTGAGCGGCCCGATCGACCGCTACACCGCCAGGACCGTCACCGATCCGGCCCAGCTGCGGCGGATGCTCGCCGCCGTCCGGTCGAACGGCTTCTCGGTCAGCGACCGGCAGGTGACCATGGACGCCCTCTCGGTCGGCGCGCCGGTCCACGACGAGCACGGCGAGGTCGTCGCCGCCGTGTCGCTGGTGGTGCGGCACGGCACCATGACGCCGCACGCGCTGGCGCCGCTCGTGCGCACCAGCGCTCAGGCGATCTCCCGAGCGCTCTGCGGCTAACGGCGTCAGGGCTTCCATTTTCCGGAAACGGCGCTTCGCCGCGTGCGGTGGTCTCCGCCACGCTGTGCTCTCCCACCACGGAGCAACACCGGCGAAGGAGCCCGAATGACCGGCTTTCCGCGCGACCAGTGGTACGTCGCCGCGTACGGGTCCGAGATCGAGCACGACCTGTTCAGCCGCACCGTCTGCGGTGAGCCGATCCTGTTCTGGCGCACCCGTGGCGGTGCGGTGACGGCGATGCCGGACCGGTGCGTGCACCGGCGGTTCCCGCTGTCGCAGGCGCCGTCGCGGCTCGTCGACGACCAGGTGGTGTGCGGCTACCACGGGTTCACCTACGACGCGGGCGGCCGGTGCGTCGCCGTGCCGGGGCAGACCCGCATCCCGCGCACGGCCCGGCTGCTGCCCTACCCCGTGGTGGAGCAGGACTCGTTCGTGTGGGTGTTCATCGGCGACCCGGAGAAGGCCGACGCGGCGCGCATCCCGCGGGCGCCGTGGCTCGTCGCGCCGGACTACACGACGGTGTGCGGCATGGAGCCGTTGCAAGCCAGGTACTCGCTGCTCGTGGACAACCTGCTGGACCTCTCGCACGAGACCTACCTGCACGGCGGCTACATCGGCACACCGGAGGTCGCGTCCACCCCGATCACGACCGAGGTCGACGAGGACGCGGGCATCATCTACGTGTCGCGGCACATGGACGACGCGGAGTGCCCGCCGTTCTACTCGAAGTCGACGGGCCTGGAGGGCCGGATCGCGCGCTGGCAGGACATCGAGTACACGCCGCCGTGCCTGTACAAGCTGCACAGCCGCATCGCGCCAGTCGGGTCCACGCCGAACCCCGACGGCACCGACCCGGACGCGTTCCACGTCGAGGTCGTGTACGCGATCACGCCGGAGACCGAGACCTCGACGCACGACTTCTGGGCCGTGGCACGGGACTTCGCGCTCGGCGACGAGGAGGTCTCGGCGTTCCTCGCGGAGAGCAACCGCACCGTCGTGCTGCAGGACGTCGTGGCGCTGAACGTGCTGGAGCAGGTCATCGCGTCCGAGCCGGAGGGCTACCAGGAGCTGTCGATCAACATCGACACCGGCGGGCTGGCCGCGCGGCGGATGCTCGGGCGCCTGTGCGAGCCGGCGTGAACGCGCTCACCGGCGAGCGGGTCAACCGCGTCCACTGGGTGCCCGGCACCGACCGGCTCCGCGCGACCTGCCACTGCGCGGCGGAACGCGAGTTCGAGGGCCCGGTCGAGCTGTGGGACTGGCTGCTCGCCCACCCCGCGGGGCACACGCCGTGAAACTGCTGCTGGAACGCAAGGAACCGGTCGCCGACGGGGTGGTGCTGCTGACGTTGCGGCACCCCGCGGGCGACCCGCTGCCGCGGTGGACGCCGGGCGCGCACGTCGACCTGGTGCTCGCCGACGGGGTGGTGCGCCAGTACTCGCTGTGCGGCGACCCGGCCGACACCGCGGTCCTCCAGGTGGCCGTCCTGCTCGAACCGGGCGGCCGCGGCGGCTCGCGGCACGTGCACGAGGTGCTCACCGCCGGGCAGGAGGTCGAGGTGCACGGGCCGCGCAACCACTTCGAGCTCGTCGAGGCGAAGCGGCACCTGTTCATCGCGGGCGGCATCGGCATCACGCCGATCCTGCCGATGATCGCCGCGGTGACGGCGGCGGGAGGTGACTGGCGGCTCGTCTACGGCGGCCGGACGCGGTCCTCCATGGCGTTCCGCGCGCAGCTGGAGCACCTGCCCGCGGTGGAGCTGCGCCCCGAGGACGAGCACGGCCTGCTGGACCTGGCCGCGCTGCTGGGCGAACCCGAGGAGGGCACGGCCGTGTACTGCTGCGGTCCGGAAGGCCTGCTGGCCGCGGTCGAGCAGCACTGCGCGCGGTGGCCGGAGGGCACCCTCCACGTCGAACGGTTCGCGCCGAAGCCCGGCGCCGGCGAGGGACCGCGGCAGGACTTCGAGGTCGAGCTGGCGCAGACCGGGACCACGGTGCGGGTGCCGGCGGGACAGTCCGTGCTCGACGCCGTCGAACGGGCCGGGGTGTCCGTGCTGTCGTCCTGCCGGGAGGGCACCTGCGGCACGTGCGAGACGGGCGTGCTCGACGGCGTGCCGGACCACCGGGACTCCGTCCTCACCGCGGCCGAACAGGACTGCGGCGACGTGATGATGATCTGCGTGTCCCGGTCCCGCTCACCGCGGCTGGTGCTGGACCTCTGACCGGCGGCGCGGCTCAGGCCGGTGGTGCCAGCACGACGGCCGAGTTGTGCCCGCCCATGCCCAGCGACGACTTGATCGTGATGCCGTCCGCGACCGGTGTGGGCCCGTTGAGCAGCCGCGGGTGTCCCGGTGCGACGACCGGTGGCGCCGGGACGACCCCGCAGTCGTAGGCCATGGCCGTCACCGCGACCTCCACGGCGGACGCGGCGCCCTGGCAGTGGCCGGTCAGCGGCTTCACCGAGTAGATGCCGGTGTCCGGTCCGAACAGCTGTTCCAGCACGGCGGCCTCGGCGGCGTCGCACTGGGCCGTGCCGGGACCGTGGGCGTTGAGGTAGCGCACGTCGGCGGCGCTCACGCCGGCGTTGTCGAGCGCGTCGGTGAAGCAGGTGGTGATCTGGTCGAGCCGCGGGTCGATCGAGGTCACGTGGTAGGCGTCGTGCGACATCGCGCCGCCGAGCGTCATCGCGTACGGGTTGGACGCGCGGCGCGACAGGACGAACGCCACGGACGCCTCGCCCATCACGAAGCCGCGGCTGCCCTGCTGGAACGGCCGGCACGCGTCGAGCGGCTCGGCGTCCACGATGGCCACTCCCAGGCGGACGAAGTGGGCCACGTTCTCCGGGGTGAGGGACAGGTCCGTCGCCACGAACACGACGTCGTCGACGATTCCGGCGTCCAGCCAGGCCTTGGCGGTGATGAGCCCGGCGTTGCCGGACGCGCACATCGCCGAGACGTTCATGGCCGGACCGTGGAAACCGTATTCCTGCATGAACATCGACATCGGGGTGGACGGCATCAACGCCAGGTAGTCGTGCACCGGCAGATCGCCTCCGCGCGTGACGTAGAACTCGCGCCACAGGTCGACCTCGCCGAGCACGACGGCGTGCAGCAGACCGACCCGGCGGCCCGGCTGCCAGCCGCGCGCACCGGCGTCCTCGACCGCCTCCCTGGCCGCGGCCCGCATGGCCTGGGTGAACCGGCTCGGCCCGTCGGCCGGGTCGCCGCCCTCGCCCACGCACGCAGCCCAGACGGTGTCGCCGGGGAAACGGGCCAGCTCAGGCACCACGACGGCGGCCGGTCTCCCGCTCACCAGACCGTCCCAGAGCGACTGGCGGCCCCAGCCGTACGCGCTGACGACGCCGATTCCGCAGACACCCACACCACGCGCGACCATATCCCGCTCCCCCACACCGAGGGCCGACACCTCACACCAGCATAAACGGGTCGGTCGGCTCGCGAACACATCAATCGGCAGTCTACAATGGACTGTTGACGGGACCCCTGGCCGCCCGTCGCTCCCGGCGACCGGATATAACGGCTCACCGTGTTCACGCCAGACGGGTGCGGCTCTGGCACGGTGTGTAGTAGGACTTCACGATGGCCACGCCACCGCGAGTCCGGGGGACGATCGGATCTGGGAGCGACGACGTGAGCGGCCTGACCGGCGACGCCGAGTTCGACCACGAGCTGCTGGCCGACCTCGCGCTCTCGGTCGGTGCCGCCGTGGCGTGGTGGCTGGACCTGGGCACCGACCGGTTCGGCTGGACGGCGGGCCTCGACTCGGTGCTCGGCCTGCCCGGTGCGGACGCCGACGCCGTGCGCGCCCGGCTGACCGAGCTCGTCGCGCCGCTGACCGTGGCGGCGCGGGTGGCCTCGGCGTGGCAGGAGTTCGAGCTGGAGCAGCCGCTGGAGACCCCCGGCGGCCGGCGCTGGCTGCTGTTCCACGCCCGCGTCTCGGCCCGCGGTGGTGAGCGGGCGCTGGTCGGCGTCGCCGCGGACGTGACCCGGCGGCACGCCCAGCAGCAGGAGCTGGCCGACCTCGCCGACCGCTACCGGCTGCTGGTGGACCTGTCGCCGGACGCGATCGTGGTGCACGAGGCCGGTGTGCTCGTGTACGCGAACCCGACAGCGGTCCGGTTCGTGCGGGCGCAGTCCGAGGGCGACCTGCTCGGGCGGCCGATCACCGACTTCGTCCACCCGGACTCGCAGTCCGACATGCTGCGGCGGATCGAGAAGCTGACCGTGCCGGGCGCGACCAGCGACCCCGCGGACGCCGTGCTGCTGCGGCGCGGCGGCGGCACCCTGGACGTCGAGTCGGTGTCGGTGCGCACGACCTGGGAGGGCCGGCCGGCGTTCCAGGTGATCATGCGGGACGTCACCGAGCAGAAGGCGGCCGCCGCGGCGCTGACCTACCAGGCCGCGCTCGTCGCGCACGTCAGCGACGCGTTGATCGCCACCACCGCGGACGGCGTCGTGACCAGCTGGAACCCCAGCGCCGAGCACGTCTACGGGCACCGCGCGGCCGATGCGATCGGCCAGCCCATCGGCGCCGTGGTCGGCGCCGCGCTGTACCCGGCCGCCGTGCTGGAGGCGGGTGGCGTGGCCCAGGCGGAGCACCACCGCTCCGACGGCGAGGCGCTGGCGGTGCGGGTGTCCGTGGCGCGGATGGCCGACGGCTACGTGCTGATCTGCGCCGACGAGACCGCGCGCCGCCGGGCCGAGCGCCACTTCACGGCCGTGGTCGCCGCGATCGAGGAGGGCGTGCTGGTGGTCGGCCCGACCGGCCTGGTCGAGTCGGTCAACCCGGCGGCCGAACGGATTCTCGGCGTGCGCGCGCAGGACGCCATCGGTCAGGCGGCGTCGCTGACCGAGCTGCACGACGAGGCGGGCCGTCCGGTGCCGGTGGACCAGTTCCCGTCCGCGATCACCAGGGCGACGGGCCGTTCGCAGCACGGCCGCATCCTGCGCGCGCTGCGGCCGGACGGCACCCGCGTCTGGCTGTCGCTGAGCGCCCGCGCGCTCAACCAGGACGGCCGGCTGCCGTCGGCGACGGTCGTGTCGTTCACCGACATCACCGAGCGCCGCCTGATGGACAGCAGGCTGGAGCACGAGGCGACGCACGACGCGCTGACCGGCCTGTGCAACCGCACGGTGACGATCAACCGGCTCAGCCCGGCCGCGCGGGCGCACCGCTCGGGGCTCACCGCGGTGCTGTTCATCGACCTGGACAAGTTCAAGGTCATCAACGACTCGCTGGGCCACAGCGCAGGCGACGAGGTGCTGCGGGTCGTCGGCACGCGGCTGAGCCGCAGCTCCCGCCGGGGTGACGTGGTGGGCAGGCTCGGCGGCGACGAGTTCACCGTCATCGCCTACGGCGTGGCCGGCCCCGAGGAGGCGCACGCACTGGCCGGCCACGTGCGCGCCGAGCTCAACCGGCCGATCACCGTGCAGGGCCGGCAGCTGCACGTCGACGCGAGCGTGGGCATCGTGCTCGCCGACCCGAGCGACGCCCGCGACGGTGCCGACCTGCTGCGCGACGCCGACCTCGCCATGTACCGGGCGAAGACCGACGGCCGCGGTCGCATCGCGTTCTTCGACGTGGAGCTGCGCGACCGCATCCAGCGCCGGCTGCAGCTGGAGCAGGACCTGCGCCGCGCGCCGCTGAGCGACCAGCTGTGGCTCGCCTACCAGCCGATCATCGACGTCGCCACGGGCCGCCGCACGGCCGTGGAGGGCCTGCTGCGCTGGACGCACCCCCGCTACGGCCTCATCTCCCCCGGCGAGTTCATCACGCTCGCCGAGGAGAGCGACCTGATCAACATCATCGGCGCGCACATGCTGCACACCGCGACCCGCGAGCTCGCCGTGCTGGCCCCGCACCTGCAGCTGACCGTGAACCTGTCGGCCCGCCAGCTCGACGACCCGTGGCTCGTCTCGGCCATCCGGCACGCCACCCACGAGGCGGGCCTGCCCCCGGAGTCGCTCTGCCTGGAGATCACCGAGAGCGCCCTGATGCGCGATCCCGCACTGGCCGCCCGCACCCTGTCGGCGCTGCGCGACCTGGGCGTGCGGCTCGCGATCGACGACTTCGGCACCGGCTACTCCTCGCTCGCCCAGCTGCTCACCCTGCCGCTGGACACGCTCAAGATCGACCGGTCGTTCACGTCGGGCCTGGGCCGGTCCGCGGAGGCCGAGGCGATCGTCACGAGCATCATCGCCATGGCCCACGCGGTCGACCTGAGCGTCATCGCGGAAGGGGTGGAGCAGGCCGAGCAGCTCGACGTGCTGCGGGAGCTGGGCTGCGACCAGGCGCAGGGGTTCCTGCTGGGCCGGCCGGTGCCGCTGGCCGACCTGTGAGCCGCGGCCGGAGCCGTCCGGCCGCGACCCGCCCCGCAGCGGCTACCCGAGCCGCCACTGCTGGTTCGGCTGTCCCGAGCACGACCACAGCACCAGCAGCGTCCCGTTGGCCGTGGCCCGTCCGGAGGCGTCCAGGCACAGGTTCGACGCCGCGTTGGTGATGGTCCCGTCGGCGTTGACGTTCCACTGCTGGTTCGCGCCGCCGGAGCAGTCCCAGGTCACGACCTTCGTGCCGTTGGTGGTGCCCCAGCCGTAGGCGTCGAGGCACTTGGAGCCGTACCCGACCAGCTGCTTGCCCGCGGTGTACGTCCAGCCCTGGTTGGCGCCGCCGTGGCAGTCCCACAGCTGTGCCTGGGCGCCGTTCGCCGTACTGGACCCCGGCACGTCTGCGCACCGGCCCGAGGGCACGCCCACCAGCCGCTTGCCCGCGGCCACGGGGTCGCCGATGGCGCCCGGCACGGCCCGCAGCGCGGAGTACCAGGTGGCGGCCATCTTGTCGTAGCCGGTCGCGGTCGGGTGGACGCCGTCGATCAGGTCGCCGGTGGTGAGGGCGGCGTGCATGTCCACGAGGTGCACCTTCTTGCCCGCGTTCACCTTGCTCTGCACCATGCCGGGGACCGTGGCGTTGAACGAGCGCGCCGCCGCCTCCTGCGACTGGTTGGCCAGCGGGATGATCGTCGCGACGAACACGTCGGCGTTCGGCACGGTCGCGGTGATCCGGTCGACCAGCGCCGACAGGCGGCCGGGTGCGCCGGCGACGTTGTAGTTCTGGAGCACGTCGTTGGTGCCGATGTGCAGCAGCACGGTGCGCGGGGTCGTGTTGCGCAGCCAGCCGGTGATGTTCGCGTCGATCTGGTCGATGCGCCAGCCGGGGTGCCCCTGGTGGTCGTGGTCGCCCAGCGAGGCGGGGCCGTTGAACTGCGAGCCGACGAAGTCCACCCGGTACCCACCGCCGCCGAACCGCTGCCAGAGCCCGATCCGGTAGCCGCCGGGCACCTGGGTGCCCTCGGTGATCGAGTCGCCCAGCGGCATCACCCGCGTGCCGCCGTTGGACTCGGCGACCGCCGGTGTGGCGGGCAGCAGCGCGGCGGCGACCACCGCGGCAGCCGCCCAGACGGCCTGCCAGGACTTCCTCGGCATCGCGTTCTCCCCTCGCAGCACAACGTTAAGTGAGCGTTAACATTGCAGAGCCGCGCCGGGTCACGTCAAGAACGCGGGCCTGTCACCATCGAATCGATTCGACATCCTCGACGCGACGCTGTGAGCGCTCACATCATCCGGCGACCCGGTACCGGCCCAGCACCATCTGGGCCAGCTCGTCGGCGACCTCGTCCAGCGTCGCGTCGACCCACCCGACGACCCAGTCGTGCATGAGCCCGTTGACGGCGCCGATGATGGCCGCGGCCGTGGTGCGGTGGTTGCCGGGCGGGATCTCGCCGCGCGCGACGGCCTCCCCCGCCAGCCGGTCGATCAGCTCCACCCACAGCGCGCGCCGTTCGAGCCGCTGGCGGTCCATCCGCGGGCTGACGCCGACCACCTCGACGTAGGCGATGCGGGCATGCCGCAGGTCGGCGCACGCGCCCTTCACGTAGGCGCGCACGGCCAGCGGCAGGAACTCGGCCGTGCTCAGGTGCAGCAGCCGCGGCAGGGCCTCGGCGACCGCGCCCGCCGCCACGTCGTTGACGTGCAGGTGCAGGTCGGCGAGCAGGTCCTCCAGAGTGCGGAACTCCTCGTAGAACTGGCGGCTGGACAGCCCCGCCGCCTTGCACAGGTCACCGAGCCGGGTGCCCCGGTAACCGGGCCCCGCGCCGAACATCTCCAGACCGGCCTGCCGGAACCGCTCGCGCCGCTCTTCCCGTCGCTGCGCCGCGTCCTTGCCGCCGTAGCGCCCCTCCGCCGGGGTGATCCTGCCTGCCACGGCACCTCCGTCGACTGGCCCGCGGCGGTTGCGCCCCGCGGGTCTTGTGGTCGGCGTCACTCCGACCCTACTATCCAGTAGCAAGATCTGAACTCGGCCGATTTCAGATCTTCCCACGGGGTGAGTTCCCCTCCGAGACCCTGCGAACCTCGTCCCGGCCGCGGAGCCCGCCCGCGTTCCCGCCCCTCCCGGGGCACCGACTTCACTCGGAGAAGCGATGACCGCCAGTTCCGACCCTGCACGGAAAGCCCTTTCCGGGAGCGCTCTCACGCGCCGCGTCACCCGCGTCGCCGCCGCGGTGACCGTTCTCGCCGCCTGCGTCACCACGCCGGCCGCCGCCGCGGGCGCTGCACCCGACCTGCGCGAGGTGATGTTCGTCGGCAACAACTGGGACGGCACCGCCGACGTCGTCAAGTCCACCGGCGACTTCGCGAGGATCGGTCGCCTCAACGTGATCCCCGACAAGACCCAGCGGCTCACCGAGATCTACCTCAACCCGATCAAGCTCGCGTTCTTCCTCGGCATCCGGCAGGGACCGGGCGAGGGCCACGACCAGTTCGTGGACGACATGTACGCCACGCCCGACGGCACGGCCATGGTCGTCTCCCGCCCGAGCTTCGCCGACGTCGTCTCGATCGAGCTCGCCACCGGCCGGGTCAGGTGGCGGTTCCCGGTGTCGGGCTTCCGCTCCGACCACATGGCCGTCTCCCCCGACGGCACCAGGGTCGCGGTGTCGGCGTCGACCTCCAACACCGTGCACGTGCTGGACATCGACACCGGCCGCCAGCTCGGCTCGTTCCGCACCGGCGACAAGCCGCACGAGAACGTCTTCACCAACGGTGGCCGCTACCTCTGGAACATGTCGATCGGCGAGGTCAACAACGACTTCGACGCCCCGGACCAGGACTGGCTGAAGGGCGACCGGCACATCACCGTGGTCGACACGACCACGTTCCAGACCGTCAAGACGATCGACATGCGCGCCCGGCTCGACGCGTTCGGCCGCGGCGACCTGTCGAACTCGGTGCGGCCCGCGGTGTTCAGCCCGGACCAGCAGAAGCTGTACTTCCAGGTGTCGTTCTTCAACGGCTTCGTGGAGTACGACGTGGCCACCGACCGGGTCACCCGCGTGAAGACGCTGCCGAAGAACCCGAACACGAGCGACGACCGCAAGACGTTCGTCAACGACTCGCGCCACCACGGCCTGTCCATGAGCCCCGACGGCAGCAAGCTCTGCGTCGCCGGGACGATGGACGACTACGCCGCGGTGGTCGACCGCGCGACGCTCGACCAGGGCCCGCTCGTCACCGCCGCCAAGCCCTACTGGGCCACGGTCAGCGGGGACGGCCGCGCGTGCGTGATCTCCGAGAGCGGCTCCGACCAGATCACCGCGATCGACTTCGCCTCCGGGCAGAAGATCGTCTCGGTGCCGGTCGGCGACCACCCGCAGCGCGTCCGCATCGCCCGCATCACCGCCGGGTGGACGGGTCCGACCCGCTGACGACGCGGCCGGGACGCGCGTTCCGGTCCGGCGTGCTGCTCGCCGCCTTCAGTTGGGCGAGCAGCGCCAGCGCGGCCTGCGACGACGACCCGGCCGGTGCGGTGGCGACCACGAGGTTCGGCCCGCTGCCGTTGCCCAGCGTCTGCTGGGTGGCGGTGAGCGGGCGGTGCAGCGGGTCGCGCCGCGGGACTGGCGCTCGCGCCTGTCCCCCGCGCTCACCGAGGTGCCGCGGATCACCGGCAGGCCCGGTGCGCCGGTGATCTCGCTGCACGGTCTGGGCGACCTGTTCGTGCCGTTCTCGATGGAGCAGGACTACCGCGCGGACGTCGCCCGCAACGGCCAGTCGCGGTGGCTGGTGCAGCGGGCGATCCGGACCGTGGACCACTGCGAGTTCTCGCCGGCCGAGGTCGGCACGGCGTGGGACGACCTCGTGGCGTGGGCAGGCCGGGGCACGCGACCGGCCGGTGACGCGGTGGGTGACCGCGGCACCGTCGCCGCCGCCGCGTTCGGCTGCCGGTTCACCGACCGCGCCGCCCACACCGGTCCCGGCACCCGCCGGTTGTTCCCGGCCTGCGCCTGACCGCTCTCACCACCCGTCCAGCGAGGTGTAGAGCATCCCGCCCGCGATGGCCGTGAACACCCCGGCCATTGCGAGCTCGCCCACGAGTCCCCAGCCGCCAGGCCAGCCGTACGCCAGTGCGTGGGTCGTCGCGGACACGGGCACGAAGCTCAGGAACATCCAGGCGAACGTGCGGAACGCCAGCATGAACAGTCCGTCCCACCACCCGAGGAACAACCCCCACAGCAGCACACCCAGGCCGAGGAAGCCCAGGTGCAGCCACCAGCGCAGGGTCGAGCCGGACGTGGGCAGGAACCAGGCCTCCGCGCCCGTCACCTGCACGCCGACCACCTCGCCGCGCCACAGCCGCAGCTCGGCCGCGTCGCCCTCGCGGGCCTTGGAGTAGAAGTCGGACGGCACGTCGCGGGCCCGCCGGGAACCGTCGGCCCGCTGCCAGGTGACCTCGAAGTGGGTGGTGGTCGTGGTGGTCGAGTGACCGTTGGCGTCGGTCTGGGTCGACGTCGTGGTGTAAGTGCGCCGGTCGGCGATCGAACCCCGCTCGGTCTCGAAGCACCCGCCCCCACCCTGCTCGCACGCCGCGACCGCGCGGAACTCGCGCGTCTGCCGGTAGGGCTCCGCACCACCGATGAGCGCCACGACCAGGACGCCCAGACCACACGCCGTGACGAGCCACCGGACCGGGGACCTGCCGGGCAACGAGACTCGCGGCAGGCCGCGGCGCCGCCAACGCACCTTCACGGCATTCGATGCTAGTGCTACCGGCGGTGCCGGCGAATGGACAATTCAGTGACAGAAAAGGACTTCCGCCACTGGTCCACTTCCGTCAGCGCAACTCCTGCCGCGCCCACTCGGCGAAACTCGTGAGCGGCAGCCCCAGCTCCCGGGCGAACTCGGGACGGCCCACCATCGGGGTCTCGTTCAACCGGTCGTGACCGGCCCCCATCTCCGGCATCCCGGCGGCGAACGCCTGCTCCTGCGTCAGGTCCGGCGCGGCCAGCTCCCGGCCGAGCACCTCCGAGAGGACCGCGGCGATCTCGGTCATCGACAGGTGGTCGCTCGCGAGCTCCAGCTCCACCCGGTCGAACCGCTGCGGGTCCGCGACGGCCGCGGTCACCGCCGTGCCGATGTCCCGCACGGCGACCAGCGACAGCCGGGTCGCGGGCTTGACCATGCTGACCAGGCCGCCCTCGACGCCGCGCGGGAACAGGAACGCCGACGACGGCAGGAAGTTCTCCATGAAGAAGCCGGGCTTGAGCAGCGTCCAGCGCTCGAACCCGGCCGCGCGCAACCGGTCCTGGACGGCGGCCTTGGTGGTCATCGCCGCGGCCCTGATCGGGTAGCGCTCGTCGACGACCTCCCGGTCAGCACCGTCCACCGTGGTCTGGATGAACTGCCGGACGCCCTGCTCCCGTGCGACCTCCATCAGGGTGACCGCCTGCGCGAGCTCGCCCGCGAAGTCGAACCCCCGCTCGGTCAGCGCGGCCATCTGCACGGAGAACACCGCGCGGACGCCCTTGGCGGCACGGGACAGCGACTCGCGGTCGTCCAGGTCGCCGGCCACGAGCTCGACCCCCAGTGCCTTGGCGCGATCGGCGTCCGGGTCGCGGACGAGCGCGCGCACCGGAACACCCGCCGCGGTCAACGCACGGACGGCGGCGCCGCCCTGCTTGCCGGTGGCTCCTGTCACCAGAACTGGTGCGGACATGACACTCCTCAACAGCGAGAACGTAAACGGCGGGGCCCGCCGTTTATCGCTCGGCTACGATATGGCGGCCCCCGCCGTTTACGCAAGCACGAGGTTCCCATGGTCGAGAACCAGCGCGCCGACGCCCGGCGCAACCACGAGCGGATCCTCGCCGTGGCCGAGCGAGAGGTCGCCGCCCACGGCGCGAGCGCGTCGCTGGAGCAGATCGCCCGCGTCGCCGGCGTCGGTTCGGCGACCGTGCGCCGCCACTTCCCCACCCGCCAGGCGCTGCTGGAAGCCGTGTCGTGGCACCGGGTCCAGGCACTGTGCGACCGCGCCCGCGAGCTGACGGGGACCGGTGACAGCAGGGACGCGCTGCTCGCGTGGCTGACCGAGGTGGTGGCGTACTGCGTCACCGCACGCGGACTCGCCACGGCACTGGCCTACGAGGGCGACCCGGTGCACGGCAACTCGTGCGCGGGAGCCCTGGAGGAGGCGGCGGAACCGTTGCTGCGCAAGGCGGTCGAGGACGGCGCGGTCGCGCGGGACGTCACGGTCGTCGAGCTGGTGACGTTGGTCGTGGGGATCGCGATGGCCACCGAGGGGCACCAGGACCCGGCCGCCGCGGCGCACCGGTTGTTCGCGCTCGCCGTGGCGGGGATCGGCCCCTCCCGCTGAGCGGGGGTGGTCCCAGCAGGTGAGCGTTCACCCGGAACGATCGGGAGGCGAGGTAGCGTCCGTCGCTGTGCCCCCGGTACCGCCATCGGGGTGCGTTCGCCGAGCAGTGAGGAGACGAGCCGTGCGCCGTCGTATGCGTGGCACCGCCGTTGCCGCGATCGCGTTGACCAGCCTGATGGTGGTGAGCGCCTGCGCGAAGGACTCCGGGGGCGGCGGCACCGCGTCGACGTCCACCGGCGCGGCCTGCGAGCTCGCCACCCCGCCCACCGCACCCCCCGCGGCGAGCACCAGCGCGAAGAACAGCGAGAAGGTCGACGGCAGCGCGCTCAAGATCGGCCTGGCCTACGACATCGGCGGCCGCGGCGACGCGTCGTTCAACGACCTCGCCGCCCTCGGCTTCGACCAGGCGATCAAGGACCTCGGGGTGAAGAAGGAGAACACCCGCGAGCTCTCCGCCGCGCCCAACGAGGACGAGACCGCCAAGCAGACCCGCCTGCGCCAGCTCGCGAGCGAGGGCTTCAACCCGATCGTCGGCGTCGGCTTCGCCTACACCGAGTCGCTGAAGGTCGTGGCCCCGGAGTTCCCGAACGTCCGCTTCGGCCTGGTCGACTCGGCCGTCGAGGGCGCCCCCAACGTCACGCCGCTCGTGTTCGCCGAGCAGGAGGGCGCGTTCCTGGCCGGCGTCGTGGCCGCGTACCAGAGCAAGAACTGCCACGTGGGCTTCGTCGGCGGTGTCGACATCCCGCTGATCCAGAAGTTCGAGGCCGGCTACGCCCAGGGCGCGCGCACCGCGGCCCCGAAGGTCAAGCTGGACAAGAAGTACATCACCCCGGCCGGCGACTTCACCGGCTTCCAGGACCCGCCGAAGGGCCAGGAGGTCGCGAAGGGCCTGATCGACAAGGGCGCCGACGTCCTGTACCCCGCCGCGGGCGCCTCCGGCATCGGTGTCTTCGCCGCGGTGAAGCAGGCGGGTGTCCTCGCCGTCGGCTGCGACGCCGACCAGTACAACCAGCCCGCGCTGGCCGCCAACCGGGACGTGATCGTCGCGTCCAGCCTCAAGCGCGTGGACGTGGCGGTGTACGACTTCTACCGCGCCGCCGCGAAGAACGACCTCGCGTCGCTGCCGAAGGTCTTCGACCTCAAGGTCGACGGCATGGGCTACGCGACGTCGGGCGGGAAGGTCGACGAGAAGCTCAAGGGCGTCCTGGAGGCGTACAAGGCGCAGATCGTCGAGGGCAAGATCACGGTGGCGCAGCAGCCCTGACCGCGGCGCACCCGTTCCCGGGGCACCGTCACCTGACCGGTGCCCCGGTGTGAGGGTGCCCGATGGGCACTTCGGCGGCGATCAGGTGATCCCCGAGTCGCCGCCGGAGTGGAATCGCATTCCCGGTCAGATGTTTTCCACCCGACCCGCTGAGCTGTTGGGGCGGACGTCCCGCGCACGCGGGTGACGGGGAGTGCCCTGCCGCGCCGGTCTCCCTAGCGTCTGCGGTCTGTTCCCGGACCGGGGAACATCCCACCGCAGAAGGGATCCGCCCGTGCGAAGACGATTGCCGGCAACGCTGCTCGCGGCCGTGCTCGCCGGAAGCGCGCTCACCGCCACCACCGCGGTCGCCCAGCCGCTCGCCTCCACCCTCACGAAGACCGTCCAGGGCGTGTCCGACCCCGCGGCGCACGGCGACACCGCGACCTGGGTCGTGTCCTACGCCGGCGGTGCGGACGGTGCCGCCACCATCACCGACCCGATCGGAGCCGGCCAGGCCCTCGTGCCCGGTTCGCTGCGCGTTCCCCCCGGCTGGACCGGCACCGAGGGCAACCCGGTCACCGCCACGAACCCGAACGTGCGCAACGGTGGCACCGCTCTCTCCAGCCTGCTCACGCCACCGGTGCAGGCGAGCGCCAACGCCACCGGCGGCGACGGTTTCACGCCGATCCTGCACCGCACGCCGGACGGGCGGCTGCAGTCGTGGAACGTCTACCACCACCTGGCGCCCGCCAACCCGAAGCTCGTGTGCACCGACCTCACCACCAACTCGCCCTGCCCCGGCGGTCCGTGGCCGCGGCCGCTCAACACGGCACCCGGCCCGTTCGGCACGGGTGCGACCGGTGACATCGGCAGCCCGCTGGAACCGCAGTACGTCCGCGACGAGGCGAACCCGGCGCGGGTCTACTACTCGGCCACGACCGCGACCTCGATCGGCGTCGGCTGCCTCGACCTCGCGGCACCCGGCAACTGCGGGTACTGGCCGCTCGCGGCGCGGTCCGCACAGGTCTTCGAGATGGCCGGGCTCGTCCAGGTCGGCGGGAACCTCTACGGCGTCGCGACGTCCGGTCAGGTGGTGTGCTGGACGGTCGCCACGCAGAGCGCGTGCGCCGGTCAGCCCTACGCGCCGGTCGTGCCGCCGAGCAACAGCGGCGGCTACTACCTGGGCGCGCTGACCGTCGCCGCGGGCAAGGTGTTCGCGTCGTCGTCACAGCCCGCCGGCACCGTTCCCGTGCTCGGCTGCTTCGACCCCGCCACCACCACCGCGTGCACGGGCTGGGCGACCGCGAAACCGGTCGGTTCCTCCGGCAATTACACCTACAACGCCTACACCGCTTACAGCTCAACGGGTGCGGAGGTCGGCGCGTGTTCCAGCACGACCGGGGTGAACACCACGGTCTGCTACGCCGTCGACGGGTCGCCGCTGGCCGCTCCGGCCGGTCCGACCGGGCTGGAGAACGGCGTGATCGTGTTCAACCCGGAGGTGATCCGCACCGGCAACCGGGTGCGCAGCTACCTCGGCATCTGGCGCGGCCCGTACCTCGGCGCGACGGTCTGCCACGACTGGAGCACCGGCACGTCGTGCGCCGGGATGCCGGCGCGCATCCCGCACCCGACGGTCAACGGCGGTGACACGAGGGACTACGGGTACGCCTACGACACCCCCACCGGCTGCCTGATCGGGCTGGGCGACGCGGGTGTGCTGTTCTCGATGGATCCTGACACGGGGGCGTCGCCCTGCGTTCGCAGCGGCGCCTCCGTGTCGCTCACCCCGGCGCAGTTCTACTGCGACGGCAAAGCGCACCCGGTCGCGTACACCAGGGCACGCCTGGCGGGCGTGACCCCGGCGAACGTGAACTTCGCGGCGTCCAGCGCGAAGGTCGTCGACCAGGACGGCAACCCGGTCGCCACACCGGGTTTCGCACCGGACGGCACCGTGGACCTGAGCGGCGTGACGGCCACGTCGGTCACGGTCACGGCCTCGCTCGTGCTGAACAACGCGGCGGACTTCGGTGGCGGCAACCAGCCGGCGCTGGTCGTGGAGTTCACCGGTGACGCACCGCAGGTGTGCTTCCGCACCACGATCGCCGCGGAGTGCACCGTCACGTCGGTCGCCAACACGGCCGGCGGCACCGACGCGACCGGCTCGTTCTCGTCCAACACCGTGACCCGGCAGATCGCGCCCGGCCCGGCGTGCCTGCCGAACGTGGTGGTGAACAAGGAGATCTGCGGTTCGCACACGCTGGCGCACTGCACGGCGGGCGGTTCGGGACCGTGGCTGAAGGAGGCACCCGTGGGCGTGCTCGGGCTGTTGAACGCGACGGCCTACTGGCGCATCACCGTGACCAACAACGGCCCGATCCCGATCACGGACGCGTACGTGGTGGACGACGTGGAACCGTCCTGCCAGACCGGACCGTTCACGTTGCAGCCGGGCCAGTCGAAGCAGGTGCACTGCTCGACGTACGCGCTGCTGTCGCTGTTCCCCTTGACCAACAAGGCGAAGGCGAAGTACACGCCGGTGAACGGCACGCGGCTGTACAGCGACTGGTCCTCGGCGAAGGCCTGCTCGCTGCTCTGCCTGCTGAGCTGAGGTGGCCGCGGATCGCGGTGCCGAGCACCTCCCCGGCTGACGTCCGGGTGCCGGAAATGCCTGTGCGGCAGGCGTTTCCGGCACCACCCGTTCACCGGGCTACGACTGCGCCACCGCCGAGAAGACGATCGAGTGCCACCCGGTGGCACCGTCGGGGACCGGGGCGGCGCGGTCGTTGGTCTGCGTGTACCCGGTGCGGTCGGTGGCCCGGCATTCGACGGTGTGGCCGCCCTCCGGCAGGTCGAGCTCGATCCGCCACATCCGCCACGTGTCGATGTTGACCTCGGTGGCGAGGGTCGCCTGCTGCCACGGTCCCCCGTCGACGCGGACCTCGACCTTGTCGATGCCGGTGTGCTGGGCCCAGGCCACCCCCGCCGCGACGAACCGGCCGGGCGGGACCCGTTCGAACGGCTTGGGACGGTCCACCCGCGACATCGGCTTCACCGGCGCCTTCTTGGCCCACCCGCGTTGCGCCCAGTACGGGTCGAACGCGTCGAACGTCGTGAGCTCGGCGTCGACCAGCCACTTCGTCGCGGAGACGTACCCGTAGAGACCGGGCACGACCATCCGGACGGGGAACCCGCGCTCCACCGGCAGCGGTTCGCCGTTCATCCCGATCGCCAGCAACGCACCGCTGCCCGGCGCCATGATCGACGCGACCGGCGTGCCGCAGGTCCAGCCGTCCACGCTGCGGGTCGCCAGCTGGTCAGCGCCGGGCCGGACCCCCGCCTCGCGCAGCAGGTCCGGCAGTGACACACCGATGAAGTTCGACGTCGAGATGTACGGGCCGCCGACCTCGTTCGAGACGCACACCAGAGTGATCGTCTTCTCGACCAGCGGGCGGCGCAGCAGGTCGTCGTAGGTGAGGACCATCTCGTTGTCCACCATGCCGTGCAGGCGCAGCCGCCAGTCCTCCGCGCGCAGCTTCGGCACGGTGAGAGCGGTGTCCACGCGGTAGAACTCGTCGTTGGGCGTGATGAACGTCGGCGTGCCCTCGCGGGCGAAGTCGGCGTTGAACGGGATCTCCGGCGCCTTCACCCCCGGCTGCAACCGGATCGCGCGCCGCGACGACTCCACGTCGACCCGCCCGATGAGGAACTGCCCTGCGGACGCGGCGATGCCCGCGCCCACCGCCACACCGGCCGTGGAGAGCAGGAACCGGCGCCGGTCCGGGGTGGCCGCAGGCTGCGCGGGCGCCGGGTCCGGGGTGCTCGCAGGCGTCGCGTCCGGTGCCCCCGTCCCAGCAGCGGACGTCGCCCCCGCCCCGGCCGCACGAAAGTACAGCCAGCGGAACGCCACCGCCCCGACGACGAGGCTGGTCACCGGCGCGAGCACGGACAGCGGTGTCGTCGTCGGCCGGGCCACCACGGCGGCGAGGCCCAGCAGGCCGAGCAGCACGGCGATCCCCACGCCGGGCCACGGGCTGCGCCGCGACAGCAGGCCCGCCACCACGCCGATGACGGCCAGGACGACCGCCATGCCGGCCAGCAGCACCAGCTTGTCGTTCTCGCCGAACGTGCGGATGGCGAAGTCCTTGACCGGGTGCGGCGTCAGGTCGATGGCGGTGTTGCCGACCGCGAGGAACGGCGAGGCCAGCGGGTTCACGAGCGCGGCCACGAGGTGTCCGGCGGCCAGCGCCGCCACCACGGAGACCAGTCCGATCAGGACGGTTCGGGTTGCCTTCACACGGGTGGTTCGCAGCGGGCAGCCGTGCGGCTTGGTCTGTCACCCGATGGGCCCCGTGCGCCCCGCCCCGCGGTGGGCGAGGCGGGGCGCACGGGCGCGGCGCCGTCCCGAACCGGCTGAACCGCATCTGGCGGATCCGCGCACCCGACGTCCGCACGACGGGCCCGCCGCGGTTCGCGTCCGGGGCCCGTGTCAGCACATCGTGTGACCGGCTGTTGACACTCCGGTAATCTGGGAGCGCTCCCAGACCTGCGAGAGGAGTCTTCATGCGAAGGGCCGTTCGTTCTTTCGCCGCTGCCGCCCTGCTGGTCGCAAGCACGGTCGTTGCGACAGCGGGACCGGCACAGGCCGATGTGACGATCTGCGACCAGTACGGGTCGACCACCATCCAGGGCCGTTACGTGGTCCAGAACAACCGATGGGGCACGTCCGCGCAGCAGTGCATCAACGTCACGTCGTCCGGTTTCCAGATCACCTCCCAGCAAGGCTCCAGCCCGACCAACGGGGCGCCGGTGTCGTACCCGTCGGTGTTCCTCGGGTGCCACTACACCAACTGCTCCCCCGGTTCGACGCTGCCGATGCAGGTCAGCCGCATCCGCAGTGCCACGTCGTCGATCGACTACCGGTTTGCCGGCGGCACGTACAACGCCTCGTACGACATCTGGCTCGACCCCACGCCGAAGACCAACGGCGTGAACCAGATGGAGATCATGATCTGGTTCAACCGCCAGGGCTCGATCCAGCCCATCGGCAGCGCCGTCGGCACGACGAACATCGGCGGCCGGAGCTGGCAGGTGTGGCGCGGCAGCAACGGGTCGAACAACGTGATCTCGTACGTCGCCCCGTCGGCGATCAGCTCGTGGTCGTTCAACGTCATGGACTTCATCAACGACGTGCGCAACCGCGGTGCGATCACCAGCTCCTGGTACCTGACCAGCATCCAGGCCGGGTTCGAACCGTGGAACGGCGGTGTCGGCCTCGCGGTCGGCAACTTCTCCGCCTCGGTCAGCGGCTGAGCCGGCCACCGCTGCGCGCGGCGGCTACTCGCAGCCGACCGCGCGCAGCGCGGCCAGCACCAGCGCACGGGTGGCGGTGACGACCTCGGCCACGCCGACCTGCTCGCGCGGGCCGTGGGCGAGGCGCACGTCGCCCGGCCCGTACTGCAGCGTCGGGATGCCCGCCGCGGCGTAGAGCCGCAGGTCGCTGCCGTACGGGGCACCGCGTTCCGCGGGGCGGGCGCTGCCGGTCACGTCCGCGTGCGCGGCGCCCACCAGGGCGGCCAGCGGGTGGCCCGCCGCCAACCGGCCGCTGGCGAACTGACCGCCGGGCCACGTGACGGTGGCCGGGTGGGAGCGCAGCCACGGGTCCGCGGCGCAGGCCTCCGCCACGCACTGCTCCAGCTCGGCGCGCGCCAGCGCCGGGTTCTCGCCGAGGCGGACGCCCAGCCGCCCCTCCGCCACCAGCAGGTCGGGCACGCTGCTCGCCCAGTCGCCCGCCCGCACCGTGCCGACGGACAACGGGTACGGGACCGGGTACTCGGCCATCAGCGGGTCGGCGTCCGCGTTGCGCCGGGCCTCCAGCCGCGCCAGCGCGTGGTGGATCGGCAGGTAGGCGTCGATGGCGCTCATCCCGGCGTAACGGGTGCTGCCGTGCGTGGCCTTGCCCGGTACCTCGACGCGGAACGTGAGCGCACCGGCGTTCGCGGTCATCAGCACGCCGCCGGTCGGTTCGGTGATGACGCAGGCGTCGCCGGTGTGGCCGCGCCGCAACGTGCCGAACGCCCCGAGCCCGCCGTCCTCCTCGCTGACGACGAAGTGCGCCGCCAGCGTTCCCCGCAGCTGCGCCCCCGACGACCGGATCGCCGCCAGCGCGGCGAGGACCACGACGAGACCGGCCTTCATGTCGCACGCACCGCGCCCGTGCACCACGTCGCCCGCGACGCGCGGCTGGAACGGGTCGCCCTCCCACTGGGCCAGGTCGCCGGAAGGGACGACGTCGACGTGGCCCTGCAGCACGAGGGTCGGCCCGTCCCCGCGCGGCCGGGTGGTGGCGGCGAGGCCCCACGCCTCGTCGCGCGGGGCCTCGCCGCCGGGGAACAGCGGGTCGGATCTCAGCTCCGCCAGGTCCATCGACCACAGGTCGACGTCGAGGTCCAGGTGTTCCAGCCGGCGCGCCAGCAGGTGCTGCAGCTCGGACTCCGCCGCGCTGCCGGTGATGCTCGGCACCGCGAGCAGCTCCACCAGCGTCCGGCCGATCGCCGTCTCGTCCACGGCGGCCAGTGCGGCCGCTTCCACGTTGCTCAGGTTCACGAGCCGTGACAGTAGGTTCGATCTTGGCGCGCAAACAATCGTCATCTTCGCCGAACTGGCCCCAATTATTTGCAATCTTCCGGCTGTATTGCCGGATTATTGCGCCATGGACACCATCGACGAGGCGATCATCCGCTGCGTGGTGCGCAACGCCCGCGCCACCTACGCCCAGATCGGCAAGGAGGCGGGCCTGTCCCCGTCCGCCGCGAAGCGCCGCCTCGACCGGCTGGTGGACTCCGGTGCCATCCGCGGCTTCACCGCGCTCGTCGACCCGCAGGCCCTGGCCTGGCACACCGAGGCGTATGTCGAGGTGTACTGCACCGGCAACCCGACCCCGGCCGAGTTGCTGCGCGCGCTGGACGGCATCCCCGAGGTCGTCGAGGCCTGCACGGTCTCCGGCGCGGCGGACGCGCTCCTCTACCTGCTGGCGCGGGACATCCCGCACCTGGAGCAGGCCATCCAGCGGGTGCGCGCCACCGCTCCGGTGGACCGGACGGAGAGCACGATCGTGCTCTCCAGGCTGCTCAGCCGGCCGCGGTTGTGACTCCGTCCCGCGGCCGGCCGGCAGTGCTGACCCGATCAGCCAACGGGTTTCGCGGCATCGCGGTCGGCGGCGTCGACGTCGACCAGAGCCAGCAGCTCCTGCACGTCACCGTCGCGGAAGACCCGGCGTTGCCGATCCGCACCGCAACCCTGCTCCTCCAGCAGCCGCAGACCCCGTTGCACGACGGGCAGGTCACCGTTCGCCTCGAAGATCGGCGTCAGGTCCCGCACCAGCGCGGTGAGCTGGTCGCGCACCGGAACCAGCTCGCCGGACAGCACGTCCGTCGTGCTGCCGTCGTAACCGTCCTTGGCCGCGCGCCAGCACGCCTGCTGCAACGTCTCCAGCGGCACCGGTTCGGCGGTCACCCCGCGGCCGACGTCCACCACGGCCCTGGCCACCAGCGCGCGGACGAGCGCCGCGAGCAGTGCCGCGTCGTCCACGCTCACGGCGACGTCGGCGACACGCACCTCGACCGTCGGCAGGTCGGTGGCGGGGCGGACGTCCCAGTAGACCATCGCGCGGTCCAGTGCCGTGCCCGCCTCGATCACCGCCTCGCACGCGTCCTCGTAGTCCTGCAACGCGGGGAAGAACGGCGGCGGGCCGGAGACCGGCCACCGCGACCACACCGTGGTGCGCCAGCTCGCGAACCCGGTGTCCTCGCCGCCGGAGAACGGTGAGTTCGCGGTGAGCGCGGCCAGCACCGGCAGGTAGGGCCGCACGTGGTTGCACACCTGCACGGCGGTTTCCTTGTCCGGCACGGCGACGTGCACGTGGCAGCCGCAGATCAGCTGCTGCTCGGCCAGCACCCCGAACTGCTCGGCGATCCGGAGGTAGCGCGCGCTGTCGGTGATCTCGCCCGTGCCGTCACCCAGCGGCGGCGCGCCGACGGACACGGCCCGGCACCCGGCCGCCCGTGCGGCGGCGGCGACCTTGCGGCGTGTCTCCAGCAGCTCGTCGCGCGCTTGTTCCACGTCGCGGCAGACAGAGGTGTTGATCTCGACCTGCGCGCCGGTCAGCTCGTGCTCCAGCTCGAGGCCGTGCTGCTCGCGTGCGATCGCGACGACCTCTTCTGCCCGGTTCACCGGCACACCGGTCTCCGGGTCGACGAGGAGGAACTCCTCCTCCACACCGACTGTCGGACTCCACATCCGCTCCGATGGCGGCTTCTCCACTGGCTCACCCGTCCCGCGCTCGTGAAACGGCCGCGCGGCAGACCCGCAGCGACCAGCGGCCGAATACCCTCCCGGGCCATCGCGAAAACCGCCGGATGACCCCCGTTCGGTGCAACCGGTCACGCCAAGTCAGCCCGCCATCCCCTCCCCTGCTGCTGACAGCATCTGCAAGTACCGCCAACCCATGATCAAATCGCCGCTGACCACCACCAACCGGTTCGCCGTCCGCTGAACCAGTCCTGAGGCAGCCGGGCGGGCGGAGGGCGAACCTGGCTAGCGAGGGGTGCCGCCCAACGCGCCGGTTACGGCTTGCACGAGCAGTTGCGGGCGTGAACCAGCCGCCACGAGGTCCGGTGCGTCGTCGGGCAGCCGGTTCACCTCGTGCACCAGCGCCAGGAACACCTGCCGACACCAGTCGGCGCCGGTGGCGGTGATGTCGCCCGCCGCGCGCAGCCGGGCGAAGACCTGTTCGAGCCCGGCCGCGACCTCCGGGCTCAGGCCGTCCCGGCAGCCGTCCGACTGGCCCATCAGCTCCATCGCGAACCGGTGGCTCACCTTGAGCTCGAAGAGGATCTCGGTGAGCCGCAGGAACACCACGAGCGGCGCGGCGGTGTCCATCCTGGACTGGTCGAGCGCGCTGAGGTAGCGCTGGTTGAGCTGGTCGGTCAACGCGTCGAGCAACGCCTGGCGGGAGGCGAACCGGCGGTGGACGGTGGCGCGCGTGAGCCCCGCGGCCTCGCCGATGCGTTCCAGCGACGCCGCCGGATCGGCGGCCAGGACCTCCGCGGCCGCCGCGAGGATCCGCGCGGTGTTGTTCTCCGCGTCGGCCCGCAGTCGTCGCGCCCCCGTGGACGTGCTCATGTGCCTGCCCCTCTCGTCACCGCAAACGATACGACACTGTCGCAGTTGTTGCGCTAAGTGCGACAGGTGTGTATCACTTGAAAGGGATCACCACAGAGAGGACCCACGTCATGGACCTGCAGCTCGAAGGCAAGCGCGTGCTCGTCACCGGCGCGAGCAAGGGCATCGGGCTCGCCGTCGTGCGCGCCTTCATCGCCGAGGGGGCGTCCGTCGTGGCAACGGCCCGGCGCGAGACCCCGGACCTCGCCGCCACCGGTGCCGTGTTCGTCCCCGCCGACCTGTCCACCCCGGACGGTCCCGCCCGGCTCGTCGAGGCCGTGCTCGCCCGCGACCCGCGGCTCGACGTGCTGGTCAACAACGCCGGCGGCGGCGATCGGGCGGAGGGCATGTTCGAGGACCCGTTCAGCGGCGACGACGACGCCTGGGCGACTGTGTTCGCGTTGAACCTCAACGCGGCCGTGCGCGCGACGCGGGCCGCACTGCCCGCACTCGCGAAGTCGCGCGGCGCGGTCGTGAACATCAGCTCCAGCAGCGCCCGCGACCCGCACACCGCGCCGCTGCCCTACGCCGCGGCCAAGGCGGCGCTCAACGCGTTCACCCGCGGTCTGGCCGAGGCAACGGGCCGGATGGGCGTGCGGATCAACGCCGTGACGCCCGGCGCCACCCGCACCGACCTGCTGGTCGGCGACGACGGGTACGCGGCCGGGATCGCCGAGCACCTCGGCGTCGAGCGCGACGCGTTCTTCCAGGGCCTGCCCGAGCAGCTGGGCATGGTCACCGGCGACCTGATCGACCCGAGTGAGATCGCCCGCGCGGTCGTGCTGCTGTCGTCCCCGACGATGCCGAGCGCCGTCGGGTCGAACTGGGCCGTCCACGGCGGGCAGCTGAAGACCGCCTGACACCCGCCCCGGCCAGTTGCCTTTCTAGAAAGCTATATTGAAAGGCAACTGGTCGAGGAGGACATGTGGAGACGGACCTGGTGGGCGGGGTGGTGGCGTGGTGGCAGCGCCACGCCCCGGAGCTGCCGGCGCAGACGATCGAGCTCACCAAGCGGGTAGCACGGCTGCACGCGCTCACGGACCGCGTCACGGTCGCCGTGCTGAGCCGGTTCGACCTGAGCCGTGCCGAGTACGACGTGCTCGGCACGCTCCTGACGGCGGACCGCCCGACGCTGAAGCCGTCGGAGCTGTCGGCACGGCTGCTGCTCACGACCGGCGGGCTGAGCAACGTGCTGCGGTCGCTGGAACGGCGCGGGCTCACCGTTCCGGCCTCGGACGCGACGGACGGCCGCAGCAAGCGCATCGCGTTGACCCGGCAGGGCACCGAACTGGCCGAGGAGGTCGTCCGCGCGGTCGTCGCCGCCCAGCACGAGCTGGTCGGCAAGGCGGACCCCGCGGACGTGCGGGCCGCCGTGGCCGCGCTCACGGCCCTGCTCGCGGCGACGGAGGCGTGACATGTCCCGGTTCACGATCACCAACATCCACCCGTTCACCGCGGCGCACACCTTCGGCCCGCTCGGTTCGGTGACCGTCGACAACGGCGTGATCACCGGAAGCACCGGTGGTGGCGAGCTCGTCGACGGACGGGGCGGTTACCTGCTGCCCGGCCTGATCGACACGCACGTCCACATCGGACACGCCGACGAGCTCACCACCGCGCTGCACTGGGGCGTCACCACCGCGCTCGACATGGGGTCGAAGCGGTGGGACGACCTGAGGTCGTTGCGCGACACCGAGTCCGACACCCGAGCCGACGTCCGCGGCGTCTCCCACCCCGCGTGTGCCGTGCGCGGCACCGCCGTGCGCAAGATGGGTTTCCCGGCCTCCACCGCGGTGCGGGGTCCCTTCGACGCCGCCCGCTGGGTGGCTGAACGCCTGCGGCAGGACCCGGACTACCTGAAGGTCGTGCTGGAGGAGCGGCTGCTGCCGTTCCAGCCAAGGCCGCTCAGCCAGGACACCGTCACCGCCCTCGTCGCGGAGGCCCACCGCGCCGGGAAGAAGGTGGTCGTCCACGCCGCCTCACCGCAGGCCTACGCCACCGCGCTCGCCGCCGGGGCCGACGTCATCACGCACGCCCCCGTCAGCGCCGCGCTCCCCGCCGACCTGGCCGGCCGGATCGCCGCCGCGGGAACGGCCGTGTCCCCCACGATGGTCATGATGCGAACGGCTCTGGAGAACCTCTGCGTGCCGTTCAAGCCGAAGTCGCTGCACTTCGGCCAGACCGTCGCCTCGACCACCGCCCTGCACACCGCCGGGGTGCCGATCGTCCTCGGCACGGACGCGAACGCCGACCCGAGCTCGCCCGCCAGGGTCGCCCACGGCAGCGCGGTCCACGAGGAGCTCGCCCTGCTGGTGTCCGCCGGGCTCACCCCGGCCGACGCGCTCGCGGCCGCGACCTCCCGGGCCGCGACCACGTTCGGCCTGCACGACCGCGGGGTCATCGCCGCGGGCAAACGCGCGGACCTCCTGCTGGTCGCCCGCGATCCCACGCGGGACATCAGCGCCACCCGCGAGATCGCCGGGGTGTGGAAGCGCGGGGTCGCCGTACCGCGCTGACCCCTACTCCCGCCCCTCCTGCGCGCGGCGCTCCCGGAAGGCGATCATGTTCATCCGGTTGCCGCACCGCACGCTGCAGAACCGCTTGAGCCCGTTGCGCGACAGGTCGAGCAGCAGACCGGCGCAGTCGTCGGCCGCGCAGATCCGCAGCCGGTCCACCTCGTCCATCCGGATCACGTCGATGAGGGCGAGCGCGGCCTCCACGCGGATCCGTTCCGCGAGCGGCGAGCCGGGTTCGGTGGCGTGCATGTGCCAGTCCTGCGTGTCGTGCCGCACGAGGTGAGGCAGCGCCTTGGCGTCGCGCAGCATCTTGTTGACGACCTCGACGGCGTCGTCACGGCTGAGCGTCCACGCGTGCCGCAGCTGCGCCCGCGCCTCCTGCACCTCCCGCAGCTCGGCCTCGTCGCGGTCGATGCGGCCGGTGAACCCGACGCGGGTCACCAGTTCCGAGAGCTGCTCGACCGTGGCCAGTTCGTCGGCACCGCTGCGGGACGCCGACGGGTCGGTGTTGCACAGGTCCACGACGAAGGCGAGCGACACCTCCGTGTCAGGGGCAAAACGCAAATTGACTCCTTACCCGAAGCGGCTTAGCGTCAGGGGCATCGGCCAGGTTAGGCCATGACAACGCTCGGAAGCCGGGAGGCGCGCATGGGAGTCCCGTCGAAGTCCACGGGTCTGATCGCGGCAGCGGTCTCGTTCCTCTCCTTCGGCACCTCCGGGGCGTTCGTCAAGCCGCTGCTGGACAACGGCTGGTCGCCGACCGCGGCGGTCACGGCCCGCGCGCTCACCGCCGGGCTGGTGCTGCTGCCGTTCGTGCTGCTCTCGCTGCGCGGCCGGTGGTCGTCGCTGGTGCGCGCCCGGTGGTCCGTGGTGGGCATGGGCGTGGTCGGCGTGGCGGTCACGCAGGTGCTGTACTTCGCGGCGATCCAGCGCATCCCGGTGGCGACGGCGCTGCTGATCGAGTTCCTCGCGCCGATCATCCTCGTCGGGTTCACCTGGGCGGTCAGCCGCCGCACACCCGCACCCGTCGTCCTCGTCGGCTCGGTGCTCGCCGTCGGCGGCCTGGTGCTCGTGATCGGGCCCGGCGCGCTCCAGGCGGTGGACCCGGTCGGCGTCGCCGCTGCTTTCGGCGCGGCCATCGGCTGCTCGGTGTACTTCGTGATCGCCGCACGCCCCAACGAGGGGCTGCCGCCGGTCGCACTGGCCGGTGCGGGCCTGCTGCTCGCCGTGCCGGTGCTGGCACTGGTCGGCGCCACCGGTCTGCTGCCGTTCACGGCGACGTTCGGCGACCTGCCGCTGTTCGGCACGAGCACGCCGTGGTGGGCGCCGCTGCTCGTCGTCGCGGTCGTCGGCACCGCACTGGCCTACGCGAGCGGCATCACGGCGTCCGGCATCCTCGGCTCGCGGCTGGCGTCGTTCATCGCGCTGCTGGAGGTCGTGTCGGCGTCGGTGTTCGCCTGGCTGCTGCTCGGCCAGGGCCTGTCCCCGCTGCAGCTCGCCGGTGGCGCGCTGATCCTCGCCGGGATCGCTGCGGTCCGCGCGGAACGGGAGCGGGTGGAGCCGGTCGCGGTGCCCGCGGTCGGTGCCGCGACCCCCTAGAACGGCGGATCGGTGCGCAGACGGCCGTGCACGTGCATGTCGTGCCAGCCGTCCGCGTGCCGGGCGGCTCCGCGTTCCGTTCCCTCGACGGCGAACCCCAGCTTCGCGGCCACCCGGCACGACGCGGAGTTGGCCGTCGAGTGCTGCAGCACCAGCCGGTGCAGGCCGAGCACGTCGAACGACCACCGCGCCACCGCCCGCGTCGCGCGCACCGCGACCCCGGCACCGCGCGCTTCGGGCACCACCCAGTACGACAGGTGCGCCGACGCGACACCCAGCGAGATCATGCGCAAGCCGACCTGCCCGACCGGTCGGTCGTCGGCCCGGCCGGCCACCGCCCAGCTGCCGTCGGTCTCGGCCTCCCACCGCCGCGCCCACTCCCCGACCCACGCGCGGGCCTCGGCGAGCCCGTCCATCCGCCGCACGTGCCACCGCTGGACGTCCGGGCAGTCGAACGCCCTTTTCACGACGTCGGCGTCAGCGGCCAGCCACGGGCGCAGCACCAGGCCGTCGTCGAGGTCGAGGTGCGGTTGAGCGAGGGCGCGCAGGGAGCCCGCGGACCGGGCGGGACCGACCAGGGAAGGCACGCGGCCATCCTCGCACCGACGCACCGGCGCAGCAGCCCGATCCGGCCCGGCGGATTCACGACCGCCCACTTCCGCGAATTGGACAGGAATCGGCCAGTGAATTGACGAAATCAGCACCGGAACCGGCAGATTGCGGCAATTTCCGACGGTCCGGTTGACCTCGCTGATCGACACCCGGTACCGATGGGACGACAGCTCAGCGAAACCGAGTCGGGAGAACCGTGAGAAGAATTCAACGAATAGTCGCAGCGGTGCTGCTGGTCGGGGGAACCCTCGCCGGAACCGCCGCACCAGCCGCAGCGGGCGGTGGCGTCGACATCAACGGGTGGTGCGTGGCCACCTTCCAGAACCCGTGGCACGCGGAACTCGTCCATTTCCACGTCTTCGGCTGGGCCTGCCAGTACGGCCAGGACCCGGGCGGCCGTCAATCCGTCGACATGAACGCGGCGTGCCGCCGCACTTACGGGTCGAACAGCACGGCGGGCTACACGAGCTACAACAACCCGTATTCCTGGTACTGCACGTGACGCGCCGGTCCGGTGGCGCGGAACACGCCACCGGACCGCCGGGATCACCGCCAGCCGAGCTCCGGCGCCACGTGCAGCAGGATGTTCTCCACCACGTGCGCGCTGTAGTCCACGCCCAGCTGGTTCGGCACGGTCAGCAGCAGCGTGTCGGCCTCGGCGATGGCCTCGTCCTCGGCCAGCTGCTTCGCGAGCACGTCCGGCTCGGCGGCGTACGAGCGGCCGAAGATGGCCTTGTTCGGGCCGTCGATGAAGCCGATCTGGTCGCGGCTCTCGCCGTCGTCACCGAAGTACATGTGGTCGAGGTCGGTGGTGAGCGCGAAGATGCTGCGCGACACCGAGACGCGGGGTTCGCGGTCCCAGCCGGCCTCGGTCCACGCCTTGCGGAACGCGCGGATCTGGTCGGCCTGCTGCACGTGGAACGGTGCGCCGCCCTCGTCGAACTTCAGGGTCGAGCTCATCAGGTTCATGCCCTGCTCGGCCGCCCACACCGCGGTGCCGTTCGAGCCGGCGCCCCACCAGATGCGGTCGCGCAGGCCCGGCGAGTGCGGTTCCAGGCGCAGCAGGCCGGGCGGGTTCGGGAACATCGGGCGCGGGTTGGGGCGTGCGAAGCCCTCGCCCTCCAGCACCTTGAGGAACACCTCGGCGTGCTTGCGGGCCATGTCGGCCTCGGTCTCGCCCTCGGCGGGCTGGTAGCCGAAGTACCGCCAGCCGTCCACGACCTGCTCGGGCGATCCGCGGGAGATGCCGAGCTGCAGCCTGCCGCCGGAGATCAGGTCGGCGGCGCCCGCGTCCTCCACCATGTACATGGGGTTCTCGTAGCGCATGTCGATCACGCCGGTGCCGATCTCGATGCGCTCGGTCTTGGCGCCGATCGCCGCGAGCAGCGGGAACGGCGACGCGAGCTGCTGCGCGAAGTGGTGCACGCGGAAGTAGGCGCCGTCGGCACCCAGCTCCTCGGCCGCCACCGCGAGGTCGATCGACTGCAGCAGCGTGTCCGCCGCGGACCTCGTCTGCGAGTGCGGGCTGTCCGACCAGTGCCCGAACGACAGAAAACCGATCTTCTTCATGTCCTGCCCAACACTTCCGTCCGGTAGCCGGTGCACGGCGGGCTTCCGCCTGTGCCACGGGAACGTGCACCGGCGCGCGGGCATTCCCCGTGCGGCGCGGTGGTGCCCGATCTCACCGCCGCACCGGCAGCGGGACCGTGTCGCCGCGGGGCACCACCCGCACGTCCAGGCCGGTGCCGCGCCGGGCGATCTCCGCGGTGAAGTCGGACAGCGGCGACTTCATCACCCCGTACTCCTCGTAGTGCACGGGGACGGTGGTGCGCGGCGAGAGCAGCTCCACCAGGTCGGCGCCCTGCTCGCCGTCCATGGTGAGCAGCACGCCGAGGACCTTGGTGCCGCCCAGGTGCACGACCGCCAGGTCGATGTCGGCGAAGCGGTCGCGGATCTGCCGCAGTGAGGAGTGCACGAGCGTGTCGCCGCTGAGGTACACGCGGAACGGCCGCCCGCCGGCCTCCTGGTACTCCAGCATGGTTCCCATGACCGGAGGCAGCAGGTGGCCCACCGCTCCCAGCGCGTGCCGGCCGGGCAACGAGGTGATGGTCAGCCGCGCCGTGCCGCGGGTCAGCGTCGTCGTCTCCCACGTGCGCAACGGCTGCGCCTCGCGGAAACCTCGCCGTGCCAGGCGTTTCGCCGCGTGTGGTGTGGTGAGCACCGGCAGGTCGCGGGCCAGCTCCCGGCTCGCCACCCGGTCGAAGTGGTCGCCGTGCAGGTGCGACAGCACCACGGCGTCCAGCTCGGGCAGGTCGGCGATCTCGACGGCCGGGTCGGTGAGCCGGCGCGACACCACGCCCTGCCCGATGTGCGTCCACTGTCCCTTGTGGAGGAAGTTGGGGTCGGTCAGCAGCGTGAACGGCCCCAGCCGCAGCACCGTCGTGGCGTTGCCGATGAAGTGCAGCGAGCCGGTCACCGGTCAGCCCCGGTCCGGGTCGTCGCTCACCGAGTAGTCGGAGAGACCGACGTTCCCGGTCGGGTTCGGCTCCGGGTGCGCCGACCCGGAGCCGCTGCGGCCCGGCACGGTCTCCGCCTCGTCCACCACGTCCGTCCCCGCCTCCTGCAACGAGGTCCGGCTGGCGTTGTCGTAGTCCTGCTCCGCGTTGTCACGCCGTTCAGTGGTCATACCGCTCGGCTACCCGGTCCCGGCGCGGATGAACGTGCGTCAGGGGCTGTGCCGGATCGCCACCAGCGCGATGTCGTCGGTCGCCGGCTGGTCACCGACCATCGTCGCCATCACCTGGATGCACAGCTCTTCCGGCTCCAGCGGTGTCACGACGCCGCGCAGCCGCTCCAGACCGTCGTCGAGGTCCTGGTCGCGCCGCTCGACGAGCCCGTCGGTGTAGAGCACGACCAGCGACCCCGGCGCCAGCTCCACCTCGGTGGCGCGGCGGCCGGAGCTGCCCAGGTCGAAGCCGACCGGCGGTCCCACCGGGACGTCGGCGAAGCGGGCCTCCGCACCCGGCTGCGCGATCACCGGGGGCAGGTGGCCGGCCACGGCGAGGCTCATGTGGTGCGTCGCCGTGTCGATGACGGCGTAGGCGACGGTGGCCATGGTCTCGTGCTCGAAGTGGCTCGCCTTCCGGTCGAGCTTGGCCAGCACGACCGCGGGATCGGCGTACTCCAGCGCGTAGGCGCGCAACGCGCTGCGCAACCGTCCCATCACGACGGCCGCCTTCAGGCCGTTGCCGACGACGTCGCCGATCACCACGCCCATCCGCCCGCCGGGCAGGTCGAACACGTCGTACCAGTCGCCGCCGACGCCGCTCTCCGCGCCCGGGACGTACCGTGCGGCCAGCTCCCAGCCCTCGGTGCTCGGCAGCCGAGCCGGGAGAAGGCTTTCCTGCAGCAGTGTCGCGGCGGCGCGTTCGGACCGGAAGCGGTTCACGTAGACGGCCACGGCGAGGCGGTCGGCGATCAGCTGCAGGGCGTCGACCTCCTCCTCCGAGAAGGTGTCGGCGGTGGTGCGGCCGACGTGCACGACGCCGGTCAGCTCGCCCTCGGCGATCATCGCGACGCCGAGCATGACCTGCAGGCCGTGCTCCCACAGCAGCGGGTTGACCACAGTGGACGGGTCGACGTGCTCGATCTGCAGCGGCAGCCGGGACTGGGCGACGCGACCGGCGAAACCCCTGCCGACCGCAACGCGCGCGCCCTGGAAGACCTCCTCGTCCAGACCGGAGCTAGCCCGCGCCACCAGCTGGGTGCCGCTGCGGTCCACGAGCAGCACGGTGGTGGTGTCGGCCGAGAGCAGCTCGCGGGTGCGGTCCAGCAGGACGTGCAGGACCTTGTCGAGGTCGAGCTCCTTGAGCGCTCCGTCGGTGATGGCGTCGAGGACGCGCATCCGCAACGACGTCCTGTCCTCCGCCATCCCACCTCCGTCTCGCAGTGCGACGGACAGTTTCCCACGTCTGGCGGAGTCGTGCGGCGAGCCGACCCGGTCTGATCATCGCAAACCGGTTCAAAATCAACTACCACCAGGTTTAGCCGCTGATCACACTCTCCTTCGCAGCCCGTGCAAGCGCTCCCGCCAACCGGCGCGTCCTGGTCTGCACCGCGGGGCTGAGGTCGTGGTGCGCGGTGAGGACGACCTCGGTGGCGCCGGCTTCGACGTAGCGGCGCAGCCCCTCTGCGACGGTGTCCTCGTCGCCGAGCAGTGCCAGCTCCTCCGGTCGTTCGGTGCCGTTCAGCTCGAGAACGCGGCGGTAAGAGGCGAACTGCGGGTAGAAGGACAGGCCGTCAGCCATGGTGCGGAGGTCCCGCCGGTCGGTGGTGACGGCGGCGGGGACGAGCGCCACGACGCGGGGAGCCGGCCTGCCCGCCGCTGCCGCGGCGGCGGTGACGGCGGGCACGATGTGCTCGGCGAGCACCTTGGGCCCCGCGAGGTACGGCACGGTCCCGTCGGCCAGCTCGCCGGTGACGCGCAGGGCCCGCGGTGCCATGGCGGCCACGAGCAACGGGGTCCGCGTCGCACCGGGGACGTGGGTCGGCAGCAGCGACCGCGCGGTGAGCAGCTCGCCCTCGTGCTGGGTGGGTTCGCCGCGCAGCAACGGGCCGAGTGCGGTCAGGAACTCGCGCAGCCGGGTCACCGGCCGTTCCCACGGCAACCCGAACGCCTGCTCGACGATCGGCGGCGCGCCCAGTGCGACCGCGAGGTGGAAGCGGCCGCGGGTGGCCGCCTGCGCGGTCTGGGCCTGGCTGCCCACCAGCAGCGGGTGCCGTGCGAACACCGGCACCGCGGAGACCCCGACGTCGATGCCCGGCACCTGCACGCCCACCAGCCCGGCCAGGCCGATGGCGTCGTAGTCGAGCCGCTGCCCCAGCCACACCGAGTCGGCGCCGAACCCGGCGGCCTCGCGAGCCTCGTCCACGGCGGCCGCCACCAGGTCGTCCCCGCCCGTACCGGCCAACGTGACCCCGTACCGCACCGCTTGTGAAGTGATCGACATGCACCCATGTCACCCCCGGCGGCGGCCCCCGGCGCGCGTGATGCCCGTCAACCCGACCGGCGATGCCTGCGGGGCATCACCCTGGCCAGCAGCTTCCCGGTTCCGGGGCAGTGCTCCCTCGTCACGGCGAGGAACGCGGCCAGCGGCGGTGACCCGTCGGTGGAGCGGAACGCCATGGTGAGGTCGGGCAGCCGCAGCACCGGGTCGACCTCCACGACGACGGTCTCCGGCCGGGCCAGGCGCCGCGCGCTCGACGGCAGCAGCCCCACCCCCAGCCCGCAGGCGGCCAGGCCGATGACGGTGTGCACGTCCCGCGTCGCGGTGACCCCGCAGGAGGCGCCGAGCAGCGGTGCCAGCACCCGCGCCGCGGCGGGTTCGTCGGCGGCCGACGACGCGATGAGCGGCTGACCGCGCAGCTGCTCTGCGGAGACGGCGGGCAGCCCGGCGAACGGGTGGCCCCGGTGGCACACCAGCACGAGGTGGTCGCCGGCGACCGGCACGGAGGTCAGCAGCTCGGCGCCGTCCCCGGCCGGCGCACCGCGGCAGAACGCCAGGTCGACCTCACCCGCGCGCAACGCAGCCGCGCCCTGCGCCGTCGACAGCTCACGGCACTCCAGGCCCACTCCGGGGTGCACCGACCGGAACCGCGCCAGCAGCGAGGGCAGCAGCTCGACCAACGCCTCCCCCACGAACCCGAGCCGCAGCGACCCGGTCTGGCCGCGGGCAGCCCGCCGCGCCTCGGTCGCCCCGGCCTCGACCTGCTCCAGCACCTGCCGGGCGTGCACGACGTAGACCTCGCCCGCGGCGGTCGGCACCACGCCGCGGGCGGTCCGTTCGAACAAAGCCGTGCCGAGCTCGCGTTCGACCGCGCCCACCTGCCGCGACAGCGAGGGCTGGGTCATCCCGAGCGCGTGCGCCGCGCGCCGGAAGTGGCGGTGCTCGGCGACCGCCACGACGTACCGCAGTTGTCGCAACTCCACACCGTCCAGCCAACCACCTCGATGCCCACGGGGCATCGGCTACGGGTAGTAGCCCTCCACCGGCATCTTCGCCTCGTCGTAGAGGTGCGGGCCGTCGTTCGGCACGGCGGCGAACCCGCCCGTCGTCTTCAGCCCGTTGAGCTGCTCGGTGGACAGCGCGAACACGACGTTCCCGATGCCCGAGCGGGCCAGCGCCCCCGCGCACATCCCGCACGGCTCGCAGGAGGTGTACATCGTGGTCCCGGCCGCCGTGTCCGCGTCGAGCGACCGCGCGGCCCACCTGGCCAGCTTGAGCTCGGGGTGCGCGGTGATGTCGTCGTCGGTCAGGCAGGTGTTGCGCTCCTCGGCGAGCACCGACCCGTCCGGGCCGACCAGCAGCGACCCGAACGGCGGGTTGCCGCCCGCCCGTGCCTCGGCCGCCAGTGCGAGCGCCCGCCGCAGATGCTCCTCGTTCACCGGAACTCCTTCCGTACCGCTGCCAGTGCGTGCCACGCGGCCTCGGGCCGCCGCGTCTCCTCGGGGTCGCCGATGAACGGGTCGAGGACCACCGCGTGCGCGCCGTCGGCCCGCAGCCTTTCCAGGTCCGCGACGACCTGCTCGACGGTGCCCTCCCCCAGCCGCCGTTCCGCCGGCGGGTCGTCGGTCAGCCGGAGCAGGACCCGCGGCGCCAGACCGGGCACCGGCCGGTCCTGCTCGGCAGCCGTCTTCTTCAACCGCGCCAACGACTCCTGCCACCCGTCCGGTGTCTGCCGCAGCGGGTGCCACGCGTCACCGAGCCGGACCACGCGGCGCAACGCCCCGTCGCTGTGCCCGCCCACCCAGATCGGGATGTGCCCTGCGCGGTAGCCGTCGTCCTCCCACGCCGCGCGCACGGCCGTGATCAGCTCGTCGGTGAGCTCGCCCCTGCGCCCGAACTCGACGCCCAGCGCCGCGAACTCCTGGCGCGCCCAGCCGATCCCGACGCCGAGCACGAGCCGCCCGCCGCTGAGGTCGGCGAGGTTCGCCGCCATCCGCGCGACCAGCAGCGGGTGCCGGTAGGGCGCGATGAGCACGGTCGTGCCGAGGGTGATCCGCTCGGTCACCCCGGCGAGCCAGGACAGGGTGGTGAACGGCTCGTAGAACGGCGCCGGGTACTGCTCGGCCACGTCCGGCGTCACCGCCACGTGGTCGGACACCATGAGCAGGTCGAAGCCCAGGCCCTCCACCGTCCGCGCCCAGTCGCGCAGCACGGCCGGGCTGGTGCCGGGGCCGAAGTTGGGGACGTTCACGCCGATCAACACGTGATCAAGGCTAGGCCGTCGGACCGAGTCCGCTGAAGGGGATCTTCACGGCATCTGCGCGGTCCGGCCGTGGATTTCCCGCTACATTCGCCGGATGACCGAGACGCTCGACGCGACCGACTGGGCGATCCTCGCCGAGCTGCAGCGCGACGGCCGCGTGCCGATCACCGAGCTCGGGCGCCGCGTCAGCCTCAGCGCCTCGGCCACGACCGAACGCGTGAAGCGGCTGGAGGGCGCCGGGGTCATCACCGGCTACCGGGCCACCGTCGACCTCGCCAGCACGGGCTACGGTGTGCTGGCCGTGGTGCGCCTGAAGTACCCCGGCAGCCGGCACCAGCCGCTGCACCGGTTCCTCGCCGAGCGGCCGGAGGTGCTGGAGTGCCTGCGCACCACCGGCGAGGACTGCTACACCCTCAAGGTCGCCGCCACGTCGATGCCGCACCTGGAGCGGGTGGTCGACGAGCTGATGGCGTTCGGCAGCACCACCACCAGCATCGTCTACAGCCAGACCATGACCTACCGCGGTGTGAGCGCGCCACCCGCGGTGCCGTGACGAGTCCCGTTGCGGCACAACGGGAGCGGTCGGGTGTCAGAAGTGGTCGGTGCTCGTCAGCTCGTGCTCGAAGGCGTCGGCGCGGGCGACCAGGAGGGTCAGCGGCCGGCCGAACTCCTCCTGCACGCTGAGGTGCTCCAGCGGGATCGTGTGCTTGAGCAGCGCCACCCCGTCCACCACGGCCGCGCCGCCGACGTCCACCCCGCCGGCCAGCTCGAGCAGCCGCCGCAGGTCGATCTCGTCCGCGCGGCCGACGGCGGAGGAGATCTCCAGCCACTGCGCGCCGTCGAGGTCGGGCAGGTGGTGCACCGTGACCTGCTGGGACCGGCCGTCCTCGGTGTCGAGGCGGAACCGCAGCCACGCGTCCTGCTCCTCCAGCACCTCGTAGCGCAGCCGCACGTAGCTGACGACCTCGGCCCACGACGTCATGTCCCCGAACCCCTCACACCTCGCTGATCCACCGACCGCCACCGTAGTGCCCGCGGAGGGCGGTCGTTGCGGATATGCGCGGATCTTCATCCCGCATGTCGCCGCGGCCGGGCCGCCGGTCCGGTGTTCGTGGATCATCGGTGGTGTACCCGTGCCGGGAAAGGGGTGGAAGGTGACCGAGTCCGTCCTCCAGCTGCTGCGCGACCGCAAGCGGCAAGGGAGCACACCGGGCAACCGCGCGGACGACGCACGCCTCGTGCTGCTGATCGAGGGCGGGAGCTCGCGCGGCGCGTACTCGAGCGGCATGACCGTCGCGATCGAACAGCTCGGGCTGCTGCCGGCGTTCGACGCGGTCTACGGCAGCTCGGCGGGCTCGTTGAACGGTGCGTGGCTGTTGTGCGGGCGTGCCGACAGCAGCAAACACGCCTGGTGGGACCCCGCGGTCATGCGGACGACCATCAACCCGATGCGCGCGCTGCGCCGGTTGCCCGTCGTGGACACCCAGCACCTCGTGCACACCATCTACACCCAGGTCGTGCCGATGGGCTTCCAGGACATCCTGGACAACCCCGTCGAGTTCCACCCGATGACCACCGACGCCCTCACCGGCGAGTCCACCGACCTGCACGAGCGGATCCACGACGTGCCGAGCCTGCAGGCCGCGCTGCGGGCCTCGACCGCGATGCCGCTGCTGGCCGGCCCGCCGGTGGTGATCGACGGCCGTCCGTACGTCGACGCCGGCATGAGCGAGATGGTCCCGGTGCGCACCGCGCTGGCCCAGAAGGCCACGCACCTGGTCGTCCTGCGCACGGTCCGCTCCGACGAGGTGCCGATGCCGCCGACCCGCAGCGAACGGCTGGTGCTGCGGCGCTGGTTCGCCCGCCACGCACCGGGCGTCGTCGAGACCTTCCTGCGCCGCAAGGACGACCGGCTCGTCGAGGAGGCCGTGCTCGCCTCCCACCCCGCGTGCCTGCAGATCCGCCCGCCGCTCGGCAGCCTGCGCGTCGGCCGCACCGAACGCCGCCCCGCCGTGCTGCGCGCCGTCGTCGACATCGGCACCCGTGCCGCGGCCGACGCACTGGCCGCGAGCGTCCTGGAGTCGCACTGACGCAGCGTCGCCGACCTGGCACGACACGCAGCACTTCTGCGGACGGCAGTGCGCTCGGTGACCGGCCGATGGCCCTCTGTCCGCAGTGGACATTCGTTGCCCATGTGACACCGGAGGTTTCCTTGCACATATAGGTGAAGAATGTTTGCATTCGGCCCATGGACATGGGGACCTCCACTCTGATCACCGCGTACCTCGTCGCGTGCGTCGGCTCCGCACTCGGTCTCCTGTCCGCCGAACGCGCACGGACGGCGACCGGAGCGTCACGCAACGGGTGGCTGGCGATCGCCGCGGTGTCCATCGGCGGGCTCGGGATCTGGGGCATGCACTTCACCGCGATGCTCGGCACCTGGATGGGCGCGAAGGTCGCCTACGACATCCCCATCACCCTGGCGAGCATGGTGGTCGCCATCGTGGTCGTCGCCCTCGGCCTGCTCGTGGTCCGCCGCGGCGACAACACCCGGCTCTGGCCGTTCCTGGCGGGCGGCCTGATCACCGGCCTCGGCGTGGCCGGCATGCACTACACCGGCATGGCGAGCATCGTGATCGGCGCCGACGTCACCTACCACCCCGGCCTGGTGGTGCTCTCCGTCGTGATCGCCGTCGCCGCCGCGACAGCCGCCCTCTGGGCCACCGCCAACGTCCGCGGCTGGCTCGCCGTCGCCGGCGCCGCGCTGGTGATGGGCGTGGCGGTCACCGGCATGCACTACACCGGCATGCACGCCATGCACGTCATGCTCACCCCGAACGCCCCGCTGGTCGTCGACAACTCGTCGGAGCTGATCACGTCCCTGATCATCGGCGGTGCCGGTGTCAGCGTGGTCATCATCTTCCTGCTGGCCCTCACGTCCTCCGGTGACGAGGGCGGCGAGGACGCCGAGCTGCTCGACCGCGTGATGCGGCGCAACGAGTCGCACCAGTTCGGGCGCACCGACTCCGTGTCCTGACGTTCCTGCACGCCAAGGGGCGCGCACCTCGTGTTGGGTGCGCGCCCCTTGGTCGGTCCTCGCGGCTTCGTCAGTCCTTCTTGAAGGCGTCCTTGACCTTCTCCGCCGCCTGGCCGAGGTTGCCCTTCGCCTGGTCGACCTTGCCCTCGGTCTCCAGGCCGGGGTCGTCGGTCACGTCGCCGACGCCTTCCTTGACCTTGCCCTTGAGCTCGTCGGCCTTGTGGTCGATCTTGTCGTCGGTGCCCATGTGGTCCTCCCCGACAGCTGGGTTCCCTGCGTTGTTGTGACACCGGGGTGCCCACTGGGACGAACCTCAACCATCGACGAGCAACGACCCTTGTCACAGGTCGAACGCCGAGGTGTTCAACCTGCTCCACTTGTTTGGTCGGAAATCACGCCGTCCGCGGTGGCCATGGCTATCCTCACGATCATGAACGACGTCCAGCTCGTGCTGCAGCCCCGCGGCAGGCGTGAGCTCAAGGGGCCGGAGAACTTCGAGCTGTCGATCAGGCGGGGCGTGCCGCTTTCGGGCATCGCCGCGGAGCTGGGAGCCGACCTCCCCGCGCTCGAGGCGCTCTACCCCGACGGCATCGCCCGGCTGTGGGGCTCCACACCGGCTGCACCGGGCAGGAACAACGCGAAGTCCGTGGCACTGCGCGACCGCAGGGCCGGCGACAAGGTGATGTTCTACGCGGAGAAGGCTTTCATCGCCGAGGCGACGATCCTGCACGTGTTCCGCAACTCCGCCGCGGCGCGAGCGGTGTGGGGTGTGGACGAGGACGGCGCCACGTGGGAGCACATGATGGCGCTCGGCGACGTCGAGGAGTACGACACCCCGGTGCCCGCCGAGCGGATCCTGACTCCCCTGGGCATGTCGACGCCGTTGCGGAGCATCACGCTGGTGTCCGCGGCGGACCACGCCCGGATCTCCGGCGCTGGGGCGGAACCGGCCGAAGCACCCCGGCACTGGCTGCTGCAGTGCAACCCGGAGGTGTGGGACGTCTGGTCGTGGTGGGAGGACGGCACCACCGACCAGGTGCCCTGGACCGTGGGCCGCTACCACCGGGACCTGCGGCCGGGCGACGACTTCGCGTTCTGGGTCTCCGGGCCGGCAGCCGGGGTCTACGCGATGGGCCGGCTCGCCTCGGCGGCCTACCCGACCACCGAGTTCGACTCGTTCTGGAAGGCCCCGCGCCCGAGCTCGGCGCAGGTCGTCGACCTCAGGTTCAACCGCTACCTCTTCGAGGCACCGATCACGAGGCACCGCCTGGCGCCCGTGGAGGAGTTCGCCGACTCGTTGATCATGCGGATGCCCGGCGGCACGAACCCGTTCCCGCTCAGCTCCGCCGAGTGGGACCTGCTCAACGCACTGGCCCGGCACGGCAGGACCAGCCGGCCGTCGTCGTCCGAACCCGTGGTGACCTCGAGGCCCGTCAACGCCGTGCCCGAGACGACCACGGCGAAGAACAGCGGTTCAGGTCCCCGGACCGTGACTTTCGACGAGGCCAAGCTCATCCGGCAGTACGGCGAGTACCTCGGCCGAGAGCTGCGCTGCCTCACCGTCCGGCTGCCCTCCGGGGAGCAGCTCGTGTGCGACGTGTTCGACGAGGACGTGCCGATGATCATCGAGGCCAAGAAGTCGGCCTCGCGCGAACACGTGCGCATGGCGATCGGTCAGCTGTTCGACTACCGGCACCACCTGCGGCGCGACGCGGTGCAGGCGGTCCTCCTGCCGTCGAGGCCGTCGTCCAGCGTCGTCGACCTGCTGTGGTCGCTCGGCATCAAGCTCATCTACCGCGACGGTGACGTCTTCCACGGCCCGGAATAACAGCACTTCACCCGCCGGCCGACCGGGTGCGGTGGTCACTCGGTCGCACTCCCAGCACCCGCTTGAACGCCACGCTCAACGCGAACGCGTCCGAATACCCCACCTTCCGCGCAACGGCACCCACGGTCTCCCCACCGCCCCGCAACAGGTCCGCCGCCAACGTGATCCGCCACCGCGTGAGGTAGCTCATCGGCGGCTCCCCGACGGAGGCGCTGAACCGCCGCGCGAACGCCGCCCGCGACACGCCCAGCTCGGCCGCCAGCACCGCCACGGTCCACGACCGGGCCGGCGTGGCGTGCATCAACCGCAGCGCGTCGCCCACCACCGGCTCGTCCAGCGCACGGCACCACGCGGGAGGGTTCGCGGCCGGGTCGGCGAACCAGGTGCGCAGGGCGGACACGAGCAGCAGGTCCAGCATGCGGTCGAGCACCAGGTGGTGGCCGGGGCGTCCGCCGGCGATCTCGGCGGCCATCGCCTCCGCGACAGCCGGCGGCGATCCGAAGGGCACCACGAGAACCGGCGGCAACGCGTGCAGCAGGCGTTCGCTCAGCTGACCCCGGCGTTCGAACGCGCCGCTGAGCAGCACGGCGGCGCTGTTGTCAGGGGTTCCGCAGGTGGCCGGTTCCGGGCCAGGTGGGCAGTAGTCGGCGGCGGTCACGTCGTGCGTCGGCGTGGCGGACGGTGTGGAGGCGACGGTGTGGGGCACGTCGCCGCGGACCAGGGCCACGGCGCCCGGTTCGAGCAGCACCGCGTCGGCGCCGTCGGGCACGATCCACGCCTCACCGCGCAGCACGACGGCCAGCGTCAGCGGGGCGCCGCTCGACATCCGCAGCGCCCACGGCGGGGTCAGGGCCGCCTGCCGGAACACAGCGCCACGCGCTCGCACGTCCGCCAGCAGCTGCGAGACGACATCCACGAGCCCCACCGTAGACGATCGAACATCCAGAAGAGTGCCAGAGCCATGGATCGTCTCACCGGACCGAGGTTGGCTGGGCCCATGACTGATCAAGTTCTCGTCACCGGTGCGACCGGCAAGACGGGCAGGCGCGTGGTGCGGCGGTTGCGGGCCCAGGGGATGCGGGTCCGCGCGGCGTCACGGCGCGGGGAGCACGTGTTCGACTGGACCGACCAGCAGACGTGGGACGCGGCGTTCGACGGGGTGAGCGCCGTCTACGTCGTGCAGGTCGACGGGACCAGGCTCGTGCGCCCGTTCGTGCGACGGGCGCAGGAGCTCGGTGTGCGCAGGGTCGTGCTGGCGTCCGGTCGCGGCATCGACGACCCGGACTACGCGACGGACAGCGGCGGGGTCCTCGACGGGTTGCTGGACAGCGAGGACGCGGTGCGCACCAGCGGTCTGGAGTGGACGATCACCCGGCCGGGCTGGTTCGCGCAGAACTTCAGCGAGGGGTTCTTCTCGGCCGCGGTCGAGGCCGGTGAGCTGCGGCTGCCCGCGGGTGAGGGTGCGGCGAGCTTCGTCGACGCCGAGGACATCGCCGCCGTGGTCGGCGCCGCGCTCACCGAGGACGGGCACGACGGGCAGGTCTACGAGCTGTCCGGGCCCGCGGTCGTGACGCTCGCCGAGGCGGTGGCCACGATCTCCGCTCACGCCGGTCGCGAGATCCGTTACGTGCCGTTGGACGTCGACGACCACATCGCCGAGCTCACCGCGCAGGGCTTCGCACCCGAGGACGCGCGGGCGTTCGCGGACATGGTCGAGCCGCTGCGCAACGGCACCGACGCGTACCTCTCCGACGGCGTGCAGCGGGCGCTCGGGCGGCCTGCGCGGACCTTCGCGGAGTTCGCCGCCGCGACCGAGTGGTGAGCGACGGCTGCGACACCGCAGGACCCGTCGGCGGCAGGTAGCGGGCTGACGCCGGTCAGACGCGGGTGCCGGTGGCCGGAGGCTCGTCCCGGACCCGCTCCGGTGCGCTGCGCGGTGTCCACCGCAGGTGCACGGTGCGCTCCGGCGGGTCCGCCCGCAGCAGCGACAGCCGCGGGCGGACCGCGTCGGTGCGCGCCGACGGTGGTTTCCGGCTGCCGGCCTGGAACTGCACCGGCCAGTCGACGCGGTGGTCCTGCTCTGCGGCCGCGTGCAGCGTCCAGTGCGGGTCGTACAGGTGGGTGCGGCCGAGTGCGCACAGGTCGGCGCGACCGGCCAGCAGGATGGAGTTCACGTCGTCGTGGGACGCGATGGCGCCGACGGCGATGACGGCCGTGCCGGTGGCGGCGGCGGCCTCGTGGCGGATCCGGTCGGCGAGCGGGGTCTGGTAGGAGCGGCCGTACGCCGGGCGTTCGTCCGCGGTGACCTGGCCGGAGGAGACGTCGATCGCGTCCGCGCCGTGGGCGATGAAGGCGCGGGCGATCTCCACGGCGTCGTGTTCGGTGGTGCCGCCGTCGGCCCAGTCGGTGGCGGAGATGCGCACGATCATCGGGCGCCCGGCCGGCCACACCGCGCGGACGGCGCCGAAGACCTCCAGCGGGTACCGCAACCGGTTCGCGAGCGAGCCGCCGTAGGCGTCGGTGCGCCGGTTCGCGAGCGGCGACAGGAACGACGACAGCAGGTAGCCGTGCGCGCAGTGCAGTTCGAGCAGGTCGAAACCCGCTTCGGCACCGCGCAGGGCGGCCTCGGTGAACGACTGGGTGAGCTCGTCCAGGTCGGCGCGGGTGAGTTCGCGCGGAACGGGTGAGGCGGGACCGTACGGCAGCGGCGAGGGCCCGACCGTCTCCCAGCCGCCCTCCGGCAACGGGTCGTCCATGCCCTCCCACATCAGCCGGGTCGAGCCCTTGCGGCCGGAATGGCCGAGCTGCAACCCGATGCGCGCGGTGCTGCGCGAGTGCACGAACGACACGATGCGCGCCCACGAGTCGCGTTGCTCGTCGTTCCACAGACCGGTGCAGCCCGGCGTGATGCGGCCCTGCGGCGACACGCACACCATCTCGGTCATCACCAGGCCAGCGCCGCCCATCGCCTTGGAGCCCAGGTGCACGAGGTGGAAGTCGCCGGGCACGCCGTCGACAGCCGAGTACATGTCCATCGGTGAGACGACGACCCGGTTCTTCAGCTCCAGCCCGCCCAGCCGGAACGGCTGGAACATCGCCGGCGCGGTGGCCGGGAGGCCCTGGGCGGCGGCGAACGCGGCGTCCACGCGATCGGCGAACTCCGGGTCGCGGGTGCGGAGGTTGTCGTGGGTGATGCGGCGCGAGCGGGTCAGCAGGTTGAAGCAGAACCGCGTCGGCTCCTGGCCGGTGTACATGCCGATGTTCTCGAACCACTCCAGCGACGCCTGTGCGGCGCGCTGGGTGGACTCCACGACGGGACGGCGTTCGGCCTCGTACGCGGCCAGCGCGGTCCCGACGTCCGGGTGCTCGTGCAGACAGGCGGCCAGCGCGAGGGAGTCCTCCATCGCGAGCTTGGTGCCGGAGCCGATCGAGAAGTGGGCGGTGTGCGCGGCGTCGCCGACGAGGACGAGGTTGCCGTCGTGCCAGCGCTCGTTGCGCACGGTCGCGAAGCTGAGCCACTTGGAGTTGTTGGCGAACACCTCGTGGCCGCCCAGCTCCTCGGCGAACAGCTCGCGGATCCGGTCGACGGCGCGGTCGTCGGACGCACCCGGCGCGAACTGCTCGCCGGTGTCGAACCCGGCGCGGCGCCAGACGTCCTCGTGCATCTCGACGATGAACGTGGAACCGCTGTCGGAGTAGGGATAGCCGTGCACCTGCACGGTGCCCCACTCGGTGTCCCTGATGAAGAACTGGAACGCCTCGAAGACGCGGTCGGTGCCGAGCCACATGTACCTGTTGCGCCGGTGGTCCACAGTGGAGCCGAAGACGTCCCCGGCGGTCTGGCGCACCAGCGAGTTCACCCCGTCCGCGCCGACGACCAGGTCGTGGTCCGCGCGCAGGAGCCGGACGTCGGGCGCGGGCGCCGAGAAGTGCACGGCCACCCCCAGGTCGTGGCACCGCCGCTGGAGCAGGCTGAGCAGCTCCTTGCGGCTCATCGCCGCGAACCCCTGACCTCCCACCGTGTGGCTCTCGCCCCGGTAGTGGATGTCGATGTCCGTCCAGCGCGCGAACCGGCTGGCCATCGCGCCGGCGAACTCCGGGTCGGCGTTCTCGATCCCGCCGAGCGTCTCGTCGGAGAACACCACACCGAAGCCGAACGTGACGCCGGCCGCGTCGCGTTCCCACACGGTGACGTCGTGGGCGGGGTCGAGCTGCTTCATCAGCGCGGCGAAGTACAGCCCGCCGGGCCCACCACCGACGACAGCGATCCTCACGCCGGCACCTCCTGCTCGACGATCCTGCGGAGCGCGAACCGCTGGAGCTTGCCGCTCGCGTTGCGGGGCAACGAGGTGCGGAACCGGACCTCGCGCGGGTACTTGTACGGCGCGATCGTCCGCTTGACGTGGTCCTGGATCTCACGGGCCTTCGCCGCACCCGCCTCGACGCCCTCGCGCAGCACCACGAACGCGCACACGATCGAGCCGCGTTCCTCGTCGGGCTTGGCGACGACGGCGGACTCCAGCACGTCCGGGTGGGTGTCGATGGCCTCCTCCACCTCGGGGCCGCCGATGTTGTAGCCGGAGGAGACGATCATGTGGTCGCTGCGGGCGTGGTAGTGGAAGTAGCCGTCCTCGTCGCGGTGGAAGACGTCGCCGGTGACGTTCCAGCCACCCACCACGTAGTCCTCCTGCCGCGGGTCGTCGAGGTAACGGCAGCCGACCGGGCCGATGACGCCCAGCCGGCCGGGTTCGCCAGGGCCGAGCTCCTCGCCGTCGAGCCCCAGGACGGTGGCGCGGTAGCCGGGCACGGGTCTGCCGGTGGAACCGGGGCGGATGTCGTCCCCGGCCGCGGAGATGAAGATGTGCAACAGCTCCGTGGCGCCGATGCCGTCGATCACGCGCAGCCCCAGCCGGTCCTGAAGCCGCTGCCAGGTCTCCCGCGGGAGGTGCTCACCGGCCGACACCGCCACCCGCAGGCCCGCGAGCTTCTGCTCGGCGCCGTCGCGCAGGATCGCCTTGTACGCGGTCGGTGCCGTCGCGAGCACCGTGACGCCGTGCTCCGCGACGAGGTCCGCGACCTGCGGCGGTGTCGCGGTCTCGGTCAGCAGGGCGCAGGCACCGGCGCGCAACGGGAACACGACGAGCATGCCCAGGCCGAAGGTGAACGCGAACGGCGCCGTGCACGCCACGAGGTCGTCCGGCACCAGCCGCAGCACGTGCCGGCCGAAGGTGTTGTCGATGGAGAGCACGTCGCGGTGGAAGTGCGCGGTGATCTTGGGTGAGCCGGTGCTGCCCGAGGTCGGCGCCAGCAGGGCCACGTCGTCGGCGGCGGTGTCCACGGCGGTGAACTCCGCCGGCTTGCGCTCGGCGCGGGCCGCGAGGTCGTCGTGGGTCACCACGGTCAGCCCCGGCAGGGCCCGCACGTCCGCGGCGAACCGGGGATCGGTCAGCGCGATCGACGGACGCGTCCGCTCGACGACCGGCGTGAGCTCACGGGTGCGCAACGCGGCCATGGCGGTGACCACGACACCGCCCGCCTTGAGCACCCCGAGCCACGCGGCCACCGTCCACGGGTTGTTCGGCGACCGCAGCAGGACCCGTTGCCCGGCAACGAGGTCCAGGTCGTCGACGAGCACGTGGGCGACCTGGTTCGCACGGGTCCGCAGCTCGCCGTAGGACCACACCTCGCCCGCCGGGGTGCGCAGCGCCGGGCGGCCGGGCCCGAACCGCGCGGCGGCGACGTCGACCAGCTCCGCGGCGGCGTTGAGCCGGTCGGGGTAGGCCAGCTCGGGCGTCGTGAACTCGATGGTCGGCCACAGCGCCGGCGGCGGGAGGTGGTCGCGGGCGAAGGTGTCCATGGCGGGTCCTTCCGGCGGCGGCGGGGTCAAGCGGCGCGGATCATGCCCTCCTGGGCGACGGTGGCGAGGTGCCTGCGGTCGCGGGTGAAGAAGCGGCCGGAGCCCAGGCCGCGGCCGTCGTCGGCGGCGACGGCCTCCTGGACGTAGAGCAGCCAGTCGTCGACCGGGCCGGTGCGGTGGAACCACATGGCGTGGTCGAGGCTCGCGGTGACCAGTCCCGGCCGGGCCCACGGCAGGTCGAGCACCCGCAGGACGGGCTCCAGGATCGTGTAGTCGCACATGTAGGCCAATGCGGCGACATCGCGCTGGGCGTCGGTGAGCCCCTCGACCGGGCGCAGCGGGTCGAACGGCTTGAGCCACACGGCCTGGTGCGGCACCCGGTCGCCCTCGACGGCGAGGTAGACGGGGCCGGGCACGTGCCGCACGTCGAAGCTGCGACCGGCTGACCAGTAGTGCTTCGACTCCTCGGTCATGGTGCCGCCGGCGCGGTCCGCGAGGTAGGCCGCCGAACTGGGCAGCTCCTCAGGGCCGGGCAGGTCGTCGGTGAGCCCGGCCGCGAACGTGCCGCCCGTCTCCCCCGCGGCGAAGTTCGCGAGGCACGCGTAGAGCGGCTTGCCGTTCTGGTAGCCGCGGACCTGCCGGGTGCTGTAGCCCCGGCCGTCGCGCAGCAGCTCCACCTCGTAGCGCACCTCGGCACCGATGTCGGCCGGGCGCAGGAAGTAGCTGTGCATCGAGTGCAGCACCTTGCCGTCGGTCACCGACCGCACGGCCGCGGCCACCGCCGCCGCCACCAGGTCGCCGCCGTAGGCCTTGGGCCACGGGCAGGGCTGCGTGACGGCGGTGAACGCCAGGTCGAAGTGCTCCGGCTCGGCCCGCTCCAGCGTGATCGCCGAGGTGAAGAACGCGGAGGTGCCCGCGGTCATCGGGTCAGCCAGTCGCGCAGGTCCTCGTCGGGCACGTCGTCGAGGTTGACGACGATGTTCTCCGGGGTCCGCGTCGTCATCCACGTCAGCGGGGTGTTGCGGGAGAGGTTGCACTCGATGTGCGGCATGAACGGCGGCACGAAGACCCAGTCGCCCTCCTCCATGTCGACGTAGTCCTCGAACCTGTCGCCGAAGTAGATCCGCGCCCGGCCAGACAGCACGTACCCGCCGGTCTCGGCCTCGCCGTGGTGGTGGGTGACCGAGCGGTAGCCAGGCTCGTTGGTGACCTTGCCGAACCACAGCCGGGTGGCCGGGGTGTGCTGGATGCTCACGCCGGAGATGCGGATCGCGCCGCCGGAGTTCGCGGTGTCCGGGTTCTCGCTGCCGCCCCGCGTCACCACCGGCGCGACCAGGCCGCTGGGCAGTCGGTACGTCGAGTTGTCGCCTTCGAGCTGGTACCTGCTCAGGTCGGGCTCCATATATCGCATTCTTCACCGCCGTCAGATATTGTCAATACGCATGAGGCCTCTAGCGGTGAACCCCGCCGAGCTCCCCCGGCCGAGCGGCTACTCCCACGGAACCCTGGCGGGCACGACGCTGCACCTGGGCGGGCAGACGGCCACCGACGCCGGGATGAAGATCGTGCCGGGCGGCATCGTCGCGCAGTTCCGCCAGGCGTTCGGCAACGTGCTGACCACCCTCCGCGCCGCGGGCGGCGTGCCGGAGGACCTGGTCAGCATCACGATCTACCTCACCGACGTCCCCGACTACCAGGCCAACGGCAAGGAGATCGGCGCGGTGTGGCGCGAGCTCGCCGGCCCGGTCTACCCCGCCATGGCCGGCATCGGCTGCACCGCGCTGTGGCAACCGGAGGCCATGATCGAGATCCTCGGTGTCGCGGTGATCCCCGAAGACCGCCTGGTCACGCCGATTCAGAAATAGCGTTTCCATGATCAGCGAAATGGAGACGCGATAGTGAAGCTCGCATCAGTGACCGTGGACGGTGTCCGCAGGGCCGGTCTCGTCGGCGAGACCGAGCGGTCGATCACGCTGCTGGCCACCGCGGTCGACGACGTCGTGCGCGGCGCACCGCCGGGTGAGCGCGGGGAGGTCCTGCCGCTGTCCGAGGTGCGGCTGGAGTCGCCGCTGCACCGCTTCAACCGCGACGTCCTGTGCACCGGCTGGAACTACCTCGACCACTTCCTGGAGTCGCGGGGCAGGCGGGAGGGGCAGGACCCGGTCGCGGTGCCCGAGCGGCCGACGTTCTTCACCAAGGGCCCGGACACGGTGATCGGCCCCACCGACCCGATCGCCTACGACCCGGCGTTGTCGGTGCAGTGGGACTACGAGGCCGAGATCGCGCTGGTCATCGGCCGCGACGGCCGGAACATCCCGGAGGAGAAGGCCCTCGACCACGTCTTCGGCTTCCTCGTCGCCAACGACGTCTCCCAGCGTGACCTGCAACGCGCGCACGGCGGCCAGTGGCTCAAGGGCAAGAGCATCGACCGCACGATGCCGCTCGGCCCGTGGGTGACGAGGACCGACTCCGTGGACCTCACGGCCATGCAGGTGCAGTGCGAGGTCAACGGGCAGCTGCTGCAGAACGCCTCCAGCGCGCAGATGGCGTTCTCGTTCGCGCGGATCATCGCCGAGCTGAGCCGCGGCATGACCCTGCGCGCAGGGGACGTGGTCCTCACCGGCACCCCCAGCGGCATCGGCAGCGCCCGTGACCCGCAGCTCTTCCTGTGCGACGGCGACCTGGTGGTGACACGTGCGAGCGGTCTCGGCGAGCTGCGCAACACTGTCACCCTCACGGATCTCAGCCGGGAAGGAGAGGGCGCTGAACCTCGCGGTGAACAGTGACGCGGACGTGGCACCCGCCGGTCGTGACCGGCTCGGCCCGCTCATCGTCACGATCTTCGGCCTCTACGCGCGCGGCGAGGACAACTGGCTGTCCGTCGCGTCGGTCGTGCAGCTCATGGCGGACCTCGGCGTGGAGGGCCAGGCCGTGCGGTCGTCGATCTCCCGGCTGAAGCGCCGCGGCGTGGTCCGCAGCGACCGCCGCGACGGCGCCGCCGGCTACGCCTTGGCCGAACCGACCCTGGAGGCGCTCGCCGAGGGCGACGCCCGGATCTTCGAACGCAGGCGCGCCACCACCGACGACGGCTGGCTGGTGGTGGTGTTCTCCGTGCCGGAGTCCGAACGCGACAAGCGCCACGCGCTGCGCACCAGCCTGACCCAGCTGGGTTTCGGCACCGCCTCGCCGGGCGTGTGGGTGGCGCCGGGCAACCTCGCCGTGGAGACCCGCAGGACCCTGGAGCGCCGTGGCCTGTCCGAGTACGTGGACATCTTCGCGGGCCGGCACTTCGCGTTCGGCGACCTGCGCTCGAAGGTGCGGTCGTGGTGGGACCTCGACGAGCTGGCCGACCTGTACGCCGACTTCGTGCGGCGCCACCGGCCCGTGCTCGACACACCGCCGGCCGGAGCCCTGGGGGCGTTCCGGACCTACGTGCCGATGCTGACCCAGTGGCGCCGCCTGCCCTACAGCGATCCCGGCCTTCCCCTGGCCCTGTTGCCGCCGGGGTGGAACGGCGTGACCGCGGAGGCGTTGTTCGAGGAGCTGAACACCACGCTGAGCGCACCGGCGCGGGAGCACGCACTGGCCGTGCTCCACGCGCGCGGCTGATGTCCGCTCCGGTGCTGCTCCTCAGCGGCGGTTCTGGTCGTCGCGCTCGACGTCGACGCGTTCCTTGCGCACCTCACCGCTGACCTGCCGCTGCTCGGTGACGGCGTCCTTCTCCAGCCGCACCCGCTCCACGGCCTCGGCGCGCTTCTGCACCACCGGCTCCTCGCGGTGCAGCGTCACCTCGGCCGCCTCCTCCTCGAACGCGTCCTTCACGGGGCCGTCCACCGGCTCCCGCACCACGCGCACCTCCTCGTGCGACACGGGCACGGTGACGTTGCGCTGCTCGGTGACGACGTGCTTGACCAGCCGCACCCGTCCCGCCTCGACCTGCCGCTTGCCGACCTCGAGGTGCTCCTCGGACCGCGTGACGGACATGCCGTCGCCCTCGCGGCCGCTCCTCGTGCGGCTGTCGTTCGTGCCGCTGTCCCTCATGCCGCTGTCGCGCGTGCCGCGGGTCTCGTGGCTGAGCCGGTCGTGCTCCCCGGTCTTGGCGCTCGGGATCATGCCGTAGTACCGGTAGAGCTCCTCCTGCTGGGCGTCGGACATCTTGTCACCGTCGACGTCGATCTTCGGCGCCTCCTTGACCAGTTCCTTGTCCACCGGCACCGTGATCGCGCCCGCGCTGACCCGCGCCTGCTGGATCGGCACGAAGCTCTCGCGCAGCCCGAACAGTCCGGTGTGGACCTGGGCCCAGGTCGGCTGGCCGTCCTCGTCGTCGAGCCACAACTGCTTCACCGAGCCGATCCGCTCGCCCTTGTTGTCGATGACGTCACAGTCGTACAGGGCCTCGAGCTGGGTCCGATCGATCATCGTTCTTCCTCTCGCGTCGCTGGCGTCTCTGCGATCGCGAGGTACCCCGCCACCGGTGGCAGGTCCCGGGATACCGCCCATCCAGTGACACCTCTTCCCCCGAAGGTGGTTCACGTTGCCGGAGCGTGACGACGTGCAGACGAGCGGGTCAGCGGGTACCCCCGCTGCCATGACGACCTACACGCACACCGCCGAAGCCGACATCCCCGCCGACACCCTGTTCAGCTTCCTCGCCGACCCCACGAACCTCCCCCGCTACTTCCCGCAAATGACCGCGGCGGAGCCCGAGGGCGGCGAGCAGGTCCACGTCGAGGCCGAGGTGCACGGCCACCACGTCGAGGGCGAGGCGTGGGTGCGGCCCGACACCGAGCAGCGGCGGCTGGAATGGGGTGCCGAGGGCCCCGACGACTACCACGGCGAGCTGCACGTCGAGGAGGTCGCGCCGGGGAGGTCGCGCATCACCGTCAGCCTGCACAGCGTGCGGGAGGCGAAGGGCGACGAGGTGCAGCGCGGGCTCGAGGAGACCGTTGCCGTGCTCACCCAGACCGCGGCCGCCGATGACCGCTCGACCGGCTGACGGCCCGGCCCGGGTAACCCCTCCGAACGCCACGACCGCACCGGCGCCAGGCACCGCACCACCGAGAACTCGCCCCTGGCACCATCTCCGGGTGCTCACCGACGCCGAGTCCCGGTCGATCGTCCTGCGCAGGTACTGGCAGCACCTCATCGAGTTCGCGCTGCTGGTGGTGGCGGGCCTGCTGGGCATGGTGCTCGGCCTGCTGCTGGCGATGGCGCTCATCAAGCTCGGCGCGCCCGGAGAGGTGTTCTTCGTGCTGCCGACGGGCGTGCTCGTGACGGTGTCGCTGCTGGGCGTGCTGTGGGTGGAGATCTGGTACCCGCACCGGCACGGCGGCGCAACCCCGGCCATGCGGTGGCTGGGGTTGCGGATCACAACGCTGCGCGGCGGGCAGCCGTCGCTGCGGGACTACCTGGTGCGGTGGGTGCTGATGGCCGTGGACGGGATGTTCTTCGGCCTGGTCGGGGCGGTGCTGATCGCCGTGACGCCGCGGCACCAGCGGCTCGGCGACGTGGTGGCCGGGACCGTGGTGGTGCGGGCGGTCACCTGAGCAGGCCGGTGCGCCAGGCCCAGATCGCGATCTCGGTGCGGTTGCGGGCGCCGAGCTTGGCCTGCACGTTGGTGAGGTGCGACTTCACCGTCGACAGCGAGACGCTGAGGCGGTCGGCGATCTCGGCGTTGGTCCAGCCGCGGGCCACGGCGAGCACCACGTCGAGCTCGCGGCCGGTCAGCGGGGTCGGAGGTTGCTCGCGGCCGCCGGTGCCGGTGAAGTGGGCGAGCAGCCGGACCGTCACGGCGGGCGAGACCAGGGCCTCTCCCCTGACGGCCGCGTGCACGGCTTCCACCAGCAGCCGAGGGCGGGCGTCCTTCAGCAGGAAGCCGCAGGCGCCGGCGAGCAGGGCGGCGTGGACGTTCTCGTCGAGGTCGTAGGTCGTGACCACCAGGACGCGCAACGGGTCCTCGACGCCGGGACCGGCCAGCAGCTCGGTCGCCCGCAGGCCGTCGAGCTTCGGCATGCGGATGTCCATCAGCGTCACGTCCGGGCGCAGCTGCCGGGCCATCCGCACGGCCGCCTCGCCGTCGGCGGCCTCGCTGATCACCTTGATGCCCGGTTCGGCGTCGAGGACCAGCCGGAAACCGGTGCGCACCAACGTCTGGTCGTCGGCGATGAGCACGCGGATGGTCATCAGACCCCCCTCGGCAGGGTGTCGAACGCGAGCGGCACCCGTGCGGTGACCACCCAGCGGTCACTCCCCCGTGGACCCGCGACCAGCTCCCCGCCCAGCGCGGCCACCCGTTCTCCCATCCCGAGCACACCGTGCCCGCCGTCCGCTGCTTCCCCGGTCACGCCGTCGTTCTCGACCTCCAGCACCAGCTCGTCCCCGTCGGACCTGGCCGTGACGCGCACCTCGGTGGCGCTCGCGTGCCGGCGCACGTTCGTCAGCGCCTCCAGCAACACCCGGTGCAGCGCCACGGAAACCTGTGCCGGCACGAGCAGCGCCTCCACGTCGGTGGCCACGTGCACCGCCGCGTCCGTGCCCGCCGCCGCCCGCACCACGTCGCCCAGCACGAGGCTCGGTGACGGCAGCGGGTCGTCGCTGCGCAGCACGCCGACCAGGCCGCGGGTGGCGGTCAGCGCTTCGGCGGCGGCGTGCTCGATCTCGTCGAACACCTCGACGGGATGCTGGGCCAGCGCCTGAGCGGCGCGGGTGCGCACCACGATCCCGGTCACGTGGTGCGCGACGAGGTCGTGCAGGTCCCGCGCGAGCTGCAGGCGGTCCTCGGTGCGGATGCGCTCCAGCTCCCGCCGGTGCCGGGCGTCCGCGTCCCGCAGGATCAGGCCGAGCGCGAGCGCCGCTCCCCACGCCAGCGCGGCGGCCACCGGGAACAGCGCCGCCGGGTAGTCCAGGCCGTAGCGCACGCTCGGTGCGAGCACCGCTGTGGCACCGGCGACGACGGCGAGCGCGGCGGCCCGCCACACCGGCAGCCGCCGGCACCCCGCCGCCGCGACCAGCAGCACCGCCAGCACCTCGGTCACCACCGGTTGCAGCGGAGCCCGCGGTGCCAGGCCCGCGACCGCGGTGCCGAGCAGCGACAGCCCCACCACCGCGCCCGCGAGCAGCTCGACCCTGCGCGGGAACCGGCGCCGCAGCACGGCGAGGACGGCCGTGGCCGAGCCCGCGTACGGCAGCACCACCGTGAGCAGCGACCCGGTGATCCCACGCGGAACGGCGTCCGCCTGCACCACCAGCACCGCGTCCACGGCCTGCGCCGCGAGCAGCGCGCCGACCTCCGCCACGAACACGCTCCGCCGTGCCGTCGGTACGCCTGCGGTCATACCGGCATTCTGGCCCCGTCCCCCGGCGGTGATCCCGCTACCCCGCCCGCTTGACCGCGTCGACGTAGGCGTTGGACGCCGGCAGGTAGCTCGCCACCACCGCCGCCGCTGCCGCCAGCGCACCCCCGTAGGCCGGCAGCGTCGTGCCCTCGCCGAACAGCACGGCCGCCACCTGGAACACGGTGAAGACGGTCAGCACGACCCTGGCCCAGTTGCGCCCCGACCTGACCTTGAACGCGAGCCACAGCTGCACCAGCGCGATCACCAGCGCGATGCTCGCGAACACGACCTGGGTGGCGGTGGCGGTGCTCTGCAGCTGGTCCTCGGTGAGGGACGGCTGTGCGGCCCGCAGCGCCTCGACGAGTTCGTCGTGCGTGCCCACCAACATGCCCACGGCCGCGACAGCGGAGACGCTGGACACGAGGAACCCCGCGAACGCCGCGGTGATGGTGCCCGGCGGCGTGGTCCTGCCCGTTGCAGTAGTCATGATCACGACCGTAGGACGTGGCGGAAAGGGTTGCAGCACAACGGGTTCGGATCTAGTACTTTCGGACGGGGCACCGGTTGCGGGCCTCCGGCGGCAGCCTGAGCATGGCGGGTCGGGATAACGCGGCGGCATGGGTGAACGGCAGTGGGCGGCGGGACCACGGCCGCAGAGACTGACGGGGATCCGAACCCGATCCCGAGAGGTTTCCCATGGCTGTGCGCATCCGGCGGCTCGCGTCGCCGGTCACCCTGCTGTTGTGCGGCCTGACCGTGTGCCCGGCGACCGCCGCGGCGCAGGACGACACGATCGGCACGGACGGCTACGTCCACGTCGCTCCCAACGGCACCGTGCTCGGCGTCGACCCGTACTACCCGACCGACGGCAACGGCGGGTACGACGTGGCGCACTACGACGTCACCCTGACCTACGACCCGGCGATCCGCTTCCTCACCGCCAGGACCACCGTGCGGGCGGTCGCGACGCAGCGGCTCAGCCGGTTCAACCTCGACCTGCGCGGCCTGACCGTGAGCGGGGTGCAGGTGAACGGCGTCGCGGCGGCGTTCAGCCGGACCGGGGAGCACGAGCTGGTCGTGACGCCGAAGGAGGTGCTCACCGAGGGCGCCGAGTTCACCGTCACCGTCGTCTACTGCGGACGCCCGCAGGCCGAGCTCACCCCGCGCGGCTGGACCGGGTGGCGGACCTCGGTGACCGGTGGCGCGTTCGCGGCCGGTGCGCCGCATTCGGCCACGACGTGGTTCCCGGTCAACGACACCACCGCGGACAAGGCCACGTTCCGCGTCACCGCGACCGTTCCCGGCGGGTGGACCGCGGTGTCCAACGGCGTGCGCGAGTCGGTTTCCGGGTCCACCGTCACGTGGGCGGAGAACACCCCGATCGCCCCGTCCGCCACGATGATCGGCATCGACCGGTACACCGTGCGGGAGTCGGTCGCCGGGCGGACACCGGTCCTCGACGCCTTCGCGCCCGGTGCGAACGCGACGGAGCCGGCGGCGAAGCTGCCCGCGGTGGTGGAGTTCCTGACCACCTACCTGGGTCCGTTCCCGTACGCGTCGACCGGTGGGCTGTACGTGCCGGACCGGCTGGGGTACGCGCACCCGGCGCAGGGCCGCGCGGTGTTCGGGGCGGGTGCCGACGAGTCCGCGCTCGTGCGGGCCGTCGCGGCGCAGTGGTGGGGCAACAAGCTCGCCATCAAGATGTGGAAGGACCAGCCGCTGCCGGAGTCGTTCGCGCGCTACCTCGGGTGGCTGTGGGACGAGCAGCGGCACGGTGTCGACGTCGAGCAGCGCTACCGGGCCGCGGTCGACCGGGCGGGTGCGGCGTTCTGGGCGCGCAAGCTGTCCGATCCGGGCAGGGGCCGCGAGTTCTCGGTGTCGGACAAGGGCGTGCTGATGGTGCACGCGCTGCGCAAGCATATCGGTGACGAGAAGTTCTTCGCCGTGCTGCGGGAGTTCCCGGAGATCAACGACAACTGGAACCAGGGCTGGCACGACTGGGAGCTCTACACGGCGGCGGTGGCCGACATGGACCTGGAGCCGTTCTTCGCGGCCTGGGTCGACGGCACGACCGCGCCCACCGGCTTCCCGGGCTGACCACACGACCCCGGCCCGGGGAACCGTGAGCCGGCCGGATCCCCGAGACCGGCCGGCTCACACCTGGCGTCAGGCCAGGTAGCGCGAGTAGACGGGCGAGGCGTGGCACTCGGCCCGGTAGGCCGCCGCGGCGTCGGCGAGCACCGGGCGCGCGTGCTCGGCCACGACGCCTTCCCGGTGCCACAGCAGCAGGAACCGCCGTTCCAACGCGTCGTCGGCGAGCAGCCGCACCGCCACCTGCTGGTGCCCCTCGCAAATGGCCTGCGACAACCCGACCGCGCCGGTGCGGACCGCGGCGACGGTCGTCGAGTAGTTCTCCGCGACGTGCCGGACCCTGGGCGTGAACCCGGCGGCCCGGCAGGTGGCGCGGAAGTACTCGTGGAACCGCGCCGAGTCCGGTGGCGGCAGCACCCACTCCTCCTGCGCCAGCTGGTCGAGCCGCACGACCTTGTGGCGTGCCAGCGGGTGGTCCTCCGGCAGCACCACCATCGTCGGGTCCAGCGCGATCACCGCGGTGTCCACGCAGGCAGGCACCGCCGCCTCGAACCCCGGGTAGTCCTTGACCACGCCGATCTCCAGCCGCCGCTGGGCCACCAGGTCCACCACGAGGTCGCGGCACTCGCTGTCGAGCAGCGACGCGCCCTCGCCGCGGGGCAGCCGGGCCGCGGCGATCGCCGGCAGGTGGGCGAGGATCGGGGAACACGCCCCGCCCACCCGCACCCGCGACGAACCGGGGCCGATGCGCGACTCGATGTCGTGCACCAGCCCCTCCATCAGCGGCAGGACGGCGGCGATCCGGCTGATCAGCAGCTCACCGGTCGGGGTCGGGGTCACCGCCGTCGCGCGGCCGCGGTCGAACAGGCGTTGTCCCAGCGCGTTCTCCAGCCGCTTGAGCTTGCCGCTCACCGCGGGCTGGCTGATGCCGAGCACCACCGCCGCCTCGGACAGGCTGCCGGTCTGACCGATCGCCCGCACGAGCCGGAGGTGGTGGACGTCGAGCTCCATGCCGTCACACCCCGTCCACACCTCTACGTGTTTCTTCCGTTCCCTGATCCCCTGCTGGTTACGGTGGTACTTGCAGATGCCGGGTCAGCCGGGGGTGGTGACGCGGGGGCCGGGCGGTCGCAGGATGCCGGCGGTCCTCCCGATCGCAGCGTAGAGCGCGAACGCCACCACGACGGAGTTGATCGTCGGAATGCCCACGGGCACGAACGCGCCCACCGCCGCACCGACCGCCCAGCACACCAGGGAGGCGGGCACCCAGTCCGGCGGGGCCGGTGGCAGCTCGCCGACCGCGCCCCACTCGGCCAGCTCGCGCCGCCACGTGCGGACCACGAAGTACTCGGCGATCACGATGCCCGCGACCGGTGGCGTGATGATCCCGATCCACGTCAGGAACGTGGTGAAGTGGTCGAGGATGCCCAGCGCGGACAGCAGGGTGCCCAGCGCGCCCAGCGCCAGCGTGGCCCTCGTGCGGGTGAGCGTGCGGCCCAGCAGCACGTCCGCGGTGTTGACCAGGCCGAGCGAGGCCGAGTACAGGTTCCAGTCGTTGATCTTCATGATCGCGGTGACCAGGATGAGCGTGCCGAGGACACCGGAGGTCGAGGTGACGGCGGCGACCACGTCGGCGCTGCGGGCGGCGTGCGCGAGCAGCACCCCGGTCAGGCCGATGAGGTACTCCCCCAGCGTCACGCTGATCAGCGTCTGCTTGACGACGTCGCTCACGCGCCGGTTGAACCGGGTCATGTCCGGCGTCATCACCGCGCCCATGATGAACGCGCCCGCGACCAGGGTCGTGCCCTGGGCGACGGACAGCGCCGGGCCCGGCGGCGGCATGGCGACCAGGTCGGCGAGGTCGTGGCGGCGCAGCTCCTGCGTGATCGCGTACCCGGCGAGCAGCAGGAACGCCGGCACCGTCAGGTACGCGGTCCAGGCCATGGTGTGGAAGCCGGCGACGACGATGCCGGTCACCACGATCCCGCCGAACACCGCCCACACCCACACCGGCGGGCCGCCCATCAACGAGTGCAGGCCGTGGGCGAACACGTCGTTCTGCACGCCGAACCACCCGGCGAGGCTCAGCGTGACGAGCAGACCGACCAGGCCGGAGCCGCGGCCGCCGAACCCGGCCCAGCGGGCGAGCACGGACGTGGAGACGCCCTCCCGCATGCCGGCCACGCCCATCAGCACGGTCACGACCTCCAGCATCACCGCGCCGAGCGTGATGGCCAGCACGGCGTCCTGGAACGTCATGCCGAAGCCCAGGACCGCGCCGAGCAGGAACTGGTGGAACGAGGAGACCTGCCCGAACCGCTGCACCGCCACGGAAACCCAGGAGCAGCGCGCCGAGTCGGGCAGCCGGCGCAGCGAGTAGTCGTCGTGCACGGGGTCAGCTCTCCTCGTCGTCGGACTGCAGCAGCACGAAGCCCTGGTTCGGGTGCGGCTGCCAGGTCAGCTCGCGGGCGTAGAGCAGCTCGAGGAACTTGACCCGCTGGTGGTAGGCGAACACCGAGCTCTCGGTCCCGGTGATGGCGGGCGTGTCGACGAACAGGGGCAGCTCGGCCAGGAAGTACCGCACGGCGCTGCGCAGCTGGACCTCCGTGGGCACCTCGCCGTCGGGCAGCTTGCGGTCGAGCACCCAGCGGGTGGCGTCCAGGCAGTGGCCGGCGAACTCCTCGTCGTGGTCGAACAGGTCGTGGCCGTTCGTCAGCAGCCGCAGGTAGCACGGGTTCTCGGCCAGGGTCGTGCCGTCGAGCACGTGGTCCTCCGGGCGGGCGACACCGACGTCCCACAGCGCGCGGCACACCTTGTTGACCACGTACTGGCCCTGGCGGCGTGCCTTCGTCCTGGCGCGTGCGGGGTCGTAGCCCAGTGCCTCCAGGGTGAAGGCCGCCGCGTGGTCGGGGATGAAGAAGTGGAAGCGCTCGAACTCGGCGATCGCCCAGCGGGCCAGCGCGGTGATGCGCTCGACCGAGAAGTAGCTGTTGAACGGGCTGACGCCGACGCACACGTGCCGGCCGCTTCGCAACGGCCGCGCGCAGTGCTCGGTCAGCGGGGTTGTCAGCAACACCGTTGGCTCCGAGGAATTTCACAGGGGTGCAGGGAAACCGGAAAGTCCGGATTCCGACCACTATGCGGAGCAGTCCACCCGGCAGGTAATGCCGAACGGTCATGCCGCAGCCTTATGCGCTGTCCAGGATTGAGCTGAACGGTCTGGTGACAGGGCGCCGCGGACCGAGCGTAATGAGGTGCATGGAACTCCAGGTCCGGCATTTGCGCGTGCTGCTCGCCATCGCACGCGCGGGCAGCCTCAACCGGGCGGCGGGCGAGCTCCGCCTCCCGCAGCCCGCCGTCAGCCACCAGCTGCGGCGCATCGAACAACTCGTCGGCGACCGGTTGTTCGACCGCGACCCGCGCGGGGTGCGACCGACCCGCATCGGCGCGCTCGTGCTGGCCCGCGCGGAGGCGATCATCCCCGCGTTCGACGAGCTGGACCGCGACTTCCGCGCCCACCAGCAGGCCGCCACGGGGGTCAGGGTGGGCTGGAACGACAGCGCGCTGGCACCGGACGTGTTCCGCTGCGTGCTCGACCTGATGCCCGGTCACGAGCTGACGACCAGGGCGGACATGTCGCACAGCCGGCTGGTGCAGCAGGTGGTGAACCGGTGCGTGGACCTGGCGCTGGTGCTGGTCTGCGGGCCGCGGACGCTGGCGGTGCCCGGTGCGGTGCGAGTCGCGCGGGTCGTGACCGAGCCGTCGTTCGTGGCGCTGCCGTCGTGGCACCGGCTCACCGGCGCGGCCGCGGTCGACCTCGCGGACCTCGCCGACGAGCGGTGGATCGTGTCGAGCTGCGGCGACGGCTGCCGGATCGTGTTCAGGGAGATGTGCCTGGCGCACGGGTTCACCCCGCGCATCGCGCACGACGTGGACACGCTGCGGTTCCGCCTGGTCGCCGGCGGGCACGGGGTGTGCCTGGTCCAGCCGACCACGCCGGAAACGCCGGGAATGGTGCTGCGGCCGTTGACGGGAACGCCGATGACGGTGCAGCACCTGCTGTTGTGGCGCACCGACCACCCGTTGGCCGCGCAATTCGAGGAAGTGCACGCCGCCGCGGTGAGCTCCTACCGGAAACTCGCCCGCGACAACGCGGTCTACCGCGCGTGGCTGGAGGCGGATAACGGCACGGCATAGCCGAGCGGCAGTGGGCGCGGTGGCACGGCGTGGACACACTCGGTGGACCGCCGCAATTGCGCCGAGGAGCCGGAAAGGGACTTCTGCCATGCTGCCGCTGATCACCCGCGACGAGCTCAGGAATGGCATCGACACGGGCACGCTCGTCGTGGTCGACACCATGCCCGTGGCGTACTACGAAAGGGAGCACCTGCCGGGTGCGGTGAACATCCCCGGCTATCCCTACGACGACGCGGCGGCGTTCACCGACCGGCACGCCCCCGACGTGCTGCCCGACAAGTCCGCGGACATCGTCGTCTACTGCGCCAACGCCCCGTGCCGCAACAGCGACTTCGTCGGCGCCCGGCTGGCCCAGCTCGGGTACGCCCACGTGCGCAAGTACCGCGGCGGCATCGAGGACTGGGTCGGTGCCGGCCTGCCGACGTCCACTTCGGACACCTCCAGCGCCTGAGCGCTCCCGAGACGTTCCGCCGCCTCACCCTGCCACACCCGAGGAGTTCACCCATGTCCCTGCTCACCCGGCTGCGCCACGTCGGCGTCGCCCTCGTCGCGGTCGCCGCCACCCTGCTGGTGGCCGCACCCGCCTCCGCGGCCCCGTCGGTCACGGCCGACGGGAACGTCGTCAAGGTCACCTCCGCCAACCACGCCGAGATCCTGGAGATCTCCCGGACCAAGCTGGTCGTCCTCGACTTCGGGGCCACCTGGTGCGGTCCGTGCCGGCAGATGAAGCCGGTCATCGAACGGCTCGCCGCCGAGTACGACGGCCGGTTCCTGCTCGGTGAGGTCGACGTCGACGTCAGCCGCGACCTGTCCTCCAAGTACCGCATCCAGTACCTGCCCACGCTCGTCCCGATGCGCAACGCGGCGGAGCTCCCCGGCTCGCGCAACGTCGGGTACCGCGGCGAGGCCGCGCTGCGGTCGTGGATCGACGCCCAGCTCGCCAAGGGCTGACGCGGCCGGCCGGCGCCCTCGTGCCAGGGCGCCGGCCGTTCGCCCACCCGGCCACCGCGGCGCCCCTGCCGCCGCGTTTCCCTGCGAAAGGAGCCGGCCGTGCTCCCGTACCGCGCGCTGCTCGCGCTGTCCGTGATCGTCCTGCTCGGCTGCCTGACCGAGGTGCTGCCCGCCGGGTTGCTGCTGGGCATGTCCGCCGACTTCGGCGTGCCGCCCTCGACCACCGGTCACCTGGTCACCGGCTACGCCCTCACCACCGCGCTGGCCGCGGTGCCGCTGACCGCGCTCACCTCCCGGTTGCGGCGCAAGCCCGTGCTGCTCGGGCTCGTGTTCGGCTTCGGCCTGACCAACCTCGTCATCGCCGTCTCCCCCTGGTACGGCCTCGTCCTGGCGATGCGGATCGCCTCCGGCGCGATCACCGGCGTGATGTGGGGGCTGGTCGCGGTGTACGCGATGCGGCTCGCGCCACCGCACCTGTCCGGGCGCGCACTCGCGGTCGCCATGGCCGGTACCCCGCTGGGCTTCGCCGTCGGCGTGCCGGCGGGCACCGTGCTGGGTGAGCTGGTGGGGTGGCGGTGGGCGTTCGTGCTGATGGGCGTGATCGCCGTGCCGTTGCTCGGGTGGGTGTCGGCGGCGGTGCCCCCGGTGGCGCCCGAACCGGTGCGGGTCAGCATCCCCGCCGCGTTGCGCGTGCCCGGCATGGTCCCGGTCGTGCTGATGGTGCTCACGTTCTCGTTGGCGCACAACATGTTCTACACGTACCTGGGTCCCGCGCTGGAGCAGGTGGGCAGGGAGTGGTTGCTCAGCACGGCATTGCTGGTGTTCGGTCTCGCCGCGGTCATGGGCCTCCTGGCCGTGGGCAGTGCGCTGGACCGGTTCCCGCGCGGGGTGCTGGTGGCGTGCCCGGCCGCGGCGGCGGTGGCCATCGCGCTGGTGCCGCTCGCCGACGGCTCCGCGCCCCTGCTGCTCGCGATGGCGTTGTGGGGCTTCGCATTCGGAGGTGCGCCGACCGCGTTCCAGGCGGTCACGGCACTGGTCGCGGGCCGCACGGCGGACTCGGCGCAGTCGCTGACGATCGCCTCCTGGAACGCGGCCGTGGCGGGCGGTGCGACCGTCGGCGGCCTCGTCCTCGACACCGAACCGGCCGCACTGGGCGCGGCTGCCGCCGCCGTGATGGTGCTGCCGCTGCTGGTGGCGCTGCGGACCCCGGTGGCGAACCGGGTTCCGCAGCACACCGGGTGATGCCACCCGCCGGTCCGCGCACATCGGGCTGACCGGCGTGAAGGCCCGCAACTGCTCGTCGCCGCCGAACACGATCAGGCGCCGACCCGGAGCAGCACGCGGGCCGGGCCCCGGTCCGGCTCAGTGGTCGGACAGACCGGCCACGATCGACGTGGAGGCCGCCCGGCGGGCCGGCAGCACCGCCGCGAGCACACCCGCGACGCCGACCGCGAGGAACAACGCCACCAGCTGCCCGAACGGCACGGACACGACCATCCGCAGCTCGTCGTCCCGCGACAGCGCCACCACGAGCAGCACCGCGGCCGTGCCCCCGACGAGGGCGCCCAGCACGGCACCGGCGAGGGCGATGAGGCTCGACTCGACCAGCAGCACCTTGCGCAGCTCCGCGCGGGTGAACCCCAGCGCGCGCAGCAGGGCCGACTCCCAGCGCCGTTCCAGCACCGACAGCGTCATGGTGCTCGCGATGCCGAGCAACGCCGTCAGCACCGCCAGCCCGATCATCGCCCAGACGAACGCCAGCAGCCGGTCGACCTGCGCGGTGAAGCCGGCCCTGACGTCGGCGAAGCTCACGACCTGCGCGGTCGGCACGGACTGGGTCGCCGCGGCCAGCACGGCCCTGCCGTCGGTGCCGGGTGCCGTCTTGACCGCGATCGTGTCCACGCCGGTACCGGGCCAGGCGGCACGGTCGGTGTAGGCGTCGGCGCCGCCAGCCGGTTTCACCACCGCGACCACGCGCAGGACTCGGGAGGTCCCCTCGACGGTGCCGGTGACCTCGCTGCCGACGTCCGCGCCGATCCTCCGGGCCGTCTCCTCGGTGAGCACGATCCCGTTGCCGCGCATCGAGCCCAGGTCGCCGCGGACGACCTCGGGGCGGATCAGCGTGCCGAGCGCTTCCGGGGTCACGGCGGTCATGTTGGCCCACCGGCCGGTCTCCCCCGGCCCGAAGGTGAACGGGAGCCAGGTCTGGCCGCCGGCCGCCTCGACACCGGGTGCGGTGCTGATCCGCTCCAGCAACGCCGACGGCAGCGGGCGGTCGCTCACGGCGCTGCGGACCTCGTAGTCGGCGGGGAACCGCTCGGCCAATTCGGTGTCCCTGGTCTTCTGCACGCTGGTCGCGACCACGGTCAGCATCGTCACGACCGCCACGCCGACCAGCAGCGCGGCCGTGGTGGCCGCGGTGCGGCGCGGGTTGCGGGTGGCGTTGGCCGTCGCCAGCGCGGCCGGGACGCCGAACAGCGACCGCGGCAGGGCGCCCAGCACCCGCAGCACCGGCCCGATGATCAGCGGGCCCGCGGTCACGACCGCGGCGAGCAGGGCGATGCCGGCGGCGACCGCGAGGACCATGGCGAGCTTCGGCCCCGAGGCCTGGGTCAGCGCCAGCCCGGCGCACAGCGCGGCGAGGACCGCCAGCACGACCGCCACGACGGTGCGGGCCCGACCGGTGCGCGCGACCTCCTCGCGGCTGTCGGCCTGGGTGCGCAGCACCTCCATCGGGGAGATCCGGGTCGCGCGCCGGGCCGGCGCCAGCGCGGCCACCAGCGTGACGCCGAGCCCGACGGCGAACGCCCCGGCGACCGCCGCACCACCGACCGGCAGCCGCACCGGCGACGACCCGAGCACCGCCTGCAGTGCCGCCGCCAGGCCGATCCCGGCTGCGAGGCCGAGCACCGAGGCGACCAGCCCGAGCACGGCGGACTCCAGCAGCACCGAGCGGAAGACCTGGCCGCGGCCGGCACCGATGCTGCGCAGCAGGCCGAGCTCACGGGTGCGCTGGGCGACGAGGATCGTGAACGTGTTCATGACGACCATCGCCGCCACCACGAGCGCGACCACCGCGAAGAGGCTCATCGCCAGCGCCACCTCGTCGTTGCCGCCGCTGCGGTCGAGCAGCCGTTCGGTGTAGGCGGCGCCGCTGGAGACGGTGAACTCCTCGCCCAGCGCGGCCCGCAGCCGCTCGACGAGCTCGCCCTGGCCGGCTCCGGCCGAGCGCACCACGACCAGGGCGTCGTAGGGCGGTCGCGCCGGGTCGACGAACGGCGTGACGTCGGGCAGCAGGACCTGGGCGCTGCCGGGGCGTTCGGCGGTGCCGCTGTCGTAGACACCGCTCACGGTGAACCGCACCGGCGCCGAGTCGGTGCCGAGCAGCGTGACCTCGGCTCCGACCGCGAGGCCGCGGTCGCGGGCGGTCTGCTCGCTGACCGCGACCTGCCCGGCGCCGGGCAGCGCGCCCCGCACGACCTCCTGCGGCCGCAGTGCCGGGTCGGCGGCGAGGGGCACGAGGCCGGCCTCGTCCGCACGGCCGGACGCGCCGACGATCGGCACGGGCACCGTGCGCCGCAGCTCGGCGGAGGCGACACCGTCGACGGCGCGCACGGCGGCGACGTCCGGCAACGCGCGCTCGACCGGTTCCACGACGGCGTCGACACCGCGGGCCGAACGGGCGAACTCGTCGCTCATCTCCGCCCGCAGCGCGTCGGCCAGCACCGCCGTGCCCGACACGAACGCGACGCCGACGACGATCGCGAGCGACGACAGCACCAGCCGCGCGAACCGGGCGCGCAGCCCGGCCAGGGTGGTCCGCAGCATCACGCCCCCAGCCTGGAGAGCACGCCCAGCACGGACTCCGGTGTCGGGTCGTGGATCTCGCCCGCGACCCGGCCGTCGGCCAGCAGCACCACGCGGCCGCCGTAGGACGCGGCGACCGGGTCGTGCGTCACCATCACCACGGTCTGTCCCAGCTCCCGCACCGAGGTGCGCAGGAACTCCAGCACGCCGGCGCCGGTGCGGGAGTCGAGGTTGCCGGTCGGTTCGTCGGCGAACACCACGTCCGGCTTGCCCACCAGCGCCCGCGCGCAGGCCACGCGTTGCTGCTGGCCGCCGGAGAGCTCGGCGGGCTTGTGCCGCAGCCGGTCGCCCAGGCCGAGGGTGTCCACGACCGCCGCGAACCACTCGCGGTCCACCTCGCGACCGGCCAGCCGCAGCGCGAGCAGGATGTTGTCCCGCGCGGACAGCGTCGGAAGCAGGTTGAACGACTGGAACACGAACCCGACCCGGTCGCGCCGCAACCGGGTCAACCCGTTGTCGGACAACGCCGTCAGCTCGGCATCTCCGATGTGGACGGTGCCGGCGTCGGCCCGGTCCAGGCCGGCCAGGCAGTGCAGCAGCGTGGACTTGCCCGACCCGGACGGGCCCATGATTGCGGTCAGCTCGCCGGCGCGGAACGCGACGCTCACGCCGTCGAGTGCGCGCACCGCCGCCGGACCGCTGCCGTAGGTCTTCACCAGTTCGTGTGACGACACCGCCCCGCGGACCTCCGCTCGGGACACTGGGGACGTTGGAGACACCGTCATCGCACCTGCTTCGTCTTCGCCGGGATTTGTGCGGCCAGACGACGGCGGCACCGCGACCGGTTCTCCACGGCCTGATTTGTGACGCAGACCACACCAGCGTGAGAACCTGTTCCGCGATCCCGACGTCTTGCGGAGTGTGAGAGCAATCCGGGGTGAGCCCGCCGTCCTCGACGAGGAACACCTCGTGCGCCGAGTCGCACGGGGTGACCGCCGTGCGTTCGAGGAGCTCTACCGCCGCACCGCGCCGTGGCTCACGATCCGGCTGCGCCGGCGGTGCTCCGACGACCAGATCGTCGCCGAGGTGCTGCAGGAGACCTACCTGGCGGTCTGGCGGGCCGCCGACGCTTTCGCCGGTGCCGCCACCGGGGGCAGCGCGGTCGGCTGGCTGTGGACCATCGCGGCCCGGCGGCTGGTCGACGCCTTCCGCCGTCGCGCCCACCACGCCCAGCCGCCCACCGCCGCCGCGGTCGAGCCGGTCGTGCGCGCCGCGGAGGACGAGGCGCTCGACGGGGTGGTCGGCGACGAGGTCGGCGACGCGCTGCGCACCCTGGCGCCGGAGCTGCGGCAGGTGCTGCAGGCGATGGTGCTCGACGGGCTGTCGGTGCGCGAGACCTCGGTGCTGCTCGGGCTGCCGGAGGGCACCGTCAAGACCCGCGCGAGGCGGGCGAGGATCGCTATGCGGGAGGCACTGTCATGACCGCCCACCACCCCGCGGAGCAGCTGCTGCGCCGGTACGCCCGCGGTGCCCAGGACCTCCCCGCCGACCAGCTGTGGGCGGTCGAGTCGCACCTGGAGACCTGCGCGCCGTGCCGCGGCCGCCTCGCTCCCGACCCCGTGGCCGACGCGGCGTGGGCCCAGCTGGCCCCGCTGCTCGACCACACCCCGCAGATGCCGCGCGCGCGGATGTGGCGCCGCCGCCTCACCACGTGGACCTCCCCCGTCGCCGGTCCGTGGCTCGCGATGATCATGCTGGTCACGCTCGCCTCGGTCCTGCTCGACCAGCTCGGGGCGGCCTCACCCGACGACATCTCGCTGGTGCTGCTCATCGCCCCCGTTCTGCCCGTGCTGGGCGTGGCGGCGGCGTGGGGGCGTGCTCTCGACCCGGCCTACGAGCTCGTCGCCGCCACGCCGCGCGCCGGTCTGCCGCTGGTGCTCAGGCGCACCGCGGGCGTGCTCGTGGTCGTCCTGCCCGGCCTGGCCGTCGCCGGGTGGCTCACCGGCGCCTCGCCGGCCCAGTGGCTGCTGCCGTGCCTCGCCTTCACGACCGGCACGCTCGCCCTGGGCGGGCTGATCGGCGTCACCCGCGCCGCCACCGCCCTGGTGGTGCTGTGGGCCGCCGTGATCGCCGCACCGACCGTGGCGCTCAGCCGCACCCCCGTCCTCGACCCCGCCGTCACCCCGGTCTGGGTCGCCGTGCTCGCACTCGGACTGCTCCTGATCGCCCTGCGCAGGACCGCTTTCACGCGCCTGGAGGCCCACCGATGACCGCACCCACCACCTACGCCTGGGAGATCGAGGCGCGCGACCTCGTGGTCAAGGTCGGCCGCCGCCGCACCGCCGTCGACGGCGTCACGCTCACCATGGGCCGCGGCGTCCACGGCCTGCTCGGCCCCAACGGCGCCGGCAAGACCACCCTCATCCGCGCACTGGCCACCGTGCTGCGCCCCGCCTCCGGCACGCTGTCCCTGCTCGGCGACCCCGACCTGCGCTCGCTGCGGCGGCGCATCGGCTACCTGCCGCAGGAGTTCGGCCACTACCGCCGGTTCACCGTCCGCGAGTTCGTCGAGTACATGGCGTGGCTCAAGGAGGTGCCCGGCCCCGAGATCCCGGCCGCCGTGCAGCGCGCCGTCGAGCGGGCCGGGCTCGCCGACCGCGCCGACGACCGCCTCAAGACGCTGTCCGGCGGCATGGTCCGCCGCGCCGGCATCGCGCAGGCCATCGTCAACGACCCGGAGGTCCTGCTGCTCGACGAACCCACCGCGGGGCTCGACCCGGCCCAGCGCCTGCGGTTCCGCGACCTGCTCACCGAGCTGGGCACCGACGCGTGCGTCGTCGTGTCCACCCACCTGGTCGAGGACGTCGCCGCCGCGTGCACCGACGTCGTGCTGCTCGCCGAGGGCAGGCTCGTGTTCCAGGGCACGCCGGCGCAGCTCGCGGCGGCGGGGACCGCCGGACACGCCGGGGACAGCCCGATCGAACGCGGCTACAGCGCGTTGCTCGCCTCGCCGCGGCAGCGTGGGACGTGGTGAGGCCCTCACCCCGGCGGTGGCGGCGGTGAGGGCCCTGCGCCTGGAGCTCCGGCGCTCCCTCGCCCCCTGGGCCGGCCTGCTGCTCGTCGCCGGCGCGGTGGCCGTCCTCTACAGCCTCAGCGCCCCGTGGTGGAAGGGCCGCGAGGCGTGGGACGCGCAGTGGCACACCGCCGCCGAGTGGCTGCGGTTCCTGCTGGTCTTCCTGTGGCCGCTGACCGTGGGAGCGGGCGCCGTCGCGGGCCTGCGCGACCACCGCGAGGGCACCCGGGACCTCCTCGCCACCACCGCCCGCCCCACCTGGCACCGCGGCGCGGCCACCGCCGGTGCCCTCGCGATCTGCCTGGCGCTCGGCTACCTGGCGGTCTTCGCACTCGGCGCGGCCCAGGCCGTGTGGCACGGCGGGATCTTCCACCTCGCCTGGCTGCCGACCACCGCCGTCGGCGCGCTGGCCGTCGTCGCGGGCGGATGGCTGGGCATGGGCCTCGCCCGCGTGTTCCCGTCCGTCCTCACACCGCCGCTGCTCGCCGTGAGCGCGATGGTGGCGCTGGTGTTCCTCACCATCTCGCAGGACCCGGGAACACAACCGGAGCAGGTCCTGCCGAACCAGGTCGTGCTGCTGTCACCGGCGCTGTGGGCGGTGCGCAACGTCTACGCCACCGTCTCCGGCGCGGTCCACCTCGGTCAGGCGATCTGGCTGACGGGGCTGGCGCTGACCGGCTTCTGGCTGCTCGTCGCCCCGTCCGCGCGGCTGCGGGTGGCGGCGCTCGTACCCGTCGTCGTCGGGGCGGCGGTCGCGTTGCCGGTGCTGCCCGCCCGCACCTTCGTGCGCAACGAGGCCGTGTCCGCACTGGTGTGCCGCGGGCCCGCGTGCGTGGCGCGGCTCGATCAGTCCTCTTTGGACGAGCTCGCACCGGCGGCCGAGGAAGCCCTGCGCCTGCTGCGGAAACTCCCCGACCCGCCCACGTCCGTGCGCGACGCCGCACAGCCGAGCCGGTCGCTGCACACCGTCCCGCGCACCCCGGACGTCGTGCTGATCCACCTGACCGGCGGCGCGTTCGAGTACTTCGAACCCGCTGACTGGCGCACCGAGCTGGTGGCCGGCGCGGGTACCCCCACCTGCTTCACCGACCTCGACAGCGACCGCGCCACCGTCCGCGAGACGGCGGCCAGGACCGCCACCGCGGCCTGGTTCACCGGCCGGCTCACCGACCTGCACAACTATCGCTTCCTGCGCGAAGCCGCCGCCGAACCCGCCCGCCAGGCCTGGGACCTGCTCCGCGCCCTCCCGCCGGAGCAGCAGCTGCGTCAGGTGAGCGCGGCCCGCGCGGTCGGGCTGTCGTGCCGAGGCGACCAGCTCACCGCGCTCACCGGCGGGGTGCTGTGAGAGCCCTCCTGCTCTACGCGCGCAGCCGGCAGGTGCCCGCGTCCGCACTGGCAGCGGTGGTGTGCTGCCTGCTCGTCCGGGTCGTGACCCCGTCTGCGCCCGACCCGAGGTGGCCCGCGCTGGCCATCACCGCCGCCGTCTGCGCCCTGGCCACCGGCCTGTCCGGCCAGGACGCGGACCTCGACCGGACGGCGGCCTGGCCGTGGCCGCTGTACCGGCTGGGCCACGTCGCCGCGATCACCGTCGTGGCAGTGGTGCTCGTCGCCGGCACCGCGCCGCTGCCGTTCGTGCTGCGGGGGTGCATCGGCATGGCCGGACTTGCCGCGCTGGGCGCCGCGTTCTTCGGCGGGCACCTGGCCTGGCCGCTGCCGTGCGCGGCGTTCGCCGTCACGTTCTTCACCGACAGCTGGTTGGTCGCGCCGCCGGACTCGGTCCAGGCCGGTGTGGTGATGGTGGCATTCGGTGTTGCCGGAACTGCGGTCTACGTTTTATTTCAGCCTGCACTGAACTTATAGTGAGCTAAGACATCCTTGGGCCCCGCCAGAACATGAATGGCGGTTTCTTTTCCGTTCCGCCGGGTATGTACGATTTCGTGACGGACCTGACTGTCGACTCAGCGGACCTGCTCGCCGAGGGATACACCGCCGAGTTCCCCGACTCGGACGCGGACGAACCGATCCTGCGCGACGCCAGCGGGCGCGAAGTGCTGACGTGGCGGGAGAACTACCCGTTCACCGAGCGGATGTCGCGCCCGGAGTACGAACGGGTCAAGCGGCTGCTGCAGATCGAGCTGCTGAAGCTGCAGCACTGGGTGACCGAGACCGGGCAACGGCTCGTGATCCTCTTCGAGGGCCGTGACGCCGCCGGCAAGGGCGGCACCATCAAGCGCTTCAGCGAACACCTCGACCCGCGCGGCCTGCGCACCGTGGCACTCGGCAAGCCGAGTGAGCGCGAGCGCGGCGAGTGGTACTTCCAGCGTTACGTCCGCGAGCTGCCGACCGCGGGCGAGATCGTGCTGTTCGACCGGTCCTGGTACAACCGGGCCGTCGTCGAGCACGTCATGGGTTACTGCACGAAGGACGAGTACGACCTGTTCATGAAGCAGGCGCCGGAGTTCGAGCGGATGCTCGTCGAGGACGGCGTGCTGCTGGTGAAGCTGTGGTTCTCGGTGTCGCGCAACGAACAGCGCACCCGGTTCGTGATCCGGCAGATCGACCCGGTGCGGCAGTGGAAGCTCAGCCCCAACGACATCAAGTCGCTGGACCGCTGGGACGACTACACCGAGGCCAAGGTCGCGATGTTCCGGTCCACGGACACCGAGATCGCGCCGTGGACCGTGGTGAAGAGCAACGACAAGAAGCGCGCGCGGATCGAGGCGATGCGCAGCGTGCTGGCGCGGTTCGACTACGCCGACAAGGACGTCGATGCCGTCGGGACGCCCGACGTCCGGGTCGTCGGCGCTGCGGCGACGTTGCTGGAGGAGGGCGAGGACGACACGGCGTTGAGCCCGACGCCGATCGCGCCGAGCGCCGAACCGGGGCCGGGGCTGCACCCGTGACCGGGAGCCGGGGAGCCTGGCACCGCTCCCCGGCCTCCGGTGTCCGTCAACGGGTCAGCGACACGCGGGTGAAGTCCACCGGCACGTCCAGCGCCACGTTGATGTAGTTGGTGAACACGTTCAGCGCCACGTGCGCCACCGTCTCCACGATCTCCTCCTGGCTCAGCCCGGCGTCACGCGCGGCCTGCACGTCGGAGTCCGCGATCTGGCCGCGCTTGTCGACCAGGGTCACGGCCAGGGCGAGCACGGCGGCGGCGCGCGGGTCGTCGGACTGGCCGCTCTGCGCGCTGGTCATCTCGGCGGTGGTGGCGCCGGCCTTCTTGCCGAGCATCGTGTGCGCCGAGAGGCAGTAGTCGCAGCGGTTGCGGTCGGCGACGGCCACGGCGACCATCTCGCCGAGCTTGGCGCCGAGCACGCCGCCGCCCAGTGCGCCGAACTGGGCCCACATGCTCCGCAGTGCGGCCGGGGAGTTGGCGACCGCGCGGAACATGTTCGGCACCAGGCCGAAGGCGCCCTTGATCTGTGCCAGGGTCTCGGCGCGCTCGTCGGTGATCTGGTCGGGATTGGTGAGCTCGATGCGGGACATGGTTCTCTCCTTGATGTTGTGGAACGGGATCAGGTGCAGGTGCCGTCGACGGAGCAGACGGCGGGTGGAGTGGTGCCGTCCACGGCGGGTGGGACGGCGCCGTCGAGCAGGCGCGTCACGGCCGAGGCCAGCGACATGTCGTCGACCTGGCCGAGCTGGTGGCCGCGCAGCACGCCGTCGCGGTCGATGAGCACGGTGGTGGGCGTGCCCCGCATGCGGTAGCGGCTGAACGTGACCGGCGCCGGGTGGTCGCCGCTCGCCGCGTCGACGCCGACCGGGAACGGGATGCGGTACTCGTGCAGGAACGCCTTGAGGCTCACCGGGGTCATCGCGCCGTGGTGTTCGAACACGGTGTGCAGGCCGATGACGGCGAGGTCGTCGCCGAAGGTCTTCTCCAGGCGCACGGCCTGCGGCAGCGCGTGGCTCACGCAGCCGGGGCAGAGCATCTGGAACGCCTCCAGCACGACCACGCGGCCGCGCAGGCCGGCCAGGTCGAGCGGCTCGCTGTTGAACCACTCGGTGGTCTCCCACGGCGGCGCCTGCGTGAGCGGATCGGACGCGGGTGCCGGCAGCGGGCTCACCACGACCGCCCGGCGTAGGGCTGCGACCACAGCGCGACCTGGAGGGTGACCGCCTTGAACCAGGCCTGGTGCATGGCGTCGACCTGCTGCTCGTCGTGGCCGCCCGCCGCGAGGAACGGCCGGATCGTCGCGGTGATCGGGTAGACGAACGCGATGATGTAGCGCAACGGGATGTGCGGCACCGAGTCGGCGTGGTCGGTCTCGTTCTTCTTCGGCACGGTGTGCCGCAGCGCGATCTCCTGCTGGTAGGCGAGCCAGCGCTCGTCGTACGGGCGGGTGCAGGTGTCGGTGATCCAGCGGGCGAACCGGGCGCGGACCCGTGCGAGGTACTCGGGGATCGGCGTGCCGTCCGGCGTGGCGAAGTAGGCCACGAGGTGCGGGTGCGAGCCGACGAACCCGTACCAGACGTCCAGGACCTGCTCGATCTGTCCACTGAGGACTTCACCGGCCAGTAGCAGGGCCTCCTGGTCCTCCGGTCCGAACAGGACGGTGGCCAGCAGCAGCTCCAGATCGGCCGGGGTGACCGGGGACGGGGCCAGACCGGGGTCGTCGTGGGTGTAGCCCGGTACGGGTTCAGGAGTGATCATGTCGCTTTCCTTCGCGAGGACGGAGAAGTCCGCTCGTCCCCAGTGGGGCGAGGTTCCGGGACCGGAGCGGTCTTGGAGGAGGTGAACGTCAGTCTGTCACAAACTAGGTAGGACTCCTACCTAGTTCTTCGCTCAGGTGATCCACGTCTCAGCCGGGGCGATTTGCGCCCGGTGCGTACGATCGCCGGGAAAGCACTAGTCACAGGGCGGATCGCATGACTGACACCGACGGCACGGCCAGCCTCGACCGGCGGCTCGCCGACGCCATCGAGCGGATCGGGCACGGCATGCGGTCGCTGGCCCAGCGCACCGCGCGGGAGCACGGGCTGACGCCGTTGCAGCAGCAGGCGGTGCTGGCACTGGCGCAGCAACCGCAGGCACGGCGCGAGGTGGCCGCACTGGCGCAGGAGTTCGACGTCACCACGCCGACGATGTCCGACGCGGTGGCCGCGTTGGAGCGCAAGGAGTTCGTGACCCGCTCCCCCGGCACGGACGGGCGCAGGCGGTCGCTGGCGCTGACCCCCGGCGGCGAGGAGGTCGCGCGTCGACTGTCCTCTTGGGACGACCCGCTGACGGCCGCGCTCGGCGCACTGCCCGACGCGGACCGCGCGACCACGCTGCACACGTTGCTGCGGGTGATCGCGGACCTGCAGCGCACGGGCGTGGTGACCGTGTCGCGCACATGCACGACATGCCGTTTCTTCGGGCCGAACGAACACCCCGAGCCGGACGCGCCGCACCACTGCCACCTGCTGCGCATGCCGTTGCCACTGGCCGGGTTGCGCACGGACTGCCCGGAGCACGAGGCGGAACCGGCCAAGACGCCGGCGGTCCGGCGCAGGCAGCGCACCACCGCACCCTGAGCCTGCGGTCCGAGCCGGTCGGCTCAGCCGTGCAGGCGTTCGGACTGCGAGTCGAGCCGCCCGTCGAGCCGCCGCCGCAGCATCCCCGCCCACGACTCGGGCAGCACCCCGGCGTGCCGGAGCAGGTGCTGGGCACCCTCCCGGTCACCTCGGTCGAGATTGACGACGCGGTGCACCTCCGCGGCGGTGATGCCGTGCATCGGCGTGCTCACCGGGACCAGCCGGTCGCCGTGCACGAGGTGTCCCGGCTGGAGCACCCGGCAGTAGAAACCGGTGCGGCCACTGCGTTGCGCGCGCACCGCCAGGTCGTCCACCCCGTGCCGGGCGGCGAGCTTGAAGCAGGGCCGCCGGGGCTGGGACACCTGCAGCAGCACCGATCCGACGGAGTACACCGCACCGATCACCGCGTCGCTCTCCAGCAGTCCCGACGTCGTGAGGTTCTCACCGAACGCGGGCATCGCGAGCTCACCGATCTCCTCGCTCCAGGTGGTGTAGTGCTCGGCGGAGTACAGCAGGACCGCCTTGTTCGGCCCGCCGTGGTTCTCCACGTCCCCCTGCTCGTCCCCCGCCAGACCGAGGCGGCCGACCTCCACCCGGTGGGGCGTGGGCGTTTTCGCGATGGCGGTGGTCACCGCACGCCCCCGCCACGGCAGCTCCCGCACGACTCCGGTGGACACGACCACCACGTGAGCGTCGCTCATCGGGTCTCCCCCGTTTTCTTGAACTGATCCGGACTGGTTGATCGAAGCGGGCCGAGCATGCCACAATCTTGCTAGGAGTCCTAACTATTCGTTGTCGATGAGGAGCCCGCCTTGACCGCTGACGACCTGGTCGCCGCGTTGCGCGGAGCCTCGTTGAGGGTCACGAAACAACGGCTCGCCGTGCTGTCCGCGCTCGGCAGCCATCCGCACGCCGACGTCGAGCAGCTGGGCCGGGCCGTCCGCGCGGACATCGGATCGGTGTCCACCCAAGCGCTCTACGACGTGCTCACGGCGTTGACCGACGCACGGTTGGTGCGCCGGCTGGACACCGGCGTGCCGGCCCGCTTCGAGCTGCGCGGTCACGACCACGACCACCTGGTGTGCCGCGGTTGCGGCGCGGTGGCCGACGTCGAGCGCGGCGAGCACCCGGCTCCACCGCAGTTCCCGCAGACGCACGGTTTCCGCGTCGACGAGACCGAGGTCGTGCACCGGGGGCTGTGCTCCCCGTGCCACCTCGCAGCCCAGAACCCCTGACCCGAGAAGGTTTCCCTGATGGCGTTCGAGGACAACACCGACCCGCTGACCACCGCCGCCGGCGCACCGGTCGCCGACAACCAGAACAGCCTCACCGCGGGTCCGCGCGGCCCGGTGCTGCTGCAGGACCTGTGGCTGCTGGAGAAGCTCGCGCACTTCGACCGCGAGGTGATCCCGGAGCGGCGGATGCACGCGAAGGGCTCCGGCGCGTTCGGCACGTTCACCGTCACCGCCGACCTGACCGCCTACACCAGCGCCGCGTTGTTCAGCGCGGTCGGCAACCGGTGTGAGACGTTCCTGCGGTTCTCCACGGTGGCGGGCGAACGCGGCGCCGCCGACGCCGAACGCGACATCCGCGGCTTCGCCACCCGCTTCTACACCGCGGAGGGCAACTGGGACGTGGTCGGCAACAACACGCCGGTGTTCTTCTTCCGCGACCCGCTCAAGTTCCCCGACCTCGCGCGCGCCGTGAAGCGGGACCCGCGGACCAACCTGCGCGACCCCGAGAACAACTGGGGCTTCTGGACGAACCTGCCCGAGGCGCTGCACCAGGTGACGATCGTGATGAGCGACCGCGGCATCCCGCGTTCCTACCGGCACATGCACGGTTTCGGCTCGCACACCTACAGCATGGTCAACGCCGACGGCGTGCGGCACTGGGTCAAGTTCCACTTCCGCACCCGGCAGGGCATCGAGAACCTGACCGACCAGCAGGCCGGTGAGCTGATCGGCCGGGACCGCGAGTCGCACCAGCGCGACCTGTACGACGCCATCGAACGGGGCGAGCACCCGGCCTGGACGCTCTACCTCCAGGTGATGCCGGAGGCCGACGCCGCGAGCTACCGCTTCCACCCCTTCGACCTCACCAAGGTGTGGAGCAAGAAGGACTACCCGCTCATCGAGGCGGGCGAGCTGCGCCTGGACCGCAACCCGGACAACTACTTCGCCGACGTCGAGCAGGTCGCGTTCACCCCGGCGAACGTCGTGCCCGGCATCTCGCTGAGCCCGGACAGGATGTTGCAGGGCAGGCTGTTCTCCTACGGCGACGCGGCGCGGTACCGGCTCGGCGTGAACCACCACCAGATCCCGGTCAACCACCCCAACGGCGCGCGGCTCGTGAACACCTACCACCGCGACGGCGCCATGCGGGTCGACGGCAACCAGGGCGGCGTGCCCGGCATCCAGCCGAACAACCACGGCCGCTGGTCCGAGCAGCCCGCCTACGCCGAGCCGGCCCAGGCCGTCGGCGCCACCGCGGACCGGTTCGACTTCCGCGCGGACGACGACAACTACTTCGAGCAGCCCGGCGACCTGTTCCGTCTGATGACCGGCGAGGAGCAGCAGCGGTTGTTCGACAACACCGCGCGGGCGATCAAGGGCGCGCGCAGGGAGACCGTCGAACGGCACGTCTTCCACTGCGGCCAGGCCGATCCCGCGTACGGCGAGGGCGTGCGCAAGGCGTGCGAGGCGATCGGCGCGTTGTGAACCGCCCCGCGCGGCCCGGTCAGGACGGGGCGTAGCGGGCGAGGACCGTCCGCACCGCCTCGTCCACCGAGTGCGCCATCGCCTTCGCGGTCGGCGCCCAGTTCACCAGCAGCATGCGCGGCCAGAAGGCGAAGTTCGAGATCATGCCGAGGAACTGGGTGGCGGCGAGGACCGGGTCGGGCACGGTGAGGGTGCCCGCCCCGGACTCGGCGGCCAGGTAGTCGCGCACGGCGTCGAAGAACGGCTGCTTGCCCAGCCGGAACTGGGTCTGGCCGAGCTCGGGGAACCGCGGCGCCTCCGCGATGACGATCCGGAAGAGCGCGACCATGCCCGGCCGGGTCAGCAGCGCCACGTACCGGTTGCCCAGGGCGGTCAGCCCGGCTCCCGGGTCGCCGGGCGGTGGTGTGAGCGCGCCGTCGTCGCTCCGCCAGTAGTCGGTGACGATCGCGTCGAAGAGCTCGGCCTTGGTCGGGAACTGCTTGAACAGCGTCGCCTTCGACACCCCGGCCGCGTCGGCGATGCGCGCCAGGGAGGTCTTGTCGTAGCCGGACTCCAGGAACAGCGCGGTGGCGGCGTCGACGATCGCCGCCCGCTTCTGCTCGGCCATCCGCTGGTGGTAGGTCGACACCTCGCCATTGTGCCACGAGGTGAGTCACTTGACTCACCACCGGACCGCAGCCTACCGTTCCGAGGTGAGTCACTCGACTCACCATTAACGGAGGTACCGATGCGTTTCCAGGGCAAGACCGTGTTCATCACCGGGGCGACCGGCGGGATGGGGCGCAGCCACGTGCTCGGCTACCACGCCGAGGGCGCGAACGTCGTGGTCGCCGCGCGCAACGGCGACGCGCTCGCGGCCGAACTGGGTGAGCGCGCCCTGTCCGTGCGCCTCGACGTCACCGACGAGCAGGCGTGGCAGGCGGCGGTGCGGGCGGCGGAGGAGCGGTTCGGGCCGGTCGACGTCCTGGTCGGCAACGCGGGGGTGCAGCACCCGGCGGCGTTGGTCGAGGACACCGACCGCGCGGTCTGGCAGCGCACGCTCGACGTCAACCTGACCGGCCAGTTCCTGGGTGTCAAGCACGTCGCGCCGTCCATCCGGCGCGCGGGCGGCGGGTCGATCGCCATCATCGCCTCGACGATGGCCAACGTCGGATCGCCCTATTACGCGCCGTACGCGGCCAGCAAGTGGGCGTTGCGCGGTCTCACCCGCACCGCCGCATTGGAACTGGGCCGCGACCGGATCAGGGTCAACTCGATCCACCCCGGTGTCGTGGCCACCCCGCTCATCACCGAGCCCGTCGCACCCGGTCAGCCCGCGATCGGCGACCTCTTCTCCCCCGCCGGCTACGCCGTGCCGCGGCTGGCCGAGCCCGCGGAGATCACCGCCGTGCTGCTGCACCTGACCTCGGACGAGGCGTCGTTCACGACCGGTGCGGAGTTCGTCGTCGACGGCGGGTTGCTGCTCGGGCCGGCACTGGCCGCCTGACGAGCTCCTGCACGACTCTGACCAGGTCTTTCATCGGCGGAGCAGCGCGAAACGCGCGGTATGCCTCATTCGCGTCGGGGTTTGCGGGTGGGGCCACCGGGTAGGACGAGCCTTTCGGCGATCGGAGGGCACACAGTGGAACCCAGCTCCCTGCTGTACACCGGAGCGGGGCTCGCGACACTGGCCGCCGCGCTGCTGCCGCGGTTGCTCGCCCGCGCACCGGTCTCGATGCCGATGCTGTTCCTCGGGGCGGGTGCGCTCACGTTCTCCGTCGTGGACACGTTGCCGAACCCCGATCCCGACGAGCACGCCACGGTGCTGCTGCACCTCACCGAGATCTGCGTGATCATCTCGTTGATGGGCGCGGGGCTCGCGCTCAACCGGGCGGTGAGCCTGCGCGGGTGGGCGACGACCTGGCGGCTGCTCGCGATCACGATGCCGTTGTCGATGCTCGCCGTCGGGCTGCTCGGCTGGGGTGCGCTCGGGCTGGGTGTCGCGTCGTCGGTGCTGCTGGCGGCCGCGCTGGCGCCGACCGACCCGGTGCTGGCCAGCGAGGTGCAGGTCGCGGAACCGGCCGAGAACCCGGAGGACGACACCGGCGAGGACGAGGCGCGGTTCGCGCTCACCTCGGAGGCGGGGCTCAACGACGGTCTGGCGTTCCCGTTCACCTACGCCGCCGTCGCGATCAGCATCGCGGGTGCCGCGCCCTCGGCGTGGCTGGGGCACTGGCTCGCCGTGGACGTGCTGTGGCGGCTCGCGTGCGGTCTGGCCGTCGGCGTCGCCGTGGGCTGGTTGCTGGGCAAGCTGTTCTTCTCGGTGCCGTCGGAGAAGCTGCGCCTCGCCGAGCACGCGGAGGGGTTCGTGGCGCTCGCCGCCACGTTCCTCGCCTACGGCGTCACCGAGCTGGCCGAGGGTTACGGGTTCGTCGCGGTCTTCGTGTGCGCCTGCACGATCAGGGCCGCGGAACGCCACCACGGCTACCACCAGGTGCTGCACCGCTACGTCGAGCAGGCCGAGCGGATGCTGACGGTCGTGATCGTCTTCCTGCTCGGCGGTGCCGCGGTCAGCGGGCTGCTCGCGGGCCTCGACTGGCGCGAGATCGCGGTCGCCGCGGTGACCCTGGTGCTGGTCAGGCCGCTGGCGGGGTGGATAGGCCTGCTCGGCGGCAAGACGGGTTCGCGCGAGCGGACCGTCATCGCGTTCTTCGGCGTGCGCGGTGTCGGCTCGCTGTTCTACATCACCTACGCCTTGCAGGAGGGGAACTTCACCGGGCACGACACGATCTGGCGAATCGCCGGGCTGGTGGTCATCGGTTCCGTTCTCGTGCACGGGCTGTCGGCGTCGCCGGTGATGTGGCTGCTGGACCGCAGGCGGCAGCAGAAGGGCGGCGCGGCAGCGGCCACGACCCCGGTCTGAGCCCGCGCCGACCGTCCACGGCAGGCATTCCCGGTGCTCCCACATTGTGATCAGGAACTTTCGCCGTGCGAAAAACCTGAAACGAGGACTACAGTCCAAGGAAGCGGTTGAGCCTGCAGCTGCGTCCTTCCTCCAGCAGGAGGTCGCTCCACGGCGAGGAGGCTCTGTCATGGCGAACACTTTCCATTGCCCGCTGCACGTGCAAAGAGAGGTCAACGGGCTCGCGATCGTCGTACGCGCCGACGGGGACCTGGACCAGGACACGGTCGAGACGCTGCACAACGAGCTCCAGATCGCCCTCGCGATGGCGACGGCACCGTTCCCGGTCGTGGTCGACCTGAGCCGGGTCACGTTCTTCGGCTCGGCCGGCATCAACGAGCTCGTGGTCCAGCACCGCGCCGCGCGGGCCGCGGGCGTTCCCCTGCGGGTCGCCGCCGCTCACCGGATCGTGCTGCGGCCCATCACGGCATCCGGAGTGGATCAGCTGCTGGCGCTGTACCCGGACGTGGAGCAAGCCCTTTCCGCTGGCCGGAGCGCCAGGTCGGCCGGGTGACCCGGTCGGCGGCACGCCCGGCCTGCGGTCCGGAGTGGACGGTGCAGCCACCCACGGGCCGCTCGGCCGCCGCGCTGAACGCGAGCCGGTGCTCGCCGATCCAGATGGAGTCGCCGTCCCGCAGCACGGCCTCCTGCACAGGGCTGCGGTTGATGTAGGTGCCGTTGAGCGAGCCCAGGTCTTCGAGGACGACCACGCCGTCCTCCCACCGCACCTGCGCGTGCCGCCGTGAGACGGTCATGTCGTCGAGGACGATGTCGCAGTGGGGTCCGCGTCCGATGAGCAGGCCCCGCTCGGTCAGCGGGACGGTGACCGGGTGCTGCCCGGTGGTCGTCAACGCTGCGGTCGTCAGCACCGGTGTGCTCGCCTGCACGAGTTCGCCGATCATGCCGGAACCCGCCGTTCCCTTCGCTCTCCGCTGAGCCGGCACTCCCCGTGCCCGAGTGCCGAGTGTAGTGGGCTCCGGCGGCACATGAGCGCGCCCTTGGACCGTCGGGGACTGATCGGCGGCAGGGCGCTGGGCCGTCTGATGGATCTTCCCGAACCGGGGTTTGAACGGGTGACGCCACCGGGCACTGGAGAGCACCTGTGTGCGGATCGATCCCGGAGCGGTGAAGAACATGATGGCGTCGTACTGGGAGACCGCTCGAACGGGGTTCACCGCGTTCGTGGGCGTCGGCCTGCTGGTGCTCGCTCCCCTGGTTTTGTTGCACTACCTGCGTTTCGGGCGTGTGGAGCCGCGCCGTGCGTTCGTGCTCTACGGCCTGCTGGCCTACGGTCTCGTCGCTCTGGCGCTGATCTTCCTGCCGTTCCCCGCGAACCGCGTGGAGGTCTGCCAGGGCGAGCAGATGCTCTCGCTGGTGCCGTTCCAGTGGGTCACCGACATGAACAACAACCTGTCGGCCAACGGGCGCTCCGGCATCGTCGCGATGGTGACGTCGCAGGCGTTCATGCAGCAGATGTTCAACGTCGCGCTGTTCGTGCCGCTGGGCGTGGTGCTGCGCAAGGCGTACCGCAGGGGCCCGCTGGCCGTGATCGCGATCGGCATGGGCATCTCGCTGGCCGTCGAGGTCGTGCAGTACACGGGCAACTTCGGCTACTACCCCTGCCCGTACCGCATCTCCGACGTGGACGACCTGATCTCGAACACGGCCGGTGCGCTGGTGGGCTGGATGCTCGCCCCCGTCGCACTGGTGGTGCCGACGGTGCCCGGTTCGGAGGACTCCGCGGCCCCCACCGGCACGGTGACCGTCCCGCGCCGGCTGCTGGCCCTCGTCGTCGACCTGCTCCCGGTGCTGCTGCTCGCGAAGCTCGTGCTCCCGGACCCGCGCTGGGCGGTGCTGGCCCTGGTGGCCCTGCGCGTCGTGCTGCCGGCGGCGACCGGCGGTGCCACCCCCGGCAGCTGGCTGCTGCGCTACCGCACCCGCCGCGAGGACGGCACCCGCGCGAACCCGCTGCAGATCGCCATCCGCGAACTGCTCGGCGTGACCGGTCTCGTGACCTACGCGACCGTGGTGTCGCCGTGGCTCGGTGCCGGCCGGTTCGACCTGGTCGTGGTGGCGCTGGTGGTCGTCGGGACGTTCGTGTTCCCGGTGTTCCGCCGCGACCAGCGCGGCTGGCACGAGCACGCGGCGCGCACGCGGGGCGTGCGGGATTCGGACCGCGTGGAGGTCCCGGTGGAACGGGAGCGTGAGGATGCGCCTGCGGCCGGGTGAGGTGGAGGCGGCCGGCTGGCGGGTCGTGCCGCTCGGTGAGGTGGTCCGGCGACTGGTCGGGGGCGGCGGGTCGGCGGTGGAGGTCGGTGTGCGACCGACCGCTGACGGCCCCTCCGGCGCTCACCAGCCCGGCCTCGTCCCGCGGCCCGTGATCGTCGGCATCGACGGCCGCGGTGGCGCCGGGAAGTCCGCCCTGGCCGAGCGGCTGCACCACGCCGTGCCGCGGTCGTGGGTGGTGCACACCGACGACATCGCCTGGAACCAGGCGTACTTCGACTGGGCCGGACTGTTGACCGAGAACGTCCTGCGGCCCCTGCACCGCGGCGAGGCGGTGGAGTTCCGCCCACCGGCCTGGGTCGCGCACGACCGGCCGGGCGCGGTCGTGGTCCCCGCCGGGGCCGACGTGGTGTGGGTGGAGGGCACGGGCGTCGTCCGGGCGGAGCTCGGGCCGTGGCTCGACGCCTCGGTCTGGGTGCAGGGCGACCTCGACGAGCAGGAACGCCGCCTCGTGGCGCGCGACGGCGACTCGCCCGAGCAGCAGCGGCACGTTGCCGCGTGGCTGGCCGAGGAAGTGCCGTTCCTGGAGCGCGAACAGCCCTGGCTCAGGGCCGCGGTCGTCGTGAACGGGACCCCGGAGCTGCCGCACGACCCCGCGACCGAGATCGTGGTCGCCGCCTGACCTCGTCCTGATCAGGGCGTCCAGTCGGGCGAGCGGCCCAGCAGGGCGAGGACGCGGCGCATCGGGTCGGTGTCCCGGGTGACCAGCGCGGGCGCGAAGGCCGCACCGGGCTGGAGCCGGCCCTCCCCGTCCGGCACGGCGAGCGCGATCCGCAGCGCGGGTTCGGCCAGTTCCGGTGCGAGCCGGTGGCCGAGCCCGAGCGAGCGCGCCACGTCCCAGCCGTGCACGACGTAGTCGATCAGGTGGAACCCGATCGCCTGCACGGCCGGAAACCTCGTCACCGGGGCGAACTCCGGCAGCTCGAACTCCTCCACCGGGTCGGCGAAGGCGGCGAGGAGGTCGCGTGCGGCGGCGGCGTGGTCGGACGGGCTCGCGAGGCGGGCCTCCCACGCCGTGCGGTCCCCTCCCCCGCCTCGCGCGGCGGCGGCGAACCCGCGGTGTTGCGCGGTCATGTGGGCGAGCAGGTCGGCGACCGTCCACCCGGCACACGGCGTCGGCCGCTCCAGGTCGTCGTCCTGGACCTGGTCGACGGTTCGGACGCTGTCCAGCACGGCGGTCCGGTGGAGTTCGAGCAAATCAGTAAGCACACGCATACGATATGCAGACGCTTATCATATGCGCAAGGCTATGATGTCGATCATGACCGGTCGGCGGGACCTCGCGGCGATGATCGCCCCGCTGCAACGCGCGCTGATCGCCGCCGAGCAGCCGGTGCTGAGCGCGCACGGGCTGAGCATGTGGGGCTACGTCGTGCTCGACGCCCTCGACGGCCAAGCGGTGCGCACGCAGGCTGCGCTGGCGGAGTTCATCGGCGCGGACAAGAGCCGCATCATCGCCGTGCTGGACGACCTGGAGGCGGCAGGCCTGCTGGAACGCACTCGCGACCCGGCAGACCGGCGCGCACGCTTCGTCGCGATCACCGACGAGGGGCGCCGCAAGCACCACGCCGCGCAGGCGGACATCCAGCGCAACGAGGACCGCGTGCTCGCCCAGCTCCCACCCGCCGACCGCGAGGCGTTCCTCCGAGCACTGGCCGTGCTGTCCGCACAGGTCAGCGGCTGAGCCGCGCCCGCAGGATTCCCTCGACCGCCTCGACGAACGTCTCCCCGACCGGCCCGGGATCGGTGAGGCACCCCGCCGCCATCGCACCGTCGCGCAGCATGACGAGGTGCCGCGCGTCGAGCTCGACCGGCGAGTCGCCGACCCGGGACAGCAGCTCCGCGACGGTGTCGTGGAACCACTGGCGGTGGTTCAGCACCGCGACGTGCACGGGGTGCGCGGGGTCGGGGTACTCGGCCGCGGCGTTGAGGAACGCACACCCGCGGAACCCCTCGGAGCGGATGTGCGCGGCAATCCCCCGCGCCACCGCCCGCACCGCCTCGACGTCGTCGGCCGCAGCGGCCACACCGGCTTCGAGCTGCTGCCGCGTCGCCCGGTCCGCCTCACCGAGGTAGGCGACCAGCAGGTCGTCCTTGCCGGCGAAGTGCCGGTACATCGTCGCGCGGGTCACCTTCGCCTCGGCCAGCACGCGGTCCACGCCGACCGAGTGCAGCCCCTCGGCGTAGAACAGCCGGCCGGCGGTCCCGAGCAGGCGGGTGCGGGCATCAGACACGCGGGTCATGCTCCCGACGCTAACAGAGAGAACGTTCGTTCTTGACAACTGCGTGCCGGTCCTGCCAGTCTTCGAAAAGTAGAAAGAACGTTCTCCCTACCTCAAGGACGATCCCGTGAGCACCAGCACCGCGTCACCGGCCACCCTCGCCCCCGCACTCCGCACGCTGTACTTCGCCCGCTTCGGCTTCGCGCTGGTGTGGGCGGTGCTGCTGATGCTCACCGCCACGACGATCGGACCGGTCAGCGGCACCCTGCTGGTCCTGTACCCGCTTTTCGACGTGGCGGCGGTCGTGGTGGACAGCCGCACGTCCCGCACCGGACGCGCGTCGTGGGGCCTGTACGCGAACATCGCCGTCAGCACGATCGCCGCGGCCGGGCTGGTTGTCGCGGTGACCTCCGGCATCCCGGCGGTGCTGACGGTGTGGGGCGCGTGGGCCGTCGTGTCCGGCGTGACCCAGCTCGTCGTCGCCGTGGTGCGCCGCGGTCTCGGCGGGCAGTGGCCGATGATCCTCAGCGGTGCGATCTCCACGCTCGCCGGTACGTCGTTCATCGTCCAGGCCGGCAGCGACGGGGCGACGTTGACCACCCTCGCGGGGTACGCGGGGATCGGCGGGGTCTTCTACCTGGTGTCGGCGCTGCGGCTGGGCAAGGCACGCGGCTGACCGGGAGCGGGTGCCCGCCTCGGACCGGAGCGGGCACCCGGCCGGCTCCGGGCGCCGCTCGTCCGTCCACCGGGCTTCTGGTTCCCGCCCGTCTACCCCGGCAGCTGGATTTTGACCGGCACTGAAGCCATCGCGAGCTTCGCGACCTTCGTCGGCCAGGCGGGCGCCGTACGATGCGGTGGGCGGGCGTCAGGACCGCGCCTGTGGAGGCTGTGCAAGATGAGTGATCGGGAGCTCGGGCTCTCCGCGCTGGTGGACGACCTGCCGGTGGTCGTGTGGCAGGGCGACGCGAGTGGCCGCGCGGTCACCTTCTTGTCCGGCAACGTCGAACGGCTGCTCGGGTACCCGGCGCGGCGGTGGCGCGAGGACCCCGGGTTCTGGGGGCAGGTCACGCACCCCGACGACCGCGAGGAGAGCGAACGGCAGCGCTGGGGTGCGGAGACCGACTACGAGACGGTCTACCGGGTGCGCACGGCCGCGGGCGAGTTCATGTGGGTCATGGAGCAGGCGCGGGTGCGCGGGCCGGTTCGCAGCGGGGTGCTCGTCGACGTCACGGCGCGGCAGGCCGAGGCGGAGCGGCAGCGGTTCCTCGACGACCTCGACCGCGAGTTGCAGCGGCTTGACGACGCCGAGGAGCTCATGGCGTTGGCGACCAGGATGCTCGGCGAGCACATGAGTGTCGATCGGTGTGCCTACGCGCGCGCAGAGGCTGACGAGAACCACTTCGTCATGAGTGGTGACCACGCCACTGGGTTGCCGCCTTTGCCTGGGCGGTTCGCCATGCGTGGGTTCGGCGCCGGTGCGTTAGCGGCCATGCGCGCGGGTGAGCCGTGGGTCGTGCACGACGCGTTCAACGACACACGGATCGAAAGCGACGACCTTGCCGCTTACCGCGTCACGGGCATACGTGCGGTGATCTGCCTGCCGTTGTTGCGCGGTGGACGGTTCGTGGCGGCGATGGCGGTGCACCAGGCCCATGTGCGGCATTGGACGCGCGACGAGATCGACCTCGTGTCGGTCGTGGTGAACCGGTGCTGGGAGTCGATGCAGCGCGTGCACGCCGACCGGGCGTTGCGGGACAGCGAACGGCGGCACCGCAAGCTCGTGGAGCGGGCCACGGACGCGATCTGGTTGCTGGACCAGGAGATGCGGTTCGTGTCGGCCAACCCCGCGACCGGGCACCTGCTCGGCCACCGGCCGGAGGACCTGCTCGGCACGCCGATCACGGACCTGCTCGTCGACGGCCTGCCCGCCGACCTGTCCGGGTCCGAGGTCGTAACCCTGCGGCACGCCGACGGCACCGAGATCGTGCTGGAGCTGAGCGTCCAGGCCACCCCGACCGGGCTGCAGGCGATCGGCAGGGACGTCACCGAACGCCGTCGCGCGGAGGCCGAGCGCGAGCTGCTGCTGCACCGCGAGCACGAGATCGCGGCGGCGTTGCAGGAGAGCCTGCTGCCGCGGCAACTGCCGGCGCTGCCCCGGCTCGCCACGGCCGCGCGGTACCTGCCGGCCGCGCAGCACTCGCAGATCGGCGGCGACTGGTACGAGGTCGTGCCGCTCGGCGAGTCGCGCGTCGGGCTCACCGTCGGCGACGTCGTGGGCAAGGGACCGGCCGCCGCCGCGGTCATGGGACAGCTGCGCAGCGCGCTGACCGGGTTCCTGCTCGACGGGCACTCCCCCGCGGAGTCGTTGCGGCGCCTGGACGTCTTCGCGGCGCGCGTCAACGGTGCGGCGGGCAGCACGTGCGTGTGCATCGTCTTCGACTGGCAGGCGGGCGAGCTCTGCTGGGCCTCGGCGGGCCACCCGCCGCCCGTGGTGGTCGACCGCTCCGGCGCCCGGCCTCTGACGGACGGGGTCGGTGCGGTGCTGGGCGCCGGGACCAGCCCCGTCCCGCAGCACTCGGCTCCGCTGCCACCGGGCGCCTCGGTCGTGCTGTACACCGACGGGCTGGTCGAACGCCGTGACGAGGTGCTCGACGAGGGCGTCCACCGGCTCGTCTCGGCCACCGAGACGGCGGCGGACCTCGCACCGGACGCGCTGGTCCAGCTGATCATCGACGCACTGCTCGCCAAGGGCCAGGACGACGACGTGGCGCTCGTCGTCGCACGGCACCTGCCCGCACCGCTGCGGCTCACCGTGCCCGCGGTGCCGGCGGAGCTGGCCGGTCTGCGGCACACCGCCACGAGGTGGGCCGAGGTCGTCGGGCTGTCCGAGGACTCCGTCTACGACCTGGAGCTCGCGATCGGCGAGGCCGCGGCGAACGTCGTCGACCACGCCTACCCCGAGGGCGGCGGCACGTTCGAGACCCGGCTGGAGTCCACCGGCCGCGGCGTGCGGGTGACGGTGACCGACCGGGGCCGCTGGCGCCCGCAGCCGGCCGACCGCGGCCACCGGGGCCGCGGCCTCGACATGATCCGCAAGCTCAGCGACACCGTCGACCTCTCCGCCGGAGAGGAGGGCACGACCATCCGCTTCCACGTGCCGCTCGTGCCGCTGGAGTCCACACCGGACGTGAAGCCCGGCGCGAGACCGCACCACGCACCGCCCCCGGCCGTGACCGGGCTGACCGAGCACGCGGACGGCGACGTGCAGCGGATCGCGCTGACCGGTGACCTCGACATCGCCACGGTCGAGGACCTGCGCACCCCGCTGCTCGCGCGGGTCGGCGCCGCGGACGACCGGCCGGTCCAGGTCGACCTCACCGACCTCGACTACCTCAGCAGCTCGGGCATCGCGTTGTTGTTGCACGCCAAGGCATCCGCGGCCGCGCACGGGCGGGCGCTGACCCTGCTGGCGGCGGCCGGCAGCGCACCGGCCCGCATCCTGCACCTGTCCGGGCTGGAGCACGGCACCCGGCCCTGACCGGTCACTCCGGCGCGGCGCAGTCCACGAGCGCGAACACCGTCTTGCCGCCCTCGCGCGGGCGGTGACCCCACTGGCGGGAGATGCGGTCCACCACGACGATCCCGCGCCCGCGGTGCTCGCCCAGGCGGGAGCGTCCGTAGACCGGTTCGAACGGCGACTCGTCGTCCACCTCGACGGTGATCGAGCACGGGTCGGTCCGGTGCAGGATCCGCAGCCGGCCGGTGCCGGGGGTGTGGTCCAGGACGTTCGTGACGAGCTCGGTGACCACGAGCTGCACGTCGTAGAGGTGGTCCTCGTCGAGGACGTGCAGGGCGGCGGTGACCTCGCGCCGCAGCGCGGACAGCGCGAGACCGGGTGCGACGGGGAGGTCCACCACGAGTGCGGTCACGGGCACCGCCGCAGCAGCACCAGGGCGATGTCGTCCTGCTTGCCCTCGCCCAGCTCGGCCAGCAGCCGGTCGGCGAGCTCGTCCATGTCGGCGGTGTGCGACACGGCGGTGCGCAGCCGTTCCATGCCCTCGTCCAGGTCGACGCCGCGGCGTTCGACGAGGCCGTCGGTGGTCAGCAGCACGAGGGTGGCGCGCGGCAGCGGCAGCTCGGTGGCCTCCGGCCGCTCCAGCCCGACGCCCAGCAACGGGCCCCTGACGTCGGCGTACCGGGCGCCCTGGTCGTCGACCAGCAGCGGCGGCACGTGGCCAGCGTTCGCGACGGCCATGGTCCCCTCCTCGAGGTCCACCAGCAGCAGGCACATGGTCGTGAGACCGCCGGAGGGGTGGAAGCGTTCCAGCAGGGTGTCGACCCGACGCAGGATCTCGGCCGGCCGGTGCCCCTCCACGGCGTAGGCGCGCAGCGTGTGCCGCACCTCGGCCATCACCGTCGCGGCCTGGATCGAGTGCCCGCACACGTCGCCGATGGCGATCAGCATCCGGCCGTCGATCTCGACCACGTCGTAGAAGTCACCGCCGATCTCGGCGTTGCTCGACGCGGGCAGGTACCTGGCCGTCATCGGCAGCTCGGGGTGCTGCGGCAGCACCCGCGGCAACAGGCTGCGCTGCAACGTGAGCGCGAGCGAGTGCTCCTCGGCGAAGGTGTGCAGCCCCTCCGCGGCCAGCGCGGTGGCCTGTGCCAGCTGCCGCAGCAGGTTGCGGTCGGCGTCGTCCACGACGGACTCCGGCGGCACCGCGATGCAGATCGGCGGCCGGCGCGGCTTGGTGCGGGCCAGCGCCGCCGTCACCGGGGCACCTGGCCGCCACGGCACGTCGCGGGCCTCGGCCAGCGTCACGCCGACGCCGGTGCCCAGTGCCGACGTCCACCGCTCGACGTCGGCGATGTCGGGCCGCGGCAGGACCTCCGGCTGGCTGGACCGTGCCGTGGCCACGGAGACCTCGCCGGAGGGGGCGGTCAGGACCGCGCTCGCCTCGGCGTCGAGCACCTCGGCCGCACCGACCGCCGCGGCCTCGGCCAGCGCGTCGAACGTCGGCGCCGCGTTGATCGCGAACGTGGCGGTGGTGAGCCGGGTGAGCCGGGCGGCGAGGTGCTCGGCCAGTGCGCGGGCCCGGTGGTAGCGCAGGGCGGCCTCGACGTTGGCGAGCAGCTCGCCGGGGTCGAGCGGTTCGGTCAGGTAGGCGTCCGCGCCGCGGGTCAGGCCGGTGACCTTGTCCTCGGGCTCGATGTAGGTCGCCGAGAGCATGACGACCGGGATCGAGCTCGTCCGGGGGTCGGCCTTGATCCGCTCGGTGACGTCGTAGCCGCTCATGTCCGGCAGGTGCACGTCGAGCAGGACCAGGTCGAACAACCCGTCGTCCAGCTCGGTCAGCGCCTGCGCCGCCGTGGCCGCCTCGACGACGGTGTGCCCGCTGCGGCGCAGCCAGCTGCACGCGATGAACCGGCTGGCCTCCAGGTCGTCGACCACGAGGACCCTGGCCGGCCCACCGCCCATGGCCGTCGGGTTCATCGGTCCTCCGTTCTGCGCGCCGTGAGCTGGGCGTCCCTGACCGCCCTGCCCACCGTTTCCGGGGAGATCCGCTCCTCGTGCAGCATCACCGCACCGAGGCCGTGCACGCTGCGGGCGAGACCGCCGGGGTCGTCGCCGCACACGATCACGACCGGCACGCACCGGAGGTCGGGGTCCAGCCGCAGCACCGACAGCACCGCGCTGCCGCTCATCAGCGGCGCGCTGGCGTTCACGAGCACCAGGTCGGGCTGCCGGGCCTTGGCGAGGTTCAGCGCGGACCGGCCGTCCGAGGCCTCGACCACCTCGGCCGCGATGCCCGCCAGCGCGTCCCGCAGCTGCCGGCGGGCCTTCTCGTCGCCGTCCGCGACCAGCGCGCACGCCACCGGGGCCGGCTGGACGAGCTCGTCCTTCGCGGTCGGCAAGGTCAGCACGACCTCGGTGCCGACACCGGGCGTGCTGGTCAGCGCCAGCGTGCCGCCGAGCAGCTCCGCGAGCTTGCGGGCGTAGGACAGGCCGAGGCCGGTGCCGCTCACGCCCGCCTGCAGCGCGTTCGGCACCTGGTAGAACTCCTCGAACACCCGGTCCTGCTCTTCGAGCGGGATGCCGATGCCGGTGTCGGTGACCACGAACCGGACCTCGTCGGGACCCGGTCCCGGCTCGGTGGTGAAGCGGATCTCGCCGCGCTGGGTGAACTTCACCGCGTTCGACAGCACGTTGCGCAGGATCCGCACGAGCATCGTCTCGTCGGTCACCAGCGACGGCAGCTCCGGCGTCGGTTCGACCACCAGGCTCACGTCGCCGGTGCGCAGCAACGGCCGCACCGCCGAACGCAGCTGGGTGAGCACGTAGTCGAGCGCGACCGGCGCCGGCCGCGGCTGCAGGCTGCCCGACTCGGCCTTCGCGGTGTCGAGCAGCTCGTTGACCAGCGCGAGCAGGGTGGCGGCCGACTCGTTGATGAGGTCCACGTGGTGGCGCTGGTCGTCGGTCATCGGGTCGCCGCCGGGTGCGTTGAGCAGGCGGGTCAGGCCGACCACGGAGTTGATCGGCGCGCGCAGCTCGTGGCTGATGTTCGACCAGAACCGGATGCGGGCGGCAGCCGCGTCGCGCAGCTCGGCGGACTTGGCGTCGAGCTCGGCGTAGAGGGCCACCACGCCCTGGTTGGTCTGCTCCAGCTCGTCGGAGAGCTCCTGGTAGAGCGCCACGACGCCGCGGTTGGTCTCCTCCAGCTCGGCGTTGACCCGTTCCAGCTCCTTGCTCTTGGCCTCCAGGTGCTCCAGCGTCTCCAGCAGCTCCTGGTTCTGCGCGCGCAGCTCGTCCAGCGCGCTGGCACCGGCGGTCTCGCGCAGATCCCGCAGCAGGCGCTCGTCGAGCACGACCGCGTGCTGCACGTTCTTCGCGAGCGTCACGCCGGTGGGGCTCACCCGCAGCTCGTCCATCAGCCTGCGCGCGGTGTCCCAGCCCGGTCCCGCGTCGCTGACACCCGCACCGCCGGCCTGCCAGGTCAGCTCGACCAGCAGCACCGGCACCGGGTCGCGGTGCAGCCGGAAGACCGCGGTCGCGGCCACGTCCTGCCGCACCAGCTCCCGGCCGACGTCGCTGAGCGCGGTGGCCAGCCGGACCTGGTTCTGCCCGTCGAGCCCGGCGGCGGCCGCGACCTGGCGGCCGCGCTGACGCAGCAGGAACACGTCCCGCTCGTCGCCGACCACGAGGCGCAGCAGTTCGGTCGTGGTCATGCCGGTCTGGCCACGAGCACGCAGGCGTCGTCCTTGCGCACGCCGGCCTCGCGCAGCAGGGTCGCGGCGATCAGCACCGGCGGGTCGGTGGTGAGGTCGCTGCCGTGGCCGGGGCCCCAGCGCTCGGTCAGGCCGTCGGAGTGCAGCACCACCACCGCCCCGTCCGGCAGCAGGTAGTCGAACGCCCTGATCGTGCGGGCGTGGTGGCCGGCGACACCGGGCACCGAGATCATTCCCTGCTTGCGGTCGGGCGTGAGGACCGCGGCGGCGATGTTGCCCAGCCCGGAGAACCGCACTGTCCGCGCGACGAGGTCGACGTCGGCGACCGCCACCGCGCCACCGCGGGTGCCCCGCAACGCGGCGTGCAGCCGGGTGACCACCTGTTCGGGCGGCATGTGCGGGAGGTCGCGGAAGAGCCGCACGGCGGCGTCGGAGGCCGCTGCCGCCAGCGGGCCGTGTCCGGACCCGTCGCACATCAGCAGCGTCAGCCGACCGGCGCGCCGGCACACCGCGTAGGCGTCACCGCAGACGTCCTCGCCGCCGATCGGCCTCGTCAGGCCGGCCGCGCTCTCCGCGCCCCACTCGGGTGCCCAGTCGGCGGAAGGGGCGAACCGGGCGACCAGTGCGGTGCCCAGGCCGACGCGGGAGGTCATGGCGCAGGTGGTCGCGAGCCTCGCCACGGCGCCCAGCCCGACGCCGAGGGTGCCGGTCGTGGACTGGCCGTCCTGCCAGGCGAGCGCGATGTCGCTGATGCCCGGTCCGCGGTCCACGGCGACGACCTCGACGGCCGCGTCCCGTTCGCCGCGCACCGACCGGATCACGACGACGCCCTGCCGGGCGTGCTTGTGCAGGTTCGACCCGATCTCGGTGACCGCGAGCCCGATCTCGGCGATGCGGGTCGCCCCGAAGCCGAGCCGTTCGGCCAGCGCGGTCGCGGTGCGGCGCGCCCTGCCGACCTGGGCGGTCTCCTCGACCGGCAGCCAGGCCTCGTCCCGCACGTGCGGGAGGCAGTCCGCCGCGGTCATCTCTTCCACTTGACCACCGTCACGACCGTGCCCCTGCCGACCTCGGTGTCGAGGTCGAACTGGTCCACCAGGCGGCGGGCGCCGCTCAGGCCGAGTCCGAGGCCGCTGCCGCTGCTCCAGCCGTCGGCCAGTGCGAGCGTGAGGTCCGGGATGCCCGGTCCCTCGTCGTGGAACGACGCGCGCACGCCGAGCCGGCGCCCGTCGTCGACCTCCTCGACCCTGGCGAAGCCGCCGCCGCCGTAGATCAGCGTGTTGCGGGCCAGCTCGCTGGCCGCGGTGACGAGCTTCGTCTGGTCGACCAGCGAGAGCTTGGTCTGCTGCGCGTACGCGCGCACCAGCTGGCGCACGCGGACGACGTCGTCGTCACCGCTGATGGCGACCTCTTCCGGCCCGCCGGACCGGGGCGGCATCAGTCGTCCCGCTCGAAGTCGGAGTGCGCGACCACACCCCGGCGCTGCCGGCCGAGCTGTCCCAGGATCTTCATGCCGCGTTCGAGGTCGAGCGCGGTGCGCACGCCGCCGAGCGTGAGGCCCAGCTCGACGAGCGTGATCGCCACGGCCGGGCGCATGCCGACCACGACGGTGTCGGCGTCGAACAGCCGGGAGATGGACGCGATCGTGGCGAACATCCGGCCGATGAACGAGTCGACGATCTCGACGGCGGAGATGTCGATGACGACACCGTGGGCGCCGGTCGAGCTGATCTTCTCGGCCAGGTCCTCCTGCAGCGCGAGCACGCTCTGGTCCTGCAGGTCGATCTGGATGGAGACCAGCAGGACGCCGCCGATCTTCAGGATCGGGACGCGTTCCATCAGCCGACCTCGCGGCGCACGACGTCGACGCCCTCACGACGCAGGGCGTGCCTCAGGGCGTCGGCGAGCGAGGCCTTGGTGACGATGTCGCCGAACTCGATGCCCAGTGCGACGATCGTCTGCGCGATCTGCGGGCGGATGCCGGACACGATGCACTCCGCACCCATCAGCCGGGCCGCGACCACGGTCTTGAGCAGGTGCTGCGCGACCTGCGTGTCGACGGCGAACACCCCGGTGATGTCGATGATCGCGTGCTCGGAGCCGGTCTCGACCAGCATCTCCAGCAGCTTCTCCATCACCACCTGGGTGCGCGCGGAGTCCAGCGTGCCCACCAGCGGCACGGCGAGGACGCCCTCCCAGATCTTGACAACCGGCGTGGTCAGCTCCAGCAGCTGCTCGGACTGCTCGCGGATGATCTCCTCGCGCGCCCGCGCGTACGACTCGAACGTCAGCAGGCCGAGCGCGTCCAGCAGGCCGGAGAACGCCATGACCTGGCGGTGGATCTCCGGGTCCTCGTCGTTCTCCACCAGGGAGAACACCTCGCGCTTGAGGGAGAACACGCTCGACGCGGTCTCCGACGGCGTGAAGCCCGCGCGCACCCTGGACCGCGAGTACTCCTCCAGCTGAGCCTTGATCTCGCCGAACTCCGGCCCGCTCACGTTCCTGCCGTCGTTGCCGACCAGGGGCAGCAGTGCCGCGAAGAACTCGCGGAAGTCGGTCTCCAGCTCCGCCCGCGTCGACCGCCCGCGCAGCAGGGCCGCCACGGCGCCCACCCACTTGTCGATCAAGGGGTCGGCGTTGGTCCGCAGCAGCTCCGTCAAGCGCGGGGCGTGTCCTGCGTCTGCAGTCACTCATGCCTCCTCAGGCGGTGGTACAACCCTGCAGACAGTAGTCGTGGGCGCGGTCGAACCTTCAGGTGGTCGCTGCGTTTAGGGTGCTCCCGCCCGAGGTAAGTCACCCCTGCACAACTTGGACAGAGAGGCACCCCTTGACGACCGGCGGCGACCCTCCTCATACCCCGCACGTCCTGGAGCTGAACGGTGATGTGGCCGACATCCCCGGGGTCCGGCGGTGGGCGGAGTCCGCGCTGCCCGGACTGCACGAGGACGACCTGCTCGACGTGCAGCTGGTCGTGACCGAGCTCGTCTCCAACGTGTACGACCACGGCCGGTTCCCGGCGCGCCTGCGGCTGCACCGCCGCGGCGGTGACGACGGCGTGGAGGTCGTGGTGGAGGACGCCTCGACGACGCCGCCCCAGCTCAGGCCGTCCTCACCCGACTCGGTACGGGGCCGCGGGCTCGTGCTCGTGGACCAGCTGTCCGCGAAGTGGGGTGTGCTGTCGCGGAACGCCGGCAAGACCGTGTGGGCGGTCGTGCCGTGCCCGGAGACCTGCTGAACCCCGCTGGAAGATCGTCGAGAGAACGCTCAGACGCGGCGTTGCCGGGGCAGCGTCCCCAGACCGGACAGGGCCTCCGCCAGGTTCGGGTGCACCGTCAGCAGCACGTTGACACCGGACAGCTCCAGCGGGCGCAGCACGGTCTTGCTCGCCGCGACGACCCGGAACGGCACCTTCGCCCGCTGGGCCTCCCGCCGGACGGCGACGACCATGTTGATGCCCGCGGAGCCGAAGAAGCTCACCCCGCCGAGGTCCAGGACCAGACCGGTGGGCGCACCGCGCACGGCCTCGACGGCCTGGTTGAGGGCGGGGTCGTCGGTCATCCGGTCGATCTCGCCGGACACGACGACGACGGCTATCCCGTGGTGGTGGACTGTGCGGGCGGTCTGCACGACCGCGCCGCCGGCTTGCTGGCTCATGGCCCGCGCTCCCATCGGCAAACCGTGCGAAGCGCCGACTGCAGCAGCCCAACCCGGAGAACCTGTAGATGACCTCACAATGAGTGAATCGGTTTTCAGGTACTCCAGTCCACGCTATGCCTCTTCGGACCGGGACACAACCTCACCCCGTGATCACCGCCCGATGCGCAGCGTGACATCCGTGAGCGGTGCGCTGGTACAGGTCAGGACCCGGCCGGTGGCCTTCTGCTCCGCGGTCAGGCAACCGGTTTCCTGCCGGGACACCTCGCCGCCGACCAGCTGCGCCACGCACTCGCCGCAGCTGCCGACCGTGCAGGAGTACGGCAGGGGCAGGCCGGCCGCGAGCCCGGCGTCGAGCAGCGTCTGGCCGGGTTCGGCGACCGCGGTGCCGAGCCCCTCGACGACCACCCGTTGCGGCGTCGCCGATCCCGGTGCCCTGACCGGTCCGCTGGTGTAGCGCTCCTGGTGGACGTGCTCAGGCGGCACGTCGAGCGCCTGGCGCACCACGTCCATGAACGCCTCCGGGCCGCACAGGTAGTACCGCGCGTCCGGCGACGGCGCGAGACTCCCGACCCACCGCCGGACACCGGGGCCGTCGAGGCGTCCGGCGCGGGCGGTCACCACGTGCGTGACGGCGAGCCGGCCGGGGTGGCGCTCCCCCAGTTCGGCGAGCTCGGCGGCGAAGATCGCCTCCTCCTCGCTGCGGTCGCAGTGCAGCAGGGCGATCCGGGGTCCGGCCGGCTCGGCGAGCAGCGCGCGGACCATGCTCATCACCGGTGTGATGCCGCTCCCGGCCGTGATCGCCACGACCTCGTGCCCCTGGACGAGCCGGAAGGAACCGGACGGGCCGCGCACGGCCACCCGGTCGCCGACGGCGAGGCGCTCGTGGACGTGCGCCGAGAACCGGCCGCCCGCCACCCGCTTGACGGTGAGCTCCAACCGGGTGGTGCCGGGCGCGGAGGACGCCGAGTAGGGCCGGCGCACCTGCTCGCCGTCGAGGTCGGCGACGAGCGTGAAGAACTGGCCCGGCCGGAAGTCGAACGGCGCGCCGTCGGCCAGCACGACCGTGACCGCACAGGGGGTCTCCGCGCGCACCTCGACGACCCCGACCTCGCGCAGCGGGTCCGGTGCGGGCGCGGCGGTACCGGCAGGGGCGATCGCATAGCCCTCCTTGCGCAGGCCGGAGCGGTAGGCGAGGTCCAGCACCGGTCGCAGCCACCTGGCCGGTACCAGGCCCGCCACCCTCAGCAGTGCACGGCGCGGCCGGCTCGCGGTGTTGGCGGTGAGGTGCCCGCTCGCCAGCGCGATCAGGTCGGGGGTGTCGTCGACCGGCGCCGAGGTCCAGAGGCGGGCGCGGGTCACGGCGTCGCTCGTGCTCAGCTCCGCGGCCTCGACGTGGACGAGCAGCGCCGCGTGCGGCGGAACTCCCTTCAACGCCAGCGGTTCCAGCACGGCCGGGTCGACGGTGATCACAGCGCGGCCGCGCCCGTGCAGGACGCCGGTGCGGCCGGGGACGAGTGCGGCGAACGAGAGGCGGTCGTCCTCCAGCAGGTTGTGCAGGGTGTCCGCGCGCCGGTTGCCCCTGCGGTCGGCGATCACGAGCGTGTGGCCGTCCAGTACACGTGCGACCGGTCCGGCCTCCCCGCGCGGGCTCGTGTCGGCACCGCCCTTCGAGTCCCATGTGGACAGTGCGAGGAACGGTGCCGCGGCGAGGAAGTCGGCCACGCCGGGCGCGGCCAGCGGGCCCTCGCCGACCTGCGCGGCGGCGGGTCCGGCCGGTACCGGCGGCTGCCACAGGCCGGACCGCAGCACGGACTGGGCGCAGTGCACGTAGACCTGCTCGACGTCGAACACGACCTCGCCGGTGCCGGACGCGATCCCGTTGACCCGCAGCGTCTCCCCCACGCCCGGCAGCAGGAACACCAGCGACGCCGGTCCGGCAGCGGTGCCGTCGAGGGCGAAGGTGAGCCGGGTCGGTGACAGGAGGCGCGCGAAACCCGGCCGGCCGCCGACGACAGCGGTCCGGCTCGTGCCGTCGGCGGCGCGGTGGCCGAAGCCCGCGATCGGACTGCGCGCGAGCACGGCCGCGCAGCCCTCGTCGAGCGCGCCGACCTGCTTCAGCACGATCATGGACGCGGGCCGCCCGACGACGGCCTCCACCTCGGCCACCGTCCGCAACCGATGGGCTTCGTCGATCATGACGGGCTTGTTTTCCCAGCTCATGACACTATTGTGAGGTTTTGCTCAGCTCTTGGGTACTCGCTTTTGGAAGGACCGCCGTGCCGTCACCGGACGATCGTCTCGCCCCACGTCGCCGACCGCGTCAGGTGCGCGCGGAGCTCACCCGCGACCGGATTCTGACGGCGGCTGCTCACGTTTTCGTCGAGCACGGGTACGCCGCGGGCACCACCAACCGCATCGCCGAGCACGCCCGCGTCTCGATCGGCTCGCTGTACCAGTACTTCCCGAACAAGGACGCGGTCCTGGCCGCCCTGCTGGTGCGGCACGTCGACCGCGGCCGGTGGGCGCAGGCCGAACAGCTCGACCTCGCCCCCGGCTCGCTGGCGCAGACGGTGCGGGCGCTGGTCCGCGACGCGATCGACAACCACGACGAGGACCCGCGGCTGCTGCGGATCATGATCCAGGAGGCGCAGCACTCCCGGGAGCTGGCCGAGGCCGTGGCCCGGCACGGCGAGCAGCGGGTCGCCCAGGTCCGCGACCTGTTCGCCCGCCACCCCGACGTCGGCGTGGCCGACCTCGACACCGCGGCGGAGCTCATCGTGTTCACCGTCGAGGTGAACACGCACCGGCTCATGGCCTTTCCGCGGAACACCACCGTCGAGAAGTTCGAGAACGAGCTCGTCGGGATGGTGACGCGCTACCTGCGCGGCGACCGCTGAACCGCCGTCGGGTCACCGGTCGCGGCGCAGGTGGCGCGCTGGCCCGCTCAGCGCCAGAACGACCGGCGGCGCTCCTTCGCCTCCTGCTGGGCGAACTGGCGCAGCAGTTCCCGCGCGCGGGCCCAGAGCCGGTCGACGTCACCGCCCGCGGTGAGCTCGTCCTGCAAGCGCCGCAACGGTTCGAACGCCTGCCCCTGCTCACCGGCGATCAACGTGCCGAGCCGGCTGGCGAGGTCGGCGAGCAGGTCGCGGCGTTCCCACTCCGGCAGACCGGTGGCCTGGTCCAGGCGGTCGGCTTCCAGCGCGGCGATCTCGCGCAGTTCGGCCGTGGCGTCCTGGGGCGGTGCCGGACGGGCCGAGCCGCGCAGGGTGGCCGAGATCCGGGCTCGGCCGCGGGTGGGCGGTGGCACCGGGGCGCCGGGCGGGACCGGGGCTCCAGGCGGCACCGGAGGGCTCTGCGGTGCTGGAGGTGCGGGCGGCTTCGGGGCGTCGGGCGGGGCAGGTGCGCCGGGCGGAACCGGGGCACCGTCCGGAGTCGGAGCGCCGAGCGGGACGGGTGCCCCCGGCGGGATCGGGACGCCGACCGGGGCAGGTGCGCCGGCCGACCTGGCGGGAGCAGCGGGCATCGGAGCGGCGGGCATCGGCGCGCCCGCCATCGGTGCAGCCAGCGGGAACGGCGCCGGTCCGGCGAAGCCCACCGCCCCACCGCCATAACCACCGCCATATCCGCCACCGGCGCGCGGCATGGGCGGCGGCGCGGGGTCCCAGCCCGACGGCAGCTCGACCGGCTGCACCACGCGGTGCACCTCGCCGTCGCCCACGACCCGTTCGTCCACCGCCACGAACGCGGTGAACCGGCACAGCACCCCGAACCGCAGCGAGGTCCGCACGATCTCCGCTTCCACGGCGCGCTCGCCGGTCGCGTAGCGGTCTTCGAGGTCGCGCAGCGCGGCACGGGCCCACTGCGACCGGACCGCGGGCTCGGTGTGCTCCAAGACGGGCACCGCCTCCTCCCAGGCGCCACCCTCGCGGGTGCGGCCGCGGACGGTGAACGACTCCGGCGCGGCACCCCGGTACCGGCCGAACGCCACCAGCGGCACGCCGGGGTAGATCGCGGTGGGCAGCTTCGGCAGGTCGGACGACGGTGTCACGACCACGTCGGTGACCACCGGCGCGCCGATGCGGCGCTGGATGTGCGTCATCGCCTCGTCGAGCCGGTCCTCGCTCTCGACGAGCTCGCACCGCCCGGCGCCGCGCGCGGCCAGGCGGCCGAGGAAGCCCGCGTTGACGGCGGAGTCGATGCCGACGGCGTGCACCCGCGTGCGGCCGAGGACCGGTGCGATGTCGCGCAGCAGCTGGTCCTCGTTGCCGACCTGGCCGTCCGTGACGAGCACGAGCACCGGGTCGCGGTCCGCCTCGGCCTGCGCGAGCAGGGTCAGCCCGTCGCGCACCGGCTGGAACATCTCGGTGCCGCCGCGCGCCTGCACCTTCGCCAGGTGCTCGACCGCGCGGAACCGGTGGCGGTCGGTACCCGCGACCAGGCCGGTGCCGAGCTCGGCGGGGTGTTCCACGCGGTCGTCGAACGTGAGCACCGCGAACCTGTCGTCCGCCGTCAACGTGTCGACGATCCGCGCCGCCGCACGCCGTGCCGCGACCATCTTCCAGCCCGACATGCTGCCGGACCGGTCGAGCAGCAGCACGACGTCACGCGGCCGCACCGCCGCCCGCGGCTGCGGTGGCAGGACCGTGAGCTGGTAGGTGCCCTCCTCGCCGTCGGCGTCGGGCACGCACACCACCGCGGAGCTGGTGCCCGTGTAAGCCAGCCGCAGCACGAAGTCGCGGTCGACGCGTTCACCGGGAACGACCGTGACGGTGTTGCCCTCGGCGGTGACGGCGTGCAGGCTCGACCGCACCTCCCCGAGCTCCAGCCCGGCCGGGTCGACCTGCACGCTGATGCCCAGGCGCACCGGGTTCGGGAAGCCGGGCAGCAGCACCGGCGGCGTGATCCGGGAGGCGTCGGGCACGAGGTCGGTGTCCTGCGCGTGCCCGTCCCCGACCGACGGACCGTCGAGCGGCGCACCCGGCACGTACCGCGGCGCCACGACGAGCGGGAACCGGAACGTGGCCGCGCCGTCCTCGAACACCAGCGGCCCGACGACGCTCAGCTCGACGGTGACCCGTTCGCCCGCGGGGATGTTGCCCACCCGCATGGTGAACACGTCCGGCCGTTCCTCCTCCACGATGGACGCTCTTCGCCCCGCCGCGATCGCCTGGTCGTAGGCCTCGCGTGCCTGACCGCGCTCTTGCAGGTCGGCCACGACGGTCCGGTCGCCTGCGGTCATCTTCATGCCGGTGACGGCGGCGCGGTCGGGCAACGGGAAGACGTAGGTGGCTTCGAGAGCGGCGTCGTGCGTGTTCACGAACCCGGTCGTGAACACCACGCGACCCAGGAGCCCGGTGACCACCGCCCGCACGTCGACGCTCTCCAACGGCAGGTTTCCGCGCTCGGTGAGCAGCGCGCCGACCCCCGCGTCCTCGGTCGTCCGGCCGACGCGGTCCACCTCGGCCGGCTGCAACGGGGTGACGGTGATGGTCATGGCGTTTCCCTTTCGTCGGTGAGCAGGCCGCGGGCGGCGAGCAGGTCGAGCAGTGGCCGCGCGGCGGCCGCGATGTCGGCGAGGTCGGCGGGGGTCGGGGTGCCGGGGGTGAGGAGGACGGCGCCGCCGGTGAGGGGGATGCCGGTGAGGAGTGCGGGTGGTGCCGGTGCGTCGGGGGCGGGCGGGGCGGGTGGGCCGGATCGGGCGGCGGGTTCGGGCGGGCTCGGTGGTGTGGCGGGTACGGGCGGAGGAGCGGCACCCGCGGGCGACACGGGCGAGGGCTGCGGCACGGCACCCGCAGGCGGCATGGGCGACGGCGGCGGCGCAGCACCCGCAGGCGGCGCGGGCGCGGACGGCGGCACGACACCCGCGGGCAGCGCAGCCAGCGGTGCGACCGCTGGCCAAGGCGTGCCCGCTGGCGGCGGCGGAGGCGTGGGCGGCGGTGCGGGCAGCGGCGGTGGCGCGGGTGGTGCCGGTGGTGCTGCCGGCACGGCCCAGAACCGCGGCCGCACCTCCCCCGCCGGCGCGTCCTCCGCCACCTCCAGCAACCCGTCGGGCACGCGGGCGATCGCCAGCAGCGCCTGGTCGGTCGCACCGGCGAGCTCGGCCTGGATGTCGGCCAGCGTCCTCCCCTCCGACTGCAGCCTCTTGACCGCCACCAGCTGGAGCAGGTGGCGCCGGTCGTACAGCGCGGTGCGGCCGCGCATCGCCGAGGGCCGGTCGACCAGCCCCGTCGTCGCGTACCAGCGGACCGCCCGCCGGTCGGGCACGTCGCGGACCCGGCCGTTGGGCGCGCCCTGGTATTCCGCCGTCAGCGCGGCGGAGACACGTTCCAGCAGCTCGTCAAGCGTCCACACCCCATGATAGTGACACTGTCACGATGACAGTGTCAATGAAAAAACCTGATGAGGTCCACCCGGCGTGGCCGGGTAGGGTTCCGCGCGTCGCGCAACGGACGGAGACCCCTGGGTGAGCACGGAAGAGGCCAGCCTCAGCACCGGCCACGAGGCCGCATCGGGCCAGCTCAGGACCCGGAAGGCGCAGGTCCTGACCGCAGCCGTTCCCGCGCAGGTCGCGGACATCACCGCCCTGGTCAACCGCGTCTACGCCGAGGCGGAGGCCGGGTTGTGGCGCGACGGCGCCACCCGCACCAGCGAGGCCGAGGTCGCGGGGCTCGTCGAGGCCGGACAGGTGGTGGTCGCGCTGCACGAGGACCGCGTGATCGGCGCGGTGCGGCTGCGGCAGCTCGACGACCGCACCGGCGAGTTCGGCATGCTCGTCGCCGCGCCGGAGGTGCGCGGCACCGGGCTCGGCCGCGACCTCGTCGCCCACGCCGAGGAGTGGGCGCGGGACGAGGGCCTCTCCCGCATGCAGCTGGAGCTCCTGGTGCCGCAGAACTGGGAGCACCCGGTGAAGGAGTTCCTGCGGAGCTGGTACACCCGCATGGGCTACGAGGTCGTGCACAGGGGCGACCTGACCGACGACCACCCGCACCTGGTGCCGGAACTGGCCTGCCCGTGCGACTTCCTGGTCTTCCACCGGGAGCTCGTGCCGGGCACCTGAGGGCGCCCGGCACGATCCGCTCACACCACCGAGCAGGCCGCCCCGTTCAGCGTGAACGCGCCCGGCACCGAGTTGGACCCGGTCCACGTGCCGGTGAACCCGAGGCTCACCGACCCGCCGCCGGGGATCGCCGCGTTGTAGGAGGCGTTGGTCGCGGTCACCGCCGCACCGGACTGGGCGGCGACGGCGTTCCACATCTGGGTCACCGTCTGGCCGTTGCCGAACGTCCAGCGCAGCGCCCAGCCGTTCACGGCGGCCGTGCCGGTGTTCTGCACCTTCACCTCGCCCTGGAACCCGCTCTGCCACTGGCCGGTCACGCGGTACGCGACCGCGCACGAGCCGGTGGGCGCGGTGCCGGTGGTGAACGTCGTGACCGGCGACCGGGACGAACGGTTGCCGGCCGCGTCAAGGGCGTAGACCGCGATCGCGTAGGCCGTGGCGGGCGTGAGGCCGGTCAGCGTCGCCGACGGGCCGGTGGTGGACGTCAACGGGGACTCGGTGCCGTCGACGACGCGCACGACCTGGTAGGAGGTGACGCCGACCGCGTCGGTCGACGCCGCCCACGCCAGTGCCGCACCGGTTCCGGTGATGTTGGAGGCCGCGGGGGCGCCGGGGGTCGTGGGTGCCGTGGTGTCCTGGCCGCCGCCGAACACCGCCGCCTCCCGCGAGGTCGCCGCGATCCCGCCCGCGCCGGTGAAGATCCGCTGGCCCCAGGCGGTGAGCCGGGAGGCGTCGAAGTCGGTGGCCATGTCGAGGTACTCGACGCCGCCGCCGTTGCCGCTCCACGACCAGCCGAGGTACCCCAGGCGCTGGGACTGGGTGTAGGAGAAGATCGTGTTCTCGTCCGGGTCGCCGTCGGAGTGGTTGTGGCCGAACTCCCCCACCACGATCGGCAGCCCGGCGGCCACGAAGCGGCCCAGGTAGTCGGTGATCTCGGCCGCCGTGTCGAACACGCCGTACATGTGGACGGAGAACACGGTGTTGCGCTGCGGGTCGGCGGCGAAGACCGACGCCGCGTTGTCCCTCATCGTGAACGACCAGTCCTGGCCCCAGTTCGGGGCGTCCACCATGATCGTGTGGGTGAAGCCGGCGGCGCGCAGCCTGCTGATCGCGGACTTCGTGTCGGCGGTCCAGCCGGAGGCACCGGTGTTGCCCCACGGCTCGTTGCCGATGTTGAGGATGACGTAGGCCTCCTGACCGGTCATCGCGCTCTGCACGCTGATCCAGTAGTCGACGGCCTTGGCGAGGCTCACGGCACCGCTCTGCTCGCCGTAGCCGGTGGTGTCGTGCACCTCCAGCACGCAGATGAGCCGGTTGGCCTTGCACTGGCCGATGACGTTCGCGACGTCGGCCGCGTCGTTGCGGGTCCACCGGTCGCCGCTGGAGAGCACGACGCGAACGGTGTTGGAGCGCAACGCCTTCAGGTCGGCGAGCGCCCGCGTGGTGCGCGAGGTGTACCAGGTGTGCGCGTGGTTCACCCCGCGCATGACGAACTCCGCGCCGGTGGCGTCGTACAGGCGGCCACCGCTGACGTGGAAGCCGGTGGCGGCCTGCGCGACCGCGGGTGTGGTGAGCAGGGACAGGCCGACGAGCACTGTGCTCATCAGCGACAACAGTCGTTTCACGGTGCGGTCCTCTCTTGCGGTCCGACTGGGAGCGCTCCCAGAAATGGGCGCGCCGAAACAACCCGTGCAGGGCGACGGGAGATCAGTGAGCGGCCGCCGAGCTGTCGCGCGGGACGAGCACGGCGGTGGGCGACCAGCGCGGGGTGACCGGGCCGCCGCCGATCAGCTCCAGCACCGACTCCGCGACCGAGACGCCGAACTGGTGCACGTCGACGCTCATCGTGGTGAGCGCGGGCGTCGCGAGCCGGCACAGCGTGGAGTCGTCCCAGGCGACCAGGCTCAGCTCGCCGGGCACCGCGACGCCCAGCTCCTTCGCGGTGGTCAGCCCGGCGACGGCCATCACGTCGTTGTCGTAGAGGATCGCGGTCGGCGGCTCCTGCCGGTTCAGCAGCGCCGCGGTCAGCTTGGCGCCCGCCTCCTCGGAGTAGTCGCCCTCCACGATCGTCGGGACCAGACCGGCCGCGCGGCAGCCGTCGACCAGCGCCGTCGTCCTGGCCGCGGTGTGCAGCAGGCCGGCGGGACCGGTGATCCGGGCGATCCGGGTGTGGCCGAGCGCGAGCAGGTGGGCGAGCACCTGCTCGATCGGGCCGGCGTCGTCGGTGCGCACGGCGGGTGCGGCGAGCTCCGGCGCCGGTTCGCCGACGACCACGGTCGGCAGCCCGATCTCCCGCAGCACGGCGGGTCTGGGGTCGACGACGGTCCGGTTCACCAGCAGCACGGCGTCGACCAGGCCACCGCTCGCCCACCGGCGGTAGGCGGTGATCTCGGCGTCGTGCGCGGGCACGACGTGCAGCAGCAACGACAGGTCGTGCGGCGTGAGGCGTTCCTCGATGCCCGCGATGAACTCCATGAAGAACGGCTCGGTGCCGAGCAGCCGGGCCGGGCGGGCGAGCACCAGCCCGACCGCACCCGAGGACGGGGTGCCCATCAGGCCCCCGCCCGGCCGAGGTCGTTGGCGCAGCGCAGCACCGCGGGACCGGTCAGCGCGTCCGGGTCGGGCAGCCGGACCGCGGTCCGCACCACGAACGAGCGCGTCTCCCCGGCGAGCATCGGCACCAGCATCTCCTCCACGACGGCGTCCGGGGCGACCCGGTCGGCCAGCAGCACCACGTCCCCGGCGTAGGAACGGGCGCGCACGTCGACACGGTATCCGCCCTCGACCGCCACCACCTCCGCGGTGAGCGGTGCCGGGTCGAGGTCGAGGTCCACGTCCTCGGCGAACGGCCGCACGACCCGTTCGGCGTCGGCGGTCGCCACGAGCACCTCCCGCACCGGATCTCCCGGCACCACAACGGAATCGGGCAGCTCGACCGCCGCGGCGGACCGGGCGGCGACGGCGAACGGCAGCGACACCTTCTCCAGCACCGCTCCCCCGACCGCCTGCCGCTCCACCCGCAGCTCACCGCTCCACGGCTCGTCGTGGTCGTTCACCACGACCAGCGCCGACCGGCCGTCGCGGGGCTGCACGGTGAGCAATCGCGGCGCGAACGCCCTCCGCAACGCGTACCAGAGCGGTTTGCGGCGCTCCCCGCTGTCGACCGCGGCCCACGACGTGGCGGGCCAGCAGTCGTTGAGCTGCCACACCAGCGCACCGGTCGTGCGCGGCCACCACGACCGGAAGTGCTCGATCCCGAACGCCACCGCGCGGGCCTGGTTGAGCTGCGTGGCCCAGTGCCAGTCCGCGAACTCCTCGGGCACCGGCAGGTGCGGCGCGAGACCGCGGTCCAGCTTGCCGTTGCCGTCCTCCGCCTTCTGGTGCGCGAGGAACGCGGGCGAGGTGGACGTCAGCGGTTCGTCGTGAACCCAGTGGGTCAGCGTCGTCCACGTCGGCGGTCCCTGGAAGCCGAACTCCGAGCAGAACCGCGGCACGTGGTCGCGGTAGCGGGTGTAGTCGACCCGGTTCCACACCTCCCACTCGTGCCGGGTGCCGTGGTCGGCGTCGTTGGGGTGGCGCTCACCGGGGCTGTGCGGGCTGCCGGGTGAGTAGTGCCGGGTCGGGTCGAGCTCGGCGACGACCGCGGGCAGCAGCTCGGTGTAGTAGCGCAGGCCCCAGGTCCGGCCGCCGAGCTGCTCCGGCCAGCCCCAGTCGGCGAAACCCCACTGGTTCTCGTTGTTGCCGTTCCACAGCGCGAGCGACGGGCGCCCGGCCAGCCGCGCGACCTGCTCGCGCGCCTCGGCCTCCACCTCGCTCCACAGCGGCTCCTCCTCCGGGTAGGCGCCGCAGGCGAACAGGAAGTCCTGCCACACCAGCACACCGCGCTCGTCGCAGACGTCGTAGAAGTCGTCGGACTCGTAGATGCCGCCACCCCAGACCCGCAGCATGTTCAGGTTCGCCTCGACGGCCTGGTCCACCCGGCGCGCGAGCCGGTCGCGGGTGACGCGGGTGAGGAAGTGGTCGTCGGGAATCCAGTTGGCGCCCTTGGCGAACACCCGCCGGCCGTTGACGACGAACGTGAACGGCGTGCCCACCTCGTCCGGTTCGACGTCCACGGTGACCGTACGGAACCCGACCCGGTGCTGCCCCCCGTCGAGGAGCCCGTCCGGGCCCAGCAGCGACACGGTCACGTCGTAGCGCGGCTGCTCGCCGTACCCGACCGGCCACCACAGCTCGGCGTCCGGCACCAGCGCGGTGACCACGCCCCGGTCGCCCTCGCAGTTCGCCTCGAACGTCTCGCCGTTCACCTCGACGCGCAGCCGCAGGGCCTTCGGTGCCGCGGGGTCCGCGTGCTCGACGTCGGCGTGCACCTCGACCCGGCCGGTGCCGTCGGCGTCGACCGTCACGAGTGGACGGACCGACGCCAGCCGCGCGGTGTGCCAGCGCTCCAGCCGCACCGGCTTCCAGATGCCCGCGGTCTGCAGGTCCGGTCCCCAGTCCCAGCCGAAGGAGCAGGCCATCTTGCGGATCATGTTGAACGGGTGCGGGTAGGCGTGGTCGCGCCGTCCCAGCCGGCCCTCCACCTCCTCCGCCCGCGTCAGCGCGGAGGAGAACGTCACCACCAGCTCGTTGGTGCCGTCGGCGAGGAACGGCCGCACGTCGAACCGGTGCGTGCGGTGCATGTTCGCGGCGGTGCCGACCAGGACGCCGTTGAGCTGCACAGCGGCGATCGTGTCGAGGCCCTCGAACACCAGGTCGGCGCGTTCGCCGGCGACGGCCGACGCCTCGAACTCGGTGTCGTAGCGCCATTCTGTGCGGTGCATCCACCGCAGCGACTCCTCGGCGCGGTCGAGGAACGGGTCCTCGATCAGCCCGGCGGCGAGCAGGTCGAGGTGCGTGCTGCCGGGCACGGCGGCCGGCACCCGCACGCCCCGCAACGAGTCGGGCGCGGGTCCCGCGACCACGCTCAGCTGCCACCCGTCGTGCAACGTCTGGCGCTCCATCATGTCCCCATTCCCCAGCGTCAGCCGGAAACCGGTGCCGCGTCGGCCCATTGCCCGGTGTGGTGGTCGTACGCCGCGGCCGCACCCGCCCGCGCCACGACGTCGCGGCGCACGTCGAGCACGCGGCCGCGGGCGTCGGGGTTCGGCGAGGCGGCGGCGAGCAGCTTCGTGTACGGGTGGTGGGCGTCGAGGATGACCGCGTCGGACGGTCCCCGTTCCACCACCCGGCCGCGGTGCAGCACGAGGATCTCGTCGGAGAAGTGCCGGGCCGTCGCGAGGTCGTGCGTGATGTAGAGGACGGCCAGCCGTTCCTCGGCCTGCAAGCGTGCCAGCAGCCTCAGGACGCCGAGCCGGATCGACACGTCGAGCATGGACACCGGTTCGTCGGCCACCACGACCTGAGCTCCCGGTGCGAGGGCGCGGGCGATCGCGACGCGTTGCCGCTGGCCGCCGGACAGCTCGTGCGGCCGGCGCCGGGCGAAGTCGCGCGGCAGGGTCACGCGGTCGAGCAGCTCCCGTGCCAGCTCCACCGCCTCGTCCTGGTCGCGGGCCTTGCCGTGCAGCAGCAGCGGGCGGGTCAGGTGGTGCTCGACGGTGTGGAACGGGTTGAGCGAGGCGAACGGGTCCTGGAACACCATCTGCACCCGGTTGCGGTACTCCCGGTCCGGCACCGGCGCGCCGGTCGGTCCGGTGACGGTGATGGTGCCGCCGCTGGGTTTCTCGAGCCGCGCGATCATCCGCGCGATCGTCGACTTGCCCGAGCCGGACTCGCCGACGAGCGCCACGGTGCGGCCGGGGTCGAGGGTGAACGAGACCCGGTCGACCGCGCGGAACGACGTGCGTCGCAGCCCGGTCCGCACCGGGAAGTCCTTCACGAGCTCGTCAGCGCGCAGGGTGGTCATCGCAGCGCCCCTTCCCGGCCGAACGCGCCGCGTTCGCCCTCCAGGCTCGGGAACGACCCGAGCAGCTCGCGGGTGTACGGGTGGGTGGCGGCCCGGTGGACCTGCTCGGCGGTGCCGTGCTCCACGACCCGGCCGCCCCGCATCACGGCCACCCGGTCGCTGATCTCCAGCAGCAGCGGCAGGTCGTGGGTGATCAGCACGACCGCGAACCCGAGCTCGTCGCGGAACCGCAGGATCTCCTGGAGGATGCCGCGCTGCACCACCACGTCGAGCGCCGTCGTCGGTTCGTCCATGATCATGACCTGCGGTTCGAGCAGCAGCGCCATCGCGATCATCACGCGTTGCCGCATGCCACCGGACAGCTCGTGCGCGAACGACCCCAGCCGGCGCGGGTCGACCCCGACCAGCTCCAGCACCTCGGCGCACCGCTGCCGCCGGTCCTCCCTCGCCATGGCGGGACGGTGGGTGGTGAGCACGTCGTCGAGCTGCGCGCCGATGGTGGTCACCGGGTTCAGCGCGTTCATCGCGCCCTGGAACACCATGGACAGCTTGGTCCAGCGGAACGCCCGCAGCTCCTCCGGTCCCAGCGCCAGCACGTCCACGTCGGTGCCGTCGGCGTCGTGGAACACGACCGAGCCGGACGTCACCTGCGCGGGTGGGCGGTGCAGCCGGTTGACCGCGTGGGCCAGCGTGGTCTTGCCGCACCCGGACTCCCCCGCGATGCCGAGCACCTCGCCGCGCCGCAGCGTGAAAGACACGTCGTCCACCGCGAGCACCGGCTCGGCGCCCTGGTACACGACGGAGAGGTCCCGCACCGTCAGCACCGCGTCCGCGTCCGGCCGTTCGACGGCCTCGGCCCGCGGCACCACGGCGTCGGGCGCACGGCGCGGTTCGCTGCGCAGCTTCGGGTTGATGATCTCGTCGATGCTGAAGTTCACCAGCGCGAGCCCGCACCCGAACAACGCGATCACCAGCCCCGGCGGGACGAACCACCACCACGCGTCGAGTTGCAGCGCGAACCCGTTCTGCGCGTAGAACAGCATCGTGCCGAGCGTGAGCGAGTTCGACGCGCCCAGGCCGAGGAACGACAGCCCGGCCTCGCCGAGGATCGCCGCGATGACCGCGAACACGAACTGCGAGGCCACCAGCGGCAGCAGGTTCGGCAGGATCTCCACGGTGATCACCCGCCACGGCTTCTCACCCGCGACCCGCGCCGCCGCCACGTAGTCGCGGTTGCGCACCGACAGCGTCTGCGCGCGCAGCACCCGTGCCGAGGCCGCCCAGCCGGTCAGCGCCAGCACCACCGCGATCGTCCACGCGCCGCGCTGGTCGGCCGGCACGAACCCGGCCACGACGATCACCAGCGGCAGGCCGGGGATCACCAGCACCACGTTGGAGAACAACGAGAACAGCTCGTCGGTGACACCGCCGGCGTACGCGCCGAGCACGCCGAAGAACGCGGACAGCGCGGTGGCGAGCACGCCCACCAGCAGCCCGATCCGCAACGACCCGCGGGTGGCGTGCGTGAGCTGGGCCAGCACGTCCTCCCCGGTCTGCGTGGTGCCCAGCAGGTGCTCGCCGCCGGGCGGGGTCAGGCCGATGTCGCGCACCGCGTTCGGGTCGCCGGTCAGCAACGGCCCCACCAGGCCGAACAACGTGATGACCGCGATCAGGCCGAGGCCGAAGCCGAGCTTCGGCGACCAGCGCGGCAACAGCGCGCCCCAGCCCGTGCCGGAGTTGCTCATGGTCTGCTCCTCTCAGCCGGTCGCGCGGGTGCGCGGGTCGACGATCGCGTGCAGCAGGTCGACCGCGAGGTTGGCCCCGAGCACCGCGGTGGTGATCACCAGGAAGATCCCCTGCATGAGCGCGTAGTCGTTGTTCTGCACCGCTTGCAGCAGCCGGCCGCCGATGCCGGGGTAGGAGAAGACCTGCTCGGTGACGATCGAGCCGGCCACCACGAACCCGAGCGAGATGGCGAACCCGGCCACCGACGGCAGCACGGCGTTGCGCGCGGCGTAGCGGATCATGACCCGGCTGTCGCGCAGTCCCTTGGCGCGGGCGGTGAGCACGTAGTCCTCGGACATCGCCGACACCATCATGTTGCGCATGCCCAGCAGCCAGCCGCCGACCGACGAGATCACGATCGTCAGCGCGGGCAGCGTGCCGTGGTAGAGCGCGGAGCCGATGAACTCGGCGTTCCAACCCGGCGACAGGACCACGTCGTAGCCGCCGAGCAACGGGAACCAGCCCAGCGCCGACGACAGCAGTGCCACGAGCAGCAGTGCGAGCCAGAAGTACGGCACCGCGGCGAGGACGGTCGTCGAGGGCACCAGCGTGTCGAGCCAGGTGCCGCGCCGCCAGCCGACCACGGCACCGAGTGCGACGCCGAGCAGGAACGACACCAGCGTCGCGATGCCGACCAGCACGATCGTCCACCACAGCGACGCCGTGATCACCTCCGACACCGGCGCCGGGAACGCGCTGACCGAGACGCCGAGGTCGCCGCGGGCGAGGTTGCCCAGGTAGGAGAAGTACTCGCCGAGCACCGACCGGTCGCCGCCGGTGCCGAGCAGCAGCTCGTAGGAGCGGCGCACGGCCGGGTCGACCGAGCCGCCGCGCTGCTGCAGCCGGGCGATCAGCACGTCGACCGGGTTGCCCGGCATGAGCCGCGGGATCACGAAGTTCAGCGTCACCGCCGCCCACAGCGCGACCAGGTAGAAGGCGATCTTGCGCGCGTAGTACCGCATCAGCTGCCCGCGGGCTTGAGCTTCATGAGGACCTCGGAGCTCTCCGGCCGCGACCAGACGGCGGGGAACGCGTAGAGGTCGTCGGTGGTGGGCCAGCCGGTGAACTTCTTCGCGTTGTACTCGCTCGTCGTGCCGCCGGTGAGCACCGGGATGTACGGCATGACCTCCTCCACCCGCTGCTGGATCACGTCGAAGTGCGGCTTGCGGGCCGCGGCGTCCTCCGGGTTGATCCGCTTGAGCGCGGCGAGTGCGGCGTCGACCTGCGGGTCCTTCATGCGGCCGAAGTTCGGGTTCGCGGCCTGCCCGACCGGTGCGGTGGTGTAACCGGCGAAGAAGTAGCTGAACGTGTAGTACGGGTCGGCCGCCGGGCCCTGGTAGACCGAGTCGATCAGCAGCTCGTACCCGCCCTGGCTGCGCGCGTCGGCCCACTCGTTCCACGACAGCTGCTGCGGCGTGACCTTGATGCCCGCCTGCTGGAGCTGCTGGGCCAGGGTGTTCACGGCGGTGATGTAGTCGGTCCACCCGGTCACCACCTTGACGGTGAGCGACAACGGCTTGCCGTCCTTGGCGTAGATGCCGTCGGCGCCCTTGCGGTACCCGGCGGCCTCCAGCAGCTGGGCCGCCTTCGCGGTGTCCGGGCTCATCGCAGCGGACTTCTCCTCGAGCGTGCCCGCGATGTACGGCTCGTCGCGCTGGAGCAGGGCAAACCCGGGCGAGATCGGGCTGCCGGTGTCCTGGAACGCGAGCGCGTTGAGCTGTGAGCGGTTCATGGCGTGGTGGATCGCCTTGCGCACGGCGGGGTCGGTCTGCGGACCGGTGCAGCCGAGCTCGGCGCTGGAGCAGGTGAACAGCGCGATCTGGTTCTGCGGCACGGTGACCGCGCGGTAGCCGGGGTAGGTCTTCTCGACGTTCTTGATGTCGGGCACCGGACCGGTCTGCCAGTCGACCTTGCCGGCCTTGAGCGCGTCGGCACCGCCCTGGTTGCCCGCGAGCGACAGGTAGCGGACCTTCTTCACCGCGGGCTCGCCGCCGTGGTAGCCGGGGTTGGCCTTGAGCGTGATCGCCTGCGGCTTGAACTCCTCCAACTGGAACGGCCCGGTGCCGACCGGGTTCTTCACCGGGTCGGTCGCCGGGGTGGCGAGGTCCTTCCAGAGGTGTTCGGGCACGATCCACAGCCGGCCGAGCACCTGCGGGCCCTCCATGAACGACGGCTCGTCGAACTTCACCACCACGTGGGTGTTGTCGACAGCGGTTGTCGTGCCCTTGAAGCCGGTCGAGTTCATCGTGCCGTTCTTGCGCACCATGTCGAAGGTGAAGACGACGTCGCGGGCGGTGAACTCCTTCCCGTCGGACCACTTCACGTCGTCGCGCAGGACGACCGACAGCTCGGTGCCGTCGGCGTTCCAGGAGAACTCCCTGCCCAGCCGGGGCCGGGGCTTGGCGTCGCGCTGCATGGCGTTGAAGAAGAACAGCGGCTCGAAGATGGTGCCGATGCCCTCGTTCGCCGTGGGCGAGTAGGGGTTGAAGTTGCCCTGGTAGTCACCGTTCTGGCCGGTGAAGGCGACCAGCGTGGCCGCGTCGGCCGAGCTCCCGCCGGACGGTCCGCAGGCGGTGGCCGTCAGGGCTAACGCCGCGACCGCGGCGGCGACGCGCAGGGACTTCGGGTTCATCGTGGATCCTCTCGCAGGCCTTCAGTGGGCTGGATCACACCAACGGAGGACATTCTTAAGTAACTTAAGAAAGTAAGTCAACATCTGCGCGTAGCACCGCCGTTACTCCGACGGCTAACCTTCGTGCGGCGAGAGGAGGCCCCGTGAGCGGCCCTGTCCGGGGCACCCCCCACGCGAGCAGCAAGGCAGCGGTGCTGGACGTCATCCGCGCCGCGGGCACGATCAGCCGCGTCGGCCTGATCAACGCCACCGGCCTCACCGGCGCCACGATCTCGACCGCCGTGCGCAAGCTCCTCGACGAGGGCCTGGTCGCCGAGACCGGCCACGCCGAGTCCACCGGCGGCAAGCGCAGGGTGCTGCTGCAGCTCAACCCCACGTCCCGGTTCGCGCTGGGCGTGCACCTCGACCACAGCGGCATCACCTACGTGCTGACCGACCTGGCCGGCGGCGTGGTCGCGCGGATCACCAAACCCGGCGCGGGCACCCGGGCACCGGCCGAGGTCGTCGACCGCATGGCGGCCGAGGCGAAGACCCTGATCGCGAGCGTCGGCGTCGACCACGACCGGGTCCTGGGCCTGGGTCTCGTCTCCCCCGGCCCGCTGGGCGCCAGGACCACGGCGGCCATCGCCCCGCCCGTGATGCGCCGCTGGGCGGGCTACCCGGTCGACCGCGAGCTCGCCGCCGCCGCGGGCCTGCCGGTGGTGGTCGACAACGACGCCACCGCCGCGGCGCTGGGCGAGCACTGGTCGCGCGGCATGGGCAGCGCCTCCACCTCGGCCGCGCTCTACATGGGCACCGGCATCGGCGCCGGCCTGGTGATCGGCGGCATCACCTACCGCGGGACCAGCGGCAACGCCGGGGAGATCGGGCACGTGTGCCTGGACGTGGACGGGCCGGAGTGCTGGTGCGGCGCGCGGGGGTGCGTGGAGGTGCTCGCCGGGCCCGAGGCCGTGGTGGCCGCGGCGCGGGCCGATCGGGCCCTGGCGGAACGGATCGGGTTGACCGGCGATCCCGGCGCGGACGGCGACCGGGCGCCGGCTTCTCCCGCAGCCGGCTTCGCGGCCGTCGGCCGTGCGGCCCGGCGTGGCGACCCCGCCGCCCTCGCCCTGCTCGAACGCTCCGCCCGCTACATCGCCGTGGCCGCGCGGACGCTGGCCAACGTCATGGACGTCGAGTTCGTCGTGCTCACCGGCCCGAGCTTCGCCATCGCGGGCTCGGTGTACCTGCCGGTCGTGCGCGAGGAGCTGGCCAGGAGCTTCTACGCGCGCGGCGCGCACCCCGTGGACGTCCGCCTCTCCCACACCGCGGCCACCGCGCCCGCGATCGGCGCCGCGGCCATGGTGCTGCAGTCCGAGCTGGTGCCGTTGCACGCGCCCCAGCGACTGCCGGAGGACCTCGCAGAGCCGGGGCTCGTGACCGTCCGCCCCTGAGGGGCCGGGCAATTCACGCGACCGGTTGATTCCGTGCGAGTGCGCATAAGTTTCCGCGATTCATCTGCACGCAACTTCCGGTCTCACGAGCTGGGAATTCACCATTCGAAAAAGTGTTAACCGTTGCGCCATCCGAGTGGTCGGTCGTTTTGTCGGATTGCCCCGAGATAGAGCTGGATAACCAGCGATGCGTGACTGGGCGGTATTCGGGTTGATTCCTCGTCGGGACCGGAAAAGCGGCAGGGCGATGGACGGACTGGGGCTTCGGTGATGAACAGGACCTGGCACGACCTGATCCACGGCGACCACTGGCGGTCGGACGACCCGGTGTGGGTGGAGGACGACGAGGAACACAGCCGGCGCGAGGTCGACGCCCTCGCCGCCTCGGTCGAACGGGCGGTCCGAGCGCACGGCACAGCGCGGGTCGTGCTGATCCGCGCCGGCAGCAAGCTCGGTTTCTTCGCGGGCCAGCTCGGGGTGTGGCGGGCCGGGTGCGCCGCCGTCACCGACGACGGCACGCTGAGCCCGGACGAGCTCGACCGCGTGCGCCCCGGCCTGACGTTGTCGGTCCACGGCGACGTGACGGTGACTGCGAACACGGACACCGCGGCACCGGACGGCGCGCTGCCGGAGGACATGGTGTCGGTCAACTTCACCTCCGGCAGCACGGGCAGCCGCAAGGCCGTCGCCGTGTCGAGGGGCAACCTGCTGGCGCTGTTCGCCTGCCGCGGCCTGCGGGTGCCGGTGGACCACCGGCTGACCGCGGGCAGCTTCGCCACCCCGGCGTTCGACGGCTGGTGGTTCGACACGTGGTGCGCGGTCGCCGCGGGCGGCAAGGTGGTGTGCCTGCCGGACGTCAACGAGGACGTGTTCGAGTGGCCGGACCTCGTGCGCCGGCACGGCGTCGACCGGCTGCTGCTGCCCGCCGCCGTGGTCGCCACGCTGCTCGACGTGCTGCCCGAGGCGATCGCCGGTGTGCCGTGGCTGTTCAGCGGCGGCGAGCAGTTCCACGTCTCGACCTACCGGCGTGCGAGGGAGGCCGGCCTCACGAGCCGGTTCGTCAACCTCTACGGGCCGACCGAGGCCACGTTCGCCACCCACCGGTACGTGCTGCCCGACCGCTTCGACCGCGACACCGTCCCGATCGGCCGGCCGCTCGACGGGTGCGTGGAGCGGTTGCAGGCCGCCGGCGACCGGCAGGAGCTGGTCGTGGAGGGCCCGTTCGTCTGCCTGGGCTACCTCGACCGGGGCGTGCTCGCGACCCGGTTCGACGGCCGGTACCGCACGGGCGACCTCGTGTGGACCGACGGCGGCGGCGACCTGGTCTTCGCCGGGCGCTCGGACAGCCGGATCAAGGTCAACGGGACGCGGGTCGACGCCGCCGCGCTGGAGCACGCGGTGGCCGGGCTGCCCGGTGTCACGGCCTGCCGGGTCGCCCAGCACGAACGGCACACGATCGCGTTCGTCCAGCTCGAACCCGGTGTGCCCGGCGACGAGGTGCGCGCCCCGGTCGAGGCACTGGTCCGCGGCTGCTCCGCGGCGATCGCCGTGGACCTCGTGGACAGCTTTCCGGTCAAGCCCGGCGGGAAGGTCGACACCGCCGCGCTGCTGGGCCGCCACCTGCGCACAACGGGAGTCTGAATGAGTGAGATCACGACCGCCATGATCGTCGAGTGCGTGCGGACGATTTCGAACAAGGACATAGCGGCGGACACCGACATCTTCGCGGCCGGGTTCGACTCGCTGGCCGTGCTGCGGTGCCGGGCGCTGCTCAAGGAGCAGACCGGGGTCAAGGTGCCCGGACACGTCTTCTTCGGCGGGCGCACCCCCGCGGGGATCGCCGACCTGATCGGAGCCGGCGATGCTGGTCGTTGAGAACAGCCCGCTCTACTCGGCCGACTTCTTCGCCGAGGACGACCCGTGGGCCTACCTGGCCGACTTGCGGGAGAACAACCCCGTGTCCCGCCACCGCCGCTCCGACGGCTACGAGTTCTACGCGCTGACGCGCTACGACGACGTGTACGCGGCCTACGTCGACCACGACCGCCTGAGCTCGGCCTACGGCACGATGATCGACGGCTCGTACCGGCCGGAGAAGGACTCGGCGTCGGGCCGCATGCTGATCGTCGCGGACGAGCCCGCGCACGGCGCGCTCAAGAGGCCGATCAAGACCAGCGGGTTCAGCAGGGAGATGGTCGCGCGGATCGGCGAGACGGTCCGCCGCAACGTCCGCGAGGTGTTCGGCTCGCTGTCCGTCGGCGACCGGGTCGACTTCACGACGGTCGTCGCGCCCGAACTGCCCAAGGGCGTGCTGGAGATCCTCTTCGGCATCGGCCGGCAGGACGCGGCCTCGTTGCTGGAGGCCACCCGGATCATGATCGGCTACCGCGACCAGGCCTACACCGGCACCGCACCGCTCGACGCGCTGGTCGACGCGCAGATCGAGGTGCTCGACTTCATGAACGAGCTGGTGGACAAGCGCATCGCCGACGGCGCGGCCGACGACATGATCGGCGTGCTCGCGCAGCTCGTCGCGTCCGGGGAGATGCCGCGCGACGTCGCGCTGCTCAACGGGTTGAACGTCGCCGTGGGCGGCAACGAGACGACCCCGCACACCGCCAGCCTGACCATCGACACGATCAACCGCGAGCCCGCGCAGTGGGCCAGGGTCACCGCCGGAGAGGTGTCCTCCGCTGTCGCCACCGCCGAGCTCCTGCGCTGGACCTCGACGAACAGCTACGTGCAACGCCTCGCGGTGCAGGACTTCCCCGTCGGTGACGAGGTCGTTCCCGAAGGCAGCTTCGTGACGCTGTGGAACATGTCGGCCAACCGGGACCGGGCCGTCTTCGACCGCCCGGACGAGTTCCTGGTCGACCGCCAGGACAACCGGCAGATCGCGTTCGGCGCGGGCGTGCACCGCTGCATCGGTGCTCCCGTGGCGACGCTGGAGGTCCAGATGTTCGTCGAGGAGCTGGCCGCGTGGGACAAGGCGTTCGCCGTGGTCGCCCCGCCGCAGCGGCTGCGGTCGAACTTCATGCTGGGCCTCACCGAGCTGCAGGTCGAGGTCGTCGAGGCGGGGAAGCCGGGCGCATGATCGTGTCGTTCCCCGCCGCCGGTGCCGGTCGCGGGCTGCGCTGGCTGTCCGGCGCGGACCACGTCGCGTGCGGCAACGCGGCGGGGGTCGGCGAGCTGCTGTCGGGCCGGTGGGAGCACGACACGGTCGCCGAGGTCGTGCGGGCGGCCCGGCAGTCCGCCGCGGAGCACGTCGTGCTGGTCGGGCACAGCATGGGCGGGCTGTCCGCACTCCGGTTGCGCGGTGCGCTGCGCTCCGCGCTGGGGGTGCCCGTGGGGGTGCTGCTGGTGAACACGCCGTACCCGGACGCCGCCGGCCGCATCCCGACGATGTCGCACTCGACGGACGCCGAGATAGCGGACGTGCTGGCCGCCGACGGATTTCCGCCGGACGTTCTCGAGGACCCGGAATTGCTGGCCGAGATCGCCGCCGGTGTCCGCGCCGATGCAGAGGTCGCCGATCGGCTCGCCGAATGGGTGAACCAGGAAGCGGACATCGACCAATTGCACGTGGTGGCGACCCGGGGCGACAATTTCATCGGAACGGAGATGTGTGCCCGCTGGCGTGATCGGGTATCAGGTCAATTCCGCCTCGTCGAAGCCGAAGGGGGTCACATGCTCGACGGAACCCCGCCGGAGGTGCTCCGCGAGGCGGTCGATTCGGTCGTGTCGGCGTTGAGGAACCCCTGAATGAGCGAGCTCCGCAAGTCGACGGGCGTCTTCGTCGGCACCTTCGTGGCGCTGTCCACGATCCTGGGCGCGGGCATGATGGTGCTGCCCGGCACGAGCTACTACCAGCTCGGCCTGTCGGCGTGGATGCCGTGGGCGGTCGCGGCGTTGTCGGTGGTGCCGCTGCTGTACTGCTACGCCTGGCTGGGCCGGCGGTACCCGGCCGCGTCCGGTGTCGCCCACTACGCCGAGGTCGCGCTCGGCCGGTCGACCGGCCGCACCTCCGGCATGCTCGCCACGTTCGCGCTGGTCACCGGCATTCCCGCGACCGCGATCACCGGTGGCCGCTACCTCGCCGAGTTCTCCGGTGCCGCCGCGCTGACCTGGGCGTTCCCCGTGGTCGTGCTCGCGGCCGCGACCGCCGTGGCGCTGCTGGGCGCGAACGTCTCGGGCCGGCTGCAGGTCACCCTGCTGCTGGCGTTGTTCGCCCTCGTCGTGGTCACGGCGGTGATCGCGATCGGCTCGCACGGCCCGGCCGTCCCGAGCACGCGCCTGCCGGAGTTCTCCGCGCTCGGCACCGCGCTCACCGCGGTCTACGTGGCGTTCACCGGCTGGGAGACGGTCGCCTTCACGTTCGAGGAGCACAAGAGCTCGGACGCGATCCCGCGCATCTTCGTCACCTCCTACCTCGTCGTGGTGGCGCTGTACGCGTTGCTGCTGCTGGGGATCTTCGCCGTGGTCGACTCCGGCGACCCGGCGCTGAACTCGGCACCGCTGCTGCTCCTCGCCGAACGGGCGCTCGGCGGCGTCGGCCGGCCGATGACGCTGCTGCTGGTGATCGTCACGATCACGGCGAACGTCTGCGCCTCGGTGCTCGCCCTGTCCCGTCTGGTGTTCGGCATGGCCCGCAGCGGCTACCTGCCCGCCGCGCTGAGCCGGGTGCGGACCCGTGACGCGAACCCGGTGACGTCCGTGGTCGTGGTCGGGCTGGTGCTGACCGTGATCGCGGTGCTCGGCGCACTGGGGCTGGTGTCGTTCGAGGCGCTCTTCGTGGTGTCGGGCGGGATCTACTTCGTGCTCTACGGCGTGGGCGCGGCGGCGTTCGCCAAGCTGGCGGACGGGGTGCGCGCGCGTGTCGTCACGGCGTTGTGCGGGGTGACCGTGCTGCTCGTGACGCTGCTCGCGGGACCGCCGATGTGGCTGTGCTGGGCGCTGTTCGCGGTGGTGCTGCTGGGCACCTCCCTGGTCGACCGCCGCAGGCGGGCGAGGGTGAGCGCGACCTCCGGCTGACCGGACCGCTCCCGTCACGCCAGGGCGGTGCGGCACACCTCGACGGGATCGCGGACCTCGTGCACACCCGCCGCCGCCAAGGCCGCCGCGGCGGCGAACGACGGATCGTCCAGCACGCGCGTGACGGCTGCCCGCAGCGAGTCCACGGTGGACGGCCGCACGAGCACTCCGCTGCCCTGCCGCGCGACCCGGTTCGCCATCTCCCACTGGTCACCGCCGCCGGGCACCACGACCACCGGAACGGCCGCCCGCAGCGCCTTGACCAGCATCCCGTGCCCGCCGCCGCAGACCAGGACCGCCGCGTCGTGCAGCAGCTCGTCCTGCCGTCCCGGTCCTGACCTGGCCCAGTCCGGCAACGTCCCGGGCGGCGGCGCGAACGTGGACACCACGGCCCTCACGCCCAGGCCGTCCAGCGCCGCCAGCGTCATCTCGGCCATGCCGGCCGCCCCGGTCCACGCCGTCGACGGAGCGATCAGGACGAGCGGCGCGGTGCCCGGTGGCGGGGTCATGAGCTCCCGGCTCGCCTCCCACAGCAGCGGCCCGACCACGTGCGCGTCGGCCGGCCAGTCCGGTCGCGGCACCTCCAGCGCGGGCAACGTCGCGACCAGCCGTGCGACCGGGCCCGCTCCCCTGCCGCTCAGCCCGACCCGCCGCCGTGCCGCGACCAGCTGCCGTTCGCCCTGCTTCAGCGAACGGGCGGTCAGCGCGCGCAGCACCGCGTCCCGCAGCTTCCCGCGTACCCCGACCCCGGCCGCCAGTCCGCTGCCCATCGGCGGCAGGTGCTTCGACGGCGCGTAGAGCGGGTGCGGCGACAGCTGCACCCACGGGACGCCTGCCCGTTCCGCGGCCATGCCCGCACCCAGCGCCAGGACGTCGCACACGACCAGGTCAGGCTCTGACTCGGCGAGCTGGGGCCCGAGCGCGAGGGCCAGCTCCGCCGCCTGGTCGTGCAACGCCTTCCCGAGGTCGGCCTCGTCGCGCAGGTCGCGCAACGCCAGCCCGGTGACCCGCGCGGCCGGCACGCCCTCCCGCACCGCCGCGTCCACCCAACGGTCGCCGGTCAGCAAGACCGGGGCGTCCCCGGCCTCCCTGAACCGCAGGCACAACGCGATCGCCGGAACGACATGCCCCGGATCGCCACCGGAAACGACAACCACCCGCACGCCCCCAGTTGACCACGCCCCCTGCTGCCCAGGCATCTGCAAGTACCACCAACCCTTGATCAAACCGCCGCTGACCACCACCAACCGCTTCGCCGCACGCCGAAGCGCGCGTCCGGCTGCGGGCCGCCCCCGAGGCAGTTGGCAGTAGAAAAGTGCTGGGTGACCTTGAGTTGGTGGTACTTGCAGATGCGGGAGCAGCAGGGGTTAGAGAGCGAGTGACTCGATTGCCGCGGCTGCCAGTGGGGCCGCCGTCTGGGCGTACCGGGTGGCGAGCTTGCGGAACAGCTGCTCCGCCGCGATCGCCGGCCAGTCGTGCGCCAGCAGCTCCGCCGGCAGGTGCGGGTCCTGCCGCACGAGGTCGAGCCAGTCGCCGTGCAGCACCAGCTGCCGGGCCAGGTCGTCGGGCAACGTGTCGTCCGGCGTGCGCCACCGGGCCAGGAAGTCCTGGTAACGCGCGGCGATCGCGGCCATGTCGAAGGCGCGCGCGGCCAGGTCGGCGGCCTCCGTCGGCTTGGCGTGCTGGGCGGTGAACACGGTGATGTGGTCGGCCAGGCCCAGGCCCGCGACGATCTCGGTCACGTCGTGGGTGCCCGGCGTGATCCACAGGCCGTTCTGCACCGGGCCGAAGCCCGCCCACTGCAGCTGCGTGCGCAGGTCGTGGCGGGTGGAACGGCGGCCCTCCGGCAGGGAGAACCCGACGAGCGTCCAGGTGCCGTCCCAGTCCCTGTTCACGGCGCCGCGCTGCCAGATGCGGCGCTCACCGTCGTGCAGCACGTCGTTCGCGCGCGGGGTGAGTCCGAAGTAGACCTTGCGGCCGTTGCGGTGCTTGGTGAGCAGGCCGCGGGAGGTCATCCGGGTCAGCGTCGACCGCACGGCCTCCTCGGAGACGTCCACGCGCGCGAAGACGTCGATCACGCTGCCCGAGTAGACCGCGATGTCCCGGCCCAGCACGTACAGGCCGAGGAAGTTGAGCAGCAAGGACTGGGGCGTCACGCTGCTCACGATACATGTTGGGCAACATCTAGACGAGCGTCACGAATATGCCTTACTTTTGGTCGCGATCCCAACGGAGAGGACTCGTCGGATGGAGCTGTCTGGCAAGGTCGCGATCGTCACCGGCGCCGGTCGCGGACTGGGACGGGCCTACGCGGAAGCCCTGGCGCGCAACGGGGCCGCGGTCGTGGTGAACGACGTGGACGAGAGCGCGGAGGAGGTCGCCGCGGCCATCGGCGGCACGGCGGTCGTCGCACCGGTGGGGCCGGCGGAGACCGCGCAACGGCTCGTCGACACCGCCGTGGCCGCGTTCGGGCGGCTCGACGTGCTGGTCACCAACGCGGGCATCCTCCGCGACCGGGTGCTGTGGAAGATGACCGACGACGAGTTCGACGCCGTCATCGACGTGCACCTGCGCGGCACCTTCACGTGCGCTCGCGCGGCGGCGGTCCGGATGCGGGAGCAGGGCACCGGCGGCCGGCTCGTGCTGGTGTCGTCACCGGCAGGGCAGCGCGGCAACTTCGGGCAGACCAACTACGCCGCCGCCAAGGCCGGGATCGCCGCCATGGCGCGGACCTGGGCGCTGGAGCTCGCCAGGGCCGACGTCGCGGTCAACGCTGTCGTGCCGGTCGCGGCCACCGAGATGACCAGGACGATCCCCGCGTTCGCGCCGTTGATCGAGGAGTCCGAACGCACCGGCACGCCGCTGCCGGACTGGGTGCGCCGCGACGAGGGCATGGGCACCGTCGAGGACGCCGCCGAGCTGGTCGTGTTCCTGGCGAGCGACGCCGCGAAGGGCATCACCGGACAGGCCATCGGCATCGGCGGCGACCGGCTCGCGCTGTGGGCGCACCCCGCGGAGAAGCAGGTGCTGTTCGCCGACGGCGGCTGGTCGGCGGCCGCGATCGCCGAGCGGTTCGGCGAGCTCGAACCCGAGACCTACGGCATCCCGGCTCCGGTGGCACCATGACCGGCATCGACCTGGACGAGATCGTCGCCATCGACGTCCACACGCACGCGGAGATCTCGAAGGACGGCCACAGCTCGCTCAGCCCCGATCTGGTCGAGGCGTCCGCCAAGTACTTCAAGGCCGCTCACCGCCAGCCCACCATCGCCGAGACCGCCGCGATCTACCGCGAGCGCAGGATGGCCGCGGTGATCTTCACCGTGGACGCCGAGCACGCCACCGGCCACCCGCGCATCGCCAACGAGGAGGTCGCGGCGTCCTGCGCCGAGCACGCCGACGTGCTCATCCCGTTCGCGAGCGTCGACCCGTGGAAGGGCAGGGCCGCGGTCCGCGAGGCGCGCCGGCTCGTGGAGGAGCACGGCGTGCGCGGGTTCAAGTTCCACCCGAGCCTGCAGGACTTCTCCCCCGACGACCGGATGGCCTACCCGCTCTACGAGGCGATCGAGGAGCTCGGCGTCCCCGCCCTGTTCCACAGCGGGCAGACCGGGATCGGCGCCGGCGTGCCCGGTGGCGGCGGAATCCGGTTGAAGCACTCCAACCCGATGCTCGTCGACGACGTCGCCGTCGACTTCCCGCACCTGCGGATCATCCTCGCGCACCCGTCGTTCCCCTGGCAGGACGAGGCGCTCGCGGTCGCGACGCACAAGCCGTTCGTGCACATCGACCTGTCCGGCTGGTCACCGAAGTACTTCCCGCCACAGCTGGTGCGGTATGCCAACACCGTGCTGCAGGACAAGGTGCTGTTCGGCTCGGACCACCCGGTGATCACCCCGGACCGCTGGCTCGCCGACTTCGCCGCGCTGGAGATCAAGGACGAGGTCCGCCCGAAGATCCTCAAGCACAACGCCGCACGCCTGCTCGGACTCGTCAAGGAGGACGCATGACCACCGCCGTGCAAGGGATCTCCGAGCTCAAGGCGCTGGCGGGGGCCGACCTCGGCCACACCGACTGGCTGCAGGTCACCCAGGAGCGCGTCGACACCTTCGCCGACGCCACCGACGACCACCAGTGGATCCACGTCGACCCCGAACGCGCCGCGACCGGCCCGTTCGGCACCACGATCGCGCACGGCTACCTGACGCTGGCACTGCTCATCCCGCTCATGGGGCAGCTGCTGACCGTCTCCGGCGTGCGGATGAGCCTCAACTACGGGCTGGAGAAGGTCCGCTTCCCCGCACCCGTCCCGGTCGGCGCCAAGATCCGGCTGGCCGGCCGCGTCGCGTCCGTCGAGGACGTCACGGGCGACGGCGTGCAGCTGACCGTCGACTTCACCGTCGAGATCGAGGGCTCCGAAAAGCCCGCGTGCGTCGCACGCGCCGTCTACCGCCACTACGCGTGAGGTGAGGTCATGGCGACAACAACGCAGTTACGCCGTGCGGTCTCGTCCAGCTTCCTCGGCAGTGTGATCGAGTACTACGACTTCCTGCTCTACGCCACGGCCTCCGCGGTCGTGTTCAACAAGGTCTTCTTCTCCTCGCTCGACCCGCTGGTCGGCACGATCGCGAGCTTCGGCACGTTCGCCACCGGCTACCTGGCCCGCCCGCTCGGTGGTGTCCTCTTCGGACATTACGGCGACCTGCTGGGCCGCAAGAAGATGCTCGTGCTGACCATGACGCTGATGGGTGTGGCGAGCTTCCTGATCGGCCTGCTGCCCACCTACGCGCAGATCGGCTGGCTGGCACCGGCCGGGCTGGTGCTGCTGCGGGTCGTGCAGGGCATCTCCGTTGGCGGCGAGTGGGGCGGCGCGGTGCTCATGTCCGCCGAGCACGCCACCTCGCGGCGCGGGCTGTGGGCGAGCTTCACCAACGCGGGTGCGCCGTGCGGCATGGTCCTGTCGACCGCCGCGCTGACCGGTACCGCGGCGCTGGTGGGCGAGCAGGCGTTCCTGTCGTGGGGCTGGCGGGTGCCGTTCCTGCTGAGCCTCGCGCTGCTGGCGGTCGGCCTGTTCGTGCGGATGCGGGTCGAGGAGACGCCGGTGTTCCGGGCCGAGCGCAAGAAGACGTCCACGCCGCTGGTCGACGTGCTGCGCAACCACCCGCGCACGCTGCTGCTGAGTGTCGGGGTCGGCCTGTCGGCGTTCGTCGCGCAGTCGACGCTGACGACGTTCATCCTCGCGTACGGCGTGCAGGCCGGGAACAGTCGGCAGGCGATCCTCAACGCGCTCACGCTGTCGTCGGCGCTCGCAGTGCTGGGCATCCTCGGCTGGTCCGCGGCCTCGGACCGGTTCGGGCGCCGGCCGGTGGTGCTCGCCGGGGCCGTGCTGATGGCCGTGTTCGGGTTCGTGCTGTTCCCGTTGGTGGACAACGGGTACGTCGTCCTCGCGCTGGTGCTCGGCCAGGCGGTGGTCCACCCGATGATGTACGGGCCGCTCGCCGCGCTCTACAGCGAGCTGTTCACCACCGGCAGCCGCTACACCGGCGCGTCGCTGGGCTACCAGCTCGCCGGACTCGGCGCGGGCCTCGCCCCGCTGCTGTTCGCGCAGGTGCAGAACAGCGCGGGGACGGGCGCGATCCCGTTCATCCTCGCGGCCTTCTGCCTGCTGACCGTGGTCTGCACGGTCGTGTTGCGGGAGACCAGCCACACCAGCCTGACGGGAGACAGGGATGCGGAACTCGGGTCTGGGCAGCTGGCCGCACCGCCGCGCGCGCATGGCGCCGAAGCGTGACGCGCTGACCCACCAGGGGATCACCACGACCTACGGAGAGCTGGACGAGCGCACGACGAGGCTCGCGCGGCGGCTGGAGGAGCTCGGGGTGCGGCACGGCGACCGGGTCGCCTACCTCGGGCCCAACCACCCGTCGTTCGCCGAGACGATGTTCGCCGCGCACCTGCTCGGCGCGGTGTTCGTGCCGCTGAACTTCCGGCTCACCCCGGCGGAGGTCGACTACCAGCTCGACGACAGCGGGGCCCGCGTGCTCGTGCACGCGGCCTCGCACCGCGTCACGCACGAACACGCCATCTCGCTGGACGGCTACGAGGAATGGCTGGCCGGGGGCTCGGCGGACCCGCTCGACGTGCCGGTGGCGGTCGACGACCCCGCGTTGATCCTCTACACCTCCGGCACGACCGGGCGGCCCAAGGGCGCGGTGCTCACCCACGCCAACCTGCTGTGGAACACGTTCAACCTGATGGTCGGCGTCGACATCGCCGCCGACGAGGTGGCGCTGGTGGCCGCGCCGCTGTTCCACGTCGCCGCGCTGACGCAGACGCTGCTGCCCACGTTCGTCAAGGGCGGCCACAGCGTGCTGACCCCGCGCTGGGACGTCGACGAGTGCGTGTCGCTGATCGAGCGGCACGGTGTGACGTGGCTGTTCGGCGTGTCCACGATGTACGCCGACCTGGCCGCGTCACCGCACTGGCACACGGCGGACCTGTCGTCGGTGCGGGTGCTGCTCTGCGGCGGTGCGGCGATACCGGACGCGCTGATCCACACCTACCAGGATCGCGGGCTGGTGTTCTGCCAGGGCTACGGCCTCACCGAGACCGCGCCGGGCGCCACGTTCCTGGAGGCGGCCGACAGCGTGCGCAAGGCGGGCTCGGCCGGCCCGCCGGTGTTCCTCGGCGACCTGCGGCTGGCCGATACCGGCGAGATCGAGGTGCAGGGCCCGAACGTGACGCCCGGCTACTGGAACGACCCGGTCGCCACCGCGGCCGCGTTCACCCCGGACGGCTGGTTCCGCACCGGCGACATCGGCCGCCTGGACACCGACGGCCACCTGCACGTCGTCGACCGCCTGAAGGACATGTACATCTCCGGCGGGGAGAACGTGTACCCGGCGGAGGTGGAGAACGCGATCGCCGACCACCCGGACGTCGCCGAGGTGGCGGTGGTCGGCGTGCCGGACGACCGGTGGGGTGAGGTGGGCCGCGCGTTCGTGCGGCCCCGCGACGGTGCTTCGCTGGACGCACCGTCACTGCGCGAGTTCCTGCTTCCGCGCCTGGCGAAGTACAAGATCCCGGTGCACGTCGAGGTGGTCGCCGAGCTGCCGCGCACGGGTTCGGGGAAGGTGCTCAAACCGGCGTTGCGCCGGATGCCGCTGGTCAGCTCAGCGCGGCCAGAAAGCGGCTGATCGGTCCGAAGGTGAACAGGCCGGTGCCGGCGGCCTGTTCGTCCTTCGCCGGTGCCAGTGTCGTGCGGGCCCGTTCTCCCAGCCCCCGGTCGCCCAGGCGGATCGCCGCCATCGCGAGCAGGCAGGCCCGCGTCTCGGTGAGCAGGTCCGCGGGCCCGGCCGGGAGGTCCCTCGCCGCGGCGAGCGCCTCGTCGTGCGGCAGCACGAGGGGGCGCACCCAGTCGCGGTGCGGGCCCCAGTCGTCGTCCAGGTCCACCACCGACGGACCGTGCAGGCTCAGCAGCGCCAGCGGCAGGAGCCCGCGCTCCATGCCCCACATGCCGGTGCCCTCCACACGGGCGGCGGCGGCCCGGTAGGCGCGGTCGGCGGCGGGTACGTCTCCGGCGGCGGCGAGCTTGAGCGCCGCGTACCAGCCGGTGAACACCCCGACCAGCGGCAGGTCGTACCGGCGGGCGAGGTCGTCGGCCTCCTCGGCGTGCCGGTCGGCGGTGCCGAGCCGGTCGAGTGCGGCGTGCGCCTGGACCAGGACCAGGTGGCCGAGGACCTCGTGGGTGACCAGGCGGTGCTCGGCGGCGTGGGCGACGATCTCCGCACCGATCGCGGCGCGGTGCGGGGCCAGCCCGGTGCGGTGGAAGGTGTGCATGAACCGGGCGTTGAGCGCGAACGCCCGCAGCCCCGGATCGTCCAGTTCGCGGGCGATGGCCTCGGCCTCCTCCGCTTCCGGCAGGCGTGCGCCGGTGCCGCGGTCCTCCATGGCGATGGTGGCGAGCAGGCGGGCGCGGGTGGCGGTCGGGCCGGGGAACGCGGGCAGGACGCGTTCGGCGGCCGCGACGAGCTCGGCGGAGTGGGCCGGGTCGTCGTTGGTGGTCCAGATCCCGGGGACGTCGAAGGAGCCGATGACGTCGGCCACGGCTTGCGGATCGGCGGGTGGCGGGTCCGCGGGCACCAGTGGAGGGGCAGTCGGCGGGTCCGCAAGCCGCTGCGGTCCTCCCCCGCCTGCCGCGCGCAACGCCACCGACCGCTGCTCCCGCGCGCCCTCCAGGTCCCCGCTCACCGCCAGCGCCCGCGCCAGTCCGGTCAGCAGGTCCACCCGCACCCCGTCCGCCGCCGCGATGGCCGCCCGCCACAACCGCACGGCGTCCCGCGGCGACCGCGTCACCCCCGCCGCCGTGGCCAACGCCCTGATCGCCGCCTCCCCGCGCGCACCGGCCGCAAGGTAGTGGTGCGCCAGCAACTCCACCTCGCCCGGCCGTGCCGCACCGCTCGCCCCCGCCACCGCGTCACCCATCCGGGACTCCAGGGCCTGCGCCACCACCCCGTGCCACCGCGCCCGCCGCGTCAGCGACACCTCCTCGTACAGCGTGTCCCGCACCAGCACGTGCGTGAACCGCGCCCGCCCCGGCGCCACGTCCACCACGAACCCCGCGTCCAACGCCACGTCCAGCGCGTCGAGCACGTCCCCGCCCGCCACCGCGGCCAGCAGGTCCACGTCCACCTCACGGCCGAGCACCGACGCCTGCCGCAGCACCGTGCGCACCCCGGCGGGCAGCCCCGCCAACCGGTGCCGCAGCACGTCCCGCACCCCCGCCGGCACCGCGCCCGGATCACCGCCCGCCGCGCTCAGCCGGGCCAGTTCCTTGACGTAGAACGGGTTCCCGCCGCTGCGTTCGGCGATGAGCCGCACGTCGGCGCCGGCCGCGATCGACCGCACGAGCGCGCCGACCGCCTCCTCGCCCAGGCCGGTGAGCTCCACGCGGACCGGTTCCGCGCGGGCCAGCGCCTCGGAGGCCACCGGCACCCGTGACGTCGCCACCACCAGCACCCGGCCGGGCAGCGGCGCCACCGTGAACGCCGCCAGCACCGCCAGCGTCTCCTCGTCGGCCTGGTGCAGGTCGTCCAGCACGACCAGCACCGGTGCCGCCGACGACACCGCCGCCACCACGGACCGGCGCAGCCGGAAGCGGTCGTCCGCCGCCAGCTCCAGGCCCAGCGCCTCCACCACCTGCTGCCACGGCCACGCCACCGGCGCGTCCTCCGGGCACCGGGCCCACACCGTCCGCCAGCCGCGGCCGGCGAGCACCGCGCTGAACGCCTCCGCCAGCGCCGTCTTGCCCACGCCCGCCTCGCCCGTCACCACCGCGATCCCCAGGCCCGCCGCGGGCACGGCGTCCGCCAGCACGGCCAGCTCTGCGGACCTCCCGACCAGGCCGATCGGCGGCGACGGCGTCAGGCGGGGCGACTGCGCGAGGACGTCCGACTCCAGCGCCCGCAGCTCCGGGCCGGGGTCGACGCCCAGGTGCTCCGCCAGGGCGGTGCGGGCCGAGCGCACCGCCGCCAGCGCGTCGCCCTGCCGGCCCTCCCGGTACAGCGCCAGCGCGAGCAGGCTCCACGCCTTCTCCCGCCACGGGTGCGCGGTGACCTGCGCGCGCAGGTCGGCCACGACCTCCGCGGCACGACCGGCCGCCAGCGCCGCCTCGGCCCGGCGTTCGACGGCGACCAGGCGCAGCTCCTCCAGCCGGTCGACCTCCGCGCGCGCCCAGTGCTCGTCGGCGAACTCGGCGTAGGCGGGGCCGCGCCACAACGCCAGCGCCGCGTCCAGCACCGGCAGGTCGCCGCCCAGCATCTTCTCGAACCGCCACGCGTCCACGTCCTGCGCGCGCAGGACGTACCCGGCGCCCTCGGTGACGAGCAGGGTCGACGGGGTCCGGGGTGGACGGTCCGGTTCGAGCGCCTTGCGCAGCGCGCCCACGAACGTCTGCACGGTGCCGACCGCCCCGTCCGGCGGGTCTTCCCACAGGTCCGCGACGAGCGTGCGCACCGGCACGACACGCCGCCGCGCCACCAGCAGCCGGGCGAGCACGGCGCGTTGCTTCGGGCCGCCGAGCCGGGCCGCGCCCGCGGTCAGCGGGCCGAGCACCCCGAACGTCACCACCCGCTGACCCCGGCACTGATCGGTTGCTGATCGGGCGCGCGCAAGGTGTCGGCGTGAACCTCACGAACTTCGACCACCAGCGCGTCCAGGTCTCCGACGGCGTCGAGCTGCACGTCGCCACCACCGGCTCCGGCACCCCGGTCGTGCTGCTGCACGGCTTCCCGCAGACGCATCTGATGTGGCGGCACGTCGCCGCCGACCTGGCCGCCGACCACACCGTGATCATGCCCGACCTGCGCGGCTACGGCGACAGCGACAAGCCCGCCGACACCGGTTCCACCTACTCGAAGCGCGCCATGGCCGCTGACGTCGTGGCCGTCGCACGGCACCTGGGCCACGACCGGTTCGCGCTCGTCGGCCACGACCGGGGCGCGCACGTCGCGTTCCGCGCCGGGCTCGACCACCCCGCGCACGTCACGCACCTGGCCTCGCTCGACGTCCTGCCCACGCTGGACACGTGGGACGTCATGCGCGGGACGTCCGGCGTCGTCGGCTTCCACCTGTTCCTGATGGCGCAGCCGCCCGGTCTGGCCGAGGAGCTGATCGGGGCCCGCCCGGACGCGTTCTTCGGCCACTTCCTCGACGTCTGGGGCGGGTCGTCGTTCCCGGCGGAGGTCCGCGCCGAGTACCTGCGCGCCTCCCGCGAGGCGGTCACGTCGATCGTCGCCGACTACCGGGCGATGGCGACGGTCGACGTCGAGCACGACACCGCCGACCTCCGCGCGGGCAACCGGCTGGGGATGCCCGTCACCGTGCTGCAGCAGGACTGGGGTTCCGCGCTCGGGTTCGAGGCTGAGAAGCTGTGGCGGGCCTGGGCCTCCGACCTCGACCACCGCACCGTCTCCTGTGGACATTTCATGGCCGAGGAGGCACCGGGGGTCGTCGTGGGCGCGGTGCGCGATCTGCTGGCCCGCTGAGGGTTGGTGATCGCCACGAGCGGGAATACGGGTGGGAGCTGATCGCCGAGGGGAAGGCCGCCATGTCCGTGTCCGCGCACGAGCGGTTGCTCGCTGACCGCTACGAGCTCGACGACCTGCTGGGCTCGGGCGGCATGGCCGACGTGCACCGCGCGTGGGACACCCGGCTGCACCGCCACGTCGCGGTGAAGCTCTTCCGCGTCGGCTCCGACCTCGCGGACGCGGTCCGGTTCGACAACGAGGTCAAGACCCTGGCCGCGTTGTCGCACCCCGGCCTCGTCCAGGTGCACGACGCCGGGACCACCGGCGGCACGCCGTTCGTCGTGTTGCAGATGGTCGACGGGCAGACGCTGTTCGAGCGCATCGCCGACGGGCCGCTGGAGGTCGGCGAGGTGCGGCGGCTGGGCGCGGAGCTCGCCGACGTGCTGGACTACGTGCACGCCAGGGGTGTGATGCACCGCGACATCAAGCCGTCGAACATCCTGCTCGACCGCGACGGCAACGCCCACCTCGCCGACTTCGGCCTGGCCACGCTGGTCGACGCGACCCGGCTCACCCGGCCCGACCAGCTGGTGGGCACCGCCGCCTACCTCTCGCCGGAGCAGGTCCGCGGCGAGGCCCTCACCTGCGCGGTCGACATCTACTCGCTCGGGCTCCTGCTGCTGGAGTGCCTCACCGGGCGGCGCGAGTACCAGGGCAGCGAGGTCGAGGCCGCCGTCGCCCGCCTGCACCGCCGCCCGGAGATCCCGCGCCACCTGCCCACCGACCTGCGCCGCCTGCTCGACACGATGACCTCGCTGACGCCCCGGCGCCGCCCCACCGCCGCGGAGTGCGCGCGGGCGTTGCGGCACGTCCAGCCGGCGACCAGGCCCGGCATCCCGCTGCAGGCCCGCCACCCGGTGCGGATGCTCCTGGCCGCGGGGGCGTTCGCAGCGGTCGCCACGGCCGGTGTCACCGCGGCGCTGACCGCGTCCACACCGCCGGCCGAGTCCGCGCCGCCGACCACCACCACTGCTCCGGCGACGTCGGCCGTACCCGTAGCCGCCTCGGTGCCGCCGGCGACCACCACGACCGCTCCGGCCGTGCCCGTCCAGGCCGGCGGGAAGGTCGACCGTCCCGAGCGCGAGGACGTGAAGCCGGCCGACCGCAAGCCGGAGGACCGCAAGGGCGACGAGCGCAAGCGGGAGGACCGCAAGGGCAAGGGCGGGCCCGGCAAAGGCTGACACCGCCCGGCGTGCACCGCGTTCAGGCGAGGTGCCCGTCCGGCCGCACCACCCCGGCCGCCGTTCGCACGTGCCCACCCCCGCGCAGCCGTTCGAACAACCGCCCGCCGTCGGGTAGCACCTGGTCCGACACCCTGCGGCCGGTCGCGTACGCCACGTCCAGGCCGGACAGCCGTTCCGCCAGCTCGCGGGACATGTCCGGCGCCGACGCGATCAGGCCGCTCAGCAACGCCCGCAGCGCCTGCCCCTCCGGCGTGTAGGCCGTCATCAACGCGGTCTGCGCCCTGGTGTGGGTGAGCAGCGCGGCGCCGACGGGGTGGCGTTCCTCGTGGTAGGTGTCGAGCAACGCCTCGTCCGCGCGCCCGGTGACGACGGCCGCGAGCTTCCAGCCGAGGTTGTGGGCGTCCTGGATGCCGACGTTCATTCCGACCCCGCCGGTCGGGAAGTGCATGTGGGCGGCGTCGCCGGCGAGCAGCACCGTGCCCGCGCGGTAGGCGGCGGCCTGCCGGGTGGCGTTGCCGAACCGGGACAGCCACCGCGGGTCGCGCATCCCGAAGTCGGTGCCCGCGATGGCCTTCACCACCGCGCGCAGCTCGTCGAGGGTGAGCTCGCCGGGCCACTCCGGCCGGTTGCTCGCGGGATCACCGCCCACGATCCGGTGCACCCCACCCGGCAACGGCACGACCATCAGGCCGCCGTCGGCCCCGGTGGCGCTGGTGAACCCGCGCGAGGGCGGGTCGTCGAGCACCACGTCGCCCAGCCAGCCCCAGGTCGTGGCGTCGGTGCCGGGGAAGTCGACGCCCGCGGCGGCGCGGACGGTGCTGCGGGTCCCGTCGCACCCCACCACGTAGCGCGCGCCGACGACCTCGCCGTCGTCCAGCACCACACCGCCCTCGGTCAGCCCGGTGACCCGGCAGCCGCGCCGCACCACCGCCCCCAGCCCGACCGCTCGCTCTTCGAGCAGCTCCTCCGTCCTGACCTGCGGCAACGCCAGCGTGAACGGGTAGGGCGTGTCGAGGACGGCGAAGTCCAGCCGGTCCGGCAGCCCGCCGAAGTGCCCGTTCGGGATGCGCAGGCCCTCGGCCAGGAACGGCTCCACCACCCCGCGGCAGTCGAGCACCTCGACCGTGCGCGGGTGGATCGTGAGCGCCTTCGAGTTCCGGTCCCGCTCCAGCCGCGCCTCCAGCACCACGACCGAGGCACCGCCCAGCCTCAGCTCCCCCGCCAGCCACAACCCGGTCGGCCCCGCGCCGACGATGACGACGTCCAGCATCAACCCACTCCTCTTGGTCACTGACCAACACTCGGTGCCGTGAGTAGACTAGGTCAGTGACCAAGAGTCAAGCGGACGTGGTGCGCACCGCCCTGGAGATCCTCGACGAGCACGGCGCGGGCGCGGTCTCGCTGCGCGCCATCGCCCAGCGCCTGGACGTGCGGATGAACACCGTCCTGTGGCACGTGAAGACCAAGGCCCGGCTGGAGGAGCTGATGGCCGACGCGATCGTGGCGGGCGTGTCGCTCACCGGCCTGCCGGCCGACTGGCGCGAGCGGGCCGCCGAGATCGCGCGCCGCTACCGCCGGGCCCTGCTCGCCCACCGCGACGGGGCCGTGGTCGTGGCCGGCACCTACGCCGCCGAACCGGCCACTTTGGACGTCGCGGAGGCGCTGTGCGCGGCACTGCTGGAGGGCGGGCTGTCCGAACGGGACGCCGCGTGGACGTTGTGGGACGTCATCTACTTCGTCCTCGGGCTCACGCAGGAGGAGCAGGCACTGCCGGGACGCTCCGCGGATGGTCTGGTGCTGGGTGAACGGCCCGCGTTGCGGCGCGTGCTCCCGTTCCTGACCGAGGAGTCGTTCGACGAGCGGTTCGAGCACGGCCTGGCGAAGCTGGTCGCTACTTTCAGCCCTGCTGAATAGGCCGTGCCACATGTGCGTGGACCCGTCCGCGTGCTGTCGCCGGGACCGGCTGCCCACCGCTGACTCGCGGTGGGCAGCCGGTCGGCACGGGATCAGGCGGTGTGCAGCCGCAGCCCGTAGACGTTCAGGATCTCGTTGATCGGCTGGAACCAGGTGCGGCCACCGCTGGAGCAGTTGCCGTAGCCGCCGGACGTCACGCCCTGGGCCTGGTCACCGGTGATGAACGAGCCGCCGGAGTCGCCGCCCTCGGCGCACACGCTGGTGCCCGCCATCTGGTGCACGTCGCCCTGGGCGTACCGGATCGTCTCGTTGCGGCTCTGGATCGCGCCGCAGTGCCACTTCGTCGTCGAGCCCGAGCGGCACACGGAGGTGCCGACCGGCGCCTCCCACGAGCCGCGGACCAGCACGTCGCTCACCCGGCCCCAGCCGAGCACGACGGGCACGGTCCACCAGCCGCCGCCGGTGCGGACCCAGGCGTAGTCGTTGCCGGGGAAGGAGGAGCCGGCGAAGTTGCCCTGGAAGGAGCGGTCCCAGCCGTACACCGCCGCGCCGTTGCCGCCGCAGTGGCCGGCGGTGACGTAGCCGCCGTGCACCGAGAAGCCGATGGAGCAGCGGACGTTGCCGGTGTAGTACGGGTCGCCGCCGACGGTGCCGGCCGCGAACGGCTGCGGCTGCCGCACGCCGTCGGTGTTGACGCTGATGGCGCCGAACTGCCTGGCCCTGTCGAGGAACGCGGCGACCTCGGCGGTCTGCTTGCCGGCTTCAACGTTGACGACGACCGTGCCGGTCCTGGGGTCCGGGTGCCAGCTCGCGACCGCGGCCGGCACGGCACCGGTCGCGGACAGGGCGTCGAGCCGGTTCTTGTGGGCGTTCATCGACCCGGCGGACCGGGTGACGAGCTTCGCCACGGCGCCGGTGGCCTCGACCCGGCCGGCCGCCGCCCGGTCGGTGACGGCGACGACGAGGCGGTTGTCCTCGAACCAGCTGCCCGCGTGGGCGGTGCCGGCCTCGGCCTCGGCGCGCGGTGCGAGCACCGACGCGCGGTGTTCCTTCTCCAGGCGCAGCCGCGCCTGCTGTTCGGTCAGCCCGAACGCCGAGCTCATCGCCGACAGCAGGCCGGGCGACAGCTCCTGCGCCGAGGCCTGGGCGGGAGCGGTGAAGGTGGACCCGACCAGCACGAGGGCCAGCGCGGGCACGATTCTGGACACGCTGAGACGCACGCTCTTCTCCTTGTCCGTCAGGGGTCGCCTCCCGCCCCGTTGCGGAAGGCGCGAACATGAGAGCGCTCTCACAGTGACGCAGCCGACACCGGCCGGTCAACCGCTGACAAAGCTCCTGTCCTGCCCGATTCCTGACCGAACGGTCCCAACCGGGCAATCAGGTCATCATCACCACCTGGCGCACCGCCTCGCCGGACGCCAGCCGCGCGAAGCCGTCGTTGATCTCCGGCAGCGTCAGCCGGCCGGAGAGCAGGCCGTCGACCGGCAGCCGACCGGCGCGGTAGAGGTCGACGAAGCGCGGCACGTCCCGGCGCGGCACGCACGAACCGAGGTAGCTGCCCTTGAGCGTGCGCTCCTCGGCGACCAGGTTCAGCGCGGGCAGGGTGACGGTCCGGTCGGGGTGCGGCAGGCCGACGGTGACGGTGGTGCCGCCGATCGCGGTGGCGGCGTAGGCCTGCTCCAGCACGGCCGCGACGCCGGTGGTGTCGATGACCTTGTCCGCGCCGCCGCCGGTGAGGTCGCGCAGGTGCGCCACGACGTCCGGGCCGCCCGCCACGTCGTGCGTGGCGCCGAGGGTGCGGGCCAGCTGCCGCTTGTGCTCGACGACGTCCACCGCGACGACCTGCGTGGCACCGGCCGTGACCGCCGCCAGGACGGCCGCGAGACCGACACCGCCCAGACCGAACACGGCGACCCGGTCCCCCGGCACGACCTCGGCGCTGTAGAACGCGGCCCCCGCGCCGGTGAGCACCGCGCACCCGAAGAGCGCAGCGATCTCGGGTGGCAGGTCGGAAGGCACGCGTGTGGCCGACCGGTCGGAGACCACGGTGTACTCGGCGAACCCGGACACGCCGAGGTGGTGGTGCGGCCGGGTGCCGTCCGGGAGGGTCCACCGGCGGTGACCGCTCAGCAGGGTGCCCTCGCGGTTGGCGGCGGCACCCGGTTCGCACAGCGCCTGGCGGCCGGACGCGCACCGGCGGCACGCACCGCAGGCGGGCACGAACGACAGCACGACGTGGTCGCCGGGCGCGAACTCGGAGCTCGGGCCCGCCTCGACGACCTCGCCCGCCGCCTCGTGGCCGAGCACCATCGGCAACGGCCGCAGGCGGGAACCGTCGATCACGGACAGGTCGGAGTGGCACAGGCCGGTGGCGCGCACGCGCACCAGCAGCTCGCCGGGACCGGGCGGGTCGAGGTCGAGGTCGACGACCTCCAGCGGGCCGCCGACGGCCGTGAGCACCGCGCCGCGCGTCTTCACGCGACCACCAGCCCTTCCATCCGGGTGCGCAGGCCCGCGGGGATCTCGACGGGCTTGCGGGTCGTGCGGTCGACGAACACGTGCACGAAGTGGCCCTCCGCCACGACGTCCGCGCTGCCTTCGAGGAAGAACCCGACCTCGTAGCGCACGCTCGACCGGCCGAGGTGCCCGACGCGCAGGCCCGCGTCCAGCGCGTCCGGGAACGCCACCGAGGCGCGGTAGTTGCAGTGGGACTCCACGCACAGGCCGATCTCGGCGCCCTCGTGGATGTCGAGGCCCGCCGCGATCAGCCACGTGTTGATCACGGTGTCCATGAACGCGTAGTGGACGACGTTGTTCACGTGTCCGTAGACGTCGTTGTCCGCCCATCGGGTCGGAATCCGCTGCCAGTGCCGGTACTGCTCGCGCACACGACCACCTTTGCTCTGTTCGGACTTTGCTCTGGTTCTGGCACTGTCAGTCGAGCCTCCTGGTCAGCTCGACCCTCGACCGCACGCCGAGCCGCGCGAAGATGTTGCGCAGGTGGTGCTCGACGGTGCGGTGGCTCAGGAACAACCGCGCGGCGATCTCGCGGTTCGTGGCGCCCTCGGCGACCAGCCGCGCGATCTGCGCCTGCTGCGGCGTCAGCTCGGGCCGGTCACCGGGTTCACCGGTGCTGTCGCCGGCGGCGCGCAGCTCCGCGCTGGCGCGGGCGACCCAGTGGTCGGCCTGGTAGGACTGGAAGATCCGCACCGCGTCGCGCAGGTGGTCGCGCGCCAGCTTGGGTTTGCGGCTCCTGCGCAGCCGGGTGCCGTACAGCAGCTCGGTCTTCGCGAGCTCCATCGCGGTGCCGCTGGCCCGGTGCAGGCGGATGGCCTCCTCGAAGTGCTCGTCGGCGGCGCCGCTGCCGCCTCCGAGCAGCCCGCGGCAGCGGTGGCTCAGCGCGAGGCGGGCCGAGCTGCCCGTCGCCTCCGCCCAGCGTTCGAACCGCCGCAGCGCCCGGTCCCCCGCACCGGGCTGCCCGCACGCGACGGCCGCCTCCACGACCTGCGGTGCGGCCATGACCTTGATGCCGGCGTGGCCGGGGTGCAGGCGCAGCCGGTCGAGCGCGTCGGCGGGCCGGTCCCTGGCCAGGTCGACGCACGCGAACGCCCACGCGCCGAACGTGCCCGGCCGGGTGAGCCCGCGCTGCGTGATGTGCTCGGTGGCGGTGTCGATGCGGTGCAGTGCCGTGTCCGAGTCCCCGCGCAACGCCGCCAGCAGGGCGAGGATCGTCAGGTGGTCGACCACGGCGTTGTGCTGCCCGACCGCCGTCGCCGCGTGCACGCCCTCGGTGGCCGCGGTGAGGGCGGCCGCGTGCTGGTCGAGCAGGAGCGCCGACAACGCGCGGTAGACCAGCGCCCACGGCACCAGCGCGGTGTACCCGCTCTCGCGCGCCGCGGTCACCGCGCTGGTGGCCATCTCGTGCGACCCGACGGCGTCACCGAGCACGTAGGCGGCCTGGCTGGCCCAGATCCGCGGCTGCGCGCCCGGCACCCGGTGGGCGAGCTCGACGACCTCGCGCAACGCGGGCAGCGCCTCGTCGTGGCGGCCGTCGAAGGTGGCGGCCATCCCGGCCAGGTGGCCGAGCGTGAGCCGGGTGGCCGGTGGTTCGTCGGGCAGCCGGATCTCCCTGGCGAACTCGGCGACGGCGCTGTAGCGGCGGTGGTCACCCGCGATGCTCGCCGCCTCGCCCGCGAACCCGAGTGCCGCGACGGCCAGTCCGCGCCGGGTGCCGACGAGGCTGCGCGCGGCCCGCATGAGCCGGTCGGCGGCGACGTCCGGGAGGCTCTCGCCCAGGTCGATGCCGCCGGCGACGAGGTCCATCAGCGCCTTGAGCTCGGGGGTGTCGGTGAGCCGGACCGCGCAGCGCAGCACCGCCCGCGCCTGGTGCGGTGCGCCGCGGGCCCAGTGGTCGGCGGCGGCGTTGAGGAGGCGGCGGGCCTTCTGCTCGGTGTCCGCGGTGAGCTGGGCGGCGCGGTCGTGGTCGCGGGCGGCGGTGGCGAAGTCGCCGCACCGGCGGGCGTGCTCGGCGCTGGCGGTGAGCAGGTCGGCGGGCCCGTCGTCACCGGCCCGGCCGGCGCGGGCGGCGTGCCACGTGCGCCGCGGGCCCGCGGGCAGCAGCTCGGCCAGTTCCGCGTGCGCCCGGAACCGCGCGGCCGGCGACAGGCCCGCGGCCAGCGTCGACCGCACCAGCCGCCGCGGGTCCAGCAGCGTTCCCGCCTCCGTCACCGCCTCCAAGTCCCCGGTGAGCCGCGCCAGGTCGTCCGCGGTCAGCTCCTCGTCCACGGCGGCCAGCGCCACCGCGGTCCGCGCTCGTTCCGACAGCCCCGCGAACCGCGCCAGCAGCCGCGCCCGCAACGAGCTGGCCTGCGGCAACCCGTCCGGTGGCGGCGCGATGCCGCCGAGCTGGTCCGACGTGAGCGCCCCCGCCAGCTCCACCAGCGCGAGCGGGTTGCCGCACGCCAGGTCGGCGAGGTCGACCGCCAGCGCGGGTGGGAGGCCCGGCAGCAGGTCGTGCAGCACGAGCAGGCTCTCGGCCCGGTCCAGCGGGTCGAGCACCACGTGCGGCAGCCCGAACGCCTCCCCCTCGGTGGCGATGAGCAGCGCCGCCCGCGTCCCGGTCACGTCGGCGGCGAGCCGGCGCAGGTCGTCGTCGAGCTCGCGCACGTCGTCGAGGCACAGCACCGCCTCGTGCGAACGGCGGGCGTGGTCGAGCAGGGCGGTCCGGCCACTGCCCGGTTCGCCGCACACGACGAGCACCCCGCCGTGGCCGGCTCGCGCACGTCGGAGCAACGCGTCCACGGCGACGCGCTGCCGGTCACGGCCACGCAACATCGGGCCAGTTTCACCGCGGTGGAGGCCCAGCGGAAGGGGTCTGGGACAAATTCAACTACCAGCGTTAGTTTTACCGCTGAAGTTCTTCGCGAGACCGGTGGTTGCACCGATGCGGACCCGTGCGCGGCGGTTGCAGGGTCGAGAGGTCCTCGCACTTCCCCTGCCGAATGAGGTGTACAACGCCGTGCAACTCCGCTCCCTGCTCCCCCTGGCGCTCACGCTGGTGCTCGTCACCGGCACCGGTACCGCACACGCGGCCAACCCCTACGAACGCGGTCCCGCCCCGACGAACGCGAGCATCGAGGCGCTCCGCGGGCCGTTCGCCGTGTCGGAGACCTCGGTGTCCTCCCTGGTCGGCGGTTTCGGCGGCGGCACGATCTACTACCCGACGAGCACCGCCTCCGGCACGTTCGGCGCCGTCGCGATCTCCCCCGGCTACACCGGCACGCAGTCCAGCATCTCGTGGCTGGGCCCGCGCCTCGCGTCCCAGGGCTTCGTGGTGTTCACCATCGACACGAACACGATCTACGACCAGCCCGACAGCCGCGCCTCCCAGCTGCTCGCCGCGCTGGACTACCTGACCCAGCAGAGCAGCGTCCGGTCCCGCATCGACACCACCCGGCTCGGTGTCATGGGCCACTCGATGGGCGGCGGCGGCACGTTGCGCGCCGCCAGCCAGCGCCCCGCCCTGCAGGCGGCGATCCCGCTGACCGGCTGGCACACCACGAAGAACTGGTCGTCGGTGCGCGTGCCGACGCTCGTGGTCGGCGCGGAGGACGACTCGATCGCACCGGTCGCGTCGCACTCGGAGCCGTTCTACACGTCGCTGCCGTCCACGCTCGACAAGGCGTACCTGGAGCTCAACAACGCGAACCACTTCGCGCCGAACTCGAACAACACGACGATCGCGAAGTACAGCATCTCGTGGCTCAAGCGGTTCATCGACAACGACACCCGCTACGAGCAGTTCCTCTGCCCGGCACCGGGCCGCAGCACCCTGATCGAGGAGTACCGCGACACCTGCCCGCACTCGTAACCCGGTCATGGGTCGCAGCGCCGCGACCCGCGCCACCCCGGCCTTCGCCCTCATCGGGTGGGGCCGGGGTTCGGCCGCTCTAGCTGACGTGCTCCTCCACGACCCACGACCGCGTCCGCGACCGGTCCAGGAACAACGCCTCGTCGGCGGCCACCCCGGACCCCTCGGCGAGCACGAGCGCGAGCCACCGCTGCCGGGTGGGCTCGTCGGCGAACCTCATGTGGGTGAGGACGTCGAACTCCACGTCGGCGGACTCCGGCAGGTAGTTGCGGGCGTAGTAGTCCGGCGGTGGCGCGACGCTGAGGACGAGCGGCACGTGGTGGTGCTCGTAGTAGTCGACGAACTCGGCTCGGGTGAACCCGCGGTGTGCCTTGAGCAGAGCCATGGTCGTGATCACGACGGGTGTCAGCTCTCCCAGACGATCGGCGACTTCACGTAGTCGTCGCCGCGGTTGTACTCGCCCGCGACGACCTTGGAGCCGTCCGTGGCCGCGGTCAGCACGCAGGTCTCGTACGTCTCGCCGGCGGCGGTGAACGTCTTCGGGGCGCTGGTGGAGTCGCAGTTCGGGGTGTCGCCGCTGATGATCACGCCGGTGCCCTTGCCGTCGGCGCCGAGACCGCGCAGGGAGATCGAGATGTAGCGCAGGTCGGTACCGCTCAGGTTCTCGACCTTCACCCGCAGGTAGAACGGCGTGATGCCCTTGGCCTTGTCGCCGAACTTCGCGAGGTCCTCCTTCGCGCCCTGCTCGATGGCGGTGAGGGTGACGGCCACGGTGCCGCTCTTGTCGCCGAGCGTGAAGGGGATGACCGCGCGGGAGCCGACCTTGAGCTTCGAACCGGGCGCGGTGACCTCGCCGCCGGCGGCGATCGGGGCGTTCGAGGTGGAGCTGGGCTTCGAGGTGGTGCTGCTCGTCGTCTCCGCCGCGGTCGTGGTCTCGGCGGGCGTGGGAGAGCCGCTGGTCTCGGAGCCGCACGCCGACAGGAGCAAGCCCGCCGCGGCGACGATGATCAGGGAACGTCGGGCGTGCGTCACTGCGGAACTCCTCGCTGCGGAACCTGGGGCTGCCCAGCAGGCTAGGTCGCGGGTGGACGGTCCGGTATCGGTCGTTCGCACCACACGCGACTCACAGGTCGTCGAGCCCGATCAGACCGTCCTGGATGGCCCGTGCCACGAGCGCCGCCTTCGTGGGCGCCTGCCGGCCGATCGCCGCGTACTTCACCCTGATCCGCTCCAGGTGCGAGTTCACCGTGCTGAGCGCGATGTTGAGCCGTTGCGCCACGAACTCCTTCGACTCCGACTGGAACCACTCGACCAGCACCTCGGTCTCGCGCGGCGACAGCGCGGGCCGCGTCTCCGACCGGTCCCCCGCCAGCGCGCCCGCGAGTGCCGGCGGAGTGTAGGACTGCCCGTCCGCCGCCGCGCGCACGGCCTGCACGAGGTGCTCGGCGCCCTCGGCCTTCGTCAGGTAGCTGAGCGCGCCGAGCTCCAGGCACTGCAGGGCGATCTCGTCGTCGGCGCGCATGGAATACACGACGACCCGGCGACCGTCCTCGGCCAGCCTGCGCAGCTCCGCCGTCGCGGGCGTGACACCGCCCAGGTGCAGGTCGAGCACGACCACGGCGTCCTGCGGCGCGGCCCAGGCGACCTCGACGTCCTCCCCGCTGCCCACGAGCACGATCGGTGGCTCCGCTGTGGACAGCCAGTGCGCGACCCCCGCCCGCACCACGGGGTGGTCGTCCACCACGACCGCCGTCACGTCGCCCGCCATCGCGCCTCGCTCCTCACCAGTCCGCTGTGGACGCTCGTCTCGACCGCGACCACCTCCGGCACGCCGTCGTGGTGCGGCAGCTCTCCCGGCGCGTCCGCCACCACCGCCACCCGCACCTCCGTGGCCGTCCGGAGCAGACTCACCTTCGCACGCCCACCGGCCACGGCGAGCGCACGGGCCATCGGCGCGACCAGCTCCCGCCGCACCTCCGTGGGCACCGGCGTGGCCGTGCCGCTGACCGCGAGCGACACCACCACCCCGCGCCGTTCCGCGACGTCCACACAGGCCGTCAGCTCGTGCAGCAACGGGTCCGGCACGTCGTCGTTCTCCGCGAACAACCGCCGCAGCTGCACCGCCGCCACCGAGCACCGCACCCGCGTCGGCTCGTCCGCGACGCTCACGACCTCGTCGGCGAGGTCCGCCAGCAGCGGCAGCACCGCCCCCAGCTGCCCCTCGAACCCGGCCCGCAGGTCCTGCTCCCGCTGCCGCGCCAACTCCTCCCGCGTGCGCGCCGCGTCGTGCTCGGCGGCCGCCTCCGCGGCGAGCCGCCCGTCCCGCAGGAGCACCCTCGTGATCACCATGACGCCGACCTGGAAGCTCGTGCCGCTGAGGATGACGACCCCCGCGGTACCCCCGTCGCCGTTGCCGGCGTGCAGGAACCACCCGACCGACAGGGCGAGGTGGGCGCCGAGGGCGGCGACGAGGGGCCGGGGCCGTTCGACGAGGACGAGCAGCAGGTACCAGCCGATGAGCCCGAACGCCCAGTCCCGCGACCCGAGCGGCGTGCCGGCGGCCTGGGCGGTGGTGGCGAGGACCGACGCCACCAGGACCACGGCGGTGAGCCCCGCGGCCACCGCGGTGCCGAGCTGGGCGCGACCGGCGGCGACGTGGCCGGCGACGATCGCGAGGACCGCGGTCAGGAGGGTGTACGCGGTCCACGCGGTGGTGGAGCCGGGGCCGATGGCCAGGGACGGAAGGGTGAGGACCAGTTGGATGGCGGTGACGACGACCAGCAGGACCTGGCGGGTGGTGGTGACGACGGCGAGATCGGTCATCGCCCACCGGCCCGGTCGGGGGCTGCGGAGTGGTCGGGGGTTCCGGGCGGGTCGAGGGTTGCGGGGCGGTCGAGGGCTGCCGCGTGGTCGGCCGGGCTTTTGCCGGCGGTCCACGCCAGCCGAACCGTCGTCCCCGCTCCCGGCACCGAGTCGATCTCCACCGACCCGCCGACGGCGCGCACCCGTTCCACGACGGACTCCCGCACCCCGCGCCGGTGCGGCGCGACGTCCGCCGGCACGAACCCCGGGCCGTCGTCGCGCACCACCACGGTGGCGCCACCGTCCACCCGCGACACGACCACGTCCGCGGTCGCGCCGGGTGCGTGCCGGGCCACGTTCGTCAGCAGCTCCCGCACGGACCGCACGAACGCCAGCGCCACCACGGCGGGCACCGGCACGGCCTCCACCGGCGCAACCGCGACCCGCGCGTCGACCTGGCCCCCGGCCACCGCCGACCCGGCCGCAACCCGCACCCCGGCCCGGTCCCGCCCCACCGCCACGAGCGCCGCACCGAGGTCGACCGTCCCCTGGGCGTTGTCCCGCTCGGCCAGCACCACCAGGTCCCGCCGGGCCTGCGCGGCCACGGCCGAGGGCTCACCGCCATGCGCCGCCATGAGGAAGGTCGCCGCCGCCGTGTCGTGCAGCAACGCCAGGTACTCGCGTTCCCGCCGGCTGCGGTCCAGCGCCACGGCCGCCGCCCGGTTCTGCGAGGCGGCGCGTTCGCGCAGAACGTCGACGCGGCGGCTGGAGCGGCGCAGGAGCTCGTAGGCGAGCCGGGCCAGCACCGACTCCAGCACCGCGCGCACCAGGACGTCCGGTCCGGCCGCCGTCACCGCCACGACCAGCAGCAACGCCGTCGCGGGCACGGTGACCCGCGGCGGGTGCTGCCACTGCCAGGTGATCAGGGTGGTGGTGAGGACGGTGAGCGTCCACTGCTCGGCGGTGCCGCCCAGCACGACGAACAGCACCACCACCCGCGCGAACGCCACCGGCAGGGCCACACCGGGCAGGCGGAAGTCGGCGGCGGAGGTGAGCACGACGAACGCGAACAGCGTCCAGCCCGCCGCGGAGCCCGCGGACAGCGCGCCGAAGAGGCTGATCAGGACGACACCGGCGCCGCGGACGGGACCCGCGAGGCGGGACACCGTCGCGAGGAGCCTCGCCTCCAGCAGCACGCCCGGCATTGTGCCAGGTCAGCTCTCGTGCGCCGCGGCAGTCAGGCGGCGGTGTCCCTGGTGCGCCGGACCGCGACCACGATCAACGCGATCAGGCCGAACAGGGGGATCGTGCTGATCGCCCAGGACAGGCCCATCGGCGGGCCGGGCTGTTCCATCACCTGGAGGTTCTTCAGCTCACCGGTGCCGGTGCCGGCCGGTCCGGTGATGTCGAACCGCATCGCCCACGTCCCCGGCACGGGCAGCGCCTGCACGTCCAGTCCCCACACCTCGCGCTTGCGGGGGTGGCGGGCCAGCGGGTCGTCGCCGACCACCTTGTCGGCGTGCACCAGCGTCAGCGTGCCCTGCTTGCCGGTGATGCCGTCCTCGGGCGCGAACGTGAAGTCCAGCGACTGCATGGCCTTGAGCGGCCAGGTGCTGAACCCGACGGTCAGGTCGTACGGGCCGGCCTTGACCTTCTCGGTGTGCACGACGTTCACCGGTTCGAAGGCCAGCGCCGGGGCGGCGAGACCGAACAGCAGGGCGGCCGCACCGGCCAGTCCCAGCACCGTCTTACGCATGGCTGTTCTCCTTTGCCGGCGCCAGGTGGCGCAGCGTGCGGCCGAAGCGGCGGCCGGCCAGGCCGGCGAGGGCGCCGAAGACCGCGCCGGCGGCGATGGTGGCGAGGTAGCGGTCGGTCGCGGGGAACCGGCCGTCGCCGAAGACGAGGATGCGCTGCACCGGCGCGCAGGCCGTGATGAGCACGCCGCCGAGCGCGCCGGGGACCCACGCGGGCAGCCGGTGCAGCAGCTCGGCGGCGACCCCGACGAGGACCAGCGCCATCGGGATCATGTTGGGCAGCGCGGGAACGCCGTCGGTGTAGTCGCGCAGCGGCAGCCCGGTGGCGGAGGCGTAGACCTCGGTCGCCCACGGCGAGAACCACCAGAACACCGCCTGCAGCGCCGCGACCACCACCGCGACGGCGAGCGCCCCACCGCGGCGGTTCAGCGCGTTGCCCGCCATGAACAGGATCAGCACGGAGAAGAACGCGGCGCCGACGTTGATCGAGTTCACGACCCCGTTCGGCAGCGCCTGCAGGCCGATGACGGTCACCATGCTGAACGCGAGCAGCACCGCCGAGGCGCCGACCACGCCGTAGGCGCCCCACGGCCGGTCACGGGCGACGGCGAACACCATCACCGCGCCGACCATCGTGATCGAGATCGACAGCAGCAGGCCGATGTGCGGCGGCGAGGCGATCACCGCGTCGAAGCCGTACAGGCTGTGCCACCACTGGTCCCACAGCCCGTAGACGAGGAACAGCGCCGCGCCGATGCCGGAGATCAGGTAGCCGACGGGTGCGGAGAACGTGCGGCCGAAGACGCCGACAGCGCGGCCGCCGACGATCGGGTCGACGTGCCGGTCGCGCTTCGCGGCGGCCGTCGTCATCAGCACGACGGCGAGGCTCGCCAGGCCCGAGATCGCGCTGCCCGCGTACAGGAACAGGTGCGGCATCGTGAAGAACGTGTCGGGCCCGACGTCGGTGTGCCACTGGATGTCCCAGGTCAAGCCGATCAACGAGATCAGGGTGCCGCCGACCACGAGACCCGCCGGCACCACCCCCTTCGGGACGGTCCTGGCTGACGGTGCGGCCACCGTCGACGCCGTGATGTCCATCGTTCCTCCCCCTTCAGGTGAGCAGCAGCGGGATGACGACCCGCTGCTCGCTGAGTGACACGGTGATCTCCCACTGCCCGGCCATGAACAGGTCGACGGCGCCGACCCGGTAGTGGCCGGGTTCGAGCGGGGCCGCGGTGACCGGGGCGACCGCGTGGCCCATCTGCGGCATCGCCGGCTCGACCACCACCTCGCCGTGGGCGGGGCTGCCGGACCGGTCGGTGATGCGCAGGTCGAACGAGTTGGTGCCGGTCCGCGTGCTCGTGGGCGTGAGGACGAACCGCAGCCGGTCGGTCTCGGCGAGGTGCGACTGCGCCTCGACGGTGCGCGGCCACAGCACGACGAGCACGCCCACCAGTGCGGCGACTCCGGCCAGCACGGCCACGACGTAGGTGCCCCTGGTGCGTTTCACTTGGTGGCGACCCCCTTCGCCGCGGGCACGTCCACGACCTTCGGCACGGTGACGATCGAGTAGTCCCGTTCGACCTGGATCCACACGAGGTAGCGGCCGGGCAACGGGAACGAGTAGGTGAACGGCACGTCCGGTCCGTAGGCCGCGACGCTCTCGTCGGGCTGGTCCGGCATGCCCGGCACCGGCGGGATCATCGAGTGCACGTGCGCCCAGATCGGTGCCTCGGCCACACCACCGGTGACGGGACCGTCGCCGACCGGACCGACGACGATCATGTGGCCGAGCATGCCCAGCCACGGTTGCAGGTCGCGCTCGCCGAAGCGGGCGGTGAGCGTGCTGGGCCGGCCCGCTTCCCGGAGGTCCGCCGCCACGTCGGCCTTCCCGTCGTGGGCAACGGGAGAACCGGTGCCGGCGACGTCGATGCGGGAGCGCAGCAGCTGCACTCCCCCGCCGCGCCGGGCGATCTCCGCGGCGAGCGCGTGCACGCCCCGTTCCGCGCCGGACAGCCGGGTGCGGTACTCGCCCGGCCCGGTGCGGACCGGGTGCAGGTGCCGCAGCGCCCCGGTGGGCGACACCACGACGAGGTGCACGAACGCGTTGTCGTGCACCAGCAGGTCGTCCACCGGCCGGCCGGACGAGCCGTCGGTCAGGTCCAGCACGAGGTCCGCGCCGTCCATGCGCGGCACCAGGTTCACCGGCGGCCGGGAGAAGTCCGTTGTGGACGTTCGTTGCCACGGGTCGAGCACGGTGTCGTAGGTGGGGTCGAGCTGCGCGCCGGGTGCCGGTGCCGGGGGGATGCTCGGTGCGAGCAGCGCCGCCGTCACCGCGACGGCCACGGCCGCGACCATCCCGCCGGCCGGTACGAGGGCCAGCGAGGGCATTCCCAGCACCGCCAGCACCAGCGCGGCGAACAGCAGCACGCCGGCCGCGATGAACCCGCCGTAGGTCGCGTTCTCCCACGGTGGTGCGACGTTGGCCGGCACGACGAACGGGATCGTCGCCTCGTCGACCACCAGCTCCCACGGGCCGGGCCGGTCGACCTCCACGACACCGGAGTGGAAGCCAGGCGTGGCACCGAGGACCACCTTCGCCGTGCTCGACCGGGCACCGGCGGCCCGCGCGGTCAGCGTGAGCTCGCCCGGCGGTGTGCCGGCGTGGGTGACCACGTCGACGTGCACCGGTCCGGGCACCTCCGCGACCCGCCGGATGATCACGGTCAGCTCGCGGTCGCCCAGGCTCTGCGCGACGTGCAGGTCGCTGCCCGACTGGGCACCGTCGGCCAGCGCGGGGGCCGCGACCGAGAAGACCGCCCCCAGCACCAGCAGCAGGATCGCACCACTTCGCTTCATCGTGACCGAAGATAGCGATCATGACCCGCGGGCCGCGTCACTGCGGGGTCGGAAACCGGGTCCCCCGCACGGGGGATTTCCGACCCCTGCACAGCGGGAGGAGCTCAGGGCGGCGATGCGGCAGGATCCACTGCGATGGACTCGATCAAACTGCCCCTGAAGCACCAGTCGCGACTGGTCGCGCTCGTCTGCATGGTCGCGGATGCCGGGTTCGTGGTGTACGACGCCTGCTCTGCCGGGCAGCTGGCCGTGGTGCTCGCCATGACCCTGGCCGTGGACGCGATGCTGGCCGGCCCCGCGCGGCTGTCCGGCTGGGTGGCGCTGGCGCAGGCGGCGGTTCCGGTGGTCATCCTCCTCACCATGGGCAGGGGCATCGACCACAACGACGCGGGCATGCTGATCGCCGGGTACCGCGCGGGGGCGTGGCTGCGCGGCGCACCGGCGTGGGCGTCGCTCGGCGTGCTGTCGGCCAGTCTCATGACGGCCCCGCTGGTGAACGAGTACGGCGTGACGATCGCGGTGCTGGTCGCGACCAAGGCGGCGGTGCTGCCGTGGCTCGTCGGCCGCTACACCACGGCCCGGCGCGCCTACCTGGCCGAGCTGGAGAAGCAGCGCGAGGTGGAGGAGCTGGACGCGCAGGCGGCGGTGACGAAGGCGATCACCGAGGAGCGCAGCGCGATCGCCCGCGACCTGCACGACGTGATCGTGCACCACGTCAGCGCCATCAACCTGCACGCGGGCGCCGCCCGGCTGGGCACCGTCGGCAGCAACCCGAAGCTCGCCACGTCGCTGCTCTCGGTCGAGACGGCCAGCCGCGCGGCCATGGTGGACCTGCGCCACCTGCTCGACCTTTTACACGGCACCAACGCGGAGGGCGCGCGCCAGCCGGGGCTGGACAACCTCGACGAGCTGTTCGACGGCGTGCGCGCGGCCGGCACGCCCGCGCGGTTGCTGGTGCGCGGCCAGCACCGGGAGATCCCGGAGTCGTTGGACGTCACCGTGTACCGGATCATCCAGGAGATGCTCACCAACGCGCTGCGGCACGGCGACGCGTCCGGGGTGACGGTGACCCTGGAGTACGCGCCGCGCGCGCTGACCGTGACCGCCGAGAACACCGCCGGCTTCGGCACCGGCCACTCCGGCTCCGTGCGCCGCGGCCTGGTCGGCATCCGCAACCGCGCGGGCATGTTCGCGGGCACCACCCAGTCAGGTCTGGAACCGGACGGCCGGACCTGGCGCACCGCCGTCACGTTCCCCCTGGAGGCGTCATGACCCTGTCGGTGCTGGTCGCCGACGACCACGCGATGCTGCGCTCCGGCATGCGCGCGATCTTCGAGACGCAGGCCGACCTGCGGTGCGTCGGCGAGGTCGCCGACGGCAGGGCTGCGGTGGCCGAGGTGGCGCGGCTGCGCCCGGACGTGGCCGTGCTCGACATCCGCATGCCGAAGCTCGACGGCCTCGGCGCGACCGAGCAGATCCTGGCCGACCCCGGCAACCGCACGAAGGTGCTGCTGCTGACCACCTACGACTCCGACGAGTACGTCTACCGGGCGCTGAACGCCGGTGCGAGCGGTTTCTTGCTGAAGTCGCTGCCGCCGGAGGAGCTGATCTCCGCGGTGCGGGTGGCGGCGCGCGGGGACGCGTTGATCGACCCGTCGGTGACGCAGCGGCTGATCGCGCGGTTCGCCGTGAGCCTCGCCCCTCCCCCGACGCCGCCGGAGCTGGCGCTGCTGACCGCGCGGGAACGCGAGGTGCTGCAACTCGTCGCGGCGGCGCACAGCAACGCCGAGATCGCGGCCCGGCTGCACGTCGGCGACGAGACGGTGAAGACGCACGTGTCGCGGGTGCTGGCAAAGCTGGGGCTGCGGGACCGCGTGCACGCCGTCGCCTACGCGCACATGAACGGGCTCGTGCGGCGCTCGTGAAATTCGCTGTCGCGTGGCGTGGCGCGGTGGTAGACAGCCGCCGTGCAGAATCCTCCGGCGTTCCCCGAACTGCTGCGGTCGATGGACGAACGCTCCACCGCCTTCCGCTCCGCGGTCGCCGCCGCACCCGACCTCGACGCGCAGGTACCGAGCTGTCCTGAGTGGACACTGCACGACCTGGCCCAGCACATCGGCGAGGGCCGGCGCGCCTGGGCCGCCACCGTCGCCGCGGGCCCCGGTGCTGCGGGGAGGTCACCCGCGGACGGGGTGGCGCCGCGGGACCGCGCCGAGCTGGACGCGTGGCTCGCCGAGTCGACCGAGCTGCTGCTGGCCGCGCTGCGGGAAGCGGGTCCCGACCGCGGGTGCTGGGTGTGGTGGACCGGCTCGCAGTCGCCGGCGACCTGCGGAGCCGTTGCGCGGCACCAGCTCCAGCAGCTCGCCGTGCACACCTACGACGCGCAGCTCACCATCGGCGCACCGCAGCCGTTGCCCTCCGACGTGGCGCTCGACGGTGTCGACGAGTTCCAGCGCACCTGCGTGGCGACGACGAGCCCGTGGCCCCACGAGCCCGCGGTGGTCGACTACCGCGCCACCGAGGGCCGGTCGTGGCGGGTGCGGCTCTCCGCGGAAGGGGCCCGCGTGATCACCGGCGAGGGCCCGGCCGACCTGACCGCGACGGGCACGGCGAGCGAGCTGGTGCTGGCGTTCTACGGCCGTGTCCCGGCGCAGGCGCTGGAGTTGGAGGGCGACGCGCGGATCTTCGACCGGCTGGCCGCCTGGGAACCCGCCTGAGGTCATCCCCTGGTCTGATCCGGACGTGCCGGGAGCAACGCCGCGCCACCGCCGCACGTCAGCCGATCATGACGTGGAAAGCACTCGGCGCGACCGCGGTCCTCTGCGCGACCCTCGTGACCCCCGCCCACGCCGCCGGCCAGGTGGTCACGCGGGTACCGGAAGCCGACCGGACAGCCGCGCTGGAGCACTGGACACCGGAGCGCATGAAGGCCGTCGGAGAGGGCGAGGTCCCACCGGCCGAGACGATCGGCAGGCCGTACGCGGGGACGGCGCCCGCGGGGGTGGGGCGGTTGTTCACGTCGAGCTCCCGGGGTGAGGACCGCTCCTGCTCGGCGACGGTCGTGCCGAGCGCGAGCGAGGACGTCGTGCTCACGGCCGGGCACTGCGTCCACGGCGGCACGGACCGGCTGGACCGGCCGATCACGATCGGCGCCGTGGTGTTCGTCCCCGGCTACGACCACGGAGCGGGCCCGGTGTTCGCGGCACGCGCGTTCGCCTGGCCGGACACCTACCGCGGGCCGTCGAGCGCAGAGGACGACTACGCCGTGGTCGCGCTCGACCCGGTGGGCGGCCGGCACGTCCGGGACGTGGCGGGTGCGCAGCGGGTGTCGTTCGACGAGGCCGGCTCACCGGTCGGCGCCACGCTGCTGGGCTACCCGGTCTCGGCGCTGAACCGGGGCGAGGCGCTGGTCGAGTGCGTGCGACCGGCGTCGTTGCGGGTCAACTCCGTCATGGCGGAGTGGCGGACGGACTGCGACCTGGCCGGGGGACGAGCGGTGGGCCGTGGTTGCGCGACTTCGACGCGGCGACCGGGCAGGGGACGGTCTTCGCGGTCACCAGCAGGGGCACGATGAACGTCGACGGCGTCACGACGGACCTGAGCGGAGCGGCGTTCACCCCCGCCGTGCGCGCGTTGCACGAGAACGCGGGAAGGCTGTGACCGTGCGGGGGAAGGTCGAGCGCGACTGGTGGCTGCTGCTCGTCGCGCAGGGCATCAGCACGACGGGCACGCAGGTCACCGTCGTGCTGATCCCCGCCGTCGCCATCCTCGCGTTCGGCTCCGGCATCGGCTCGGCGACGCTGCTGCTGGTCGCCGAGTTCCTGCCGGCGGCGCTGCTCGGGCCGTTCGCGGGCGTGCTGATCGACCGGCTGAGGCCGCGCACCGTGCTCGTGGCCATGGACCTCGTCCGCACCGCCGCCCCGGCCGTGGTCGCGCTGGTCGTCGCGTCCGGGCTGCGGGACATCTGGGTGCTGTACGTGCTGGCCGCGGTCCTGGGTGTGGCGGGCGCGGTGTTCGACGCCGCCGCCGAGGCCGCGATCCCCGGTCTGGTGGCGCCCGACCGGCTGGACCGCGCGAACGCCACCCGGTCGGGGCTGCTCAACCTGGTCCGCGTCGCCGGTCCCGGACTGGGCGGCCTGATCATCGCGGTGGCCGCCTCCGAGCTCGCCCTGCTCGTCACCGCCGGCACGTTCTTCGCCTCGGCGGTGGTGCTCGTCGGAGCCACCTCCGCGACGCTGCTGACCCGGCGCTCGCCCGCGGCGGACGGTCCGTCCCTGGCCGACCAGCTGCGCGACGGCGTCCGGTACCTGCGCGGCGACCTGGTGCTGCGCCGGGCGGTCCTCGGCACGGCGACCATGAACCTCGCGGGCAGCGGCATCGGCGCGCTGTTCTTCGTGTACGCCTACCAGCAGCTGCGGCTCGGCCCGGACGAGGTCGGCCTGACGATGTCCGCGTTCAGCCTCGGCGCCGTGCTGGGCGCGACCGGGTCGGCGTGGGTGACGCGCAGGCTGACCGCCGGTCTCGCCTGCGCGGTGTGCGCGGCCGTCGCGGCGGCCGCGCTCTTCCTGATCCCGGCCGCGGCGCTGGGCCTGGCGTTCCCGGTGCTGACGGTCTACCAGTTCGTCTTCGGCGCCGCCGCGACCGCGTGGGCGGTCATCCTGCTGACCCTGCGGCAACGCCGGACCGCGCCGGAGCTGCTCGGCCGGGTGGGCTCGCTGGTCGGCGCCGTCACCGTCGCCACGGTGCCGCTGGGTGCCGTGCTCGGGACGGCGCTCGCCGGGGCGGTCGGGCTCACCCCGGCGATGCTGCTGCTCGCCGTGCTCGCCGCGACCACCCCGGCGTTCTACCTCAGTCCCCGGTTCCGCTACGCCGACAGCCGCTGAGCCGCGAGCCGGCCGGAGATCAGCACCGGCGGGATGCCGACGCCGGGCGTGGTGCCGCTGCCGGCGAGCACCACGTTGCCGTCGCGGAACGGCAGGTTGCTCGGCCGGAACGGGCCGGTCTGCCCGAACGTGTGAGCGGCGGAGAACGGCGTGCCCGCCGCCTGGCCGTCCCTGGCCCAGTCGTCCGGCGTGATGACGGCGAGCGGTTCGGCGTCCACGACGAGCTTGCGCGCGGTCATCTCGGCGACCAGCTCCTCGGCGTAGCGCTCGGCCATCGCGTCCCAGCGGATCGGCGCCGCGTCGAGGTTCGGGCACGGCGCCAGCAGGTACTGCAGGTGCCGCCCCTGCGGTGCGAGGTCCGGGTCGGTCAGCGACGGGGTGGTCAGCAGCAGCGACGGGTCGCTCATCAGCCGGCCGCGCCGGATGATCTCGTCGAACGTCTCGTTCCACCGGTCGCCGAACGAGATCGTGTGGTGGGCGAGGTCGTCGGCGATGCGGCGGGCGCTCAGGTGCACCACGACCGCCGACGGCGACCAGCGCAACGGCACCACCCGGCGCGGTTCGCCGCGCAGCAGGCGCGTGCTCTGCGCCGGGCCGGTCGCGAGCACCACCGCGTCGCACGGGAACCGCGCGTCGGCCGTGCGCACCGCCTGCACCCGGTGACCGGTGCGGTCGAGCTGCGTCACCTCGACGCCGTAGTGGAACTCCACGCCCGCGCGTGCCGCGGCGTCCGCGAGCGCCTGGGGCATGGCGCGCATGCCGCCCTTCGGGAACCACACGCCGGCGATGGTGTCCATGTAGGCGATGACGGCGTACGCGGCCAAGGCGTCCTTGGGCGCGACACCGGCGTAGAGCGCCTGGAACGTGAAGACCCGCTTCAGCCGTTCGTCGTGCAGGAACTTGCCCACCGCCCGGTCGAGCGACCCGAAGCCACCGAGCCGGGTGAGCCGCAGCAGCTCCGGCCCCACCAGGTCGAGCGGGGAGTCGAAGCTCGAACCGATGAAGTTGTCCCGCTCGACCTCGTACAGCTCCTTGAGCCACGCCCGCAGGTCGCGGTAGCCCTGCGCCTCGCGGCCGCCCGCGAAGTCGCGGACCGCCTGCTCCATCTGCTCGCCGTCGGTGTGCACGTCCAGCGCCGACCCGTCGGAGAACGACGCCCGGTAGGCCGGGTGCAGCGGCAGCAGTTCGAGGTGGTCCTCCCGCCGCTGGCCCACGGCGGCGAACGCGTCGTCGAGCAGCTCCGGCATCGTCAGCACCGTCGGCCCGGTGTCGATCCGGTGCCCGTCCACGTCGAGCCGCCCCGCGAGCCCGCCGGGGTGCGGCAGGCGTTCCAGGACCGTCACCTCGTGCCCCGCACCGCGCAGGTGCAGCGCTGCCGACAACCCGGAGAGCCCGGCACCGACCACGACCACCCGGTCGGTGCGGCCCTTCACCACGTTCACCACTGCCCGGTCACGCCTTCCGCACGGTGGCCTTGCCGGCCAGCCTGATCAACTCGCGTTTCGCATCGGGGTCGATGCCCGCCCGGTCGAGCGCCATCAGCGCGTTCGCCGACAGCACGTCGATGTGCTCCTCCACCGCGTCGACGGCACCGAGCTCGACCAGCAGCTCGCACACCCGTTCCACCAAAGTGTCGTTCACCGGCCCGGTGAGGCTGCGCCGCAGCACCGCCGCCGACCCGTTCGTGGCACGGGACAGCGCGATCGCCATCAACGCCGTCCGCTTGCCCTCGCGCAGGTCCTCGCCCACCGGCTTGCCGGTGACCGCCGGGTCGCCGAACACGCCGATGAGGTCGTCACGCAGCTGGAACGCGATGCCGATGTCGCGGCCGAACTCGCGCAGGCACGCCACGGTGTCCGGACCGGCGCCGGCGATCGCCGCACCGAGCTGCAGCGGCCGTTCCACGGTGTAGGCGGCGGTCTTGAGCGCCGCGACCCGCAGCGCCTGCTCCAGCGACTCCTCCCGGCGCGCGACACCGAGCAGGTCGAGGTGCTGGCCCGCCATCATCTCGGTGCGCATCGCCTGCCACGGCACCCACGCGCGCTGCAGCGCCGCCGGGGAGAGCCCCGCGGTCACGAGCGCGTCGTCGGCCCAGGCGAGGGCGAGGTCGCCCACGAGCACCGCGGCCGAGTCGCCGTACTGGCGGGCACTTCCGGCCCAGCGCGACCGGCGGTGCCGCAGTGCGAACAGCTCGTGCACCGACGGCCGGCCGCGTCGCATCGTGGAGCGGTCCATCACGTCGTCGTGCGCCAGAGCGCAACATTGCAGCAACTCCAGGCAAACCAGGGCGCGCACGACGGCGTCCCGCTCCCCTCCCCCCGCGGCGCGCCAGCCCTCCCAGGCGAACCGCGGCCGGATCCTCTTCCCTCCCGCGGCGAGCATCGCGTGCAGCTCGCCGGCGAGCTCCGGCACCACGTCCGGGCGGTCGGCGAGGAAGTCGTGCAAAGCCGCGTCGAACAGGGCGGCGAAGTCGTCCACCCGCGACATGCGGGTGTCCACGCTGGTCAGCAGCGACATCGTCGCCCCTCTCGGCGGTCGGTCCTGGTCAGGTGAATGGAGCTAATCAGCGCCGCAGCGGCTTCGCATGATGAGCGTGGTCGTTGTGCACGGCGACACAGCCGGTTCTAGCGTGGGCACATGTCCGCAGACCGGGAGCTCGACGCCGCCGGCATCACCACACCTGCCCTGCGTGAGGCGTACCGGCGTTGCCGTGCGCTGAACGCGGAACACGGCCGCACCTACTACCTCGCAACACGGTTGCTCAGTCCGGAGCAACGCCCCGCCGTCCACGCGCTGTACGGGTTCGCACGCTGGGTCGACGACATCGTCGACGACCTCCACAGTGGACTCGACCGGAAGCAGGCCGCCCTCGCCGAGGCCGAGCGGAACCTGGAGGCCGCCCTGCGCGACGGCGCCTCCACTGACCCGGTGATGTCCGCCCTGCTCGACACCGCACACCGCTACGAGATCCCGCACGTCCACTTCCGCGACTTCATGACGTCCATGCGCATGGACCTGACCACCACCGACTACCCCACCTTCTCCGATCTAAAGACGTACGTGCACGGTTCCGCCGCGGTGATCGGCCTGCAGGTGCTGCCGGTGCTCGGCACGAGCGTGCCGCGCGCGGAGGCGGAACCCGCCGCCGCCGCGCTCGGCGTCGCGTTCCAGCTGACGAACTTCATCCGCGACGTCGGCGAGGACCTCGACCGCGGCCGGGTCTACCTGCCCGCGGACGAGCTCGCGGCGTTCGGCGTCGACCGCGAGCGGCTGGTGCACGCGCGCAAGACCGGCAAGGCCGACGAGCAGGTGCGGGCGGCGTTGCGCGACCAGGTGCAGCGGGCGAAGCGGGTGTACACGGAGGCGTGGCCGGGTATTGCGATGCTCGCGCCGCGTTCGCGCCCGTGTGTGTTGACGGCGTATCGGCTCTACGGCCGCATCCTCGACCTGGTGGAGGAGGCGGACTGCGACGTGCTGTCCCGGCGCGTCGTGGTGTCCAACGGCAGGCGGCTCGCCGTCGCGCTCCCGGCGCTGGCCAGGGCGGTGTTCGCCCGTGCGGCCTGATGGAGGGAAAGCCATGCGCGACCGGATTCCACTGCGCGTTTACTCGAGCCCGCCGTGGCGCGAGCAGCGCCCGACGTGGCAGGACGCCAAGCCCGCGCTGATCGAGGCGGCGCTCAAGCGCGCCACCGCCCGCCCGTCGGGCAACTGGTTCGTCGCGGGGGCGAGCGGGGACGTCGAGCGCGGCAAGGCCTGTGGCCGCACGATCGCCGGGCAGGAGGTCGTGCTCTGGCGCGGGCCGCGGGGCGTGCTGATGGCGGGTTCCGGGTCGTGCCCGCACCTGGGTGCGCCGCTGTGCGACGGTGCCGTGGCCGAGGGCAGGCTGATCTGCCGCTGGCACGGTCTCGCGCTGGAGGGCAAGAAGTTCGGCGCGTGGACGCCCTACCCGGCGCACGACGACGGCGTGCTGGTGTGGGTGCGGCTGGACGAGGCCGGTGGCGAGGAGCCGCTGCCGGCGCCGGTGCTGCCGCAGCGCCCGCCGGCCGGTGCGATCGACGCCGTGGCCACGCTGATCGGCCGCTGCGACCCGGAGGACGTGGTCGCGAACCGGCTCGACCCGTGGCACGGCGCGTGGTTCCACCCGTACTCGTTCGCGAACCTCAAGGTCGTCGAGACGCCGACCGAGGAGGACGACAGGTTCCTCGTCGAGGTGACATTCCGGCTCGCCGGCCGTGTCGGGGTGCCGGTGGTCGCGGCGTTCACCTGCCCGGAGCCGCGGACGGTGGTGATGCACATCGTCGAGGGCGAGGGCGAGGGCAGCGTCGTCGAGACGCACGCGACCCCGATCCGCGAGGGCCGCACCGCGGTCGTGGAGGCGACCATCGCGCACTCCGACCGGCCCGGTTTCGCGCTGGCGCGGCCGGTGGCCGGTGCGCTGCGCCCGATGATGCGCTGGGCGGCGGCCCGGTTGTGGCGCGACGACCTGGCCTACGCCGAACGCCGGTACGCCCTTCGGCGAAACGGGCGGTTCCCCGACTGAGCGAGTCGACTTGCACCGATTTTGAATCGAATTTAGGCTAGGAGGCGTCAGCACGGTCAGACCCCGAAGAGGACGTGCGCCATGCCCGAACTGTCTCGTTTGCCCAGGCCTGTCACCGACTCGTGGGACTGGCAGCTCTCCGGCCTGTGCCGCGGCATGGACAGCGCCTACTTCTTCCACACGCCCAACGAGCGCGGCTCCGCGCGCGACCAGCGCGAAGCCGCGGCCAAGGCGATCTGCCAGCGCTGCCCGGTGATGGAGAAGTGCCGGTCGCACGCGTTGGAGGTGCAGGAGACGTTCGGCATCTGGGGCGGCCTCGGCGAGAGCGAGCTGAGGGCGATCCTCTCCGAGCGCTCCCGCCGGCGGTGACCTACGCACCCCGCGCTGTCGCCGCGATGCTCGGCGTCTCCCCTGTCACGTTGAGGACGTGGGACCAGCGCTACGGGCTGGGCCCCTCCGGGCGCACCGAGGGCGGCCACCGGCGGTACGAGGAGGCCGACGTCGAGGTGCTGCGCCGGATGGTCGCGCTGACCGGCCAGGGCGTCACCCCCGCGGCCGCGGCCGAGCTGGCGCAACGCGGACCGGCTGACCGGCGCGGCACCCCGCGCGCCCTGCTCGGCGCCGACGAGGCCGAGTCGGTCCGCCGCGGTTTCATCACCGCCGCGAAACGCCTCGACGAACCGCTGATGCTCGACCTCGCCGGCAAGCTCCTCACCGCCCACGGCGTGGTGGCCGCGTGGGAGCAGGTCTTCGCGCCGTGCCTGGTGGAACTGGGCCACATGGTCACCGAACGCGGCCGGGGCGTGGAGGTCGAGCACCTGGCGAGCTCCAGCCTGCTGCACGCGCTGCGCGGCGTCCCGGTGGCGAGCAGCCCCGGCGTGCTGGCCGCGCTGCTCTCGTGCGCCCCGGAGGAACAGCACGGCCTGGCGCTGGAGGCCCTCGGTGCCGCGCTGTCCGAGGAGGACGTGCTGTGGCGCAACCTCGGCGCCCGCGTACCCGCCCAGGCGCTGTACGACGCGGTGGTGCGCCTGCGCCCGGCCGTCGTGCTGGTGTGGGCGCACCGCCCCGACCTCGCCCGGCAGGTGCCGCTTGCGAAGCTCGCCGAGCGGTCGAGCGCCCTGGTCGCGGTCGCCGGGCCCGGCTGGGCCGAGGTGGCGCTGCCATCGTTCGTGCGGGCGCCCGGCACGTTGAGCGAGGCCATCGACCTGGTGCTCCACCGCGTCCGCGGCTGACCCGCGTCCCTCTCACCGCGGCCAGGACGCGGGCTAGGAAGTCTTGTCCGCCCTCTCCCCTCCTTGCTGCCCAGGCGTCTGCAAGTACCACCAACACATGATCAAACCGTCGCTGACTACCACCAACACGGTCACCACCTGTCGAACCAGGTTCCAGGTCCGCGGACGGCCGGCGGCGCTGTTGGCAGTAGAAAAGTGCCTGTTGATGTTGAGTTGGTGGTACTTGCAGACGCCGGCGAAGTTCAGCCGTGGTCGCGCACGCCCTTCAGCGCGGCGCGCAGGCAGACCGCCCGCACGCTGGCCGGCCGCAGCTCCGACCACCACGACGGCAGTGCGGACCGAGCTGGTCACCGAACAGCAGCAGCGCCTTCTCGCCGGTCACCGGCCACCGCGCAGGTCGGCCAGCACGGCGTGCGCGGCCCTGCGGCCGGAGTGCAGCGCGCCCTGGATCGAGCTGGTGTCGCGGTGGTCGCCGCAGACGTACCGGCGTTCGCCCGCCCGCACGGACTGCTTGAGCCGGTGCGGTGCGGCCATCGACGGCAGCGCCCGCGGGATGTCGTAGCGGCGCAGCACCTCCCAGTCGCGGGTGTCGGTGTCGTACAGGCGGTTCAGGTGGTGGCGGACGTCCTGTTCGGACGCTGCGCCGAGCACGGTGGCCTGCACCAGCGGGGTCCGCGGCGAGTACGGCCGCGACACCTCCGACATCACCGCCGTGTTCACGACCGGCCCGCCGTTCGCGTCGACCACCAGGCACCCGTCGCGCAACGGCGACCGCGGCGGGCCGAAGTACCAGGTGGTGACACCGTTCCAGCGCGGTTCGACCAGCCCCGGCAGCAACCGCGCCGCCGTCGAGCCGTCCGTGGCCACGACCACCGCGTCCGCCGGGACCCGACCGCCCTCGGCCAGGTCGACCCGGTCGTCGTGCACGGCCCGCACCGCGGTCTCCAGCTGCACGGTCCCCTCGGGCAACCGGGCCGCCAGCGCCCTGGGCAGCTCCCCCATGCCGAGCGCCGGCACCGCTGCTCCCCCGCGTGCGAAGCTGCGCCACACCAGGTGGAAGAACCGCGACGAGGTCCGCAGCTCCCGCTCCAGGAACACCCCGGACAGGAACGGCCGGAACACCGCCTCCACCCCCCGTTCGGTCACCCCGAGCCGCCGCAGCTCGTCGTACGTCGTGCGGTCCGGTGCGGCGAGCAACGGCCGCACGGGCCCGAACGCGTCCGGTGCGGAGAACCGGGCCAGCGCCGCGAGGTCCCGCGCACCGAGCACGTGCTGGCGCAGCAAGCCGTCGAACGCCGACGCACCGCTGCGCGGGTCGGCGAGCAGGTCGTGCCGGCCCTCGTCGTGCACGAACACACCGGGCCGCAGGTGCCGCAGCGGGAACGGCCCGAGGTCGAGCCGTTCGAGCTCCGGGTAGGCGGGCAGCATGATCTGGAAGCCCCGGTCGAACCGCACACCGTCCACGACGTCCGTGCGCACCCGCCCGCCGACCTCGTCGCCGGCCTCCAGGACGGTGACCTCGTGACCGGCGGCGGTCAGCTCCAGTGCGGCGCTCAGACCGGCCAGGCCGGCGCCCACGACGACGATCACGATGGCCTCCAAGGGGAACGGACGACGGGCGTCCGAGAACGGGCAACGGGCGTCGGTGCGGTTCCAGCCAGTACCGGCACAGCGGGCACGGTCACGCCGTCCTCCACCGGCGCGCCGCACCGCGCAGCAGCGGAACCCGCCCTTCCCGCGGTACCGTCCACAGCTCCGTCCCGGCCACCCCCCACCGGCTCAGCAGCCGGTTGGCCGCCGCGAACCCGGTGGTGGCCGCGCGTTCCATGAGCGCCACCGGCAGGTCGATCCGCACCAGGTCACCGGCGAGGACCAGGAACTCGTCGGGGGTCCGCACTCCCGGCCGGCGCGCGTAGCCGCCTGCGGGGAACAGCGGGCAGTCCTCGCGCAGCTCGTGCCGTTCGTCCACCACGACGGCGCTCTTCGTCTCCGGGTACACCTCGGTCAGCTGGTCCCACAACCGCTTCCTGGCGTCGGCTTCGTCCACGTCGGACGGAAGTGCGTAGCCGTGCAGCTCCACGACCGACCCGCCGGTGCGGGCGGCCCACGCCCGTGCCTCGTGCTCGTAGTGGTCGAGCACGCTGATGTTGTCGAGCAGGTCGTGCCCGCCGGTGCCGAGGAAGCCCGGCCGGTCGGCGTCCACCGGGCGGTCCAGCCAGTAGCGGGAGACCAGGAACCGCGGTGCGGTGCGCAGGCCGGCGACCCGTTCGCGCCAGGCCGCGTCACCGAGGGAGGGCGACGCCTCGACGACCGAGCGCAGGCCGGGGACGTCGGCGGCGAGCACCACGGCGTCCGCTTCGATCGCGCCGCCGCCGATGGTCACGGAGTACCGCCGGTTCTCACCCGGCTGCACCGACCGCACCTCGGCGCCCGTGCACAGGGTGGCGCCCAGCGACGCCAGGTGCCGGCCCAGCGGGTCCCACAGGCCGTGCGGGAACGGGTCGGCGGCCACGTCGAACAGCAGGCCCTCGTCGGAGCCGAGGAAGTAGATGTGGAACATGACCGCGAGCTCCGCGGCCGACATCCGGGTCGGGTGGGCGAAGAAGCTGCGGGAGAACACCTCGAACGCCAGCGCGTGCGCGGCGCGGGGGAACCGGATGCGCTCCAGGTAGGTCGCGGCGTCGAGGCCGTCGAGCTCCTCGTAGACACGCGGCACCGACACGTCCAGCAGCGACAGCGCCGCCCGTGCGTTGATGCCGGGCAGATCGCGCCAGCGGAACGTGGGGCTGCTGCGCAGGAACGCCAGCGCGTTCCACGGCACGGTCGTCGGCAGCCCCGCGAAGCTGTCGCGGTGCCCGGAGGCGTGCTGCAGCGGGTAGTCCGGCAGGGCGGTGAGCGCGCAGCCCGCCGGGTCGACGCGCTTCAACAGCGCCCGCAGGTTGTAGTACTGCCGGAAGAACGCGTGGAAGCCGCGGGTCATGGTGGCCTCGCTGCCGTCGGCGAGCCGCGTGCTCCACCCGCCGACGCGGCCACCGAGGTAGTCCTCCCGTTCGCACAGCACGACCCGCGCGCCCCGTTCGGCGAGCAGCGTCGACGCGGCGAGTCCCGCGATGCCGCCGCCCACCACGGCCACGACGGGTGCGTCGCCGTCGAACTGCGGGCGCCCGGCCGGTGCCGGGACCCGCACGGCCCTGCGGTCCCTCACCGCTGCCCTCCCGGCGCGTGACCGAGGAAGGTGTGCACGACACCGAGCTGCAGACCGGGCACCGGCGAGCTGCACACGCCGGTGTACCCGTTGCGCCGCAACCGGTCCCGCAGGGCGGTGGCGCCGTCGAAGTCGACCACGCTGCGCCACAGGTAGGTGTAGAGCGACCGGTCGCCGGTGACCAGCCAGCCGGCCGGGACGACGACGCCGCACAGCGCCGTCCACACCGCGCGGCTCACCAGCGAGTCGCGCACCGAGTACTCGTGCAGCACCAGCCGGCCGCCGGGCCGCAACAACTTTCCGATGTGCCGCAACGTGGAGTCCGGGTCGGGCAGGTTGCGCAGCAGGTACGCGGCGAACACCGCGTCGAACTCGCCCTCGTCGACGTCCTCGGCACGGCTGTGCACGAACCGCACGGTGCTCGGCCAGCGCTTCCGCCGCGCCTGCGCGAGCATCCCGGCCGACGCGTCCACGGCGACGACCTCCACGCCCGGCGCCGCGGTGACCAGTGCCGCGGTCGAGGCGCCCGTGCCGCAGCCGAGGTCGAGCACGCGCATGCCCGGCCGCAGCCCGAGCGCGCGGGCCGAGCGGCGCAACGCCTGGTGGTAGCCCGGGTTCAGCCCCACCAGCAGGTCGTACCCGCGGGCCGCCCGGTCGAACTTCCCCGGCACCTCAAGCTTGTTCACGTGCCTGCCTTCCCCGTTCCCACACCATCAGCACCGCCGTCACCATCGCGAAGCCGTAGAGGAAGTCCTCCACCGGGATGTCCCACGGCACCCTGATCCCGCTGATCGCCCAGTCCGCGTACAGCACCACCGGTGCGTCCAGCTTCGTCAGCCACCCGTCCACCGGGACCTGGAACCCCAGCACGATCGCCATCGTCACCCAGTACGCCGGCAGGGCGAACAGCCCCGTCCGCAGCACGAGCAGCTCCAGCAGCACCACGAGCACCGCCGCGGCGACCGCGGCGAGCAGGTACTCCTCAACCATCGGGCAACCACCGGCCGGCCAGGCCGCGCACCGCCTCGTAGGTCAGCACCGCGCAGGTCGGGATGACGACGAAGAAGAGCACCTCCTCGATCGGCAGGACCCCGGCCAGCTCGATCCCCGTGGTCGCCCGCGGGTGGAAGCTCCAGTGACCGCGCAAGATCGCCACGACGTCCCAGGCGGCGAGGACGAGCAGCACCGGAGCGACCGCGCGGGCCAGCTCCGGCCACCGGCGGTAGACACCGCGGCCCATCCACTCCAGCGGCAGGGTGATCAGCAGGCACACCCCCAGCACCGCGAGGTACTCGTACTGGCTTCGCATCCGTCCGCCTCCCTGTGGACGACCGTATGGGGCTGGTCGGAGGTCTGCACAACGGGCGGGACAACTCGTCAGGGTGATCGTCGCGGGCCCAGCTCACCGCGGTGGGCGACGAACGGCAACAACTCGAACACCCGCCGGACGGCATCGGCGGCACCGGTGACGTCGTGCCCGGTCTCCTCGGGTCGCACGGCGGGTCACCCCCGCTGCGAGGTCAGCGGCGGCTCGGCACGGGAGTGGCGAGCAGCTGCCGGTAGAGCCGTTCGACGCCGCGTGCGGCGTCCGGCCAGGTGTGGCGGGCGTGGACCCGGTCCACACCGGCGATGCCGCAGGTGATGCGGAACGTCTCGTCGTCCAGGACCATCCGCAGCTTTCTGACCAGCTGCTTCACGTCGTGCGGTGGCACCAGGACGCCGGTGACGCCGTCGATCACGGCATCGGTGAGCCCGCCGACCGCGGTCGCCACCACGGGCACACCGCAGGCCATCGCCTCCAACGGCAGCGCGTCCCACGTCGCCTGCGCCGGCACGCACGCCACGACGTCCGCCGACCGCAACAACGCGGGCAGCTCCGCGCGGCCGACCGACCCGGCCAGCTGTACCCGCTTCTCGACTCCCAGCCGGTGCGCCCACCGCCGCACCCGGTCGGCCTCCCCTGCCGACAGCGCACCCGCGATCACCAGCTCGACCCGCGGCAGCCGCGGCAACGCCGTGACCAGGTCGGTCAGCCCGTTGTCCGCCAGCGGGTCCGCGACGGTGACGATCCGCTGCAGCTCCGATCGTTCCGCGGTGGTGCCGTGCGACTCGAACAGGCCGACGTCGACACCGCGGGACGCGAGCGCGATCCGCCGGCGTGGAATTCCCGCGGCGGCCAGGTCGAGCATCTCCTGCTCGCAGGTAGCGACGACCAGCGCCGCCTCCCTGCCCACCAGCCGTTCGACTCCGGCGCGCTGATCGCGACCGCCGCCGAGGCCGTGGAAGGACTGGACGACGGGCACACCGGAGGGTTGTGCGGCCAGCACGGCCGCCAGACCAGGGCGCCAGAAGTGCGCGTGCACGACCTCGGGCCGTGCGCTCTCCCATTCGGACCGCAGCTCGTCGACGTACCGGCCCAGCTGGGTCTCCGGCAGGTCGGGCGGCTGGTGGTGGACGGTCACGTCGTGCCCCAGCGCGGTCAACGCCCCGGACAACCCGGTGACGTGCACCTCGCGCCAGCCAGGCGCGTCCTGGACGGTGAGCATCGCAATCCTCATGGCGTGAAGCCATCCTTTCCGAACGGAATAGACCGTACGCAAAGGGCTGCATGCTGAACCCGATTTCGAACCTAGCGCAAAGCGCGGTTGCCCGCAGATCGCCGATCCCAAACCTGTGACGGACCCCCAGGTCTTCTTCAGCCGCAGAGGATGTGTCGCGTTGAGACAGTCCAATGTGGACAGAAAGAGACGACGAGTGACACCGGTGGAGCTAGTTTGCTAGCATAGTAGCCATGGCCGGAGAGAAGCAGCAGTTCAACATCTACCTCCCCGCCGCACTGGTGAGACGGGTCAAGCACGCCTCGGTCGACGCGGACGTGTCGCTGTCGGCGTTCGTGGAGCTGGCACTGGAGAGCTACCTGCGCCAGCTGGACGAGGGAGGACGGCGATGAGAGTGGTGCCCATCCGCTACACGGCGGACGTCGCCGCGGCACGGCGCTTCTACCTGGCACTGGGCCTGCGACCGGGTGCGGAGTCCCGGCCGGGCGCCTGGGTCGAGCTGCCGGCCGCCTCCGGGATGGTCGCGCTGCACGACGCGAAGGACGTCGCGGCGGGAACGTGCGAGCTGGCGTTCGAGACCGACGAGCCGCTGGAGGACGTGGCGCGGCGGCTGCGGCTGGCGGGGTTCGCGCCGGGGCCGGTGCTGGACGAGAGCCACGGGCGGTCGCTGCGGGTGCGCGATCCGGACGGGGTGTGGGTGCAGGTCAACGCGCTGGACCGCGAGCTCTGCACGTGACGACGCCACGGACGCCTGCGCTGACGCTGGCCATCGGCATCGTCTCGCTGGAGTTCGCGGCCGCCGTGGCGACCTTCGTGTCCTCCACGCTGCTGCCGGCGGTCGTGCGCGACCTCGACGCGCGCACCTCGGTGGAGCTGCTGATCTCGGGTGCCACGCTGGGCCTGTTCGTGGCGCTGCCGCTGGCCACCCGCGTCCTCGGCCTGACGGGCGCGCGCGGCACGCTCGCCATCGGCGTGCTCGCCTACCCCGCCGGCACCGCGACGGCGGCGACCGCGATGTCGGCCTGGGTGTTCGCGGCGGGGCAGTTCGCCGCCGGGTGCGCGAGCGGGCTGCTGGCGGTGTTCGGCATCAGCGCCGCCATCCAGCACCTCGACGACCAGTGGCGGGTGCGGGTGATCGCGGCGTCGTCGGCGATGTGGGTCCTGCCCGCGCTCGCCGGGCCGGCGGCCACCCTCGCGCTGGAGCACCTGGTCGGGTGGCGGTGGACGTTGCTCGCGCCGGTACCGGTCGTGGTCGCCGGGCGGGTGCTGGTCCTGCGGGCGGCGTCCGGCCCGGTCGACCGCGGCGCGGACCGGCCGCTGTGGCGCACCCTGCTCGTCCCGCTCGGGGTGGGCGTGGTCGTGTTCGGCAACCGGTGGTGGCTCGGGGCCGCCGGCATCGCGGTCGCCCTGGCCGGTGTCGCGTCGATCATGCCCGCGGGCACGCTGCGCGCACGCCGGGGCGCACCGGCGGCGCTGGTGGCGATGACGTTGTTCGCGGTCGGCTACTTCGGCGCGGACAGCCTGGTCACCATCCTGCTGACCGACGGCTACGGCTCGACGATGGCGCGCGCGGCCGTGGTCCTCAGCGCGGCTCCGCTGGCGTGGGCGTTGACCAGCCTGACCGTGCCCCGGCTGCGCCGCGCCGGCCGGGAGCCACCCCCGGCACTCGGCCTCGCGCTCACCGCCGCGGGGGTGGGCGTGCTCGCGGTGGGAGCACCGGTCTTCACCACGGCTGTGGTGGCGTGGACGCTGGGTGGCGCCGGGGTCGGCCTGGCCTACCCCGGCCTGTACCTGCGGTGCACGACCGGTGCGCGGTTCGGCGCGACCGAGCTGGCCACCGCGGTGATCACCGCCGAGGCGTTCGGCGGTCTGCTCGGCCGTGCCGTCGGCGGTGCCCTCGTGTCGGCCGGCGACCTCGTGTTCGCGTACGGGATGTTCGCGGCGTTCCTCGGCCTCGCCGCGGTCGTCGCGAACCGGTCACGCGCCTAAGCCACGCGTCCCGCGACAAGGCCGGGGCACCTCCGGGCTGAGCCACGGGTCACGGCCGAAGCCGCAGTCACAGGCCGGCCGCAGGCCCCGGCCGAAGCCGCGGGTCACGAGCCCAGCGGGATCTCCAGGCTCACCGTGCCGCGCAGGTCCAGCCACGCCCGGTCCGGCCCGCGCACCAGCCGCAGCACGACCTCCTCGCACTCGGGGCAGCGCGCCACCAGGCCCGGCGCGTTGCGGTAGACCCGCAGCGCCGCCACCGAGCCCCGGTGGCCGCAGCCGGCGCACCGGCCGGTCGCCGCGGTCAGGTCCACGGCGAAGATCTCCCGCAGGTCGCCCGCGAGCGCGTTGCCGTCGACGTGGTCGTCGCTCATCGGTGGTCTCCTGTCAGCCGAAGCGCTCGGTGCGCACACGTCGGGGGTCGTGGCCCAGTGCCACCAGGATGTCGGCCACCGTCTCGACGAAGCCGGTGGGCCCGCACACGAAGCAGTTCGGGGTGAAGTCCGGTGGCCAGCCGTGCGTGTTCAACGTGGCCACGCCGATCCGCTTCGGTTCCGGCGCGCCGTCCGGGACCCGCCGCGTGTGCACGAGGTGCACGTCCAGACCGGCGTCCTCGCGGGCACGCCGGCGCAGCTCGTCGGCGAAGTACACGTCCTCGGGCGTGCGCACCGAGTACACCAGCCGGAACGGCACGCGGCTGCCCTGCTCGGCCCGCGCGCGGACCATCGCCATCAGCGGCGCGATGCCGGAGCCGCCCGCGACGAGCAGCACCGGTGCCGGATCGGTCGCGCGCCAGACGAACCAGCCGCCCACCGGGCCGCGCAGCTCCACCTGGTCGCCTGGGGAGAGCACGTCGCACAGGTACGGCGAGACCTCGCCGTCGGCCACCCGCTGCACGGCCAGCTCGACCCGGTTGCCGTCGGGTGCGGAGGCGATGGAGTAGCTGCGCTGCACCGAGTAGCCGTCCTCGGCGGTCAGCCGCACGTCGACGTGCTGGCCGGCCAGGTGACCCGGCCAGTCCGGCACGTCGAGCACGAGGCTGCGCGCGCTCGCGGTGATGGCCCTGTTCTCGGCGACCGAGGCCACCCGCCAGGTCAGTCGCCCTGATACCGCTGTTCGCGCCATGGATCTCCGTAGTCGTGATAACCGGCGGTTTCCCAGAACCCCGGTTCGTCCTCCAGCAGCAACTGGATCCCGCGGACCCACTTCGCCGACTTCCAGAAGTACAGGTGCGGCACCAGCAACCGGGCCGGACCGCCGTGCTCGGGCGTGATCTCGTCGCCGTCGTAGCGGTAGGCGATCCAGGCCTGCCCGTCGAGCAGGTCCTCCAGCGGCAGGTTCGTCGTGTAGCCGCCGTAGGACTGGACGAGCGCGAAGTCCGCCGCCGTCTCGACCTCCTCCAGCAGCACGTCGAGCGAGACGCCCTTCCACCGCGTGCCGAGCTTCGACCACTTGGTGACGCAGTGGATGTCCGTCGTGATCTTCTCGGCCGGCAGCTCCATCAGCTGCTGCCACGACCAGACGTGCCTGTGCCCGGCCTCGGTGCTGATGGTCAGCTCCCACCGGTCGGTCGGCACCCGCGGCGTCGGGCCCGCGGTGAGGACCGGGAAGTCCTCTGCCAGGTACTGCCCTGGCGGGAGCTGCACGTCGGAGGACCGGCGCCGCCCGGAGAAGCCAGGAGAGACGATTGCCATGGGCACAAGTAGACGACACCCGCTCGCCGAACGCCACGGGTGATCACGACATGCCGTGATGATCACGTCGTGCCACGATGGCCGCGTGGCAGTCGATCGACGCAGCTTCCTCCTGGCCGCCGGGCTGACGGGCGCCGCCACCGCGCTGGCCGCCTGCACCGGCGCCCCTCCCCCGACGCCGACCTCGACCCCGACGCCGGCAGCGGCCGCACCGTCCAGTTCGTCCGTTCCGAGTGGACCGCCGGACTGGGCGGCGCTGCGGGCGCGGCTGTCCGGTCAGCTGCTGCTGCCCGACCAGGAGGGGTTCACCTACCAGGGTTTCAACCCGGTGTGGAACCAGCGCACCCCCGCCGCCGTCGCGCGCTGTGCGTCGGCCGACGACGTGCGGGCGTGCGTCGAGGCGGCCCGGCGGCGGGTGCCGATCGCCGCCCACGGCGGTGGCCACAGCTACGCGGGTTACTCCTCGCCGGAGGACGGCCTGCAGGTCGACCTGCGCGAGCTCGCCGCGGTGGAGGTGCTGCCCGGTGACCGGGTCCGCGTCGGGGCCGGCGCCCAGCTCGGCGAGGTGGCGCGGGTGCTCGCCGCGTCCGGCCGGTGCCTGCCCACCGGCACGTGCCCGACCGTCGGCGTCGCCGGTCTCACGCTCGGCGGCGGGATCGGCGTCCTCGCCCGCAAGTACGGGCTGACCTGCGACCACCTGGTCTCGGCCACGGCGGTCACCGCCGACGGCCGGGTCGTCACCGCCTCGGCCGAGCAGGAGCCAGACCTGTTCTGGGCGTTGCGCGGCGGTGGCGGCGGGAACTTCGCGATCGTCACCGAGCTCGTGTTCGGCACGGTGCCCGCGCCGCAGGTCACCGTCTTCTCGTTGCAGTACAACGCCGGTGTCGCCGACGTGCTCGGCGCGTGGCAGGGCTGGATCGCGCAGGCGCCGAACGAGCTGTGGTCCAACGTCGTGGTGCGCGGTGCCGCCGAGCCGACCTGCCGGGTCGGCGGCTGCTTCGTCGGCACCCCCGGCGAGCTGACCTCGCTGCTGGCGGCGCTGCCCGCGCCCGCGTCCCGGTTCGTCCAGCCGCAGAGCTACCCCGAGGCCACGCAGTACTTCGCGGGCACCGGGATCCAGCACGAGTCGTTCGTGGCGTCGTCGCGGATCGTGCAGAAGCCGATCAGCGACCCCGCGCGGGCCGTGGCGCTGATGAACGGCCAGTCCAGCGAGTCGTACCTGATCTTCGACGGCCTGGGAGGCGCGGTGTCCGATGTCGCGCCGGCCGCCACCGCGTTCCCCCACCGCACCGCGCTGGCCTGCGCGCAGGTCTACTTCAAGACACCGCCGACCGACGCCACCGCGACCGCGCAGGCGATGGGCCAGGTGCGCGACGGGCTCGGCGAGCTGGTCGGCGACTCCGGTTACGTCAACTACATCGACCCGCAGCTGCCACGATGGGCCGAGGCGTACTACGGCGACAACCTGGCCCGGTTGCGGGACGTCGCGCGCAGGTACGACCCGGACGGGGTGTTCGCCTTCACCCAGTCCGTTCCGCGCTGAGGGAGGGTTCGTGGAGGACGTCCGCGTCGAGGTGTCCGGCACCACCACGCTGATCTGGCTGGACCGCCCGGACCGGCGCAACGCGGTCGACGGCCCGATGGCCGCGCAGCTGCTGGAGGCGTTCCGGGCGTTCGAGGCCGACCCCGCGCAACGGGTGGCGGTGCTGGCCGGTGCGGGCGGCACGTTCTGCGCGGGCGCGGACCTGACGTCGGTCGGCGATCCCGCGCGGCGCAACGAGCTCGACCCCGCGGGCGGCGGTGGCGGTCCGATGGGGCCGACCCGGTTGCGGCTGAGCAAGCCGCTGATCGCGGCCGTCAGCGGGCACGCCGTGGCGGGCGGGCTGGAGCTGGCGCTGCTCGCGGACCTGCGGGTCGTGGAGAGCGACGCGGTGTTCGGGGTGTTCTGCCGGCGCTGGGGCGTGCCGCTGATCGACGGCGGCACGGTCCGGCTGCCCAGGGTCGTCGGCCTGGGCCGGGCGCTGGACCTGATCCTCACCGGCCGCCCGGTCGCCGCCGACGAGGCGCTCGCGATGGGACTGGCCAACCGGGTCGTCGAACCCGGTCAGGCGGTCGCGGCGGCGCTGGAGCTGGCCGAGCAGATCGCCGGGTTCCCGCTCGAGTGCGTGCTCGCGGACCGGGCGTCCACCTACGCGGGGCTCGACCTGCCGCTCGCGGAGGCGTTGCGCGCGGAAGGCGCGGCCGGTGTGCCGGTCGTGGCCCGTGAGGGTGCGGCCGGCGCCGCCCGGTTCACGGACGGCGCCGGAAGACACGGCACCTTCTGAGCAGGTTGCCAGCTGTCGTGCCTTTGACGCCCCAAGTCGTACTTGCAGACGCCTGAGCAGCAACGAGGGGGCGGACAAAGCTTTTGGCCAGGTGCTCAGGCGGCGACCAGTTCCTTCTCGGACTTCTTCGTCGTCTGCTTGACCTTCTTGTTCGGCAGCGAGAGCCGGAAGACCTTGTGCCACGCGGAGAACACCTGCTTGGGCAGCGGTCCGCTGACGTAGTCCAGCTCGTACTTCTCGAACAGGGCCTTCACCTTGACCGCGACCTCGGCGTACCGGTTGCTCGGCAGGTCCGGGAACAGGTGGTGCTCGATCTGGTGCGACAGGTTGCCGGTCATGATGTGCATGGCCTTGCTGCCGCTGATGTTCGCCGAGCCCATCATCTGGCGCAGGTACCACTGGCCGCGGGTCTCGCCCCTGATCGAGCGGCGCTCGAAGACCTGCACGCCCTCGGGGAAGTGACCGCACATGATCACCGAGTGCGACCACAGGTTGCGGACCAGGTTCGCGGTGAACGTCGCGGCGAGCGTGGTGAGGAACGACGGACCCGACAGCAGCGGGTGGATCACGTAGTCCTTGAGCACCTGCTTGCGGATCTTGCGGCCGACCGCCTTGGCGCGGGCGCGGAACTCGGGGTTGTTGCGGCGGCGCTTGTGCAGGTTCTTGCCGAGCTCCAGGTCGTAGGCGGCGATGCCGTACTCGAAGAAGCAGGCGTTGATGAAGTTCCACAGCGGCTGGCCCAGGTGCATCGGGTGCCACTTCTGGTCCTCGTCGACGCGCATGATGCCGTAGCCGAGGTCGTTGTCCTTGCCGATCACGTTGGTGTACGTGTGGTGCAGCTCGTTGTGCGAGTGCTTCCACTGGTCGGCCGGCGAGACGTGGTCCCACTCCCAGGTGGTGGAGTGGATCTTCGGGTCGCGCATCCAGTCCCACTGCCCGTGCAGGACGTTGTGACCGATCTCCATGTTCTCCAGGATCTTCGCCACGGACAGGCCGGCGGTGCCGATGAGCCACGCGGGCGGGAAGATCGAGAACAGCAGGATGCCGCGGCTGGTCAGCTCCAGCTTGCGCTGCACCGAGATCACCTTGCGGATGTAGGCGGCGTCCTTCTCACCGCGGCTCGCGATCACCTCGTCGCGGATGGCGTCGAGCTCGCGGCCGAGCTCCTCGATCTGCTCGTCGGTGAGGTGGGCGGTGGGGTCGATGGCGGTCATGGAGCTCGCTTTCGAGGGGTTCGGCGGCTGGAGGTGGGCCGCTTCGCGGGGGAAGGATGTCTGTGGTGGGGTGCGGGTCAGCGTTCGAGCTCGCACGGACCCGCGGCAGCGGACACGCAGGTCTGCACGAGCACGCCCGGCTCTGCCTCGGTGATCTCGCCGGTGCGCAGGTCGCGGACGGCACCGGACTTGAGCGGCGTGACGCAGCCGAAGCAGATGCCCATGCGGCACCCGGAGGGCATCAGCACGCCGGCGCTCTCGCCGACGTCCAGCAGCGGGGTGGCGCCGTCGGCCTCGACGGTCTTGCCCGTGGTGCCGAACGTGACCTCGCCACCCTCGCCGGCGACGACGACGGTCGGGCGGAACCGCTCGGTGTGCAGGCGCTCGGGGATGCCGTGCCGGGCCCAGTGCGCTTCGGCGGCGTCGAGCAGGCCCGCGGGACCGCAGGCCCAGGTCTCGCGCTCGGCCCAGTCGGGCACGAGGTCCTCGAGCCGGGCGACGTCGAGCATGCCGTGGGTGTCGGTGTGCAGCTCCAGCAGCCGCAGCGCCTTGTCGGCGACGAGGTCGTGCAGGTCGTTGCGGAAGATGACGTCCTCTTCGCGTGGCGCGGAGTGGATCATCACCACGTCGTCGAGCCGGGTGTCGCGCAGCATGCCCATCGCGGGCGTGATGCCGCTGCCGGCGGTGAGGTAGAGGACCTTGGCGGGCTTCGCGGCGGGCAGCACGAACTCGCCGGTGGCCTGGTCGAGGTGGATCACCATGCCCGGCTTGGCCTTGCGGACCAGGTGGTTGCTCACCTTGCCGTCCGGGATGGCCTTGACGGTGATCGTGATGCGGCCGTCGGCGCGGTTCGTCGGTGACGTCACCGAGTACGCGCGCCACAGGCGCACGCCGTCGACGTCGACACCGACGCGGATGTACTGGCCGGCGACGTGACCGCGCCAGCCTCTGCCCGGCCTGATCACGATGGTCGCGGCGTCCCCCGTCTCGGGGTGGACGGCCTCGATGCGACCACGCAGGTCAGCGCCCGCGCGCAGCGGGCTCACCAGGTCGAGGTAGTCGGACGGCAGCAGTGGCGTCGTGACCAGCTCAAGCAGTTTCCACGCCCTGCTGCGTAGGGCGGCACTCGTCATGACTCCAGCTTGATGCGCCACAGGGCGTAAAGTCCTGTCCGCAGGACGTGAATTTGCTCGACCAGATTGTTCGCAGGGAACAAATCGTGACTCAGGCAATGCGGCGGGCCACCGAATTGGCCCTGGACGAGACGACGGTCACCGCGCTGCGGGCGGCCCTGAAGACCACGGCCGACGAGGTGGTGCAGGCCATCATCGACGAGGTGCCGAGCTACGCCGGTGCCCTGTCGGGCCGGATGGGCGGCACGATACGGCGTGCGGTGCGCACGGCGCTCGGACATTACCTGGACCTCGCGGGTGGCGTGGCCACCGGTGGGGACGCGAGCGACGCCGCCTACGAGCTCGGCCGCGGCGAGGTCCGCGACGGCCGTTCGATGGACGCCCTGCTCAGCGCCTACCGCGTCGGTGCGCGCGTGGCCTGGCGCGGGCTCGCCGAAGGCGCCGTGGCGGCCGGTCTGCCCGCCGAGGAGGTGGCGAAGTTCGCGGAGCTGACCTTCGCCTACATCGACGAGCTGTCCGCCGCGTCGGCCGCCGGTCACGCCGACGAGCTGGCCGCACGCGGCATGGCCCACGAGCGGCACCTGGAACAGCTCGCCCGCGACCTGCTGACCGGCGCGGGCGCCGAGGCGCTGCTGGCCTCGGCGAACCGGGCCGGCTGGCCACCGCCCACGACGGTGACCGTGGTGCTGCTGCCCGCCGCGCAGGCCCGCCCGGCGTTCCGCGCGCTCGACCCCGGCACGCTGGTGCTGGACGACCTGCCGGACGCGACCGGCGTCCTGCTGGTGCCCGACGCCGACCGCGCGCACCTGTTGCGCCAGCTGACCGACCGCAGCGCCGTTGTCGGTCCCGCGCGACCTTGGGTGCGTGCGTCAGCCTCATACGCACGGGCGTTGCGCGCGCGTGCGGTGTCGGCGGACATCCGTGACACCGAGCAGCACTTGGTCGAACTGGTGCTGACCGCCGATGCCGACGCGTACGCCGACCTGCGCGCACGCGCGTTGGCCCCCTTGCGCGCGCTGCCGGAGAACTCGGCGCGCCGGCTGGAGGAGACGTTGCGGGCGTGGCTGCTGCACCAGGGGCGGCGGGAAGAGGTGGCGACGGCGTTGTTCGTGCACCCGCAGACGGTGCGGTACCGGATGCAGCAGCTGCGGGACCTGTTCCCGGACCTCGGGTCACCGCAGCGGGTGCTGGAGCTGACGCTGGCCCTCGGCCTGGAGCACTAGCGGCGGTGCGCGGCACGCCGTCTGCCCCTGCTTGAACGACGGCACCGCGGCCACGCCGGATGCGTGACCGCGGTGCTGTTCGAGCGCTACGAGCTCAACGCGGCTGGTAGGTCAGGCAGTTGGCCATGTGGTCGCCTTCGCCCTGCCCGACCCGCACGCTCTGCGCGGTGCACTCCAGCGACGCGTTGTGCACGCAGTCGGTCCGGGTGCAGGCGCCCACCTGGGCCATCACCTTGTCCAGGCCGCCCTTGGTGCTCAGCGGGATGAACGTGCCGCAGTCGGCAGCCCCGTTGTCACCGCGCACGGTGATCGCGAAGGCGTGGCAGCCGTCGTGGTTGTAGGAGCAGCCGCTCACGGTGCACTCGTGGACGGCGGGCATCGCCGGGTTCTCGAGGGTGGTCATGTCCGCTCCTGTGATCCGTGGTGGGAATGTGGTCCGGTGATTCGGACGATGCCACCGCTCACCACGGCCCGCAATTCGAACGATAATTAGGCTAGCCTTCCCTTTCGGGATTCGACAATGACCCGGAACCGGGCGTTGAGCTGCGGATACATGCTGCGGCCGCATTCACCTCACCATTCTGGTCGCGATCCAAACACCCCCGTCCGTGGACTATCTCCACGCAGTCCGCACATGCGAGCGGACCGATCGGTCACGGACGTCGGGCTCGTGATCCTCGCGATCCCGTGGCACCGGTTCGGCGAGCTCGACCCGGCGCCGTTCGCAGGCAAGGTCGTCGTGGACGCGATGAACCACTGACCACCCGCCGACCGCGCACTCGGCGTCGCCGGCGACGACCCGGCCGCTCTCGCGCTGGTGGCGGAGTTCCTGGCGGACATCGGGTTCGACCCGGTGCCGGTAGGCGCTCTTGCAGCAGGACGACTGCTCGAACCCGGCAGCCCGGTGTTCGGCGGCGCAGTCGACTGGGTCACTCTGGAAGGGGAACTCCAACACGCAAACCCGGGACTGATCCCGTGTTCATCTGAACACAGGAAGTCATGATCGCGGGAGCAGCGAGCCTTTTCCAACCTGTTTTGGCAGGTCAGGGCGCTGTCGCGAAAGCGCTGCGCGTCGTCGGCGCGCAGAAACGCTCTCACGCTGCCACCACACTGAGTTGGTTGCAGTTACAGGCGAATGACAACGTTGTCAGATCACCCCAATTACCGCCAACCGGCCTATGTTCGCCAGTGAGAGCGCGACCATCAAGATCGTGAACGCGGTAACAGCGGGCCACCTGACAACGCGGGATTCGTCACGTGTTCCGGTCCACCGCAGCCGACACGCGACCTGGGCTGGGCACGACCACGCTTGCACATGCCCGGTGGTTCCGGAACGTCCACCGGCGGGTTCGACGGCGTCGTTGTCGCCGAGGAGCAGACCACCTTCGTGCCGGCCGGCACGAGCGCACGGGAGCTTTCGGCGTAAAAGACCACCCAGGGCAAGGGCGACAGCGAGTACCCGAAGAGGCTCACCGGTCCGAACGGCGAGGCCCCAGGAGAGATCATCTGCGTTCAGGTCGTTCTGGCCGCGTGGCCGAAGGCTCCCGAACGGGAGGTAGCACGACGCCAGGAGAAGCGCCGGCTCAACGTGCGGGCCTACGACGTTGATTCGCTCGACACCCCTCGATGCGGCCATCGTCCTGGCGAACCGGGAATCCTCCTCGGCGCTTCTGCTGAAGGAGATGGGTTCCGGGCCAGGATCACGTGACCTACCTGCTCGGCAACCGCGATTTCGGCCATGAACAGGCATACCGGCTCGGCACGCTTGCCCGACGCAGTTTGCCCGCTCTGCGGCGGCGTCTCGCGGTGTGTCCCGACACCTTCGTGCCGAAGTGGGGCTCGGAACCCGCAGCCGTCCGTGCGCAGGCAGCTTCTCCTCGGGGGCTGGGACGAACAAGCTGGTCAACTCCGGACTCGTTCCCGTGCGGTGGCCGCGGACAAGGCCCACTCCTCCAAAGCCGACCGAGCCTGCCTGCGGCGGCGGCGCATCACCGCGGTCGCATCGAAGACACATGTGATGGCGGTTCTTGCAGGTCTGCCGGAAGTCATGCCGCACAACCGGACCACCGCCCACGCAAAGCGCTCGACTGGGACACCCCAGCCGAGCGCCCGACCACGCTCCTGGCCGAAACCAGGTGACCACCTTTCTCGCGATGACCCCTGATATTTGTGCGGGTGCCGCGGCTACTTCCTCAGCACCTGTCGATACGGCGTGTTGAGGGACGGCCTCGTTGTGGGATCAATCGCCGAGCCCGTTCGATATCCAGTTCGTGATGACGCCGGTCAAGCACGCTCCGGCAGCAGCGGCGGTCACAGCTCCAGGGCCGGCGGGCCACGCGTAGATGGCAGCACCCACGGCGCCGGCGAGACACGCCCTTGAGGTATCGGCGTACAGGCCAGTGGGGTCGACGCGGTTGACGGGGTTGCCGCCGACGTAGGCGTACCGGCTGGCGATGTCGGGCTCGAGGATCAGGCTGATGGGGTCGAGAGCAGTCCAGTTGCCGGTGGCCGAGTCGTGCCAGCGGACGCCGTGTTTGAGCCAACCGGTGTTCTCGTCGAGCAGACCTCGGGTGTGACGAATGGGGTTGGACGAGGCTGCGGTTCCGGTGGCGCTGAGCTGTTTTCCGGCGGGGTCGTAGGTGTAGGTGGCGGACACGGCTCCGGCGTTGGTGATCAGGTTGACCGGGCTGCCCTGGTTGTCGAGCGCGTAGTAGTGGACTCCGGCAGGGGTGTGCAAGGCGATGGGGGAACCGGTGGGGTCGGTGTCGATGTAGCTGGTTTGACCGTCTTTGGTGATCGACTGCAGCATCGGGACACCGTTGGTGTCGTTGCGTCCGTAGACGTAGCTCGTTGTGCTCCCCCCGGTGGTGGAGGAGACGAGCTCGTTCTGGTCGCCACCGCCCCATGTGTAGGTGCTCGAAGACGATCCTTGAGTACGGGCGGTGGTTTGGCCTGCCGCGTTGTAGGTGAAGTTGCCCCGGGTCGGGTCGGCGGTGCGGTTCCCGGCGGCGTCATGGCTGTAGCCGGTGTTCGAGATCTGGTTGCCCGTGTTGTAGGTCAGGGTCTGCGCGGTGGTGCCGTCGACCTTCGCAGTGAGCCTGTTGCCGGCCTTGTCGTAGGTGTAGGCGTAGTCGTGACCGCCGAGGTTCGAGACCGCGGTGAGCCGGTTGGAGGTGTCATAGCTGTAGAGAGACAGCGCGGAGTTCAAGTTGTCGGTCGACCACTTGATCAGACCTGTGTCGGTGCCGGCCGATGCCGACGGGCACGCTTGCCCGGCGACGTGGGGCGAGTAGCAGAACCCCGTGTCGAACGTCTTGGTCGCGTCGTTGGACGCGCGTGAGGTCCAGGTCCGTGAGATCCGACCGGCCTTGTCGAAGACGGTTTTCGTGTGGGCTGCGAAGGTGGTTCGGGAGGCGTTGGCGTTGAACCAGGTGTCGGTGCGCTTGCCGTTGTCGTCATAGGCGAAAGCGGTCTTCTGCCCGTTCGGCAGGGTCATCTCGGTGACTTGGTTGGCCGCGTCGTACACGTAGCCGGTGGTACCGCGGGCGTCGGTCTTCGACGTCAGGTTGCCTGCCTTGTCGTAGCCGTAGGACAGTGTGCCGCCGCCGGAGGTCGCGGTGCGCGAGGTGACCCGGTTCTGAGCGTCGTAGGTGAACGTCGTCGTGCCCGAGGCGTCGGTCCGGGTGAGCACGTTCCCGGCATCGTCGTAGGTGAAGGCCACGTCGGGCGTGGTGTCGGAGTACTGGATGGTCTTGACCCGATCGGCGCGGTCGTAGGCGTAGATCGTGCGCAGTCCGCGACCGTCGCGGACTGCGTGCAGCCGTCCGAACCCGTCGTAGGAGATCACCGTCGGTGCCAGGCTCGAGCCGGCCGGCGGGGTGATGTCGGTGACCTGGTGATCGGTGTTGGCGGTGTAGTCGGTGAGGTTGTCGCGCGGGTCGGTGGAGGTGTTGAGGGTGCCGTCGGCGTTGTAGTCGACCTTCGAAGTCGCGCTCGCGGTGGCGTTGGTCGAACTGAGCGGGTTGCCGGCGCCGTCGTAGGTGAGCAGCTTGTTGTTGCCCTGTTCATCGGTACCGCCGGACGGCAGGTACCTCGCCGCTCCGGTGTTGGCGTAGGTGGCGGTGGACTTCGCCCCGGTCGGCGACGTGATGCTGGTCAGCGACTCACCGGCGTTCACGGCCGGGTCGTGCCCGAAGACGGTGACGCCTCCGGTGCCGCTGGTCGAGGTCGCGACGTCGTGGAACGGGGTGTAGGTCTTGGCCCGTCCCCGGCCGAGCGGGTCGGTCACGGACGTCACGAGTTCCTGGGCGTTGAGGAAGTAGTCGGTCTGCGGGCCGTTGGCGGGAGTGGCCTCGGTGTTGTTCGGGCTCGCGACCAGCGTCTCCCCGGCGGAGTAGTAGGTGAATCGGGTTGCCGCGCCGCCGGCCGGGTTCTCCTGGGTCACTTTCTTGACCCGGTGCGAGGTGTCGTACTGGATGGCCGTCTGCTTGCCGGCGCCGTTGGTGATCGTGGTCAGATCGCCGGTGGTCGCGTCGTAGCCGAAGCGGGTGTCCCGCGAGGTCGGGTCAGTGATCTTGGTCAGCTTGCCTGAGGTGTAGGTGTAGACGACGCTGCGGGGAGTGCCTTCGTCGCCGGTCTGGGCGATGGTGGTGAGGTTGCCCGACCAGGTGAGGTTCGCCGTCCGGGCACCGGTACCGCCGCGGGTCGACACGATCTGGGTCAGCTTGCCGGAGGTGTAGGTGAACGTGGAGGTCTGGGCGTTGCGGTCCCTGATCGACACCAGCCGTCCGGTCGAGTCGAACGCCGACACCGAGTTGCTGTCGTGGTCGGTGATCGTCCAGCCCGAGGCGGTCTTCACCATCGCGACCTTGAAACCGGCAGGTGCCGTGTACGCCGTCGCACCGGAGGGCTGGAACAGGCCCTCGCGGCCTTCGGGCGCGAGGTAGAGCACGGAGTTGTCGGAGTTCAGGACCACCTTGGTGTCCTGGCCGACCCTCATCGCCCATCCTGCGCCGGCCGATCCGGACGGCAGCGCGGCGCCCGTGCCCAGACGCAGGCTGTTGTAGGTCAGACCCAGCTGAAGATCGCCCTGGATGCCGGGCAGCGCCAGGTCGGAGGTCGTGACCAGCAGATTGCCGGTACCGACGTCGACCGACGCGGACACCTTGTCGGAGATCGAGAATGGAATCCGGGTCGCCGATGGGCGAGGACCGGTCATGCCTGCAGTCAGTACTGCGGCGGCCTCTGCCGGAGTCGGCGCAACCGCGACGACACTGCCGGAAAGCAGCATCAGCGCAACCACTGCGGCGTTCACCGAACGACGGCACAGCATACTTCGGTTTAACAAATCATCCCCTTGGGCTGTGAATGGACTTCCTGTGTTTTCGCGCGATGTTCGTGACCGCACGGCCACGCCACACGATGCCGACGCACCTGCACCCGGACAACACGCCACCATCCCGACATGGCGCGACATGCCCTGACCAGGCTCTACCTCCGAGCATGGGATGACTGCCATACTGGCCCGTGACACCTGAGCTTGGGGAGGGCGGTAGGTGTGCCGGAAGGGAACGAAGAACTCGCGTGCCACCTTGCGAAGCTCAAGCAGCGGAGCGGACTGAGCTATTCCGAGTTGGGCAGAAAAGCACACGTCAGCAGTTCCACCCTGCACAGGTATTGCTCTGGAAAAACAGTCCCGCCCGACTACCAGACCGTAGTCGGAATTGCCACGGCCTGTTCAGCCGATGACGTGGAACTGGTCGAACTGCTCGCGCAGTGGAGGGCGGCGACAGGCCGACCGGTGATGCCGCACACCGCGGATCGAGCACCGGAACCTCGTGCACTTCCTCGGTCTCTGCCGCGCACGCGCGCCCTGTCCCGGGTGTGCGTCGTGCTCATGCTCGCGCTCGTCCTGGTGTCGCTGGCAGCCAGCGGCACGGACGTCGGACCCGTTGCCGCGCAGCGGCAGATCACCGGTCCGTCCTGGCAGCGCGAGCAGCCGCTGGCTCCGTCGCTGTTCGGCGTGACGGCATCCTCGTCGAGCGGGGTGATGCCGTCGTTCCGGGTCGGCAGTCTGCGGTTCTGGGACAGTGGTACGCGGTGGGCGAGGCTGCAGCCGCGGCGCGACACCTATGACTGGACCGTCCTCGACCGCCTCGTCGTCGGCGCGCGGAAGGCAGATCTGCCGGCCACGCTGGTGTTCGGCGGCACACCGGAGTGGGCCGCGCCCGCCGGGCCGAAGGCACCGTACGGAGACGGTTCGCGTAGCGCGCCGCCCGACGACCTGACCGTGTGGGAACAGTTCGTCAGCGCAGTGGCAACCCGTTACCACGGCCGGATCGACGCCTATGAGGTCTGGGTCCACGCCAACGACCAGCGCTACTTCTCCGGTACGACGGCCACTCTGGTCGAGATGACCAAGCTTGCCGGGCGCGCCATCAAGGCCGCCGACCCGCAAGCGGTCGTGGTGTGCCCCTCGATCGATCGGCTGTGGACGGACGAGGGCCGCTCCGTACTGCGCGAATTCACCGAGCTGCGCGGCTACGACCACTGCGACGTCGCAGGACTCAAACTGCATCAGCAACGCGCGGCTGACCCGCCGGAAACCATGATCGACCTCCTGCAACAGATCGACGGTGCCCTGCACGACGCGGGCGTGCACCCACGCCTGTGGAACACCGGTGTCACCTATGAATACGTGCGCGACGAACGGCTGGACGAGCAGCGTGCGATCGACTACGCCGCACGCTTCTACCTGGTCGCGATCCACGGCTCCCGCTTCAACCTCGAACGAACCTACTTCTACAACTGGGGCGGTGGCGGCCTGCCCATCACGCTGCAGACCGTCGGCAGCCCACCCACGAGCGCCGCACTCGCGGTGGAGGAGCTGCAACGGTGGCTGACCCGCACCAGGACCCGGGGATGCGGTCAAGGGCTCGCCGTCGGCCTGCCTGCCACCGTGTGGCAATGCGAGTTCACCGCGGACGACGGTCAGCTGCTCACGATCCGCTGGACCCACGAGCACACCGCGACGACAGCCCTCCCACCAGACGCCACAGAGGTGCGCACCCTCGACGGCACCAGCCGGCCAGTGCACGCAGGCGACAGCCTCACGGTCACCGGGACACCGGTACTCATCGTGCAGCTGCCAAGGGACTAGAAAGGCGAGTCCGCCCGGACAAGATCGTTGAGGGATCGGACGTCCCGAGAGGGCGGGGAGGAAGGCTCAATCGGTACGCCCGCGCGATCTGTCTGCCCAGCGGTATGACGTCCGTCAGCAAGTCTCGAATGGTTGCCACTGCACGGCAGCGCTACGTCCTCACCGAGCTGATTCCCGCACTTCATGCATCACGACGACCAACTTCGATCTGTCGCCGCTGACTTGCTCCACGCGACGCGCAGGTGGTCGCGCACGCCGCGCAGACCGCCTCCGCCGCACCGCGGCTCGACGTGGTCCAGCCGCGCCTAACGCACGCGGGGACTCACGAAACTGGTGATCGTGCGCACCGCCACGGTCGCCCACGACAGCACCAGGGCCACGTAGAGCACGACGGCCGCGACGACGAACATCGGCGAGTGGACCTTCGCGGCCAGCGCGCTCGTGCCGGTCACCAGCGTGCCGAGCGGGAAGACGAAGCTCCACCACGTCAACGCGAACGACATCCCGGCCCGTGCCGCGCGCACGGTCGCCGCGGTCGCGATGGCCACCCACAGCAGGGCGAAGCCCCACGTGGTCGCGCCGTACAGCACGGCGAACGCGGTCTGGCCGGGCAGCACCGCGACGCCGGCGAGCAGGTTCGCGGCGGTGATCGACTGGCCGAGCGGGCCGAGCACGATCCACAGCGTCGGCACCGCACCGCCGGGGCCGTGCTGCACCAGCCGGTGCCAGATCTGCGGCACCAGGCAGACCGTCGCGAAGAGGCTCACGCCGAACAACGCGTAGCAGAGCAGGACCATCGTCTGCTGGAACTGGCCGGGCGGCAGGTGCGCGGCGAGCAGCGCGCCGGACGCCGCGGACACCATCGGCGGCACGACCGGCATCAGCCAGCCGGCGAACGGCAGCTCACCGCTGCCGAACATCCGCAGCGGCACCACGACCGACGTCACCAGGCCCAGCACGGTGCCGAGCGTCCACAGCGTCCAGTCGATCGCGAGCGCCGCGGTCAGGCCGACGAGGTCGGCGCCCAGCAGCAGCGCGCCGGTGCCGACCGTCATCAACCCCATCGCGGGCGCGCCCCAGAAGTGCGCCATCACCGGGTCGCGCAGCTGCGCGCGCACGGTCGCCCACGTCCAGCTGCGCACTGCGGCAACCGTGAGGAACACCAGCAGTGCCGCGTCCAGCAGCCACACGAACGTCGCCGCGGTGCGCAGACCGGGGACGTGCAGCGGGAGCGAGGCGGCCGCCGTGGCGACGATGCCGGTGCCCATCACGGACGCGAACAGGTTGGGGCCGAAGGGCGCCGCTCGTCGCACCTCATGGGGCACGGTGTGTGGGTGAGGTGCGAGAGCGGTCACGACACCAAGGTGCCCTGCGCGCGCCCACCTCGGTAGGCACCGATCTCCGATGACGACATAGGCTGCCCCTATGCCTTTGCCGGGACGCGTCACCGACCTCGTCAGCTACGAGCTGCTGCTGAGCGTCGCGGAGCTCGGCAGCATCGGCCGTGCCGCGAAGGCCCACGGCATGTCCCAGCCGTCGGCGAGCGAACGCCTCCGGGTGCTGGAGGCCCGCGTCGGCGTGGCGCTGCTCGAACGCACCTCGCGCGGCGCGACGCTCACCACGGCGGGGCAGCTCGTCGCCGGTTGGGCGGCACCGGTGCTCGCGAAGGCGGCGGACCTCGACGCCGGTCTGACGAGCCTGCGCGCCGACCGGCAGAGCCACCTGAAGGTCGCCGCGAGCCTGACCGTGGCCGAGTACCTGCTGCCGGCGTGGCTGATCGCGTTGCGCACGGTCAGCCCGGACACCGCGACCGTCCTGACGGCGGGCAACTCCGCGCACGTCGCCGACCAGGTGCTCGCCGACCGCGCCGACCTGGGTTTCATCGAGAGCACCGACGTGCCCGCCGGTCTCGACAGCCGCGTCGTCGGCCACGACGAGCTGGTGCTGGTCGTCGCGCCCGGCCACCCGTGGGCCCGCCGCCGCAGGATCACCGCTGCCACGCTGGCCGCCACGCCGCTGGTGTCGCGCGAACAGGGCTCCGGCACCCGGCAGGCGCTGCGGTCGGCGCTGCGCGGGATCGACCTGGAGATCACCGCGGACCCGTTGCTGGAGATGTCCTCGACCACCGCGATCAAGGCGGCGGCCACCGGCGGCATCGGCCCGGCCGTGCTCAGCGCCCACGCGGTCGCCACCGACCTGGCGACCCGCGCGCTGGTCCGCGTCGAGGTGACCGACCTCAACCTCGACCGCGCGCTGCGCGCCGTGTGGACCAGGGGCAGGGCACCCCGCGGCCCCGCCTCCGACCTGTTGACCATCGCGATGCGTACGCTTCCACCCTGTGGCGACCGGCGGTAGCAAACAGGTGCGCGCGGCACGCAAACGCCGCAAGCGGATGGCGCGCGTCGCCCACGACCTCTCCGACGCGCAGTGGGACGCGCTGAAGTCCTCGTGGGGCGGCTGCGCCTACTGCGGTTCCGCGGCCGGCTCGTTGCAGAAGGACTGCGTGCAGGCGTTGTCGCGCGGTGGCCGGTACACGCTGGGCAACGTCGTGCCCGCGTGCGGGTCGTGCAACGCCAGCAAGTGCAATGCCGAGGTCACCGGGTGGTTGCGGCGCAAGAAGCTGGACGAGAAGGCGTTCCTGTTGCGGCACCACGAGATCTCGTCGGTGCTCACGACGCGGTTCGAGCAGCCCTAGGCGGCGTTGCGGATGGCGGAGTAGCTCCTGAAGAGTGCGTCCCACGCGTCACGGCACCGCTGGTCCAACCGGGGATCGGCGGTCTGACCGCCCGCGGCGAACCACGGTTCGCACGACTGGATCTCCCCGAGCTGCTTGCGCACGTCCGCGACGGCGCTGCGGGTCGTGGGCGAGAGCCGGTCGCCCTTCTTCTCCACCTCGTCGATCACCTCGGACACGTCCGGCATGACCTTCGCGCAGTTGTCGGCGGGGTCGACGGGCTCGCCGCGCAGGCGGGTGACGCAGGAGGTGAGGAGGGTGCCGATGGCGTCGAGGCGGGCGTGCTGGTCGGCCAGCGGCGAGACGGTCTGCTCGGGGGCGGACGTCGGCGCGATCGCGGGAACCGACGTCTCGGAGCCGCAGGCGCTCAGCAGCAGCGCGAGTGCGACGAGGTGACGCTTGTGCATGGTTGACGAGCTACCACATCTTCTGGCGAATGGGTCTTGGCGGCGGGCTGCCGCCGCTATCCTGCCGCGTGCGCGGGCTGCTGTCAGCGGGAACACGCCAGAGGAGGGGCCATCACCAGGGTGAACGTGCTGGGGCCGCTGGAGGTGTGGCGGGACGGCAGCCGGATGGGCCTGGGCGGGGTGAAGCAGCGGGCGTTGCTCGCTCATCTCGCGTTGAACGCGAACAGCGCCGTGTCCCTCGACCAGATCGTCGAGGTCCTCTGGCCGAAGAGCAAGCCGCGGTCCGTGGTCGCGAACGTCCGCACGTACGTGTGGCAGTTGCGGCAGGTCCTCGGCGAATGCCTGCGCACGAACGGCACGGGTTACGTGCTGGCGTTGACGCCCGACGAGCTCGACGCGCTGCGGTTCGAGCACCTGGTCACCGAGGCGCGCACCAGCGGCGACGCACTCGACCTGCTGCGGACCGCGGAGGGGTTGTGGCGCGGCCGGCCGGTCGAGGACCTGCCGGAGAACGACGCGTGGCAGCCCGTGATCACCCGGTTGGAGGAAGCGCGGCTGACGGCGACCGAGCAGCGGCTGGCGTTGCAGGTGGCACGAGGACAGGGCGACGAGGTCATCGCGGAGATGCGCGCGCTCCTCGAAGTGCACCCCTATCGCGAGAGCATCTGCTATCAGCTGATGATCGCGTTGAAGCGCACGAACCAGCGCGTCGAGGCGTTGAAGGTCTACACGGACATGCGCGCACGGCTCGCGGACGACCTGGGACTCGAACCCGGCCCTGTGCTGAAAGAGGCGCACCTCGCCGTGCTGCGCGGCGAAGAAGAAGACAACGCACCGCCGATCCGGCAGCTACCGCCGTCGGTCGCCGACTTCTGCGGACGCGCCACGGAGATCGCCGAGCTCGCCGAAGCGTTGCGCGACAGCGGCAAGGTGGCGGTCGCGGGCGTGACCGGTGCTCCGGGCGTGGGCAAGTCGACGCTCGCGGTCAGGGTGGCGCACGAGGTCGCCGCGCACTTCCCGGACGGGCAGCTCTACGTCGACCTCGGCGGCACGGCCGAACGACCGCGCGACCCGGCCGACGTGCTCACCGAACTGCTGCACGCGCTGGGGGTCACCGGTGCGGGGCTGCCGTCGCGGGAGGCGGGGCGGGCGGCGTTGTTCCGCTCGAAGCTCGCGGGGCGGCGGGTGCTGGTGGTGCTCGACGACGCGGCGTCGGTGCGGCAGGTGCAGCCGTTGCTGCCGGGTGCGGCGGGGTGCGGGGTGCTCTTCACGAGCAGGCGGCGGCTGTCGGAGCTGCCCGGTGCGCGGCAGGTGGAGCTGCTGCCGTTCGCACCGGCGGAGGCAGCGGAGCTGCTGACCGGGATCGCCGGACGCGATCGGGTGGAAGCCGAGCCGGACGAGGCGGCGGCGATCACGGCGGCCTGCGGGCACCTGCCGCTCGCGATCAGGGTCGCGGGCGCGCGGCTGGCCGGTCGGGGCGGGTGGCCGTTGCGGGTGCTGCGGGCGCGGCTGGTGGACGAGTCGACGCGGCTGCGCGAGCTGTCCTCCGGTGAGCTGGCGGTGCGGGCGAGCTTCGACCTGAGCGTGCGGCAGCTGCCTGCCGACGAGGCGGCCGCGTTCGTGCGGCTGGCGCTGCTGGGGCCGCACGACTTCCCCGGCTGGGTCGTGGACGCGCTGCTGGACCGGCCGGGCAGCGAGCACCTGCTCGACGGGCTGGTCGACGCGCACCTGCTGGAGGCGTGCGGGACCGACCGCCTCGGGCAGCCCCGCTACCGGTTGCACGACCTGCTGCGGTGCCACGCCCTGGAGCTGGCCGACGCGCTCCCGGACCGGGCGGAGACGCTCGACCGCACGCTGCGCACGTGGTTGTGGCTCGCCGTCACGGCGGCACGGCGGCTGCCGGTCACGTTCGGCACGACCATCGCCCCGGTCGCCGCGGTGCGGGCGCCCGAGCACCTGCTGGCCGAACCGGTCGGGTGGTTCGAGGCGGAACGGCGCACGCTGTGCGGCGCGGTCGAGCTGGCCGCGGCGGCCGGGCTCGACGACGTGGCGTGGCAGCTGGCGGCGGCGTGCGTGCCGTACTTCGACCTGCACAGCCATTACGACGACTGGGCGCGCACCCACCGGCGGGCGCTGGCGGTCACGAGGTCCGCCGAGGGCAGGGCGGCGTTGCTGCGGGGCATCGCGCAGGTGCACATCTACCGCGACGAGTTCGACGACGCCGAACGCGGCATGCTCGCGGCGCGGGACCTCTACCGCGTGGCCGGCGACCCGCGCGGCCAGGGCATCTCGATCGCGGGCGTGGGCACGGTCTGGCGGCTGCGCGGCGAGCACGAGCGGGCGATGGCCTGCTACACCGAGGCGCTGGAGCTGCTGGAGACGGCCGGTGACCTGCACTCCGTCGCCCACCTGCGGGCGTCGGTCGGCGGGGTGCACGGTTCGCTGGGCGACCAGGAGTCGGCGCGCGTGTGGCTGATGAGCGGCCGCAGGCTCGCGGCGGACCTCGGTGACGCGCACCGGGAGGCGTTGGTGCTGGTCCGGCTCTCCGCCCTGCACCGCTCCCTGGGCGAGCACGACGCCGAGCTCGTCTCCGCGCGCAGGGCCGTGTCGATCCTGCAGGACCTCACCGACGAGCGGTGCACGGCGTTCGCGCAGGTGGAGCTGGCCGAGGCGCTGCTGTCGAACGGCTGCCCGGAGGCCGCGCACGACCTGGTGCAGCAGGCGCTGGAGACCTACCGCCGCACCGGCAACCGGGAGGGCGAACCCGCCGCGCTGCGCACGCTGGCGCGCGCGGCGGGTGCACTCGGTCAGTTGCTGTTGCCGGGCTTCCAGCCGAGGTAGTTGCTGAAGTAGCCGACCGAGCCGGCGTGGCCGATCTTGCCGCCGACGCTGGTCGACCAGAAGCCGCCGTTGCCGTCGGCGATGCCCACGTGGCCGTACTGGCTGATGTTCCAGAAGACGAACGCGCCCTTGGGCGGCGTGCCCGTGGTGCGGCGGGTGCCGTCGGAGGACCGCCAGTGGTCGATCGCCGAGGCGTGGTGCGTGGCGCGGTCCCACGCGAGCCGCACGGCGCGTTCGCAGTAGCCCTCGTAGGCGGTGCTGCCGCGGCGGCTGGACATCCAGTTGACGGCACCGGCCGCCGTCTGCTGGATCGTGAAGTCGCCCTCGGCCGCCGGCACGGACGCGGTGTCCTCGAGCCACGGCGCCGCGACCTCGACCGCGCTGGTGCCGGTGTACTGCTCGGTGGCGTTGGCGGGGGCGGCGGTGCTGATCAGAGCCGCGCCCAGTACGCCGACGACCGCGGCCGTCACTGTGGTGAAACGCATCGGAGAATCCCCTCTTCGCATGACCTGCTGTGTCGCGGTCAGGAGCCTTGCCGCATCCCATCCACGGCCGATACACCGCGGATACACCCGGGGTGCCGGTACCGGAGGGTCAGGCGTGGACGCAGGACTGCTCATCAGCCGGTGCTTCCTGTTGCTGTGACTGACTTTTCACTGCTCCTCCTCCTGGACGGGCGCGGCGGATCTGGGCGTGGAAGCGCGATCACCCCGGCGGCGGTGAGCACGACGGCCGCGCCGAGCAGCAGGGCCGGCTGGTAGCCGCGGCTGAGCAGCGGGGACGCCAGCAGCGGGCCCGCGACCTGGCCCGCGGAGTAGCCGGCTGTCAGCAGGGCGGCGGAGTTCGGGTGCAGGCCGGCGCCGAGGTTCAGCGCGGTGAGGGCGATGCCGAGGAACGTGGCGCCGAACAGGACGAAGGCCAGGACCACGACGACCGGGTCCGTGCTCAGCGCGGGCAGTGCGATGCCGGCGGCCTGCACCACGAGGGCGCCGGTCAACGCGCGCCGCTGGTCGAGGCGGGCGAGCAGGAACGGTGACGCGGCGGCGGCCAGGCCGGTCAGGACCCACGCGCCGCTGCCCAGCGGACCGGCGGCGGCGACCAGGAACGTCCCGGCGATGATGTAGCCGACGCCTTCGAGCGCGTACCCCGCGAACAGCCGGGCGAACGGGCCGCCGCGCGCGGTCGCGGCACGAGGGCGCGGGACCGGGCGCAACTGCCAGGCCAGGGCGGTGAACAGCGCGGACAGGCCCGCGACCAGCCACCACGAGACCTGCCAGCGGCTGTCGGCGAGGACGACCACCCCGGACAGCGCGATGCCGGCGCCGACACCGCTCATCCCCCAGCCGGGCCGGGTGCTGACGGCGAGCACGAAGACCAGCGCGCTGGCCGCTCCCGCGATGAACCGCAGCGCGGACCACGCCACGACGCCGTGGGTCAGCGGCATGCCCGCCAGCGACAGCGTGAGCACCACCAGCGCCGCCCGGTGCACCGCCCGCGTGTGCAGCCGCGCGGCCGTCGCGGCCACCGCCCCCGCGAAGTAGCCGAGGTAGTTGGCCGTGGCCAGACCGGCGCCTGCCGACGCGGTGAGCCCGGCCTGGGCGGTCATCAGCGGCAGGATCGGCGTGTAGGCGAACCGGCCGAGGCCCATGCCCGCCGCGAGGGCAACGGCGGCGCGGGCACTCACCGTCGGACCACCCGACGCCACAAAGGGTCCACTTCGGACTGCACGACGAGTTCGACTTCCATGCTCCCATCGTGCGTTCGCACACCCGTGATCTCCACGACCGTCCATCTCTCTGGTGGAAGGCGCAGCCTCCTACGATGAGACCGTGGAGCTGCGTCAACTCAGGTACTTCGTGACCGTCGCCGAGGAGCTGCACTTCGGCCGGGCGGCCGCGCGGCTGCTGATCGCGGGGCCGTCGTTGTCGCAACAGGTCAAGGCGCTGGAACGGTCGCTGGGCGTGGCGCTGTTCGACCGGGACCGCCGCACGGTGGCGCTGACGGCGGCCGGGGCGGCGTTGCTGCCCGAGGTGCGGGCGCTGCTCGACCGGGCCGACGAGCTGCGCAAGCAGGCGCAGCAGCTGTCCGGGTCGTCGCCGGTGCGGATCGGCTACGTGAACTGGGTGCCGCCGGACCTGTCGCTGCGCACCGCCGGGGTTGCACCGCTCTACGTCGACGCCTGGGTGGTGCCGTCGCACGCGCAGGCCGCGCGGGTCGCCGACGGCAGCCTCGACCTCGCGGTGTGCTGGGTGCGGGCGGCCGACCTCGACCGGCTCGGGCTCGCCGCCGACCTGCTCGGCGCCGACCGGCTCTACGCGGTCTCCCCCGGCACCGACACGAGCCCGGTGCGCGCGCGGGACCTGGCGGTGCTGGTCGACGACGACGTGACCTCGTGGCGGTCGTGGAACGAGTACGCCGAGGAGCTCGCGGAGTTCTCCGGCGGGAGGGTCGTGCGGATCGACAACGGCGCGATCACCGGGCCCGCGTTCTTCGACCACGTGCGGCGCTGCGTCACACCGGTGCTGAACTCGCCCAAGGGCCAGACCACGCCGCTGCCGCCGGACCTGGTGGCGCGCCCGGTCGTCGAGCCGGAGGTGCTGTGGACGTGGTCGCTGGTGCGGCGGGCCGACGAGGTGCGGCCGACCGTGCTGGCCGCGGCCGAGGCGATCACGCGGGGCGTGGGCGACCTGGGGCTGCACCGGCCCGGCGTGTGGCTGCCCGCCGACGACCCGTGGCGCGCGTCTCGGCCGGTTCCGAGCGGGTCGCCGCCGGAACGCGCGTAACGGTCACCCTGGTGAGGATCGCGCCGGGGGTGGAACGGGCATGGGCGCTGTCGTGACGGGCACCCCCGTACCGTGAAGGACGTGAGCACCACTCTCGGCACCCAGTTCGCCACCGCCGTCCCGGAGATGGCCGTCGCCTGGGAGGCGGCGGAGGTCGGGGACCCGACCCTGCTGGCCCTCAACGAGCCGCTGGCCGGCGAGCTCGGCCTCGACCCCGCCTGGCTGCGCACCGGCGACGGCCTGCGGTTCCTCACCGGCAACGCGGCGGAGGGCGTCGCCCAGGCCTACGCGGGCCACCAGTTCGGCGGCTACTCCCCCAGGCTGGGTGACGGCCGTGCGCTGCTGCTCGGCGAGATCGAGGTCGACGGGCAGCTGCGGGACCTGCACCTCAAGGGCTCTGGCCGGACGCCGTTCGCCCGCGGTGGTGACGGGCTGGCGGCGGTCGGGCCGATGCTGCGCGAGTTCGTCGTCAGCGAGGCGATGCACGCGCTGGGCGTGCCGACCACCCGGTCGCTCGCGGTCGTGGGCACGGGCGCCACCGTGCACCGCGAGACGCCGTTGCCGGGTGCGGTGCTGGCACGGGTGGCGGCGAGCCACCTGCGGGTCGGGAGCTTCCAGTACGCGCGCAACACCGGTGACCTGGACCTGCTGCGGCGGCTGGCGGACCACGCGATCGCACGCCACTACCCCGGCCGTTCCTACCTGGAGTTCTTCCGCGAGGTGGTCGGCAGGCAGGCGAGGCTCATCGCCCAGTGGATGCACCTCGGGTTCATCCACGGCGTGATGAACACCGACAACATGACGATCTCGGGCGAGACGATCGACTACGGGCCGTGCGCGTTCATGGAGGCGTACGACCCGGCGACGGTGTACAGCTCGATCGACCACCGCGGCCGGTACGCGTACGGCAACCAGCCGGGCATCGGGCAGTGGAACCTCGCACGGCTCGCGGAGGCGTTGCTGCCGCTCTTCGACGAGGACGAGGACGCGGCGGTCAAGAAGGCCGTCGGTGTGCTGGAGGAGTTCGAGGGCCGGTACCTGACGGCGTGGCAGGAGGGCATGCGGGCCAAGCTGGGCGGTGCCGGTGACGACCAGCTGATCGGGGACCTGCTCAAGCTGCTGCACGAGAACCACGTGGACCACACGTCGTTCTTCCACCACCTGACCAGGGGCAACCCGCGCGACCTCGTCCTGGACCTGGCCGGCGTCGACGCGTGGCTCGCGCGGTGGCGTGCGGAGGGCCCGGACACGGCGGCGATGACGGCGGTCAACCCGGTCTACGTGCCGCGCAACCACCTGGTCGAGGAGGCGCTCGCGGCGGCGACCGGGGGTGACCTGGGGCCGTTCGAGCGGCTGCTGGACGCGGTGCGCCGGCCCTACGACGAGCGCGAGGGGCTGGAGCGGTACGCGGAACCGGCCCCGCGCGACTTCAGCGAGAGCTACCAGACATTCTGTGGCACATGAACCTGTTCCCGATCGGGCACGTCGAGTCACCGCTCACCGACCGCGCTTCCGCACCCCGCCAGGGTGACGAGGGCGCACCGGAGGCGTGGGTCGTCGTCGTGCCCCAGTACGCGCGGGCGATGGCGGAACTGCAGGCAGGCCAGGAGGTCCTGCTGCTGACCTGGCTGGACCGGGCAGACCGCGCGGTGCTCGCCGTGCACCCGCGCGGTGACGAGGACCGGCCGGAGACCGGCGTGTTCAGCACCCGGTCGCCGGACCGGCCGAACCCGATCGGCCTGCACCGGGTGCTGGTCACCGGCGTCGAGGGCCAGAAGTTCCGGGTGAGCGGCCTGGAGGCACTCGACGGCACACCGGTGGTCGACGTGAAGCCGGTCCTGACCGACGAACGCTGACCACCTCCTCCCCTCCTTGCTGCCCGGGCATCTGCAAGAGTTGGTGGTACTTGCAGATGCCGGCAGGGGGTCAGGGGTCGCGGGGGCAGCCCTCGTCCGGTTCCAGGCCTGCGGCCAGCCCGCCGCGGAACGGCAGTTCGCCGCACAGCAGCAGCGGTGTCGAGGTCGTGTCGGTGTTGGCGCGCAGCACGAGCACGGCCTTGTCCACCGGCAGGCGGGTCGCGGCACCGAACCCGATCTTGCCGGTGGCGCCCTGGATCGCGTTGTCCGGCCGGATGCTGCCGATGCCCGCGAGCAGTCCCTCCCGCACCCGCGCGCCCGGATCCGTGCGGCGCACCTGCCGGATGCCCTCCGCCAGCACCTGCATGGCGTCGTAGGAGGCGGCGGACCGGCCGTCGCCGAGCTGCTGGCACGTCTGGCGGAACACGTCGAGGTAGTTCTTGTAGAACGGCACCATCGCGCAGTCCGACCACGCCGCGGGGCTCGCGAACGACAGGTAGTCCAGCCGCACGTTGGGGAACTGCGCCATCGTGCCCTCGAGGATGAACCGGGTCGACGAGTCGCTCGCGAGCACCGGCGGTGTGCTGCCCTGGCACCTGCTGTTCATGCCGCGCAGGAACTCCGCGAGGAACTGGGCCCGGCCCGCGTAGAACACCGCGTAGCCCGGTTTCCCGGCGGACGGGCAGGCGCCCTGGCCGAGGCTCGCTGGTGCGAGGCCTTCGTCGTCGTTGGCGACCCGGTAGGACTTGTACTGGTCGACCGCGATGCCGAGCAGCGCGAACGCGGTCTTCGCGTCGTCGGCGAGGTTCTGGCTGTAGCGGTCGGTGGGATCGCCGGAGTAGAAGATCGCCACGTTCGACACGCCCAGCCGCCACTTGGCGTAGAACGCCGCCACGGCCGCCTCGCGCAGGTTGTTGGGTCCGATCTGGTAGTAGTACTCGTTGATCGTCGCCATGTCGTCGGCCGAGGTCAGCGAACCGATCACCGGCAACGCGCTGCTGCCCAGCCGCTTCACCACCGACTTGGCCGTGTCGGTGCTGATCGACAACCCGGTCACCGCGACCACGCTGCGATCGCGCGCCGCCAGCTCGATGATCTTGTCCGCCGCCAGGTCGCCCGACGCCAGACCGCGGCCACCCGGTCCCTCGCCGCCGTTGGCCAGCAGCATCCGGATGGGCACGTCACTGGTCTTCTGCGCCACCCACACGCCGCGCAGCTCCTCGACGAGGGCCGTGTAGCTGTTGGCGGTGCTCGGGGTCAGCACGCTCAGGAACACGATCGTGATGGCGTCCGGCCGGGTGGCGGCCTTGTCGTTCTCGGCCATGATCCGGCCGTAGACGTCCTGCAGCGAGGGCCGCACCTCCTCCGGCACGGACGGCGGCATGAAGTGGCGCAACGGGTCAGCGGACACGCCGATGCACTCCTCGCCGACCCGCTCCAGCGGCGCGCGCACCGACGGGGACCACCACGGCTCGCACCGGGCGTGGTTGACGAACGGCACGGCGGCCACGAGAGCGGCGAGCACCACCATCGCCAGCGGTGCGGCCACGGCACGGCGGAGCCGCATGGGCCCCATGTCCGACAACGCGCCGCTGACGCCCGGTGCCGGTTCGGAGGCGTCGGTCTGCAGCTCCAGCAGCCAGTTGTCCGACCGGGCCAGCTGCACGAGCCACCTGCGGTAGCCCGCCGACGCGTCGGCCGCGTGCCTCGCCGGCGCCTGCGCGGACTCGCCCGCAGCGATCACCAGCAGCGGATCGGGCCGGCTCAGCGAGTTCGCCCGCCAGGACTGTCCCTTGTGGACCGTGACGGTGTTGCGGGCGCGGCCGATCGAGTCGAGCAGCCACCGGCCGGTGCTGTCGCCACCGGCGGGACCGGCGTTCTCCACCAGCAGCCACGGGTAGCCGGTGCGCCGCCGTCCCGTCCCCCACAGCGACCACCGCCGGTGCGAGCGCCGCAGGTCCTCCAGGAACGCGCGCACCAGCAGGTCGCCGACCTCGTCCGCGTGCCGCTCGGCGAGGTGTTCCTTCACGAACGCGCGGGCCAGCCGGTAGAGCCCGCCCCGCGACCGGCCGCCGACCGGCTGCTCCCCCACCCACGTCGCCGGGCGCCACAGCAGCGCCGTCAGCGCCAGTCCGAGCCGCGGCGCCAGGGTGATGACGAGCCGGATCCACCACGGGAAGTCCTGGGCCAGGTCCTGCGACCCGTCGGGCCCGATGTTCATCCGCATCCGGCCGCGGACGTGGGCGCGGAACGCGCGGGCGATGTGCCGTTCCTCGTCCTCGGCGTCGCCGTCCTCGGGCAGGGTCAGCGCCAGCAACCACCCGACGAGCGCGTAGTGCGGGAACCGCAGCCGCGCCGCGCCGGGCACCTTGCCGGCGAGCTGGCCGATCGCGTCGTCGAGGACCGCCCGCCGCGACTCGGGCGTCACCGGGTCGGTGCCGTCGACCCGCGCGCACGCGATCCGCTTGCCGCGCGCGGTCTCCGGCCTGCTCGCGAGCGGTTCGAGCGGACCGGCCGCGCCGGGAGGCCTGCGCAGGAACACGATCGGCAGCGGCACGTCCCGCGCGGGCCAGCGCGGCCGCCGCGAGAGCCGGTCCAGCAACGCGACGAGCTCGACCGCACCCAGGAAGTGCAGTCCGTCGGCCTGGTCCTCCCCGACGAACCAGTCCTTGGCCGTCACCATCGGCGCCCTCCCGTTCCGCTGGTCCCAAACGGGACCGGCACCCAGCGGATTGTCGGGTCAAGGGAGGTGCTCATTAGCCGGAACGACGGAATTCGTGCCGACCACGAATCCACGCGATGAGCTCAGGGGTGTGAAAACACGGGAGTTGTGGGTATACGGCGGTCATGATCGAGCCCTCTGCGCGCCAGCCTGCCGCGAGCCAGCCCGTTCCGCCGCAGCCGGAGCCGCCGCAGCCCGGCCCCGACCAGCCGCGTCCGGCGGGCCCGGACCCCGACCCCATCCCGCCGACGCCGGAGCCGCTGCCGCAGTCCACTGTGGCCGGTCGTGAGGCGGCGGGTCGGGTGCTCTGCCGCGGGGTTGTGGTCCCGCTGCGCCGGCCGAGTCGCCGCCGTGCGGTCGCGGGCGCCGGGGCGCACCCTTCGCGCAGGTCGGCCTAGCCGTTCACCTGCTCCGCACCGGTGAGCTCGGCAGCACGGGCACCGGTCCCGTGTACACCGGGAACACGACCGTGCCCTGCCTGCGCACGCTGAAGGTCATGCCCGGATAGCGGTCCTGCAGCTGTGCCGCGAGGTCCGCCGGTGGTTCCTCGGCCGTGCCCACCTCGACACCGGACCCGTCCGTCTTCGGGCCGGCGACGTTCACGTCCGCGCCCCGGCTCTTCCAGTGCTCGCGGTCGTCCATCACCCGCGTGACCGCGGCCTGCATCTCCGACTTGGTGTACCGGGCGTCCTGGAACAGGATGCGCGCATGCGGTGCGAGTCCCGCGATCTCGGCGTCGAGCGCCGGATCAGGCTTGCGGTGGACCACCAGCGTGTCGCCGCGGACCTCCAGACCCGCGTAGGTGGTGGCGTACCTCGATGCCAGCACCGGTTGGACGACGTCCGCGGCGGCCGACACCACCGGGTCGTTCACCGCGGTGGTGGGCTGCGCCGAGCGGAGCTCACCCGAGCTGTTCTGGCCGCACGAGGCCACGGCCACGGTCAACGCAACGAGCAGCAGCGCCTTCTTCACATTCCGGCCCCCGTCTGGTTCCGCCGATGAAGACGGAAGCGGACGGGGGCCGGGTTGTCGTCCGGTCGGGTGAACTTCCCGGCCGGACGACGGCGATCAGGAGGCGGCCTTCTGCAGCTCCTTCTTCAGCTGCTCCTTGCTCATGCTGGAGGCGTTGGGAACACCCATGTTCTTCGCCTGCAGCAGCAGCTCCTCGCGGGTGGCCTGGCCGGGCATCTCACCAAGGTGGTCGGCGCGGCTGCGCGCGAACTTCTCCCCCAGCTCGTAGCGGCGCTCGGCGCTGAGGCGCTTGCGCATGCCGGGCAGCACGGTCTTCTCCTCCTCCTCCACGTGGTGGGTGATGGAGTCGATGACCTTCTGCAGCATCTGCTCGTACTGCGGGGAGTCCATCTCGGCGTCGAGCAGCTTCGCGAGGAGCTGCTCCGCCTCGGCGTGCTCCTCCTGGCTGTGCTCGACCTCGTCGGACTCGCCGGCTTCCTGCTGGGCCACGGGGTACACCTCGGCTTCCTCGGCCCGGCTGTGCGCGACGAGCAGTCCACACAGGACGGGCGTGAGCAGCGGTCGCTTCTCCGGGTGGTTCTTCAGCTCGTCGAACAGGCGCTCGACCTCGCGGTGGTCCTGCATGATCAGGTCGACGACGTCGTACTGCACGGTGGTTCTCCTCGTTGGTCAGTTCCTGGGAAAGCGGGTGTTGATCGGTGCGACGCCGCGGCGGCCGATGCGGCCGAGCGCCACCCCGAAGGCGGTGATCACGACGGTGGCCACGCAGAGGCCGATGACGATCGACCAGGTGAGGCCGGCGTGCAGCAGTCCGGCCGCTGCGCCCGCGATGGCGCCGGCGACGAGGCCGTTCACGAGGTTCACCAGACCGGCCACGCTCAGCGCGGTGCCGATGAGCCGCGGCCGCCGGGCGTTGCGCCAGGCGGTCTGGCCGGAGTCGACCTCGACGCCGACCGTGTCGTCGTGCACCTGCCGGACGAACACGTCCCTGGTGCAGGGTTCGATGTCGCCGTACATGTGCCGGATGCGGTTGATCCCCAGGCCGGCCTGGACGTCCTCGACGCCGAGCTCGACCGTGCGGAAGAGCGTGGCGAGGCCGATCAGGAACAGGCCTGTGAAGATCACCAGCATCAGCGTCAGCAGCACCGGCAGCGGCACGACCTGGGCCACGAACCCCAGCGCGATCATCGACGCGGAGATCGTGGTGAGCAGGTGGCCCGCCCGGCTGGACGCGTCGGCGATCGTCGCGCTGCGCACCATCTGCAGCGTGTAGTGCTCGGTGGTGAGGATCGTGAGCGTGGAGCCCTTGTCCTCGACAGTGGTGGTGGGTGGCACGTCAGCGTCCGAGGGCGTGGGCGAGCTCCTTCTTCGTCATGGACGAGCGGCCCTTGATCCCGCGCTGCCTGGCCTCGTTGTAGAGCTGGTCGCGCGTGGGGCCCTGGGCGCCGCTGTGGGACCGCTGCCCGCCGCGCTGCTGCGGCGACTTGTCCTTCGTGGACGATCGGCTGGCGGTCTTGGACTCACCGGCCTGGGCGCGGTTCTTGTTCACCGTGCGCGCGGCGATCTCCTTCGCCCGCGCGGGTGACTCACCACGGCTGCGGGCCGAGTCCTCGATGTGCTCGTACTGGCGTTCACGTTTGGCGTTCGATCCGCGTGGCATGATGACCTCCCGCTGGCCGAATACCCCCGGTCGTGCCGGTTCACACGCACACGAGCGGGTAGTCCGGTGCATGGCCATCTCTTCACGACTCGACACCACGCGTGTCTTCGCGACGGTGTTGCTGCCCACGCTGGCGAAAGGCGTCATCGTCCGCAGGCCGGGCGTGATGGCGCTCGCCGACAAGGTCCAGTCCGACTCCACCGCCATCGACACGATGCGGCACCTGCGGGACCGGTACGGGCCCGAACCGGTCCGCCTGCGCGTCACCGGCCGCAGCGTCGCCGTGCTGGTCGACCCGGCCGATGTGGGACGGTTGCTGCGCGAGTCGCCGGAGCCGTTCGCGTTGGCAACCAGGGAGAAGAAAGCGGCGCTGCGGCACTTCCAGCCGCACGGCGTGCTCATCTCGGACGAACCGGAGCGCGACCGGCTGCGCGAGCTCAACGAACGCGCGCTGCGGCCGGAGAACGTGCCGGTCGAGGACGTCGTGCGCGACGAGGTGGACCTGCTGGTGCGGCACGTGATGAGCAACGGCGAGCTGACCTGGCAGGGGTTCAGCCAGGTGTGGTGGCGCATCGTGCGCAGGATCGTGCTCGGCAACGGCGCACGTGACGACGACCAGCTCACCGACGACCTGAAGGCGTTGCGGCAGAACGCGAACTGGGCGTTCCTGCACCCGCGGCAGGAGAGTCTGCGCGAACGCTTCCAGCACCGGCTCGACGAGCACCTCGCACGGCGCGAGCCCGGCAGCCTCGCCGCGTTCCCCGGCGACCTGTCCGGCCAGGTGCCGCACTGGCTCTTCGCGTTCGACGCGGCCGGGATCGTCACGATGCGGGCGCTGGCGGTGGGCGGCACCGGTGTGCGCGGTGTGCTGGAGTCGGCGCGGCTGTGGCCGACGACGCCGATCATCCTGCGGGAGAGCACGATCGCGACCCGCTGGCACGGCACGTGGCTGCCGGAGAACACCGAGTTCGTGGTGTTCACGCCGTTCTTCCACCGCGACCCGGACCGGTTGCCGTTCGCCGACCGGTACGCGCCGGAGCTGTGGGACGGGCCGCGCGACCCGGCGATCGTGCCGTTCAGCGGCGGTCCCGGCGAGTGCCCCGGCCGCGATCTGGTGCTGGTCACGGCCGGGGCGGTGCTCGACGCGCTCAGCGAACACCTGGCGTTCTCCGGTGTGCTGGGTGAGCCGCTGCCCAGGACGTTGAACCACTTCACCCTCCGCATGCCCGCGACCGCGGCGGGTACTCGCGTCCCATGACCACCGCACCCCTGCCCCAGGACCGCGCCGGCGCGCCGCTGCGCGCCGTCGTGACCGGCGCCGACTCCGGCATCGGCAAGGCCGTCGCGGTCGCACTGGCCGGCGGCGGCGTCGACGTGGGCATCACGTTCCACGACGACGCCGACGGCGCCGAACGCACCGCCGAGGAGGTCCGCACGGCGGGCGGCCGGTGTGCCGTGCGCCGCCTCGACCTCACCGACCTGCCCGGTGCCGCCTCCGTCGTCGACGAGCTGGCCGAGGAGCTGGGCGGCCTCGACGTGCTGGTGAACTGCGCGGGCACCGGCAGCAGCGAGAAGGCGCTGGAGATGTCGTACGAGAAGTGGCGGGAGGTGCTCTCGGTCGACCTCGACGGCGCGTTCCTGTGCTGCCAGCGGGCCGCGCGGCACATGATCGCCGGTGGTCGCGGCGGCCGGATCGTGAACATCACGTCCGTCCACGAGCACCTCCCCCGCGTCGGTGCCGCACCGTACTGCGCCGCCAAGGCCGGACTCGGTGCGCTGACCCAGGTCCTCGCGCTGGAGCTGTCCGAACATGACATCACCGTGAACTCCGTTGCCCCCGGCGAGATCTCGACGCCGATGACCGGCCAGGAGGACGTGGACCCGCGCACGGAGCCGCGGCCAGGCGTCCCGCTCGGACGGCCCGGTCACGCCGCCGAGGTCGCCGCGGTCGTGGCGTTCCTGACGACCCCCGCCGCCGGGTACGTGACGGGCGCGTCGTTCGTCGTGGACGGCGGGATGTCGCTGATGGGACCGCAGGCGAGCCCGCTCCTCGGCGACGAGGGGTGGAGGCGGCCCTGACCCGCGTGCGCGCCGGGATCAGCGCCTGGTCCCGGCGCGCACGGCCAAGCCGATCACCGCACCGAGCGCCAGACCGCCGATGACGTCGGTCGGCCAGTGCACGCGGGTGCGCAGCCGGCTGTAGGCGACGAGCAGGACCAGCGGCGTGACGAACGCGCCGGCCACCGGGTCCTCCACCGCGGTGACGGTGCCGAAGGCAGCGGCCGTCACCGCGTGCTTGGAGGGGAACGACGACGAGTCCGGGTGCTCCGGCAACGCCTTGCGCGCGGGCAGCACCGAGTGCGGTCTGCGCCGGTGCACCACCAGGCTCACCAGGTGGCCCAGCGGCATGGCGGCCACGGCCGCGAGCAGCGCGTGCCGGGCGGTCCGCTTCCTGCCCGTCGCGGCGATGACACCCGCCACCGGCAACCACAGCAGGCCACCGCGCGCGCTCAGGCCGGCCGCGACGATCACCGGGTGTGGTCGTCTGGCCGGCAGGAAACCGCTGTCGAACTGGGAGTCCTCGTCGAGTTCGTTCACGGCCAGGACGGCTCCTGTGCGTGGGCGATCACGAGCTCGCGGACCTCGCACCCCTCGGGTTGGTTGAGCGCGAACAGGATCGCGGCCGCCACCCGGTCCGGCGGGTTGAGCTGGTCGAGGTCCTTCGGCCGGTACTGCTCGGTGCGGTCGTCGAAGAACTTCGTCCGCATGCCGCCGGGCACGACCAGCGTGACACCGGTGCGGCCCGCGGTCTCGGCCGCCAGTGCGCGGGTGAAGCCGACGACGCCGAACTTCGACGCGCAGTACGCTGTGGCGTCGCTGACGGCCTTGAGCCCGAGGGTGGACGCGACGGTGACCACCCGGCCGCCCTCCAGGTACGGCAGTGCCGCCCGGACGACGGCCGCGGTGCCGAACAGGTTGACCCGCACGACGTTCTCCCACTCGTCGGCGGGCACCTCCGCGAGCGTGCCGCACCGGTCGATGCCCGCCGCGGTCACCACCGCGTCGAGTCCTTCGTTGCGCTCGGCGAGCGTGCGCACCGCCTGCTCGGCGGCCCGTCCGTCCGCGAGGTCGACCAGCTCGAAGTCGTGCACGCCCTCCGGCGCCGACTTGTCCAGCACCAGCGGGATTCCGCCCGCTTCGCGCACCGCGTCCGCGACGGCCGCGCCCAACCCGGACGCGCCACCGGTCACCAGCACCTTCATCAAGCCCTCCTCGACAGGATCTCGGTCGTCGAATGCCCGCGGTGGTACGGCACCACGACGGTGCGCCCGCCCCACCGCCGGACCACCGCGGTCTCCGGCAGCAGCTCGGCGGTGTAGTCGCCGCCCTTCACCCAGATGTCCGGCCGCAGCCGGCCCAGGACGTGCTCGGGGGTGTCCTCGCCGAACACGACCACGTCGTCCACGGACTCCAGCGCCTTGAGCACCTCGATCCGCTCGGCCTGCCCGTTGACCGGCCGGTGCTCGCCCTTGAGCCGGCGCACCGAATGGTCGGAGTTCAGGCACACGACGAGGCAGTCGCCCAGCGCCCGTGCCGCCGCGAGCATCCGCACGTGCCCGGGGTGCAGCACGTCGAAGCAACCGCCGGTGGCGACCACGACCCCGCCGCGCCTGCGCACCTCGTCCACGGTGGAGCCGGGCTCCGCCCGCATGCCGGAGACACCGCCCTGCTGCAGGAACTCCGCCGCGCGCGCGACCGCGTCGGCCACGGCGTCGTCCGGTGCCGCGCCCCGGGCCAGCCTCGCGGTGACGGCGACGGCGAACCGGTCGCCGGCACCGCACGGGTCCACGGCCGGGATGACGGGCGCCGGAACGGCGACGGGTGTCCCTCCACAGTGGAGCAACGCACCGGACTTGCCCATCGTGACCACGACGGCACGCGCCTGCCAGGTCTCCCTCAGTGTGCGCGCCGCTTCCTCCGGGTCGGCGGTGCCGCTGAACGCGGTGGCCTCGGACAGGTTGGGCGTGACGAGCCGCGCGCCGGGCACCGGTCGCGGTCCGCGCGGGTGCGGGTCCCACACGACCGGGACGCGCGTGAGCACCGACCGCAGCCGTTCGTCGGCCAGCAGCCCACGCCCGTAGTCCGACGCCAGCACGAAGTCCGCGGTCAGCACCGCGTCGAGCATCTCGTCGGTGACCTGCGGTGCCGGGCCGCCCCCGCCGCGGTCCACCCGTGCCAGCGACGTGCCGCCGCTGCGCAGCCGGGTCTTCACCGGCACCGGTCCCGACTGCCCCACGACGGCGGGCACCTCGAACAACCCGCGCAGCCGCTGTCCGGCCTCGTCATCGGACAGGGCGGTCACCAGCGTGACGTCAAGACCGTCCCGCGCCGCCATGGTGGCGGCCAGCGCGGCACCGCCGGCACGGGCGTGCTCGTCGGCGACGTCCAGGACGGGGGCGGGCGCGTCCGGGCACACGCGGGTGACGGTGCCGCAGATGTCGATGTCGAGCAGCGCGTCACCGACGACGACGAGCTTCATGCCGACCTCCGCTCTGCTGCGTGCGGTGGGCGGGCGGGCGCCGCACGCCAGGCTGTCGGCACTGCCACGTCGCACCGCGCACGCGCCGTACCGCGTCGCCCATCCCGCACCGCAGCCCGCGACGTCCCGGCCGCGGTCACGACACCCTCCGCCCCACGACCGGCAGCGCGGCCTCGAACGCCTCGCACAGCGCGTGCACCACGACCAGCTGCGCCTCCTGCACGTGGCACGGATCGCCCGGCAGCGCGAGCACGTCGTCGGCCAGCGCGGCCAGCGGGTTCGGCAGGGCGCCGGTCAGGGCCCACACGCTCGCCTCCGCCACCCGACCGGCCCGTGCGGCCTCCAGGAGGTTGGGGCTGGAGCCGCTGGTCGAGATGAGCAGCACCACGTCGTCGGGGCGGGCGTGGGCGAGGACTTGGCGGGCGAACACCTGGTCGTAGCCGTAGTCGTTGGCGATGGCGGTGATGCTGGAGGTCTCGGCGTTCAGCGCCAGCGCCGCGAACGGACGGCGGTCGTGGCGGTAGCGGCCGACGAGCTCCGCGGTGAGGTGCTGGGCCTCGGCGGCGGAACCGCCGTTGCCCGCGGCGAGCAGGCGGCCGCCCGTGGAGAGCAGGTGGGCCAGGCGGGCACCCCAGCGGTGCACGAGGGAGGCCTGGGACTGCAGGCCGGACAGCGTGTGGTTCAGGCCTTCGAGGTGGCTTTCGAGGGTCACCGGGCCACCGCCAGCCGGTCGGTCGGTACGAGGCGGCCGGCCGCGAGGCCGCGGTAGACCAGCTCGGTGCGGGCCGCCACCTCGTCCCACGAGTACATGGCCTCGACGCGGTCGCGGCCGGCGATGCCGTAGGCCGTGCCGCGGGACGGGTCGGCCAGCAGCGTGCGCAGCGCCCGGCCGAGGGCACGCGGGTCGCGGGGTGCGGTCAGCACACCGGTCACACCGTCGACCACGGTGTCGGTCAGGCCGCCCACCTCGGACGCCACGACGGGCACGCCGCAGGCCATGGCCTCCAGCGGCACGATGCCGAACGGTTCGTACCAGGGCACGCACGCCACGACGTCCGCGGAACGCAGCAACGCGGGCATGTCCGTGCGCGCGACCTGGCCGGCGAGCTGCACGCGGTCGGCGACGCCGAGCGACTGCGCCACGGCCAGCAGCCGTCGTGCCTCCGGGTCCGCGGTGAGGTCCGGTGGTCCGCCCACGATCACCAGCTCGGTGTCGGGCACCATCGGCAACGCGGCGATGAGGTCGGCGAACCCCTTGCGCGGCAACAACCTGCCCACCGACACGATCCGCCGGGGCGCCGACCGCGGCACCACCGGGCCGGCCACGCCGAACAGGTCGGTGTCCACGCCGCAGGGCACGACGACGGTCTTGTCCCGCCGCAGGCCCATGGCGACCAGCTCCCGCACCTCGTCGGCGCAGGTCGCGGCGATGACGGTCGCCTCCTGCCCGACCAGGCGCTCGACCGCGACGCGCTGCGGCGGGCTGGTGTCGTCCGCGCCCTGGTGGCGGCGCTTCACGGTGCCGAGCGCGTGGTAGGTGTGCACGATCGGCACGCGGGAGCGGCGGGCGGCCAGCACGGAGGCGAGACCGGACATCCAGAAGTGGCTGTGCACGACGTCGGGTGCCTTCTCCTGCCACTGCTCGTGCAGGAACCGGCCGAACTCGGCCATGTGCGGCAGCAGCTCGTCCTTCGGCACCTCCGCGGGCGGCCCGGCCGGCACGTGGACGACCTCGTACCCGTCGGGCGTCGTCACGCGGCCGGGCAGTGCCTCGCCGTCGCGGCGGGTGTGGACCACGACGTCGTGACCGCGCCGCACCAGTGCGGCCGCGAGCGACGCGACGTGCACGTTCTGACCGCCCGCGTCCGCGCCGCCCAGCACGGCAAGCGGACTTGCGTGCTCCGACACCATTGCGATCCTCATCCGACCCACACCTCCTTCAGCACCACGTCCCAGCTCCGCAGGAACGCTTCGAGCCCGTAGCGGGCCAACGCGAACTCACGCGCCCGTTTCCCTTTCTCTTGTGCGAGAGCCGGATCTGCGATCAGCTCCCGCACCGCCGACACCAGCTCCTCCACGTCCGTCGAGATCGCACCGGCCTCGGGTGGCACCGCGCGCATGGCCTCCGTGCACGCCAGCGCGACCACGGGCATCCCGATGTGCATGGCCTCCAGCAACGACAGCCCGAGCGACGTCCAGCGCGGTGTGTGCACGTAGACGCGGCGGCGCGCGAGCTCGCGGTGCAACGACTCCAGGTCGTGGTCCCCCATGCCGCCGATCTGCTCGGTGCCCATGCCGAACACGTCGACCGGGTCGAACCGCGGCAGCAGGTCGGTGCCCACGATCCGGCCGCGCCGCACCGGTTCGTTGATCACTGCCGCCGCCCTGGGCAGCTCACCGGTGTAGAGCGGGCCGGGGTCGACGACCCCGTGCTCGACGACGATCGTGCGGGTCCTGCCGCAGTCCCACATCAGGTCGTTGAAGTGCGTGACGTGGACCAGGGTCCCGTCCCAGTCCGCCATCGGGTGCCGCTGGCCGGGCGCGGCGGGCGTGTTGTGCTCCAGGTACACGACCGGGATGCCGCGCGGTACCAGCGACAGCTCCTCGACCCGTTGCACCACGGCCACGTCGGGGTCCACATCGGACAGTTTGATCTCGCGCGCCGCGGGCCACGGCCGCCCGGCGAGCCCGATGCCGTCCGGCGGACCGGGCACCAGGTACTCGTGTCCACCTTGGACGAACGAGTGCGTCCACGAACCGTGGACGTGCCACAACAGGATCCTCACGCTGTCACCTCCGCGACCGCCGCGACGACCGCGGCCGGGTCCACCAGGTCGAGACACGGATGTCCGGGCACCGGGCACTCGCGCGCCCTGCTGCCCCGGCACGGCGCGTTCTGGTCACCGAGCAGCACGTGCCTGCCGTACGGCGCCCACCGGACGGCGGGCACCACCGGCGCGAACAGCGACACGACCGGGGTGCCGACCGCGACCGCGAGGTGGGCGGGCCCGGTGTTGCCGACGACGACCGCGGCAGCACCCTTCAGCACCCCGGCCAGCTCGCGGAAGCCGGTGCGCCCGCCCAGGTCGAGCCCGCACGCGCCGGCAACGTGCCCGGTCAGCTCGGCCTCGGCCGGTCCGCCGGTCACGACCACCCGGTGCCCGGCGGAGGTCAGCGCGACCACCGCCTTCGCCCAGCGGTCCGGCGACCAGGTGCGGGCGGGCGCCGTCGCACCGGGGTGCACCACCACGTACGGACCGCTCAGGTCCGCCTCCGGCGGGTCGGTGACGGCGAGCCGGCCGTCGTCGCCCTCCGGCAGCTCGAACCCCGCGGCGCGCGCGACCTGCAGGGCCCGCTCCGCCTCGGGGATGTCCGGGTCGTCGCGCAGCCGCACGTCCAGCAGCGACCCCGGGTAGTCGGTCGAGCGAGCCACGATCTTGGGCACGCCCGCCAGCCGCAGCAGCAACGCCGTGGGCAGCGGGCTCTGGTGGAACGACGTCAGCACCAATGCCACGTCGGCGCGAATCCCGTGCACCAGCGCGATGACGGCCTCGATGTCGACCGGGCGCACGTCGGAGGCCGGGTTGACGATCCACGGGCACTCCCACTCGACGATCCGGCTGACGCCCGGCAGCAGCTCGGCGGCGCGGACACCGTTGGGGCCGCACAACAGCACGACCTCGCCCGCCGTCGCGGCCGCGCGCACCGCCGGACCGGCCAGCAGCACGTCACCGTCGCTGTCGAGGCGGGCGACCAACGTCCTCATCGGACCATCTCCAGCACGCCGAACAGGTCGGGTGCGGTGTGCGGTGCACCGGCGACCTCGTCCGGCCTGGTCACCTCGGTCGGCACGAGCAACGGCACCGCGCCCGCGGCCTGCGCGGCCTCGACGTCGGAGCCGATGTCCCCCACGAAGAGCGTGCGGTGCGGACTCACCCCGAGGGCTTCGCACGCGGCCAGGACCATCCCGGGAGCCGGTTTGCGGCACGCGCAGCCGTCCTCGGGCGCGTGCGGGCAGATCTGCCAGGTGCCGAACCGGCCGAGCAGCTCGTCGACCCGTGCGTTCACGGCCGTGACCTGCGTCTTCGTGAGCAGGCCACGGCCGATCCCCGACTGGTTGGTCACCACGCCGGTGAGCAGGCCGTGGGCACGCAGGCCGTGCAACACCTCGCGGGCGCCCGGCATGGGTGTCACGGCACTCGGGTCGCCGTTGTACGGGACGTCCCGGATGAGCGTGCCGTCGCGGTCGAAGAGGACCGCGTCGAAAGTCCCGTCCATAGAGGAGATTTAGCCGAGAAAAGCGGCTTGAAACGCTACTCGGCGAAGCGGTTCTCCCCGTCTCACAGCACCGGGCTGGCGTCGACCTCCTGACCGGCGCCGATGCCCCGAACAAGAGCACGAAGAGCTTCCTGTGACCCGAAAGTGGGCTCCCAGCCCAGTTCCGACCGCGCCCGCGACGCGCTGAGCAGCGGCGATGCCAGTGCGAGGTCCACCCAGCCCGGCGGAGTCGGTTGAAGCCGCAACAACCAGGACGCGTGCGCCAAGAACCGCATCAGCCGCGCCGGCACGGGAACGTGGCGGCCACCGAGGACGTCGGCGAGAACACGGGGAGTGACGACGGGTTCGGCGACGAGGTTCACCGCGCCGTGCGGGCGGTGCCGCAGGATGCGCACCAGACCGTCGGCCACGTCGTCGGCGTGGACGAACTGCAGCACCAGGTGGCGCGGCAGCGGCAGCACCGGGATGCGGTGCCGGAACAGCCACTTCGGCACGAGGCTGCCGAGGAAGTAGTCGCGGATCTCGGACCCGGCGTCGGACTGCAGGATCAGGCCCGGTCGCGGGCGGGAGATGAGCAGCTGCGACTCGAACTGGCCCAGCAGGTGCTCCACCGCGGCCTTGTGCCTGCTGTAGAACGACGACCGCACGCCCTTGACCGGCCACGACTCGTCCACCCTGCGGTCCTTCGTTGCCGGCGAGTACGCGCCGACCGACGACATGTGCACCAGGTGCCCCACGCCCGCGTCGACCGCGGCGGTGAACACGCGTGCCGAACCGGCGATGTTCGTGCGGTACAGCGCGCGTTCGTCGTGCGACGGCTGGATCAGCCACGCCAGGTGCACGACGGCGTCGGCGTTCTCGAACGCGGTGGCCAGCACCTCCTCCGCGCCCGGCCGGCCGATGTCGACGGGCGTCCAGGTGATCCCCTGGTAGGGCGCGGCGTTCGCGGGACGGCGGCGGGAGATGCCGTGCACCTCGATGTCGGGCTCGTCGGCGAGCCTGCGCAGCAGGGCGGTGCCGACGTTGCCGGTCGCGCCGGTGACGACGACCTTCACGAGCGCGCCCGAGCCGTCGCGCGGGTGTTGGCCCTGTCGATCGCGTCGACCAGCTCGTCCTTGGTCATCTGCGACCTGCCCTCGACGCCCAGCCGCTTGGCCAGGTCGTAGAGGTGCTGCTTGGTCGCGTTCGCGTCCACGCCGCCGGCGGTCTCGCCCTGCTGCGGGGTGCTGCGCTCGGCCTGCGGGTCCGACGGCCCCTTCTCGTCCTTGGCCTCCCAGTGGTCGCCCACCTTCTCGAAGCTGTGCTTGAGCGCGGAGAACGCGGTGCGGTGCGCCCGCTCCCCCTCGCCGTAGGACTCGACGGCCGAGTCGTGCGCCTTGATCCACGTGCGCTGGGCCTTCTTCGACGACCGGGCCACCGTGCTGGGCAGTTCCTCGCGTCCGGGCATGGTTCTCCTCCCAGGTGTTTCTCCCTGCTCAGAAGGGCTACCCGGCGGACATGACCACCATGCACGCCATCGACGTCCGCAGCCCCCTGGACGACCAGCCGGTCGGCTTGCTCCCCGTAGCCGGCGAGGACGACGTGACCGCCGCGCTGGCCACCGCGCGGACCGCTCAGGCGGAGTGGGCGGCGACACCGGCGGCGGAACGCGGAGCGGCGGTCGCCGCGGCGGCGGCCGAGCTCAGGGCGCGGGCCGGCGACCTGGCCGCGGTGATCGAGACCGAGACCGGGCGGCCGCTCGCCTCCGCGCGGGAGGGCGTGCTCGCGGGCGCCTCGACGCTGGTGCAGTACTCCGAGCTCGGTCCGGTCCACCGTGGACGGTCGTTGCACGGCACCGCGGTCGACTTCATGATCCCGCAGCCGCGCGGGGTGGTCGTGGCGCTGACGCCGTGGAACGACCCGGTGGCGGTGGCGTGCGGGCTGCTGGGGGCGGCACTGGTCACCGGGAACACCGTGGTGCACAAGCCGAGCGAGCGCTGCCCGCACACCGGTCTGCTGCTCGACGCGGTCCTGCGCCCGTTCTTCCCCTCCGGCGTGCTGCAGACGCTCACCGGCGCGGGCCCGGTCGGTGCGGCGCTGGTGAGCGGTGACGTGGACGTCGTCGCGCACGTCGGCAGCACCGCGACCGGACGCGCCATCGCCGCGTCCACCCGCGCGAAGGTGTTGCTGGAGAACGGGGGCAACGACCCGTTGCTCATCGACGACGACGTCGACCCGAGGTGGGCGGCGGCGCAGGCGGCGCTGGGCGCGTTCACGAACGCGGGCCAGCTCTGCGTGTCGGTCGAGCGGATCTACGTGCACAAGACGATCGCCGCACCGTTCCTGGAGGAGCTGTGCGCGCTGGCCCGCCGGTGGAACGAGCAGCCGCAGCCGCTGGTCGACGTGCGGCACCGGGAGTTCGTGCACGGCCAGGTCGCCGCGGCCGTCACCGCCGGGGCGCGGGCCCTCGTCGGCGGGGAGGTCCCGCCCGGTCGCGGCGCCTTCTACCCCGCGACCGTGCTGGCCGACTGCACCTCGGCGATGCAGGTCATGTGCGAGGAGACGTTCGGCCCGGTCGCCCCGGTGCAGGCGGTGCCGACGTTCGACGACGGGCTGGCCGAGGCGTGCTCCGGCGACTACGGGCTCGCGGCGACCGTGCTGACCGGGTCGATGGAGCACGCCACCCGCGCGTGGCGTGCGTTGCCGGTGGGCACGGTGAAGGTGAACAACGTCTTCGGCGGTGCCCCCGGCGGTGCGGCCCAGCCGCGCGGGGCGTCGGGCACCGGGTTCGGGTACGGGCCGGAGCTGCTGGACGAGATGACCACCGTGAAGGTGGTGCACCTCGGGGTCAGCGGCCGGTCGTGACCAGCAGGAAGCCCGCCTCGGCCACCTTGTCGCGCGGCACCACGTTGCGGGTGTCGAGGATGCGCGGGGTGGCCGTGTGGCGGGCGAGCTCCGGCCAGTCCAGCTCGGCGAACTCCGGCCACTCCGTGAGCACCACCAGCATGTCCACGTCCCGCGCCGCGTCGGCGGGGGTGGCGTGCACGGCGATGCCGTCGAGGTCGCCGGTGACGCACGGGTCGTAGCCGGTCAGCCGGGCACCCTCCCGGGTGAGCAGCTCCGCGACGGCGAGTGCCGGCGAGTCGCGCAGGTCGTTGGTGCCTGCCTTGAACGTGAGCCCGAGCAGGCCGATCCTCTTGTCCCGCAGCGGACCGGTCTCCGCGCGGATGCGGTCGACGACGCGGTGCGGCTGGTGCCGGTTGGTCGTGACGGCCCCCTCCAGCGTGGGGAAGTCGACGCCGGCCTGCCGTGCGGTGGCCAGCAGCGCGAGGGTGTCCTTGGGCAGGCACGAACCACCCCAGCCCGGTCCGGGTTCCAGGCAGGACGCGCCGATCCGGTCGTCGAGCCGCATGCCCTCGGTGACGCCGTCGATGTCGGCGTCGACCTGCTCGCACAGCTCTGCCAGGGTGTTGACGTAGGAGAGCTTCAGCGCCAGGAAGCAGTTGCTGGCGTACTTCACCAGCTCCGCGCTCGTGTTGTCGGTGATGACGGTGGGCGCGCCGGTCGGTTCGTACAGCGCGGCCACCTCCAGCGCGTGCCGCTCGTCGCGGGCGCCGACGACGACCCGTTGCGGCCGCAGGAAGTCCTCGACCGCGTGGCCCTCGCGCAGGAACTCGGGGTTCGACACCACCCCCGGGTACCGCGCGGCCGTTCCCACCGGCACGGTGGACTTCAGCACCAGCCGGCACCCCCGCGGTGCCTCGGCGATGACCGCCTCCACCGCCGTGAGGTCGGCCGCGCCGTCGGGTCCGGTGGGGGTCGGCACGCAGACGAACGTGAAGTCCACGTCGGACAGCGCCTCCCGGTTGCCGGCCACGAACCGCAACCGCTCGGCGTTGCGCACGACGAGCTCGCGCAACCCCGGCTCGTGCAGCCCGACCTCACCCGCGGCGAGGGCGGCGACCTTGGCCTCGTCGACGTCCGCGCACACCACGTCGTGGCCGAGGTGCGCGAAGCACGCGGCCGTGGTCAGGCCGACGTAACCCGCGCCGACAACACCGATCCGCTGGGGTCGCACAGCACACCTCCTGCAGCTTCGAGGACCTCGTCCACGGTGATCCGCAGCAGGCCGGGGTCGGGTTCGGCGGCGAACGTGTCGCCGGTGGAGCCGTGCCAGAGCACGAGGTGCGGCCCGTGCCGCGGCCCCCAGAGCTGAGGCGGCACCGGCCCGAACAACAGCACCGACGGGGTGCCGTAGGCGGTGGCGACGTGCGCGACGCCGGTGTCGCCGCAGATGACCAGCCGCGCGGTGGCGACGAGGTCCAGCAGCTCGGCCAGGCTGCCCGAGAACGGCGTCGGCGAGACCCTGCGGGCGAGCTCGCGTTCACCGGGCCCGGCGGTGACGACGACATCGCTGCCCAGCGCGCGCACCACCGTCGCGTACCGGTCAGCCGGCCAGCGCCGCGCCCCGGTGCTGGCGCCGGGGTGGACCACCATCCGGTTCGTGCGCGGCCCGACCGGCGGCAGGTGCAGGTCGGCCGGGTCGCACGGGATGCCGTTGCGCTCCAGCAGGTCGCACCACCGGACCACCTCGTGGTGGTCCTCGCGCCAGTACTCGTGCGTGATCAGCCGCTGCGGCCGGGTCGCCCGCAGCAGCTCCACGCTCTGCGGCCCGCGACCGTGCAGGTTCACGGCGAGGTCGGGCCGGTCGAACGCGATCGGCGCCAGCTCCTCGGTGGGCAGCAGGCGGTCGACCGCGTCGATCCGGTCCACGACGTCCCGCAGCCACTCCGGAGCCGCCAGGGTGATCTCCGCGTCCGGGAAAGCGGCTCTCAGGCCGCGCAGGGCCGGTACGGCGGTCAGGAGGTCGCCGAGGCCGAGGGCGCGCAGGACGAGGACCCTCATCGGCCGGCCCGCCGCGGTCGCAGCTCGTCGGCCGGCAGCCGGTCGGGCTGAACGTCCCGGCGGTCGCCCAGGTCGGTGGCCTGGCGGTCGCCCAGGTTGGTGGCCTGACGGTCGCCTGGGTGGGTGGCCTGACGGTCGCCTGGGTGGGTGGCCTGACGGTCGTCCAGGTCGGTGGCCTGACGGTCGTCCAAGTCGGCTGTCCGACGGTCGCTCAGCCCGGCAGCCAGCCGATCGCCCACCTCGCCAGAGCGCTGCCCATTCGGCGGCACAGCCTGCGGCTCGCCCACTCCACCGCTCCGCGGCCGGCCACCCTGCGGAACCGGCACCTCGCCGCCCTCCTGCGGCACCCGAGCGACCCGCCGGTGCCGCCACTCCCCGCGCACCCGGTGCCAGCACGCCACCGGCGGGATCGCCGCACTGGTCACCACCATCTCGGCGACCTCCCGCACGTCACGCGGCCCCGGCGCGATCCGCGCCCAGGCGAACCACCCGGTCAGCCCCGCCCACACCGCCGCCAGCACCGCACCGGCCCGCCGCCGGCCCGTCAGCCCGCACAGCACCGCGCCCACCCCGGCAGCGGTGGTCAGGGCGTGCACCCTCAACCGCCCCCGCCGGCCACCGATGCGCGACCGCCAGCCGGGGCCGAGCAGGCGGCGCATCAGGGCGTCGTCGGCGTTGCCGCGTTGCTGCTGCACGCTGGTGAAGAACGTCGCGGGCTTGACCGGGTGTGTCGTGACCCGTTCCCCGCGCACGATCCGGTACCCGCGGTCCTGCACGCGCAGCGCGAGCTCGGCGTCCTCGCGGTAGGCGCGCGGGAACCGTTCGTCGAACCCGCCGCACTCCGCCAGCGCGGAACGGCGGTAGGCCATGTCGGCGGTGATCCACAGGGCGTCGGCGAGGCCGGCGGTGCCGCGTTCGGCGTCGGTCGGCCTGCGGTCGTGTGGCAGCGGCACCACGATCCGCGCCTGGGTGGCGGCCACGTCGTCCGCGAGGCCTTCCAGGTCCGCGGCCAGCTGGGTCTTCCAGTCCCGCGGCAGCACCACGTCGTCGTCGACGAAGGCCACCCAGTCGCCGGACGCGGTGCGCCAGCCGGTGTTGCGGGCGGCGGCCGGGCCCAGGCGGGTCTCGCTGTCGTCGACGACGACGACCTCCAGCGGCTCCGGGCCGGGGCCGTTCTCGAGCACGTCGAGCAGCGCGTCCAGGGACGCGCGGCCGACGGTGGGGATCACGACGGAGTACTTCATCGGCGCACCACGAAGGGGCCGATGGCGAGCAGGTCCACCGGGGACGAGCCGAAGCACTCCAGCGCGTCGCGCGGGGTGTCGACCATCGGGCGGCCCGCGGTGTTGAGGCTCGTGTTGACCACGACCGGCACGCCGGTGAGCTCCTCGAAGCCGCGCAGCATCCGTTCGAGCAGCGGGTCACCGGCCACGGTCTGGGCCCGCGCGGTGCCGTCGACGTGCACCACGGCCGGGATGCGGTCCCTCCACTCCGGACGGACGTCGTGCACGAACAGCATGTAGGGGCTGGGGATCGGGCCGCGGGTGAAGATCGTGGCGGCCCGTTCGAGCAGCACCATCGGCGCCACCGGGCGGAACTGCTCCCGGCCCTTCACGTCGTTCAACCGGTTCAGGTTCTCCGGGAAGCACGGGTTCGCGAGCAGCGACCTGCGGCCGAGTGCGCGCGGGCCGTACTCGCTGCGGCCCTGGAACCAGGCCACGATCTTGTTGTCCGCCAACGCCCGCGCGACCTCGGCGGCCACGTCGGCGGGGCGTTCGTAGGGCACGGCCGCGGTCTTGAGCACCGACTCGATCTCGGCGTCGGAGAAACCCCGGCCCAGCGCCGCGGTCGGCATCGGCTCGACCACGTCGGTGCTCGCGTGCAGCGCGGCGCCGAGAGCGGTCCCGGCGTCACCGGCGGCGGGCTGGACCCACACCTCGTCGAACGGCCCCTCGGCGAAGATCCGGCTGTTCGCCACGCAGTTCAGCGCCACGCCACCGGCCATCGCGAGCCGCCGTTCGCCGGTGTGCTCGTGCAGCCACCCGGCCAGCTCCAGCAGCACCTCCTCGACGCGGACCTGCACGGACGCGGCCAGCTCCGCGTGCTCGGAGGTCAGCTCCTCGTCGTCGGCCCGCTGCTTGGCCAGGGTGTTCCAGTCGAACGGCGTGATCTCGAAGCCGCCGTCGCGGACCACCACGTGCTCGCGCATCAGGTCCAGGTGCACCGGCTTCGCGTGCGAGGCCAGCGCCATGACCTTGTACTCGTCGCTGGACCGCAGGAACCCCAGGTGCTCGGTCAGGTCCTCGTAGAACAACCCGAGCGAGTGCGGCAACCGCTGCGCCGCCAGCGTGGTCAGCTCCTGGTCGACGTACCGGCCGGCCAGGTGCGACCCGCACTCGCCGCGCCCGTCGGCGACCAGCACGGCGCAGTTGCCCGCGAACGGTGCGGCCAGGCCGGTGGAGGCGGCGTGGGCGACGTGGTGCGGTACGAACTGGACGATGTCGGGGTCCAGCCCCGGCAGGACGGTGGAGAGGAACTGCGGCGCGCGCCGCACGTACTGCGTGCGCAGGTCCTCCCACGGCGCGTACTGCGCGTCGACCAGGTCCGGGTCGTAGGAGTAGGCGACGGCGTCGAGGTCCGCCGCCGTCAGCCCCGCCTGCTCCAGGCACCAGCGCGCGGCCAGCTCCGGCTGCTCCCACGCGGAGAACGGCACCGGGCGCTTGCCGTGCTTGCGGCGGGAGAAGCGTTCTTCCTCCGCTGCCGCAACGGTCTTGCCGTCGATCACGAGAGCGGCGGCCGGGTCGTGGAACACCGCGTTGATCCCGAGGACTCGCATGGTCAGCGGCTACCCGGCGAAGTGCCGGGCAAACGAGCGCAGCCCCTCTTCCAGCGGAACGCGTGGCTGCCAGCCGAGCACCTGCCGTGCCAGCGCGATGTCGGGGCGGCGGCGGCGCGGGTCGTCGGTCATCGGCTCGACGTGGCGGATCTCCGACGAGCTGCCGGTGACCTCGATCGTCTTGTGCGCCACGTCCAACACGGTCACCTCGGCCGGGTTGCCGAGGTTGATCGGGCCTGCCTGGTCGGTGCGGGCCATCGCGAGCAGCCCGCGCACGAGGTCAGAGACATAGCACAGCGACCGGGTCTGCCGGCCGTCGCCGTGCACGGTCAGCGGTTCTCCGGCCAGCGCCTGCCGCAGGAACGTGGGGATCATCCGACCGTCGTGCGCGCGCATCCGCGGGCCGTAGGTGTTGAAGATCCGCACGATGCCCGCGTCCACGCCGTGCTCCTGCCGGAACGCCATCGTCATCGCCTCGCCGAAGCGCTTGGCCTCGTCGTAGACGCTGCGCGGCCCGATCGGGTTGACGTGGCCCCAGTAGGACTCGCGCTGCGGGTGTTCCAGCGGGTCGCCGTACACCTCGCTCGTGGAGGCCACGACGACCCTGGCCCCCTTGCGGCGGGCCAGCTCCAGCGCGTGGTAGGTGCCGAAACCACCGGCGCGCAACGTGTCCACGGGCATCCGCAGGTAGTCCGCGGGCGAGGCCGGGCACGCCAGGTGCAGCACCAGGTCGACCGGGCCGAGCAGGTCGAGCGGACGGGACACGTCCGCGGTGACCACGCCGACGCCTTCCGGCACGTTGGCCCGCGAGCCGGTGCGGAAGTCGTCGATGCACACGACCTGCGCACCGTCCCGCAGCAGCGCTTCGCACACGTGCGAGCCGAGGAACCCCGCACCCCCGGTGACGACGACCCTTTCAGGCGACATCGAGGACCGTCTTCAACCAGCCGTCCTCGCGCAGGTCGAACGACTTGTACGCGTCGATCGCGGCGGCGGGCTCCTCGTGCTTCGTGATGAACGCCGTCGGGTCCACGACACCGGAGACGACGAGGTCGAGCAGCCGCGGGAGGTAGCGGCGGTGGTTGCAGTTGCCCATGCGCAGGGTGAGGTTCTTGTTCATCGCCTCGCCGATCGGGAACTGCTCGAAGCCCGGCGGGTAGACGCCGATGATCCCGATGGAACCGGCCTTCGCGACCATCTCCACCGCCCACTTGAGCGCGAGGTCCGGCGCGTCACCGGGCTTCCACTGCTCCCCCCTCTCGCCACCGGGCTTCTCGGCGTCGACACCGACCGCCTCGATCACCCGGTCGACGCCGATGCCGCCGGTCAGCTCCTTCACCACCTCGGCGGGGTCTTCAACGTTGAAGTTCACCGTCTCGGCGTTCTGCTCGCGGGCCTTGTCCAGCCGGGACTCGATGCCGTCGACGACGATCACCCGTCCCGCGCCCTGCCGCTTGGCCGACGCGACCGCGAACTGACCGACCACGCCCGCGCCCAGCACGAGCACGGTGTCACCGGAGCCGACCTCGGCCAGCCGGGCGCCGAACCACGCCGTGGGGAAGATGTCGGAGAGCAGGATCGCCTGGTCGTCGCTCACCGCGTCGGGTATGCGCACCAGCGTCGTCATGGCGTACGGGATGCGGGCGTACTCGGCCTGCAGCCCGTCCACCGGTCCGGTCGGCTGGGGGCCACCGAAGAAGCAGGTGCCGGCTTCCGGGCCGTTCGGGTTGGCGGTGTCGCACTGGGCGAAGTACCCGGCCCGGCAGTAGGAGCAGGTGCCGCAGCCGACCGTCGAGGTCACCACCACCCGGTCACCGGGCGTGAACCCGCGCACCGCGGACCCGACCTCCTCGACGACGCCGACGGCCTCGTGGCCGAGGACCGTGCCCTCCACCATGCCCGGCATCGTGCCGCGGACCATGTGCAGGTCGGTGCCGCAGATCGCGCTGCGGGTGATCCGGATGACCGCGTCGGTCGGTTCCTGGATGCGCGGGGCATCCACGTCGTCCAAGCGGATGTCGCCCACGCCGTGCCACACAACAGCCTTCATCGGCCCTCCTCGTTTCCAGGCTGGTTCCCGTGCCGGAGCGGCACAAACACGCCCGGACGGGTGTTTGCGGCGGGCGCACCCCGGGTAAGGCTCGTCCGATTTGCGCGCGATGTCCGCAGTTTCAGCAGGTCAGCGGGGGGTACCGCTTCCTGGTGAACCGCATCGACGACATCTGGGGACCGCGCACTCCGCACGCTCGCGACGCGCGCTGGCCGGTACGGGTGGACCTCGAGCTCGCGGACGGCGTCACCGAGTCCAATGTGGACCGGTGGGTGCCGTCGGCCTGCGTGCTGTGCAGCAACGGCTGCGGCTGCGACATCGCCGTCAAGGACGGCAGGATGGTGGGCGTCCGCGGTCGCTCCGGCGACATGGTCAACCATGGCCGGCTCGGCCCCAAGGGGCTCTACGGCTCCTGGCAGGCCCATCGCACCGACCGCCTCACCAAGCCGCGCGTCCGCCGCGGTGGCGAGCTGGTCGAGACCGACTGGGACACCGCGATGGGCGAGGTCGTGCGCCGGTCGAAGGCGCTGCTGGCCGAGCACGGGCCGTTGTCGCACGGGTTCTACACGAGCGGGCAGCTGTTCCTGGAGGAGTACTACACGCTCGGCGTGATCGGGAAGGCCGGTCTCGGCACACCGCACATGGACGGCAACACCCGGTTGTGCACGGCGACGGCCGCGGCGGCGCTCAAGGAGACCTTCGGGGCCGACGGGCAGCCCGCGTGCCACGCCGACGTGGACCTGACCGACGCGATGTTCCTCTACGGGCACAACATGGCCGCGACGCAGACCGTGCTGTGGGCGCGGGTGCTGGACCGGCTGGAGGGCCCCGACCGGCCGCGGCTCGTCGTCGTGGACCCGCGCCGCACGCCCGTGGCCGAACGCGCGGACGTGCACCTGGCGCCGTTGCCCGGTACCAACCAGGCGCTGATGAACGGCCTGGTGCGCGCGGTGATCGCGAACGACTGGGTCGACCACGACTACGTCGCCGCGCACACCCTCGGGTTCGAGGACCTCAAGGCGGTCGTCGAGCCGTACACGCCCGAGCACGTCGCCGAGATCTGCCGCATCTCCCCCGTCGACCTGCTCAGGGCCGCGGAGATCTTCGGCACCACCGGGCGCGTGCTGTCGACGGTGTTGCAGGGCTTCTACCAGTCCCACCAGGCCACCGCGGCGTCCTGCCAGGTCAACAACCTGCACCTGCTGCGCGGCCTGATCGGGCGGCCGGGCAGCGGCGTGCTGCAGATGAACGGCCAGCCGACCGCGCAGAACACCCGCGAGTCCGGCGCGAACGGCGACCTGCCCGGTTTCCGCAACTGGGACAACCCCGACCACGTCGACGAGCTCGCGCGGCTGTGGAACGTCGACCCGCTGACCATCCCGCACTGGGCGCCGCCGACGCACGCGATGCAGATCTGGCGGTACGCCGAGCAGGGCACGATCCGGTTCCTGTGGATCTCCGCGACGAACCCGGCGGTGTCGCTGCCGGACCTGGCGAGGATCAGGGACGTCCTGCGGCGCGAGGACCTGTTCGTCGTGGTGCAGGACGGTTTTCCGACCGAGACGACCGAGCTGGCCGACGTCGTGCTGCCCGCCGCGCTGTGGGGCGAGAAGCAGGGCACGTTCACCAACGCCACCCGTGTCGTGCACCTGTCCGAGCAGGCCGTGCAGCCGCCCGGCGAGGCCCGCAGCGACCTGGACATCTTCCTGGACTACGCGCGCCGCATGGACCTGCGCGACCGCGACGGCGCCCCGCTGATCAAGTGGAAGGACGCCGAGGGCGCGTTCGACGCGTGGCGTGAGTGCAGCCGTGGCCGGCCGTGCGACTACACCGACCTGTCCTACGAGAAGCTGCGCGGCGGCGGAATCCCCTGGGGCGGCGCGGAACGGCTCTACGCCGACGGCCACTTCCCCACCGCAGCCGACTACTGCGAGGACTTCGGCCACGACCTGCTGACCGGCGCGTCGGTCACTCCGACCGAGTACAAGGCGCGGCGCCCCGACGGCCGCGCGTTCCTCAAGGCCGTCGAGCACACCCCGCCGCCGGAGCAGCCGAGCGAGGACTACCCGCTGCTGTGCACGACCGGGCGGTCGGTCTACCACTTCCACACCCGCACCAAGACCGCCCGCGCACCGGAGCTGCAGCAGGCCGCGCCCAACCCGTGGGTGGAGGTCTCCCCCACCGACGCCGAAGAGCTGGGCCTGGCCCACGGCGACCTGGTGCGCGTGGAGTCGCCGCGCGGCGCGATCGAGGTCCCGGTCCGCATCGGGCGGTGCCGGCCGGGGGTGGTGTTCGTGCCGTTCCACTACGGTTTCCAGGCCGCGAACGAGCTCACCCGCACCCAGTGGGACCCGGTCTCGAAGCAACCGACGTTCAAGATCAGTGCCGTGCGGATCAGGAAGGTGTGACCGGTGCACCTCTCGACTTACCTCGGTCTCCTGCACACCTCGCTGGGCACGCTCGCCGCCGCGTTCCGCGAGATCGCCGCCGGGCACGGCGACGAACCCGACGTGCAGCACATGTGCGAGGTGCTGGCCGGCCGGACCGACAGCCAGGCCGGCCACCTCTGGCCGTTCGTGCAGCGCTACGGCGAGCACCGCGAGGACGAACCGGAACGCCTGCACGCGGCCGAGGTCACCGAGACCCGCGGCGGTGGCGTCGGGCTGTTGCGCGACCTGCAGGACCTGTACGCGCTGGCGTCGTTCACGGACATCACGTGGACCGTCGTCGGGCAGGCCGCGCAGGGGCTGCGGGACCGCGAGCTGCTCGACGTCGTGAGCTCCTGCGAGAAGGAGACCAAGCGGCAGCTGTCGTGGCTGACGACGCGGATCAAGCAGGCGGCACCGCAGGCGTTGATCGCGGCAGCGAACTAGTTCCTTCGAGTGCATCAGGGAGGAATGCGTAATCCGGGACGTGCGGGCGCGATGTAGCTGTCGTGCCGTTCACCGTTCAGCGTCCCGCTCGGGCGCTTCTGCTGGTCGTCGTGGTGCTGCTGACCCAGGGCCTCGTGCCGCCCGGTGCGGCCTGGGCAGCGTCCGGCTACCCGTACTCCATGCCGGCCGACCTCAGCGGCGTGTGGGCCGCCGGAGTGCTGGGGACCGTGGACGGCGGGGCCGTCACGACGTGCAACTCCGAGCGCGCCCCGGTCAGCGCGGTCGGTCTCGCGCCCGGTGGCACCGAGCGGATGCGCATCAGCGCTCCCGCGCAGGGGTGGCGTGCGCTGAGCGGATGTTCGACGAACACCGCCGTCGACGGGCAGAACCGGTACTTCGCCCCGTACGTCGACCACAACACCGATGACGTCGTGCAGATCGGCGGGTTCGACCCCACCGGCACGCGGCTGTGGCACACGCCGGTCCGGACGTCCTGCTCCAGCTACCGCTACTGGACGCAGGTGCACTCGCTCGCGATCGGCGCGGACGGGAACCTGTACGCGCTGGTCTACAACCACGACTGCCGTTCGGAGAACGTCCGGCTGCTCAGCCTCGACCGCACCACGGGCGCCGTGCGGTTCGACCGCCCGCTGTCCGCCAACGCCGCGGTCTCGCAGTACGGCTACCTCGGGTCGTTCCCGCTGATGTCGCCGCACCGCACCGGTGTGACCGTGCTGGACGGCAGCTCCGTGCGCCACGTCGACCACGACGGCACCGTCCGGCCGGACGCCGCGGAGGTCGTGCGCGGCTACGACACCGTCATCACCGGGTTCTCCGTCAATGCCGCCGGTGACGCGTTCGTCGCGGTCGACCAGCTCGACAACCAGGGTTCGAGCTGCGTGCGGCACGTCCAGCGGGTCGACCTCGACGGCACGAGCCGCGTGCACGGCCTGACGAACGCGGTCGGCTGGTGCACCGCCACGCGGGGGATGCGCGCCACCCCGGACGGCGGCGTGGTGCTGAGCACCTACGGCCGCCACACCGACCCGATGATCACCGTGTCCGCGTCGGGTGAGACTTCCTCCGCGTTCGCGCCGGTGACCGGTGCGGTGGTCCAGCACGTGACGGCGCCGCAGGTCGACCTCGACGGCAACGTCTACGTCGCCCGGTTCCTCACCTACACCGGGTCCGGTGACGAGCACGTCGAGGTGCGGCAGACCGACCGGCGCGGTCGGCTCCTCGCCGTCCACAACACCGGCGCCCAGCCCACGGTCGCACGCGACACGATCGGCACCCCGCACCACGGCGAAGGCCTCGCGCTGACCCAGGACGCGGTCCTGCTGGTCACCTGCGTGCAACCCGAGCACTGCAACCTCGGGCGCATGAACAACGGCCCCACGCCGCCGCTGACGCTGTGGCGGTTGCCGTTCAAGGGCGCGAGCATCGACTACCCGCGCGGAGACCTGCTCGGCCAGTCCGGCCGCGGCACCGGGCCGTTGCGGCACGTCGCGCTGGGCGACTCGTTCTCCTCCGGCGAAGCGGTCAAGCCCTACACCGCGCCCTCGGACGCCAACGGCTGCCACCGCAGCGCGCTCGCCTACGCCGAGCTGGTCGACCAGGACCGGACCCTGGACTTCACCACCGACTTCCGGGCCTGCTCCGGCGCCACGACCGCCACCGTGCAGGTGCCCGCGAACGGAGAACCGGCGCAGCTGAGCGCGCTGGGCGACGACACCCGGCTCGTCACGCTGACCATCGGCGGCAACGACGTGAAGTTCTCCGACTTCGCCAAGGCCTGCGTGTCCGGGTCGTGCGGTGTCGACTCCGCGCGGTACCGCGAGTCCAAGGCGCTCGTGGACTTCGTGCTGCCCGGTCTGCTCGACGACCTCTACGCCAAGATCGCCCTGAGGGCCCGGGACGCGGAGGTGTGGGTGCTGGGCTACCCCCAGCTGATCGCCGGCGACGCCGACTTCACCCCGTGCCGGTACCTGGGCCCCCTCGACGTCGACATCGACGAGACCGACCAGGCCGGCGCCCGCACATTGGTGACCGCGCTCAACGACACCATCCGCGACCGGGTCGGCGCGCGCGGCACGAAGTTCCACTACCTCGACCCCGCACCGCTGTTCGAGGGCCACGAGCTGTGCTCCACCCGCGACTGGCCCTACTTCTACGGACCGCAGGTCCCGGAGCTGGGCAGCAGCTACCACCCCAACGCGGCGGGACAGGCGGCCTACGCCGAACTGGTCAAAGAGCAGGCCATCCGGCAGCACCTGGGGTGGTGAGCCGGTGCGGGTCAGCGTCCGGTGACCACGAGGACTCCGCCGCGCCGCACGAACGACTCCGGCAGCCACGGCTGCTCCACCCGCCGGCCGTTCCACCGCACGCCGTCGACGTGGGTCAGCGCCGACCGCGGCGCCAGCACCGTGATGCCGCGGCCGGCGATGCGGGCCTTCGCGAACATCGGGTTGGTCACGTGCAGCTCCGCGCTGCTGGGCGTGCGCGGGTACAGGCCGAGCGCGGCGAAGACGTACCAGGCGGACATGGTGCCGAGGTCGTCGTTGCCGGGCAGGCCGGCCGGGCCGGTGCGGTAGACCAGCGACGCCAGGGAGCGCACGGTCTCCTGCGCCTTGTCGGGGCGGCCGAACTCGCTGTAGAGCCACGGGGTGTGGATGCCGGGCTCGTTGGTCGGGTCGTAGCGCGCCGGGTCGCCGCCGGTGGCCCACGAGCCGTCGGCGCGGTGGAAGAACGCGTCGAGGCGGGCCACCGCGGCGTCGTCACCGCCCATCGCGGCGGCCAGACCGGCGGCGTCGTGCGGGACCATCCACGTGTAGGTGGCGCTGGACCCCTGCGCGAACCCGAGGTCGGAGGACGGGCTGAACGGCGTCACCCACGACCCGTCGGCGCGGCGGGCCTGCTGGTACCCGGTGGCCGGGTTGAAGGTGTTGCGCCACCAGCCCGCGCGGGCGCGCAGCTCGGCGGACGGGCGGCCGAGGCGGTCGGCGAGGTCCGCGAGCGCCTGGTCGGCGACCGCGTCCTCCAGGGTCTCGGCGGCACCGCCCCAGCAGTGGCAGGTGTCCTGCGGGGCGTAGCCGAGGCGCAGGTGCTCGGCGAGGTTGGGGCGCTGGCCCTCGCACTGGCCGGGACAGCCCTTGTCGGACAGGCCGTCCGGGTGCGGGACGGTGGCCTGGCGCAGCAACGAGTCGAACGCGCCGCGGACGTCGAAGTTCTTGGCCCCCATGGCGTGCATGCCGGCGACAGCGGGCGCGGACGGGTCGCCGGTCATCACGTGGGTGGGGCCGTTGACGTGCACCCAGCGGTCCCACACCCCGCCGTTCTGCCGTGCCAGGTTCAGCAGGGACTGGGCGTAGTCACCGGCGACGCGCGGTTCGAGCAGCGCCAGCAGCTGGGTGTGGGCGCGGTACTGGTCCCAGCCGGAGAAGTTGCCGTACTGGACCCGCTGGCCGGGTGCCAGGCGGTGCACGAGGCGGTCGCTGCCGAGGTAGGTGCCGTCGACGTCGCTGGCCACGTTCGGCTGCAGGAAGGCGTGGTAGAGCGCGGTGTAGAAGACCGTGCGCCGGTCAGCGGTGCCGCCGTCGACCTCCACGGCGCGCAGCTGCCCCGCCCACTCGCGCCGGGCGTCCCCGGCCACCGACTCGACGGTGTCCCGCTTCGAGATCTCGGCCTTCAGGTTGCGCTGTGCGGCTTCGAGGCTGGTGTAGGAGATGCCGACGCGCATGCGCACCTTGGTGTCCGCGAAGGACACGTAGCCGCCGGAACCCCTGCCGGCACGGGCGTTGCCGGTCAGGTAGCCCTCGCCGCCGGTCGCGGTGGTGGCACCGGGCTTGAGCGAAGCGTCGACCCACGTGCCGAAACCGCTGAACGCCTGGTCGAAGGAGGCGGTGAAGTACAGGCGGTAGTAGGACCTCTGGTTGTTCGTGCCGCCGTTCGCCCGCCGGCCGCAGAAGGCGCCGGTCAGCACGGAACCGGAGACCGTCCGCGCGGCCGGGTCGATGGTGACCTCGGCGTCCTCGCTGCCGTTCAACGAGTTCGAGACGCGGAACAGCAGCGACGCCGGCTGGTCGGCGGGGAAGCCGAACTCGCCGATGCCCGCGCGGGTCGTCACGGAGAGGTCGGCGCTCGCACCGGACTTGAGCCCCACCCGGTACCGGCCGGGTTCGGCGACCTCGTCGGCGTGGGAGAAGTCGCTCGCGAAGACCTGGTCCCCGATGTCCGCGGTCGGTGACGTGGTGATGGCGCCGACGTGCGGCATGATCGGCACGTCCCCCGCCGCGCCGGGGTGGCAGCCGGCGCCGTTGACGTGTGTCAGGCTGAACCCGCGCACCCGCGTGGCGTCGTAGGCGTACCCGTTGGCGGCACCGGTGTTCGTCTGGTCGCCACGGGTCGACGTCGGGCTCCAGGAGATCATCCCGAACGGCCGCACCGCGCCCGGATAGGTGTTGCCACCACCCGCCGAGCCGATCAGCGGGTCGACGGAGGACGTGTCGTCCCGCACCGCCGCGCTCGCGGGAGCCGCCAGCGCGGCGGTGAGGACAGCGACCAGGGTGATCGAGAGCGCTCTCACGCGCCGGAACGTACCCGGTCGCGACAACGCTGTCAGTAAACGCAGGGTGGCCGGTACCCGTCCACCTTCAGCCCCTTGAACGTCAGGTCGTTGGGCGTCTTGCCGACGAAGACCAGGCCGCGGGCGTCGTCGAGCGCGTCCGCCAAGGGGTAGTTCGGCGCACCGAGCTCCGCCAAGGTCGTCCACTTGTCCGGCGCGAAGCTGAAGAACCGCGAGACGACCTTGCCGCGGGTCGACGGGATCTTGGTGACCCACTTGGCCCCGCCGCTCCAGTCGGACGCGGGCCGCAGCTGGACGTACAGGTCGTCGGTGGCGCTGTAGGTCATCAGGAACCCGCGCGAGCGCGACAGGTCCGCCTCTGCCTCGAACCGGTTCCCGAGCCAGAGCACCATGACGTGCCACTCGGGGTTGAGGAACTTGATCTTCGCCGCGTACCGGTGCCGCCCGTCGGGGACGAGGGTGCTGCCGGTCGCGGGCTCGGTGGTGCCCTCACCGCTGGCCAGCCACTGCTGGTAGCGGTCGATGGACGGGGTGGCGCACTCGTGGCGGGCCGGAGCGGCCGCCGCCGCCGCTCCGGAGCCGAGCGAGACCGCCACCAGCACGGACGCGATCACTGTTTTCAGGCGCATGCAGCCAACCTAATGGTTCAGACCACTGCGCGGTCGAGCTGAGACGGGTTCCGGTACCGATGGATCAGTGGAGCCGGAGCAGCGCCTGGATCGGGAGGTGGTCGGACGGGTACTGGGTGCCCTCGGCGTAGGTGTTGATCGCGGCGGCCTCGGTGGTGGCGCCGCGGGTCATGATCCAGTCGATCCGCGGGCCGTCCGGCACCAGCGGCGCGTAGCCGTGGAACGTGCCGTACGCGGGCGTGAGGCGGGAGCCGTTCCAGGTGTCCTCCAGGCCGAGGACGCGGTAGGCCTTCGACCCCGGCACGTCGTTGAAGTCGCCGGTGAGCACGACCGGCAGCGTCTGGGCGTTGAGGCGGTCGCGGATGGCCTCGGCGCTGCGCAGCCGCGCGAGCTCCGACTCGTGGTCGAAGTGGGTGTTCACGAAGACGAACTGGGCACCGGTGTGCTTGTCGGCGAAGCGGACCCACGTGACGATCCGGACCACGTTGTTGCCCCACGTCCGCGAGCCGATCACGTTCGGGGTGTCGGAGAGCCAGTGGTGGTCGAACGCGAGCGGGTCGAGCCGCGCGGTGTCGAAGAAGACGGCGACGAACTCGTCGTGGCTGCCGCCCGCGCGGCCGACGCCGATCCAGTCGTAGCGGTCCGGCAGGTCGGTCGCGACGTCCTTGACCTGTCCGTACAGGCCTTCTTGAGTGCCCAGGACGGTGGGTTGCTCCGCGTTGAGCAGCCGGGCCACCACCGGTCGTCTCGTGGCCCAGGAGTTCGGCTCCACGTTCGAGGCGAAGCGCAGGTTGAACGACATCACGTGCAGTCGGTCGTGGGGAGCCGGTCCGATCACCATTCGATCGAGCATAGGCCCGCCCGCGCCGGTGCGCGGGCGGGCCCGTTCCGTGCTATGCGGGCGCATAACCGGTGGGGCGGCTGGTGAACGTGCCGCGGCCCTGCGTCCGGCTGCGCAACCTCGTCACGTAGCCGAACATCTCCGCCAGCGGCACGCTCGCCGTCACCACCGCCACGTCCGCCCTGGTGGTGGAGCCGAGGATGCGGCCACGCCGGGCCGCCAGGTCGCCGAACACGCCGCCGGCGAACTCCTCCGGCACGGTGACCGTGACCTCGGTCACCGGTTCGAGCCTGGTCATGACGCCCTGGCGCAGCGCGTCGCGGAGCCCGAGGCGGCCCGCCGTCCGGAAGGCCATCTCACTGGAGTCCTTGACGTGCGTGGAGCCGTCGGTGAGCGTCACCCGCACACCGGCCACCGGGAACCCGAGCGGGCCCTCGGCGAGCGCGTCGCGGCAGCCCTGTTCGACCGCCCTGACGAACTCCTGCGGCACCCGCCCGCCGGTGACCGCCGAGCGGAACTCGAAGGCGTCGGCCGGTTCGGTGTCGATCACCACGTGGGCGAACTGCCCCGCACCTCCGTCCTGCTTCACGTGCCGGTAGACGAATCCGGACACACCCCGTTCGACCGTCTCGCGGTAGGCGACCCTCGGCCGTCCCGTCACGACCTCGACGCGGTGGGTCTGGCGCACCTTCTCCACCGCCACCTCCAGGTGCAGCTCACCGAGGCCGGCGAGCAGCAGCTGATCGGTCTCCCGGTCGGTCGTGACCTTCAGCGACGGGTCCTCCTCTGTGAGGTGGGCCAGCGCCTGGACCAGCCGTTCGGTGTCGGCGGCGGACCTGGCCTCCACCGCCACCGAGACGACCGGGTCCTGCGTGACCGGTTCTTCGAGCAGCAGCGGGGCGTCGGGCGCGCACAGGGTCGCCCCGGTGCGCGTGTTCTTCAGCCCCACCACGGCCACGATGTCACCGGCCGTCGCGGTGTCGACCGGCGTGTGCCGGTCGGCCTGGACCCGCAGGATCCGCGCGACGCGTTCCGTTCGGCCGTTCACGAGCACCGTGTCTCCCTTGTGGAGGGTGCCCGAGTAGACGCGCACGGAGGTCACCCGGCCCGTCGCGGTCGAGTTCACCTTGAACGCCAGCGCGGCGAACGGTTCCTCCGGATCCGCCCGTCGTCGTTGCCCGTCCACGCTCTCGATCGGCCGTACGTCCACAGGGGACGGCAGGTACGCCACGACCGCGTCCAGCAACGGTTCGACGCCGCGGTTGCGGTACGCGCTGCCGCACAGAACGACTGTCGCCTTGTTCGCGTGCGTGAGGTCGCGCAAGGCGTTCCTGAGCGTGTCGTCGGTGAGCTCGTCCTTCGCGCAGAACTCCTCCAGCGCACCGGGGTGCAGCTCGGCGACCGCTTCCTCCAGCCTTCTCCTGCGGGCGTGTGCTTCTTGCGGCACAGCGGTTTCCGCGCATTCGTCGGTCCAGACGTACGCGCGCATCGCGACCAGGTCGACGACCCCGCGGAAGCCGTCCTCCCGGCCGATGGGCAGCTGGACGACCAGCGGCGTGGTGCGCAGCCGGGTCCTGATCGACTCGACGGCCCGGTCGAGGTCGGCGCCGGCCCGGTCGAGCTTGTTGACGAACGCGATCCGCGGCACGCCGTACCGGTCGGCCTGCCGCCACACCGACTCGCTCTGCGGCTCGACCCCGGCCACCCCGTCGAACGCCACGACCGCGCCGTCGAGCACGCGCAGCGCCCGTTCGACCTCGTCGGCGAAGTCGACGTGGCCCGGCGTGTCGATGAGGTTGATGCGGTGGTCGTCCCACGTGCAGCTCACGGCGGCGGCGAAGATCGTGATGCCGCGGTCGCGCTCCTGCGGGTCGAAGTCGGTGACGGTCGTGCCGTCGTGGACCTCGCCGCGCCGGTGGGTGGTGCCGGTGACGAAGAGGACGCGTTCGGTGAGGGTGGTCTTGCCGGCGTCGACGTGGGCGAGGATGCCGATGTTGCGGATGGCGCGCATGGCGCGGTGCCTTTCGGGTGGTCTCTGGTGGTGCGGTCGGCGCGATGCGGCCGACGAGACCCGGACGGCACGACAGGTCACGTGCCGGGAGAAGAGGGGTCTTCGCGGACTACCGGTGCCCGGCGCGCAGCGGGCAGCCGGGGTGCGAGGACACGAGGATCACGTCGAAGCGGGGAGCGGTGCGGACGCGCACGGCCGTACTCCCCTCGCTCGGTGATGGTGATCAGAAGTCTACGAGGCGCGTTGCGGACGTGGAACCGGATTATTGCGATCACGGGCTCGGCGTCGTACGGTCTGCACTAAGTTCAAGCTTTGAACGAAAGGGTGGATCATGAGCGCGCCCACTCCGGCGGACAAGTTCTCCTTCGGCCTGTGGACCATCGGCTGGCCGGGTCGTGACCCGTTCGGCGAGGCCACGCGACCCGCACTGGACGTGGTCGAGGCCGTGCACAAGCTGGCCGAGCTCGGCGCGTGGGGCATGTCGTTCCACGACGACGACCTCTTCGACTCCTCCAACCGCGACCAGCAGGTCGGGCGGTTGAAGGGGGCGCTGGAGGAGACCGGGCTGACCATCCCGATGGTCACCACGAACCTGTTCACCCACCCGGTGTTCAAGGACGGCGGTTTCACCAGCAACGACCGGGGCGTGCGCCGGTACGCGCTGCACAAGGTGCTGCGCAACGTCGAGCTCGCGGCCGAGCTCGGTGCGAAGACGTACGTGCTGTGGGGCGGCCGCGAGGGCTCCGAGTACGACACCGCGAAGGACGTGCGGGCGGCACTGGACCGCTACCGCGAGGGCCTGAACCTGCTCACGCAGTTCGTCACCGACCGCGGTTACGACATCAAGTTCGCCATCGAGCCCAAGCCGAACGAGCCGCGGGGCGACATCCTGCTGCCCACGATCGGTCACGCGCTGGCGTTCATCACCTCGCTGGACAAGCCGGAGCTGGTCGGCCTCAACCCCGAGGTCGGGCACGAGCAGATGGCGGGCCTCAACTTCGTGCACGGCATCGCGCAGGCGTTGTGGCACGGCAAGCTGTTCCACATCGACCTCAACGGTCAGCGCAGCATCAAGTACGACCAGGACCTGGTGTTCGGCCACGGCGACCTGATGAACGCGTTCGCGCTGGTCGACCTGCTGGAGACGGCGGGCTACGAGGGGCCGCGGCACTTCGACTACAAGCCGTCGCGCACCGAGGACTTCACCGGCGTGTGGGAGTCGGTCAAGGCGAACATGCGGACGTACCTGCTGCTCAAGGAGCGTGCGGCGGCGTTCAGGGCCGACCCCGAGGTGCAGGAGGCGCTGGCCACCGCCGGTGTGCCGGAGCTGAGCCAGCCGACGCTGAACGACGGCGAGGGCTACGACGAGCTGCTGGCCGAGTCGTTCGACCCGGACAAGGCCGCCGAGCGCGGGTTCGGGTTCGTTCGCCTCAACCAGCTGGCCCTCGAGCACCTCATGGGAGCGCGCTGACATGACGCTCGTGGCGGGGGTCGACTCGTCTACGCAGTCGTGCAAGGTCGTCATCAGGGACGCGGACACCGGCGAGCTCGTGCGCGAGGGCCGGGCCGCGCACCCCGACGGCACGTCGGTGCACCCGTCGCACTGGTGGCGGGCGTACGAGGAGGCCGCCGCCCAGGCGGGCGGGCTCGACGACGTGGCCGCGCTCAGCGTCGCGGGGCAGCAGCACGGCATGGTGTGCCTCGACGACGACGGCGAGGTCGTGCGGGACGCCCTGCTGTGGAACGACACCAGGTCCGCGGCAGCCGCCGCGGACCTGACCGCCGAGCTCGGCGCGGACGTGTGGGCGGCGCGGATCGGCCTGGTGCCGGTCGCGTCGTTCACGATCACCAAGCTGCGCTGGCTGCAGCAGCACGAACCGGAGAACGCCAAGCGCACCGCCGCCGTCTGCCTGCCGCACGACTGGCTGACGTGGCGGCTGCGCGGCACCGGCGACCTCGCCGACCTGGTGACGGACCGCTCGGACGCCTCCGGCACCGGCTACTTCGACTCGGTGGCCGACGAGTACGTCCCGAGCCTGCTCGAACGCGGCCTCGGCCGCGCCGACGTGCAGCTCCCCCGCGTGCTCGGCCCTGCCGAGTCGGTCACCGCGGGCCACCTGCGCCTCGGTCCCGGCGCCGGCGACAACGCGGCGGCGATGCTGGGCGTCTCGTCGGGCAACGACGTCGTGGTGTCCCTGGGCACCTCCGGCGTGGTGACCGCGACGAGCGAGGTCCGCGCGACGGACCCGTCCGGCATCGTGGCGGGCTTCGCCGACGCCACCGGCCGCTACCTGCCACTCGCGTGCACCCTGAACGCCGCCCGCGTGCTGGACGCGACCGCCCGCATGCTGGGCGTGGACCTCGACCGGCTGAGCACGCTCGCCCTGTCGGCCCCGGCCGGCGCGGAGGGCGTGGTGCTGGTGCCGTACCTGGAGGGCGAACGCACCCCGAACCTCCCGGACGCGACCGGCGCCCTGCACGGCCTGACCCTGTCGAACGCCACCCCGGCGAACATCGCCAGGGCCGCCGTCGAGGGCATGCTGTGCGGCCTGGCCGTCGGCCTCGACGCACTCGCCGCCCAGGGCGCCGACGTGACCGGCGTGCAACTGGTCGGCGGCGCGGCTGCCTCACCCGCGGTCCGCCGGATCGCGCCGACCGTGTTCGGCGTGCCGGTGACCGTGCCGTCGCCCGGCGAGTACGTGGCCGACGGTGCGGCCCGGCAAGCCGCGTGGGTGCTCGCCGGTGGTGCGCAGCCGCCCGTGTGGTCGCGCGGGGCGGCGGAGGTGTTCGAGGCCGCCGCTGTTGCGGAGGTCCGGGCCCGGTATGGCGAGGCGGCACAGAAGTACCTGAGCCGGTGATGGTGTGACCGGGGGCTTGGGAGTGGGCTTGGGCGGCGTGCGCGCGGTGGGAGTCGTGCGCACGCCGGCCGGGTTGTGTGTGGGGTGCGGTGTGGGCGCATGTGCCACCACCACGCGACTCGCCGCTCCCCCGCCCACCCGCGTCGGCCCACCAACCGGCATCCACGCGCACCCCTCCGCCCCCGCACGGCGATACTGATGGCGATGACCACCGTCGACCACCTGCGGCAGGTACGCCTCGGCAACCTGCGCACAGTCCTGCTCGCCCTGGTCGACAAACCCGGCTCGCGCGCCGAACTGGCCGCCCGCACCGGTCTCACCAAGGCGACCCTGTCGAACCTGACCGAACCGTTGCTGGCCAACGGTGTCCTGGTCGAGGAGCCCGCGACCCTGACCGGGGTCGGACGGCCGTCGAAGCCGCTCCGGTTCCACCCGGAGGGGCCGGTCTCGATCGGCGTGGAGGTCAACGTCGAGCACCTCGCCGTCGAGGTGCTGGGGCTCGACGGCGAGACCGTGCACCGGCACCGGGTGCCCGCCGACAACCGGCACGCCACCGCCGAGCAGGTGCTCGCCCGCGTCGCCGACCTCGTCGAGAGTGCGAAGACCACGAGAACCGTCCTCGGTGTCGGGCTCGCGGTGCCCGGCGTGGTCCACAACGGAACGGTCGTCCGTGCGCCGAACCTGCCGCACCTCGTCGGCCACGACCTCACCGCGCACCTGACCGCGCGGCTCGGGCTGGACGTCGAGCTCGACAACGAGGCCAACCTCGCCGCCCTCGCCCACCTGTGGCCGAAGCACCTGGCGGGCGAGGACTTCGTGCACGTCTCGGCGGACGTCGGCATCGGCGCTGGGGTGGTGCTCGGCGGCGAGGTGTACCGCGGGGTGAGCGGGTTCGCCGGCGAGCTCGGGCACGTGGTCATCGAGCGCGATGGTGTGCAGTGCACGTGTGGCAGCCGTGGGTGCGTGGAACGGTATGCGGGGCTTGACGTCATGCTGCGGGATGCGGGACGCAAGCACCTCGACGAGCTCACGGAAGCCCTGAAGACCGATGAACGCGCACGGCACGCCGTCAGCGAGGCCGGACGGGCGCTCGGAGTGGGGCTGGCGACGTTGATGAACCTCTTCGACGTGCCGACCGTCGTGCTCGGCGGCAGCTATGCCGTCCTGCACGACCACTTGAGCGCCGCGATCCGGTCCGAAATGGACAACCGGGTGCTGGCGGGCGGTGAGCGGCACACGCGGCTGGTCGCGTCGCCGCTCGGCGAGTTCGCGGTCGTGCGGGGTGCGGCGGGGCTCATCACCCGGCGGACGGTCCAGCAGCCCGAGCGCCTCTACGCCTGAGCACGGCGGTGACCACCGCGGCCAGGCCCACGACCAGTGACACGTAGCCGCCGACGATGCCGTGGCCGGTACCGGGACCGCCCTTCGCGAACGCCACCACCAGCACCCCGGCCACCGCGCCGGCGGCACCCGCGGCGAGAGCGACCACCGCGAACCGGCGCCCGGCGAACGCGAGCACCAGCCCGGCCAGGCCGAGTGCGGCACCGACGAGCGACCACGTGCGGCCCGCCGTCATCCCGTACGTGTCGGCGATCTGTGCGAGAACCACGACTTTCCCCTTTCAACGGATGGCCCCAGCGTGGCCGCGCAGACCGTCCGCGTCGTCGTGCGCGCACAGACACCCGTCTACTGCGTCCGCGGTAGCCGGAAGGTCCTCCCCGTGCAGGATCTACCAGCGTGAACATCCGGTTAGGGTGCACGCATGAGCAGGCGGTGGACGGACTGGGCGATCGCGGCCGGGGTGGCGGCGAGCCTCGTGGTCGCCGGTGCCTCCCGGCCGGTCACGACGCTCGAACCGCTCGGTTTCGCACTGCTGGCGGCGAGCGGACTGGCGTTGGTCGCGCGGCGCAGCCACCCGCGTGCCGTCCTCGCCGCCACCGGGCTCACCGCGCTCGGCTACCAGGCCGCCGGGTTCGACGTGCCGGTGATCGCGTTCCTGTTCGCCGTCTACGCCGCGATGCGCGCCGGTCACCACGTCGTCACGGTCGCCGGGTCGGTGCTGATGCTGGCCGCGCTGCCGCTCGCCGTCGTGCTGTCGCCGCGCGACCTGACCACCGCCGAGGCGTTCACGCAGAGCCGGGACGTGCTCCAGATCGCCTGGCTCGTCGCGGCCGCGGCGGCGGGAGAAGCGTTGCGGCAGGCGGAGAGGAGGGCGGACGAGGCCGAGCGCACCCGCGAGGAGACCGCGCTGCGCCGGGCGAACGAGGAACGCCTCCACATCGCCCGCGAGCTGCACGACTCGCTCACCCACCAGATCTCGGTGATCAAGCTGCAGGCCGAGGTCGCCGTCCACCTCGCGCGGAAGCGGCGGGAGGACGTTCCGGACGCGCTCATCGCCATCCGCGACGCCAGCCGCGAGGCGACCAGGGAGCTCCGCGCCACGCTGGAGGCCCTGCGCGACGACACCGAGTACCACGGCCTGGGCGACGTGCCCGACCTCGTCGACCGCGCGCGGACCACCGGCCTCGACGCCCGGCTCACGATCGAGGGCGACCGCGCGGACCTCCCCGCGGCCGTCGACCGGACCGCGTACCGGATCGTGCAGGAGTCGCTCACCAACATCGCGCGGCACGCGCGGGCCGCGTCCGCCAGCGTCCACATCGACCACCGCGAGGACGCGCTCGTCATCCGGGTCGACGACGACGGCACCGCCACCCCGAACGGCACTCCCGGTGTCGGCCTGCGGGGGATGCGCGAACGGGTCACCGCGCTCGGCGGGCGCCTGGACGCCGCGCCGCGCACCGGGGGCGGCTTCCGCGTCCACGCCGAGCTGCCGGTGGCACAGCCGTGATCCGGGTGCTGCTGGCCGACGACCAGCCGTTGATCCGCAGCGGGTTCCGCGCGCTGCTGCAGGCCGAGGACGACATCGCGGTCGTGGCGGAGGCGGCGAACGGCGCCGAGTGCGTCGAGCAGGCCCGTGCCCACCTGCCGGACATCGCGCTCGTCGACGTCCAGATGCCCGAGGTCGACGGCATCGAGGCCACCCGCCGGATCGCCGCCGACCCGGCGCTGGCGGGCGTGCACGTCGTCATCCTCACCAACTACGGCCTGGACGAGTACGTGTTCGAGGCGTTGCGGGCGGGCGCGGCCGGGTTCCTCGTCAAGGACGTGCACCCGGAGGACTTCCTGCACTCGGTGCGGGTGGCGGCCCGCGGCGACGCCCTGCTCGCGCCGTCGATCACCCGCAGGCTCATCGACCGGTACGTGAGCCAGCCGCAGCTCAACCGGCACGGCCTGAGCGAGCTGACCAACCGCGAACAGGAAGCCGTCGTGCTCGTGGCCCAGGGCCTGTCGAACGACGAGGTCGCCGCCCGCATGGTGATCAGCCCGCTCACCGCCAAGACCCACGTCAACCGCGCCATGACCAAGCTGCACGCCCGCGACCGCGCCCAGCTCGTGGTCCTCGCCTACGAGTCGGGCCTCGTCACGCCGCAGCGCCCGTGACGCGGACCCTGCTCGCCGACTTCAGCCCGTTGCCACAACGGGTGCCGCTCGCCGTTGCAGGGCAAGCGGTTGCGCGTGGAGACGCGGCAGGGCAGATGACGACGCTGTGGGTGAGGGCGGCCGCCGCGGAGGCGGCACCGGAGGCGGGCGCCGGTCAGGCGATGCCCGCCGCGATCAGCTTCGACCAGATCTCGCCCTGGTCCACCACCTCGACGCCGAGCTTCTCCGCCTTGGTCAGCTTGCTCGCGCCGACGTCCGCGCCCGTGATGAGCATGTCCGTGGTCGCCGAGACCGAGGAGGCGGCGGTGGCGCCGGCTTTCTCGCACATGCGCTGGAAGGTGGGGCGGGCGACCTTCTCGCCGGAGCGGGGGTCGCTGATGGAGCCGGTGATGACGACGGACTTGCCTTCGAGCGGGGCGCCGGCGGCGACCACGGGTGGGAGGTCCTCGTCGCGGACGTCGAGGTTCACGCCGCGGGCGCGGAGGCGTTCGATCTCGGGGCGCAGGCGGGTGAGGTGGTGGATGAGGGACTCGGCGACCTTCGCGCCGATGTCGTCGACGGCGACCAGGGCCTCGACGCCCGCGTCGGCCACCTCTTCGAGGGAGCCGAAGCCGGCGCGGCACAGGCGGGCGGCGGTGCCCTCGGAGGCCATCGGGATGGCGAGGCCGATGAGGGCGCGGCGCAGGCCGACGGCGCGACTGCGGTCGATCGACTCGATCATGCGGGTCGCGGAGACCTCGCCGACGCGGTCGAACTCCAGCAGGCGTTCCTTGGTGAGGGTGTAGAAGTCGGACGGGTTCACCAGGTCGCCGGTCTCGGCGAGGCGTTCGATCCACACCTGGCCGATGGCGTCGATGTCCGCCGCCGCGCGGGAGGACCAGTGGATGAGGCGGCGCACGGTCTGCGCGGGGCAGGCGGCGTTGGTGCAGAACAGTTCCCGGCTGTTGCCCTGCTCGGTCAGCGGCTGCGCGCACGAGGGGCACTCGGTCGGGGGCACGATCTCGCGCTCCTCGCCGGTGCGCTTCGAGGCGTCGAGCACGCCCGCCACGAACGGGATCACGTCGCCGGCGCGGCGGATCAGGACCGTGTCACCGATCTTGATGTTGCGGGCGCGGATGACCTCCTGGTTGGCCAGGGTCGCGCGGGTCACGGTCGTGCCGCCCACGAACACCGGCTCCAGCCACGCGACGGGGGCGATCTTGCCGGTCTTGCCGACGTCCCACACCACGTCGGCGAGCACCGTCGTCTTCTCCTCGGCGGCGAACTTGTAGGCGATCGCGCCGCGCGGTGAGCTGGACCGGGTGCCGGCGGCGGCGAACGCGTCGCGGTCGGCCAGGCGCAGCACGGCGCCGTCGAGGTCGTAGTCGAGGGAGTTGCGCTGCTCCTCGATCGAAGCGATGACCTCCTGCGCCTCCGCCGCGGTGCCGCAGTGCCGCATCTCGGCAACGCTGAAGCCGAGCTTGCGCAGACCGGCGTCCAGGTCGGAGTCCGCGCTCTCCGGCTCGGTCGTCAGGTCGAACGCGAAGAACTGCATGCGCCGGCCCTCGACCGCCTTGGGGTCCTTGGCGCGCAACGTGCCCGCCGCCGCGTTGCGCGGGTTGATCAGCGGCTTGTCCGGGTTCTTCCTGTTGTAAGCGTCGAAGGTGGACCGCAGCATCACGCACTCGCCGCGCACCTCGACCCGCCCCGGCGCGTCCACCCGGTCGGGCACGCCGTCGGTCAGCGCGCGCGTCAGGTACGTGACGTCGTCGCCCGTCGTGCCGTCGCCCCGCGTGACCGCGCGCGCCAGCCTGCCGTTCTCGTACACCAGCGCCAGCGACAGCCCGTCGAGCTTCGGCATCACCACCACCTGCTGGCCGGGGAACCGCCCGAAGAACGCCTCGACCTGCTCGGGCCGGTTCGCCTTCTCCAGCGACAGCATCGGCCGCGAGTGCCGCACCGGGGCGTGCAGCACGGTGGGCGCCCCCACCGAGTCGAGCGGGTTGTCCTCCGGCGTCAGCTCGGGGTGCTCGGTGAGCAGCGCCCGGAACTCGTCCTCCAGTGCGTCGTACTCGGCGTCGGCCACCAGTGGCGCGCCCTGGTAGTACGCGTCGCGCAGCTCGAAGAGGCGGGCGGCGAGCTCCTGAATCCGGTCCCCAGCGTTCATGGGCCAGACGTTACTCGGGGGGACCGACAACATCGGCTCGTTCCTGGTGGAGGCCCGCTTGAGTCCTCGTCGAGCCCGCTCCCGCGGCCACCCGATCCACATGCGACTCCGGATACTGGTTCGCGTGCCGGCGCCACGTGCTCAGCGGTGTCCACTCCGGACCTCCGTGAACGCCCGCAGGAACCTGTCGTCGGCGAACAGCCCGTGCGTGAGCATCTCCAGGCCCGTCACCGCCGAGGGTCGTGGCCGCGACGCCGTCCGCACCGAACGTGTTCGGTCTTGCCAAGATCAATTGATTCGGCGAACTCCCCGGAAAAGTGGACAAATGCTGGCCAGGCGATCACGGACTTGCTCGTGCCGCTACGCTTTCCGCTTTCCCCAGGGCGTTCAGGAGCGGAACGGATGCGGGCCCACGAAAACCGGAGACGAGACGGTCTCGAATCCGACGTGCGCAACGACTTCACCGGGCTCGCGACCGGTCCGGTCGTGCAGGTCGGGCACATTGGTGGAAACGTCAACATCCATTCCCGCAGACGCCGCTACGACCTGCGCCCGTTCACCAGCCCCGTCCCACCGGACCCCGCTGAGCTGCGCAGACAGCCCAGCCAACTGCTGCTCGCCGGCAACCAGGTCGTGCCCTTCACCGGCCGGGAGAACGAGCTCGCCCGGCTCGACGAGTGGCGGCGCGGCGAGGGCCGGATCAGCGCGATGCTCGTGCACGGTCCGGGCGGCCAGGGCAAGACCAGACTGGCCACGGAATTCGCGGCGGAATCGATGTGGGCGGGCTACTCGGTGCTGGTCGCGCACCACGGCGGCGATTCTTCGGAGGCCTTCGCCGAACAGCTCACGGTCACCGAGCCGAACACGGGAATTCTCGTCATAGTGGACTACGCGGAAAGGTGGCCGCGTGCCGATCTGCTGGCGTTGTTCGAGGACCGGCTGATCCACCACGCCGGTCCCACCAGGGTGCTGCTGCTCGCCCGCTCGGGCGCGCGGTGGTGGGACCTGCTGCGCTACCCGCTGCTCAAGCGCGGTGTGGCGGCCGAGTCGGAACGGCTGACCGACCTCGCCGCCGACGTGGACGCGCGGCAGGCGGTGTTCGACTCCGCGCGGGACAGCTTCAGCACCGTGCTGGGCACGGACGCGCGGGACGCGACGCCCGCGGGGTCGTTGGCCGACCCCGCCTACCAGTCCGTGCTGACGATCCTCATGGCCGCGCTCGCCGCCGTGGACGCGTGCGACCGCAACCGGGTGCCGCCCGGTCACCCCGGCGCGCTCGCCTGCTACCTGCTCGACCGGGAGACCGACCACTGGGCCGGGATGCGGGCCGGTGGCAGCGTCGGGGCGAGCACGGACGTGCTGGGGCGGGTGGTGTTCCTCGCGACGCTGACCGGCCCGATGTCCTACCGCGAGGGCTGCCTGGCGCTGCGGGTCACCGGGCTCGCGCGGTCGCGGGAGGAGGCCGACCGACTGCTCGACGACCACCAGGCCTGCTACCCGCCCGCCGACGACGGCACCGTGCTGGCCCCGCTCGCACCCGACCGGTTGGGCGAGGACCTCGTCGCACGGGGCCTGAAGACCGATCCGCGCTGCCGGGACATGGTGCGCGCGCTGCTGACGACGGGCGCGCTCAGCCAGGTGATCACGGTCCTCGCCGAGACGGGCAAGCGGTGGCCGCACGTCGGCGAGCACCTCGACGCGGTGGTGCGCGAGGACCCGTGCCGCGTGATCGCCGCGGGTGGCAGCGCGTTGATGGCGGTCGTCGACACAGCGGGGACGGACCTGCTGGCCGCGATCGAGCCGCAGCTGCCGGAACGGCACGTGGACCTGGACTTCCCCGCAGCCCGGCTGACCCAGCGGCTGACCGAGCACCGGCTGGAGCAGACCCACCACCCCGCCGAACGCGCACGGCTGCTGATGGTGCTCGCCCGCAGGCTGGCCAACGCGGGCGCGTTCGACGAGGCGGTGAAGGCGAGCGAGCCCGCGGTGCAGATCTACGAGGGCCTGGCGCAGCGGCAGCCGGACAGGTACCCGCTCGTGCTGGCCGAGGCGCTGCACCACCTGGGCACGCACCTGTCCGGCGCGGGACTCGGCCAGCGGGCGCTGGACGCCACGGCCCGCGCGGTGGAGCTGCGCCAGCGGCTCACACCGGCGTCGGCGGAGCTCGCGTCGTCGTTGAACAACCTCGCGATGGACCTGTCGGCGCTGGGCCTGCGCGGCCAGGCGCTCGGCGCGACCCGCACGTGCGTGGCGATCCTGCGCCGCCTGCGCCAGCCGCAGGAACCGCTGCTCGCGGTGGCGCTGAACAACCTCGGCATGCACCTCGCGGGCGTGGGCCGCCGGCACGAGGCGCTGGAGGCGGCCCGGCACTCGGTCGACCTGCACCGCAGGCTCGCCGCGGTCAACCCGGCCGTGTTCGACCCGGACCTCGCGGGCGCGCTGCACAACTTCGGCCTGCACTGCTCCCACCTCGGCGGCTGGGAGGAGGCGCTGCGGGCCACCGAGCAGGCCGTCGCGATCCGCCGCCGGCTGGCGATCACGAACCCGGCGCTGTTCGAGCCCGGTCTCGCGCTGTCGTTGCGGGAGCTGGCCGCGATCTGCCTGGAGCTGGGCCGCGCGCCCGAGGGGCGGGAGTGGAGCGCGCAGGCCGTCGACCTGCACCGCACGCTCGCGACCGTGAACCCGGCGGTCTACGACGCCGAGCTGGCCACGTCCCTGCACAACCACGGCGTGCACCTGGCCCGCGCCGGTGAGCAGGTCGGCGCGCTGGCCGCGACCCGCAAGGCCGTGGTGATCAGGTCGAGCGTGTTCGAGGTCCACCTGCACGCCCACGAGCTGCGCCTCAACTCCGTGCTGACGCAGCTCGGCATCGCGCTGCCCGGCACCCCGCGCGCGTCGTCCGACAGCGACCTGCAACGGCGGGTGGACGAGATCTTCAACTTCCCGCGCCCCGGTTTCATGCAGTCCACCGACAACCTCGCGGCCCGCTCGGCCATCGCCCACCGCCTCACCGCCGCCGTGTGCGCCGTGCACCCGCGCTGGTCGGACCACCTCACCCCGTCCGCCGCCGCGCTGGTGACGATGGAGGCCCTGCTCGCCCGGTCGCTGGGCAACCTCAGCGCCCGCCACGCCGACCTCGGCAAGCAGGCGGAGGCCCTCACCGCGGCCGAGCAGGCCGCCGACTCCTACCAGCGCCTGGCCGACCTCGACCACGCCCACCGCGCCGACTTCGCGACGTGCCTGGCCTCGCTCGGCACCCGCCTCGCCGAGTACGGCCGCCGCGACCAGGCCCTCAAGGCAACCCGCTGGGCCGTCGCCGGCATCGGCACCGGCCGCACCCCCCAGGTCGCCGCGGCACTGCACGCCTTCGCCTGGGTCCGCATGCACTCCAGCCTCGAACTGGACGACGCCGTCCGCGCCGCCGAGGCCGCCGTCCGCATCTACCGCGACCTCGGCCGGACCTCACCGGCGGTGGCGGCCGACCTGCGGTGCGCGCTCAAGACCTGTTCGGCGCTGCTGAGCCAGGTCGGGCGGGGCCGGGAGTCGCTGACGATCGCACGGGAGCTGCGCGCGCCGGGCGGTGAGGAGGCGCCGGCGACGGTGCGATTGACGGCGCTGGAACGGCGTCCTGCTCTGACCTGATGCCCGCCCTCAGCGCGGGTCAGCGCGCACTCGTCCGCTTGAAGAGAGCGGCGACCTCTTCGGTCATCCAGTAGTGGGCGGTCTTGCCACCGGGATACCCCCAACACCACACCAACGCGCGGCCGAGCTGGTAGCAGCGCTTGCCTGCCGTGCCGAGGACGCCCGCCACACTGCTCTTGCCCTTGGGCAGGTCGAGCAGTCGGCTCAGCTCGTCACCGCTGAACTTCCTCCCCGGCTCTGTCATCAACTCCGAGAAGAGGGCTTTGGCGCTGTCGTTCAGCGTCTCCCACAGCTGCTCCGCAGCGGCACCGTCGGCACGGCTCCACGCGAGCCGGTCTTCAGGCACGGACCGCTCCTCTTCCTGGTCGGGTCGAGGCCCGACCGGCCACGCACGAGTCGCCACGAAAGATCATCGACGATTCGCCCCGCGTGTTACAGCACCTGCGCCGCGGCATCACGAACGGCGACCGCCCCGGTGCTAGTCCCGAGGACCGCGCAACGTCAGCACCACCCGCAGCACGTGCTCCACAGCAGCCGGGAACACCGCCCCGCGCAGCTCGTCGCGGTGGGCCAGGGTCTGGCCGGCGAACTCCACCATCCGGTCGGGTCCCACGCGGCGGACCACGAGCGCGGCGACCTCCTCCAGGTCGAGGCCGGGGTGGTCGAGGCGGGTCAGGGCGAACTCGACGACCAGCTCGTCATCGGTCACGGCGCCTCCTCCCACCGCGGTCCAGCCTAGTGGAGAACCGGTGGGCGAACCTGACGAGCAGGCGTCGCGAACGCGCGCTGGACCGACGGCTCGGCCAGGCCCCAGGCTGGGCACCATGATGTGGTTCACGCGGCCGGGTGCCCGGCAGTGGCGGTGTGCACCGGCGCCGCGCGAGGTGCGCGCCTTCCACGCGGGGCTGCCGGGTTACGCGCCGACGCCGCTCGTCGAGCTGCCGGACCTCGCGGCGGAGCTCGGGGTCGGGCGGTTGCTGGTGAAGGACGAGTCGGACCGGCTGGGGCTGCCCGCGTTCAAGGCGCTCGGGGCGTCGTGGGCCGTGCACCGCCTCCTCGAACGGGTCACCGCGCCGGTCACTCTCGTCGCCGCCACCGAGGGCAACCACGGGCGGGCGGTGGCGCGGATGGCTCGGCTGCGGGGGCGGGCGGCGCACGTGTTCGTGCCGGAGGCCGTGCACCCGCAGGTGGTGCGGGCGATCGCCGGCGAGGGTGCGCGGGTCACGGTCGTGCGCGGGTCGTACGGCGACGCGGTCCGTGCGGCCGCGGAGGCCGACGGGGTTCTGGTGCAGGACGTGGGGTGGCCCGGTTACGAGGAGGTGCCGACGTGGGTCGTCGAGGGGTACGCCACGCTGTGCGCCGAGGTCGACGAGCAGCTCGGGCGGGCACCGGACCTGGTCGTGGTGCCGGTCGGGGTGGGGTCGCTCGCGCAGGCCGTGATCACGCACTACCGCAGCACGACGGCCGCGCCCTGCGTCCTCGCCGTGGAACCGGAGACCGCCGCGTGCGTCACGGCCAGCCTCATCGCCGGCGAACCGGTCACCATCGGCACGAGCGACACCGTCATGGCCGGGCTGAACTGCGGGACGCCGTCGACCACCGCGTGGCCGTTCCTGCGCAACGGCCTGGACGCCGCCGTCACCGTCTCCGACGCCGAATGCACCAAGGCAGCAGCGGATCTGCACGCGCGCAACGTCCACTCCGGACCGTGTGGTGCCGCCCCGCTTGCCGGGCTGCGGGCGGCACCACACGGGGACCTCGGGCTCGACTCCACGTCCGTCGTCGTCCTGCTCGGCACCGAGGGCACGAGCGCCAACCCGCGAGGAGCGACCGGCTGACGGCGATGATCATCCGGTTCTGCGGCTGAGCGGCGCCCGCTACCTTGCTCGGTACGCGAGGGCAGGGGGATTCGGGGATGCCACGCAGGGAACGACCGCTCGACGCGGGCGACGGCGCGGTGCTCGCGTTCGCGCGCGAGCTGAGGGCGTTGCGGGAGCGGGCGGGGAGCCCGACCTACCGCGAGCTGAGTGCGCGCACGCACTACTCGGAGGCGGCGTTGTCGCAGGCCGCGGCCGGGCGCAAGCTGCCGACGCTGCAGGTCGCGCTGGCGTACGTGCGGGCGTGCGGCGGTGACGAGGACGAGTGGCGGCAGCGCTGGCAGGAGACGTCCGCAGGCCAGCGGCCCGCCGACGTCGACGACCGGAGCGCGCCGTACGCGGGGCTCGCGGCCTTCCAGGCGGAGGACGCCGACCGGTTCTTCGGCCGCGACCGGCTCGTCGAGCAGCTGGTCGAACGCACGGAGGAGCAGCGCGTCGTCGTGGTCGTCGGGGCGTCCGGTGCGGGCAAGTCGTCGCTGCTGCGGGCCGGGCTGCTGCCGCGCCTGGGCAACGCCGTGCTGTTCACGCCCGGTGCGCAGCCGCTGGAGGAGTACCGAGCACACGCACGTGAGAACGCCGTCCTGGTGGTCGACCAGTTCGAGGAGGTCTTCACCCTCTGCGCCGACCGCGAGACCCGGCGCCGGTTCGTCGAGAAGATCACCGCTCACCGGGTCGTGCTGGGGGTGCGCGCCGACTTCTACGGCCACTGTGCCGACTTCCCGGTGCTGGTCGAGGCGATGGGGTCCGGCCAGGTCACCGTCGGGCCGATGAGCACCGACGAGCTGCGCGCCGCGATCGTCCAGCCCGCCCGCGGCGTCGGGTGCGCCGTCGAGACCGCGCTGGTCGCCGAGCTGGTCGCGAACGGGACCGGCCACGCGGGCGCGCTGCCGCTGCTGTCGCACGCGCTGCTGGAGACGTGGCACCGCCGCAAGGGCAACACGCTGACGTTGCAGGGGTTCCAGGCCGCCGGCGGGTTCGAGGGCGCGCTGTCCAGGACGGCGGAGTCGGTGTTCGGCGAGCTGACCGGGGCACAGCGGGAGCGCGCGCGGTCGTTGTTCCTCCGGCTCACCGCGGTCGGCGACGGCACCGAGGACACCCGGCGCCGGGTCGCCCGCGCCGAGCTGGACGACGAACCGGACACGCGGCTGGTGCTGGAGGCGTTCACCGCGCAGCGGCTGGTCACGGTGGACCACGACCGGGTGGAGCTCACCCACGAGGCGCTGATCCGCTGCTGGCCCCGGCTGCGCGAGTGGCTCACCGCCGACCGCGACGGCCTGCGCGCCCACCGCGACCTCACCGAGTCCGCCGGTGTCTGGGAGTCGCTCGACCGCGACCCCGGCGCGCTGGTGCGGGGTGCGCGGCTCGCGGCGTTCCGGTCGTGGCTCGACGAGCCGCCGCACCCGCTGACCGCCCGTGAACGCGACTTCCTCACCGCGAGCCTGGCCGCCGAGTCCGCGGAGCTCGCGAAGGCCCGCTCCGACCGGCGCCGGCTCGGCCTGCTCACCGCGCTGCTGTCGGTGCTGCTCGTGGCCACGGCCATCGGTGCCGTCACGGCGGTCGACGCGGGTTCCGAGGCCACCCGGCAACGCAACAACGCGCTTTCGCAGAAGGTCGCCCAGGACGTGCACCGCCTGCGCGGCACCGACCCCGCGCTCGCCGCCCAGCTCGCGCTGGCCGCGTTCCGCCTGTCCCCCACCGTCGAGGCGCGCAGCGCGTTGCTGGGCTCGTTCACCCCGTCCTACGCCACCCTGCTGACCGGCCACACCGACGCCGTCAACGCGGTCGCCCACAGCCCGGCGCGGCACCTGCTGGCCAGTGCGAGCCACGACCGCACGGTGCGGCTCACCGACATCGCCGACCCGCACCACCCCCGTGAGGTGCGCACGCTGACCGCCCACACCGACAACGTCCCGCACGTCGCGTTCAACTCCACGGGCAACGTGCTCGCCACGGCCGGTTGGGACCGCACGGCACGCTTGTGGGAGACCAGCTCCGGCGCCGTTCTCGCGACGCTGACCGGTCACACCGGGCCGGTCAACGCCGTCGCGTTCAGCCGTGACGACCGCCTGCTCGCGACCGCCGGATCGGACAACTCCGTGCGGTTGTGGGACCTCACGGACCTGCGCTCACCCCGCGAGGTCGCCGTTCTCCCGCACCCGGCACCGGTGGTGGCGCTCGACCTGGGCGACCGGCACCTCGTGACGGGGTCGTGGGACGGCTCGGCGCTGCTCTGGGACCTCGGCACCCGCCGGGCACGGCCGTTGACCGGGCACACCGGCGCGGTCCAGGCGGTCGCGGTCAGCCGGGACGGCGCCCTGGTCGCCACGGCGGGCCAGGACCGGGTGGTCCGGGTCTGGCCGGTCGAGGGCGGCGAGCCGCGCGTGCTGACCGGGCACACGGACGCCGTGCGCGGGCTGGCCTTCGAGGGCTCCCGGCTGGTGAGCACCGGCGTCGACCGCACGGCCCGCGTCTGGGACCTCGACCACCCCGGTGACCCGCTGGTGCTGACCGGCCACACCGCCGCGGTCGTCGGCACGGTGGTCGCGGGCGGCACGCTGGTGACCGCGAGCGACGACCACACCGTCCGGCTGTGGGACCTGCCGTTGCCGTTGAGCCACAACGACTCGGTGTACTCGGTGGCCTCCTCCGGCCCCCTCGTCGCCTCCGGCGGCTACGACCGCACGGTCCGGCTGCTGGCGAACGGCCGGACGGCCGCGGTGCTCACCGGACCGGCCGGCGCGGTGAACTCGGTGGCGTTCTCCGCCGACCGCCGCACCCTCTACGCCGCGAGCGCCGACCAGCGCGTGCACCGCTGGGACATCGGCGATCCCCGGCAGCCACAACCGCTGCCGCCGCTGACCGGGCACACCGACGCGGTGAACGCCATGGCCGTCAGCCCGGACGGCAAGGTGCTCGCCACCGGCAGCACCGACCGCACGATCGTGCTGTGGGACACCGCCACCGGCACGTCCCTGGGCACCCTGACCGGGCACGCGGAGTCGGTGCAGGCACTGGCGTTCAGCCCGGACAGCCGCAGGCTCGCGAGCGGCGGCGGCGACTTCGGCGTGCGGATCTGGGACGTGGACACCCACCGGGTCACGACCCACCTGCCCGGCCAGGGGCACGTGGTGAAGTCGGTCGCGTTCAGCCCCGACGGCACCCGGATCGCCACCGGGACCACCGACTTCGCCGTCCGCGTCTGGGACGCGGCGACCGGCGCCCGCACGGCGGAGCTGACCGGGCACACCGACACCGTCCACGCCGTCGCGTTCTCCCCGGACGGCACGACGTTGGCCAGTGCGAGCGCCGACCACGACGTGCGGTTGTGGCGCCTGTCCGACCACACCCCGTTCGCGGTGCTCAGCGGGCACACCGAACGGGTGTACGGGCTGGCCCACCCGGACGCGCACACGGTGCTCAGCGCGAGCGGCGACCACACCGTCCGGACCTGGGAGGCCGACGAAGAGCATGCCGCGCAACGGGTCTGCGCCACCGCGTCACCACCGTTGTCACCGCAGGAGCACGACCGGCACTTCCCCGGCGTCGGGCACACCCCGCTCTGCGGATCGTGACCTTCCCCGAACGGGGTGCCGGCCGTGGCGGGAGGCCCGGTACGTCCCCCGTACCGCACGCTTCCCGCCGGACGAGGGCAGACTGGCGTCCGTGACCCAAGACGTGAGGACCCGCTGACGTGCACGCCGCAGGACTGGTGCTGCACCCGCGCCGTGACTCCGCCGCCGCGGTCGAGGCCGTGCTCGGCTGGGCGGCCAACCGCGGTGTCGAGATCCTCGGCATCGACGACGAGATCCAACGCCTGCGCTGCGCCGCCACCCCGGTGTCGGCGGTGGAGCTGGGGCGGCGGGCCGACCTGGTGGTGAGCCTGGGCGGTGACGGCACGATGCTGCGCGCGATGCGGCTGGCCGACGGGGAGAAGGCGCCGGTGCTGGGCGTGAACCTGGGCAAGCTCGGGTTCCTCGCCGAGGTCGACGTGCCGGACCTGCCCGCTGCTCTGTCGGCCATCGACGCGCACGAGTTCACCGTCGAGCCGCGGCTGGCGGTCGACGCGACGTTCGGCGATCAGGAGGTGACCGCGTTCAACGACGTCGCGGTCGTGCGCACGCCCGGTCAGGGCAGTGCGCGGGTGGCGGTGCGGGTCGCGCGGCAGCCGTTCGTGAGCTACGCGGCGGACGCGGTGATCGTCGCGACGCCGACCGGGTCGACCGCGTACAGCTTCTCGGCCGGTGGCCCGATCACCAGCCCGTCGGTGGAGGCGTTGCTGGTCACGCCGGCCGCGCCGCACTCGGCCTACAGCCGCGGGGTGGTGCTGTCGGTGGCCGACGAGGTGGACCTCGACCTGCTGCCGTCGAGCGGGCGGCTGGCCGTCGAGGTGGACGGGCAGGTCGCGGGCTACGTCGAGCCGGGTGAGCGGGTGTCGTTGCGCGGGCGGCCCGCCGCCGCGAAGGTGGTGCGGCTGGGGATGACCACGTTCTACCAGCGGGCACGGCGCAAGCTGCAGCTCACCGACTCGGCCGAGCTCACCTGAGCACCCAGTAGGTTGACCTCATGCCACAGATCACCGTCGAGTACTCCGCCGAACTGGCCGGCGCGTTCGACCGCCGCGGGTTCGCCCTCGCACTGCACCGGGCCGTGTCACCGCTGGTCTCCTCCGAGGTGGCCGCGTTCAAGACGCGGTTCCGGCAGATCGAGGAGTCGGTGATCGGCGAGGGTGCGCCGGCCGCGATGGTCCACGTCCGGGTCGGCCTGCTCTCCGGCCGTCCGGCCGAGCTGAAGCAGGAGGTCGGCCGCACGGTCGTCGGGCTCGCCAGTGAGCACCTCAAGCCGGTGGAGGGCCTGCCCACGCAGGTGACGCTGGAGGTCTACGACATGGACCGGGAGCAGTACCGGCAGCTGGAGTCCTAGCCGCTCCTGCGGCGGGCGCGGTACTGGGCCGCCTTGATCCGGTTGCCGCACTCCTCCATGTCGCACCAGCGCCGGTTGCCGGTGCGCGAGCGGTCGATGAAGATCCGCGTGCACTCGGCGCGCCCGCACTCCCTGATCACCAGCTCGTCCGCGCGCTCCAGCAGGGCCGCTGCCGCACGCGCGATCTCGCCGCCCACCGCACGCGCGGTGCCGTGCCTGCGCACCCCGGTTTCCGTCAGCGTGAACGACGGCGCCGGGGCGTCCGCGTAGGAGTTCACCCGCAGCAGGTCGTCCTCCGGCCGGCCGCTGCCCGCGAGCGTGGCCCTGACCAGCCGGTACACCGACTCCCGCAGGTCGACGAGCGCGGTGAGCTGGGCCGCGGTCACCTCCGGCTGCTCCGTGACCAGCCCGGCCGCCACCGCCCACGCACCCACGTCCCGCGGGCCGGTCAGCAGCTCCTCGTCGTCGCCGCCGCGCCACTTCAGGGTGCCCAGGAAGTCCAGTGCCAGGTTGCCGCTGACGAACGCGAAACTCACGTCACCATCTTGACAGGTGACGCGGGTGCCCGGCAACGTTCGCGTCACCATCTGAGAAGGTGACGCGAACTGATGATCACTGTCGAGCAGTACCTCCACTTCACCGGCCAGGCCCTCGACGACATGGCCGCGACCGTGCGCGACCTCGGAGCCGAGCGCGCGAACCGCACGCCCATTCCCGGCGTGAGCAGCCCGTACGCCCTGCTCACGCACTGCTGCGGCGTGGTCGACTACTGGGCGGGTGAGCTCGTCACCGGCCGACCGGCGCACCGCGACCGCGACTCCGAGTTCGTCGCCACCGGACCGGTCGAGCCGCTGCTCGCCCGCGTCGGCCGCACGAAGGCCGCGCTGGAACGCGCTGTGCGGCAGGCCGACTTCCGCGCGCCGCTGAAGGCCGAGCCCGACTCGAACTTCCTCGGCCCCGGCCTCCCGCTCGACCAGGGCGCCGCCCTGCTGCACGTGTACGAGGAGCTCGCCCAGCACCGCGGTCACGTGGACATGCTGCGGGCCGTTGTCGAACGGGGCACCGCGTGAGCTTCGACCGGATCGACGAGTCCCGGCTGCGGTCGGGTTCGGGCGTGAAGTGGGGTTCACTGCCCACGGGCACGATCGGCGCGTGGGTCGCGGACATGGACTTCGGCCTCCCGCCCGCGGTGAAGGCCCGGCTGTGGCACGAGGTCGAGCGCGAGGACTTCGGCTACCCGCACTGGCCCACCGGCGACCCGGTGGTCGCGGCGTTCGAACAGCGGATGCACACGCGCTACGGCTGGACGCCGTCGGCGGGCCACACCAGGGTGTTCAGCGACCTCATCCAGGTGCTGCAGGTCGTCATCGAGCACACCACCGCACCCGGTGACGGCGTCGCGCTGCACGTGCCGACGTACCCGCCGTTCCTCGCGAGCATCCGGCGCGCCGGTCGCCGGGTCGTGCCGATCCCCCTGCGGCACACCGGGGACGGGTGGCGGTTCGACGCGGAGGTGCTGCGCGGGACGGGGTGCCGGTTGCTCGTGCTCGTCAACCCGCAGAACCCGACCGGCCGGGTCTTCACCCGCGCGGAGCTGATCGGGATCGCCGCACTGGCAGAGGAACTGGACCTCGTCGTGCTGTCCGACGAGATCCACGCCGACCTCACCCACCCCGGCCACCGGCACCTCCCGTTCGCGTCGCTGAGCGCGGAGACGGCCCGGCGCACGGTGACCGCCACGTCGGCCACCAAGGCGTTCAACATCGCCGCCCTGCGCTGCGCGGTGGCGCACATCGGCGTTCCGGCCCTGCGCAGGGCGCTCGACGCGGCACCGCTCGACTACTTCGGCACGCCGAACACGCTGGGGCGGGCGGCCACCGTGGCGGCGTGGCAGGACGGCGACCCGTGGCTCGCGGAGCTGCTGGAGACGTTGCGGCGCAACCGGGACACCGTGACCGCGTGGCTGGGGCCCGACCGGCGCTACCACCCGCCGGAGGCCACCTACCTGGCGTGGTTCGAGGGCACGGCCGCGCCGGGGGTGAAGCTCAGCGAGGGCGCGGAGTTCAGCGCGGGCACCGGCGTGGACACCTCGGCGTTCGTGCGGCTGAACTTCGCGACGAGCCCGGACACCCTGGCGGAGGTCCTGCGGCGGTTGGCATCCTCGTAACGGTGTGCCCGCCGCGCTCGATGTCCTGCGGCACGCGTTGACCGGCACCCCGGACGTGCCCGCTCCCCCGTCCCGCCGCGAGCTCGCCGCCCTGCTCACCGCTCCGAACTGGACAGAGGTGCTGCACGTCCTCGCCGCGTCCGAGCCGGAAGCCCTGCGACAGCTCGCGGAGGCGTTGCCGGCGCTGCACCGGTAGCGGTCCCACCGCACGGGACCCGCGGGCCGCCGGAAAGTTCCCGGCGGCGTTCAAGATCATCCCTTGGTGGCGCATCGGGCAGGAGGGGTGGCCGCGTGGAGCGTCCACATCGGATACTCCGGTGGCCTTGGCCGCGACCGGAGGAAGGCCGCACGATGACCACCGCGGAAATGCTGCTGCGCCTGGGCACGGGTGTGGGGCTGGGTGCGCTGATCGGCATCGAGCGCCAGTACCGCGCCCGCATGGCCGGGCTGCGCACCAATGCGCTCGTCGCCGCCGGTGCGACGTTGTTCGTGCTGCTGTCCGCGCACGGCTTCACCGGCGGCACCGCCGACCCCACCAGGGTCGCCGCGCAGATCGTGTCCGGCATCGGGTTCCTCGGCGGCGGTGTCATCCTGCGCGAGGGCCTCACCGTGCGCGGACTGAACACCGCCGCCACGCTCTGGTGCTCGGCCGCGGTCGGAGCGCTCGCGGGTGCCGGCCTGCACCTCATGGCGGTGGCCGGAACCGTTGCCGTGGTCGCCGTCCACCTGGTGTTCCGCCCGCTCGGCCGGGTGCTGGACCGGCGCCCGGACACCGGTGAGGAGACACCGGCCACCTACACCTTCCTCGCGGTCACGAGGGACGACGACGAGGCCCACGTGCGCACGCTGCTCGTGCAGGCCCTGTCGCGCACCGACTTCGCGCTGCAGTCGATCGAGAGCACCAACGCCGGCCGCGACGGCCTGGTCGAGGTGCGGGCGGCGTTGAGCGCCGAACAGCGCGACGACAAGCAGATGGAGTCGGCGGTCAGCCGCCTGTCGCTGGAGCCGTCGGTCACCAGCGTGCGGTGGCGGGTGCACGCACCCGGCGAGCGCAACGACGAGGACGGCTGGTGACGCGGTCAGCCGATCCAGTTACCCCGCACGAGGTCTAACACCCCTTCAGGTGGCCGGTACATCAACGCACGATCAGCGCGTGTCGCCCGTTCAGCTATCGCTTGACCAGCATGTTTTCCGCCCTCCGGCACGGTTATTCCCACCCCGGGAGTCACGGTGCTCCGTCGAGAGGAGGGCTCTGCGCGGACGTGGTTCCCATGCTGTGTCCCGCACATCCGAAACGACATCACGTTCCAAGGCAGTTGTCGTCAAGGAAGGAAGACAATGCGCAAGAAACTCAAGGGCGGTCTGCTGGCCGCCGCCGTGGCCGGTGGGCTCGTGCTCGCGAGCGGGCCCGCCTCCGCGGACGTCGCCGCGTTCCACCCGTACTGGTTCGGCGGCGGCGCACACCCGCTGGCCGGGGAGATGCTGCTGCACCACGCTTCACCGTCCACTGTGGCCGCTGAGGACGACGAGGACGCCGAGGACGAGGACGGGCACCACCCGCACGGCCACGGTCACCACCACACCGGCCAGGCCGACTCGGACGCCACCGCGCTCGCCGTGGGCGGTCACGGCGCCCCGTCCGGTGAGGGCGGCGACGCCGAGAGCCAGAACATCGCCCTCTCCGGTCACTCCGGTGACTCCGGCGACTCCGGTGACACCGGCGACAACAGCGCGATCATCATGTGCGTGCAGGCCGACTGCGCGGCGGACGTGTCCTCCGGCGACTCGGGCGACACCGGCAGCGGTGACACCGGCGACGCCGTGAACCTCAGCGCCACCAACGGCGGCGACACGGGCAACGGCGGCAACGGCGGCGACGCCGGGGCCATCGCGGAGAGCGCGACCGCGACCGGGTCGGAGGACGACGACCACGGCTCGGCGAACGACTCGGACGCCACCGCGGTTGCCGTGGGCGGTCACGGCGCCCCGTCCGGTGAGGGCGGCGACGCCGAGAGCCAGAACATCGCCGTCTCGGGCAACTCCGGGCACTCCGGTGACTCCGGTGACACCGGCGACAACAGCGCGATCGTGATGTGCCACAAGGCGAACTGCATCGCCGACGTGAGCTCCGGCCACTCCGGCAACACCACCACCGGTGACACCGGCGACGCGGTCAACACGAGCGTCACGAACGGCGGCGACACCGGCCACGGCGGCAACGGCGGCGACGCCGGCGCATGGGCCACTTCTCTGAGCGAGCTGTACGAACTGGACCTCGACTGATGCCGTGACCGCCGGTGGGACGGACGGGATCGCCCCCTGTCCCGTCCGTCCCACCGGCGGTTCAGTCGAATGCGGGTCTTCGCCATCCAGATGACCGGCAGGCACGGCAGCGCCGGTTCGGGCCCGTCCAGCGCTGCCGTTCCGGCCTGCGGCCTCCCGCTCAGCAGCTGATCCCGCACCGACCGAGCAGCCGGTCCACCAGGTCGGGCAGCGGTTCGTCCGCGCCCTCCAGCCACAGCGCGACGCCGGTGCGCAGGACCGCGAAGAACGTCGCCGCCGTCAGCCGCGCCAGCTCCGGGTCGGGGCCGCGCGCCACCAGCACCTCCGTCAGGTCCCGTTCGACCGCCACCTGGTCGCCCACCTGCCGCGCGAGCAGCGACGGGTGCCTGCGCAGCATCCGCAGCTGGGCCATCCACTCCAGGTCGGGCACGGGCCACGTGGCGTACAGCCGGGCCGTCGCCGCGCGCAGGGCCGGCCACGGCTCCTCCTCCGCCGGCCGTGCCGCGACCAGGGCGACCAGTGCCCTGGTCCGTTCGCGCTCGGCCTCCAGGACGGCGTCTTCCTTGCCGGCGAAGTAGTTCGAGAAGGTGCGCCGGGAGACCCCCGCCGCGTCCGCGATGTCCTCGACCGTCACACCGTCCAGACCGCGCTCCATGGCCAGCCGCAACGCCGCCGCGGCCAGCGACCGCCTCGTCACCGCCTTCTTCTGCGCGCGGAGCGTGGTGAGGGTCTCCATGCACCCAGACTAGCCGTGGAGTAAGTTGCCCATTGTGCAAATTTGCACGACGCGCAAGAATTGAGGGGACGAAGGGACTCGGGGTGAAGACGCAAGAGAGCGGCGCGATGGGGCACCGGCAGGTGCTCGAGTCGTTGTCCGGACTGCTGCTCGCGCTGTTCGTGGCCATGGTCAGCTCCACGGTGGTGTCCACCGCGCTGCCGCGGATCATCGGCTCGCTGAACGGCACGCAGACCCAGTACACGTGGGTGGTCACCGCCACCCTGCTCACCGCGACGGCCACGACCCCGGTCTGGGGCAAGCTCGCTGACCTGTTCAACAAGAAGACGCTGGTCCAGGCCGCGATCGTGATCTTCGTGATCGGGTCGCTGCTGTCCGGCTTCGCACAGGACACCGGTCAGCTGATCGCCGCCCGCGCGTTCCAGGGCCTCGGCGTCGGCGGTCTGCAGGCGCTGGTCCAGGTCGTGATCGCCGCGATCATCCCGCCCCGCGAGCGCGGCCGGTACAACGGCTACCTCGGCGCGGTCATGGCGGTCGCCACGGTCGGCGGCCCGCTGCTCGGCGGCCTGATCGTGGACGTGTCGTGGCTGGGCTGGCGCTGGTGCTTCTGGGTGGCCGTGCCGATCGCCGCGCTCGCGTTCGTCGTGCTGCAGGCCACGCTGAAGCTGGAGACCGTGCGCAGGCAGAACGTGAAGATCGACTACCTCGGCGCCGCCCTGATCGCCGCCGGTGTCAGCGTGCTGCTGATCTGGGTGTCGTTCGTCGGCAACTCGTTCGACTGGCTGTCCTGGCAGACCGCGGCGATGGTGGGCGGCGGGCTGGTGCTGCTCGGTGCCGCCGTGGCCGTGGAGCTGCGCGTGCCCGAACCCGTGGTGCCGCTGCACATCGTCACCCAGCGCACCCCGGCGCTGGCGATCATCGCGAGCCTCGCGGTCGGCATGGCGATGTTCGGCGGCGCGGTGTTCCTCGGCCAGTACTTCCAGATCGGCCGCGGCTACTCCCCCACGGAGGCCGGCCTGCTGACCATTCCGATGATGGCGGGCGTGCTCGTCTCCTCGACCGTCTCCGGCCGCATGATCAGCCGATCCGGCAAGGTCAAGCCGTACATCGTGTCCGGCACGGTCATCCTGGTGCTCGGCTTCCTGGGCCTCGGGTTCGTCGACCACGCGACCGCGCTGTGGATCGTCGGCACCGCGATGGCCGTGGTCGGCATCGGTGTCGGCATGACCATGCAGAACCTCGTGCTGGCGGTGCAGAACACCGTACCGCTGCGGGAGCTGGGCGCCGCGAGCGCCACGGTCACGTTCTTCCGCTCGCTGGGCGGCACGATCGGCGTGTCCGTGCTGGGCGCCGTGCTGGCCAACCGGGTCACCGCCGACCTGTCCGCCGCGCTGCACGTGCCCGCGGGCCAGTCGACCGGCGAGACCAGCGCCCTGAACCTGCAGGCGCTGCCGCCGCAGGTGCAGACCGTCGTGCACACCGTGTACGGCGACGCGACCGCCCACATCTTCCTGATCTCCGCGGCCGTGGCCGTGGTCGGTGTGGTCGCGGCGCTGCTGCTGAAGCCGATCACCTTGCGCACGACCATCGACCTCGAGAAGAAGGACGCCGACACCGCTGTCGTGAGGTGACATCGTGGACCGTTCGCTCAACACCTTCGAAGCCACCAAGGACGACTTCGGCCCCCGCCCGGTGCCGTCCGCGCGGACCATCCTCGTCGGCGTGGACGGCTCCGACACGGCCATGCGGGCCGCCGCCTTCGCCTTCGGCTCGGCCCGCCGCCAGTGCGCCCGCCTGGTCGTCACGTTCGTCGCCTGCCACTCGACGCTGGCCTCGCTGAGCCCTGGCGCGGCATCGGTGTTCGAACACGAGGCCACGGCCGGCCTGTACGCCGAACTGCGCGGCCAGGTGCGGGCGGCCGCCGAGGAGCTGGACGTGCCGGTGACGTTCGTGAAGACCTTCGGCGACCCGTTCACCACCCTGCGCGACTGCGCCGACCGCTGCCAGGCGGACATGGTGGTGGTCGGCGCCTCGCAGCAGGCGGGACACCGCTTCGCGGGCTCGGTGGCGACCAGGCTGATCCGCACGGGCCACTGGCCGGTGCTGGTCGTGCCGTGAGTTTTTCGTCGGTGCTCGTCGCTACGGTCATCCCATGCCCCACGTCACGTTGCGAGAGATCGAAGAGTCCGACCTGGACGCGCTGTTCGAGCTGATGCGCGATCCCGAGTCGGTGCGCATGGCCGCTTTCGTCGCCGACGACCCGGACGACCGCGCGGCCTTCGACGCGCACTGGCAGCGCATCCTGGCGCGCCCCGACGTCACGAACCGCGCCGTGCTGGCCGACGGCCGGTTCGCGGGCACCGTCGCGAGTTTCGTGCTGGAGGGCGACACCGAGGTCACGTACTGGATCGACCGCAGCCTCTGGGGGCAGGGCGTGGCCAGCCGTGCGTTAACGCTGCTGCTGGAGCTCGTGCCCGTCCGGCCGGTGTACGGGCGGGCGGCGAGCGACAACGCCGGGTCGAGGCGGGTGCTGGAGAAGGTGGGCTTCGAGGTGGTGGGGACCGACGTCGAGTACGCCACCGGGCGGCGTGAGGAGGTGGAGGAGACGATCATGCGGCTGGGCTGAGCCCGGTCGGCTTTGGTCTGCGCGGTCGCGCTGGCCAAGCGGCCTGTGTTGCCCTGCGGGCTCATGGTGTCCGCCGGACCCGCGCCGCCTCGCCGATCCGACGCGCGTCGGATCGTGGGCTCACGTTGCCTAGTTGGCACGCGCCGACCCGCGCCGTCCAGCGAACCTGCGTCGCCCCCGACCCGCGCTGCCCAGCGGGCCTGCGCTGCCCAGCCGACCCGCGCTGCCCAGCCGACCCGCGCTGCCCAGCCGACCCGCGCTGCCCAGCCGACCCGCGCTGCCCAGCCGACCCGCGCTGCCCAATCGACCGTGACGCCCGCTGGCATGCGCCGCCCAGCCGATCCGCCGTCCGGCTGCCCTGCCCAGCTGGCACGCGCCGCCAGACCGACCTGCGCTGCCAGGCGGCTTGCGCTGGCCTGCGCTCCCCGGCAGGCCCGCGCCTCCCAGACCAGCTCGCCTTCCTCAGCCGACCCGCACCGCCCAGCCCACCGCATCGCCCACCCCACACCACCCAACTCGCCCGCGCAGCCAACCACCCCACGTCGGCCCCAACCACTCTCCCACCCCACCCATTCGTGCTAACGATAATCATTGTCATGTACGCTGCCACCCATGGCAGCGAGGGTCGTATTGGTAGCCGGGTTCACGCAGCACGACGTGGCGGACGAGGTGTGGCGGGCGTCGCCGGACTCGGTGCTGGTCCGGCACGACCTCAGCCGCCTGGCCGACGGGGTGGTGCGCAGGTGGGTCGACGGCCGGTTGACGGTGCTGGAGCTGGCGCACGGGTGCGTGTCGTGCACGTTGCGGCTGGACCTGGTCCCGTTGCTGGAGGGGCTCGACGCCCGTGTGGTCGTGCACCTCGACCCGGCGTTGGAGCCGGAGGCGGTGTGCTTCGCCCTCAGCGCGACCGAGGTCGAGGTGGAGGCGGTGCTCACCGTCGTCGACCCGGCGCGGTGGCTGGCCGACGCCACCGGCGGTGACACGCTGGCCGAGCGCGGCATGGGTGCGGCGGCGGAGGACGAGCGGACGGTGGCGCAGGTCGTCGTCGGGCAGGCGGAGTTCGCCGACGCGCTGGTGCTCACCGCGGCACCAGACCCGGCGACGGCGGCGGTGCTGGAGCGGCTCAACCCGTTGGCGCCGCGGCAGCAGCTCGACGGGATTGACGTGCCGGCGTTGCTCGCCGCCATTCCCGCGACGGCGCGGCGGGGTGGGTTCGACGACGGGTTCGGGTCGTTGCTCTACGGGGCGCCGCCGCTGCACGCCGCGCACGGGGTGTCGGTGGTGTGCTTCAGCGAGGCGCGGCCGTTCCACCCGATGCGGTTGCACAAGGCGGTGGACGTGCTGCTCGACGGGGTGGTGCGCACGCGCGGGCGGGTGTGGGTGGTGAGCCAGCCCGACGAGGCGCTGTGGCTGGAGTCGGCCGGTGGCGGGTTGCGGGTGGGGAACCTCGGGGCCTGGCCGCGGGACAGGGGTCAGGAACTCGTCGTGATCACCACGAAGGACCCGGTGCGGATCACCGCCGCGCTGACGGCCGCGGTGGTCACGGACGAGGAGCTCGCGCTGGCGGACGAGCTCGACTTCGTGGACCCGTTCGGCGAGTGGCACGAGGAGGCGGAGCTCTGATGCGCACGCCCGTGACGGTGCTGTCGGGGTTCCTCGGCGCCGGCAAGACGACGTTGCTCAACCACGTGCTCGCCAACCGCGAGCAGCGCAGGGTGGCGGTGGTGGTCAACGACATGAGCGAGGTCAACGTCGACGCCGCGCTCGTGGCCGGGCAGGGGACGCTCGACCGCACCACCGAACGGCTGGTGGAGCTGACGAACGGCTGCATCTGCTGCACGCTGCGGGAGGACCTGCTGGAGAGCGTGGGCGAGCTGGCGCGGTCGGGGCGGTTCGACTCGATCCTCATCGAGTCGACCGGCATCTCCGAGCCGATGCCGGTGGCCGCCACGTTCGAGTGGACCTTCGAGGACGGCACCAGCCTGTCCGACCACGCCCGCCTCGACACGATGGTGACGCTGGTCGACGCGGCCGGGTTCCTGCGTGAGCTCAAGGCGGGTGACCGGCTCGACGAACGCGACCTGGCCGCCGCGGAGGAGGACGAGCGCACGATCTCGGACCTGCTCGTGGACCAGGTGGAGTTCGCCGACCTGATCGTCGTCAACAAGACGGACCTGGTCGGCGCCGAAGAGCTCGCGACGGTGAACGCGCTGCTCAAGCGGCTCAACCCGGTCGCACGGCTGCTGCACACCCAGCGCGGCGTCATCGACCTGACCGAGGTGTTCGACACCGGCCGCTACGACCCGGTCACCGCGGCCCGGTCCCCCGGCTGGGCGCAGGAGCTCGCGGGCACCCACACGCCGGAGACCGAGGAGTACGGCATCCGGTCGGTCACCTACCGTGCCGACCGGCCGTTCCACCCCGGCCGGTTGCTGGCCGCGCTGACGGACTGGCGGACACCGCTGCGCAGCAAGGGTTTCTGCCACATCGCCACCCGGCGGGACGTGCTCGCGGTGTGGTCGCAGGCCGGTCCCAACCTCACGTTCGAACCCGGCCAGCTGCTCACCGGCGACGAGCGGCCGCGGCAGGAGCTGGTGTTCATCGGTGTCGGTCTCGACCCCGACGAGCCGCGCCGCCTCCTCGACCCCGCCCTGCTGACCGACGCCGAGCTGGCGGACCCGGCCGGCTGGGCCGCGTTCGACGACCCGCTGCCGCCGTGGAGCGCCGAGGACCTCCACGCGCACTGACCGGTTCCACCGGTCTTCAAGCGCCGCTTGTTCGGATGTCCGCGCCGAGCAACGGGATGTGGGGGTAGGGACGATGGAGTTGAACAGACGCGGCGTCTTCGCACTGGGCGCCGCACTCGCCGCGGGCACGGGGGTCGCGGGCACCGGGGTCGCGAACGCGGAGGGCGCCGGGGCGAAGCACGCGGAACCGAACCTGCCCGGGTTCAAGCACAACTACGCGCGGGTGAACGGCGTCCGCCTGCACTACGTCACGGGTGGCAGCGGCGAGCCGCTGGTGCTGCTGCCGGGGTGGCCGCAGACGTGGTGGCTCTACCACAAGATCATGCCCGCGCTGGCCGCCCGGTACCGGGTGATCGCGGTGGACCTGCGCGGCATGGGCGGTTCGGACAAGCCGCAGTCCGGGTTCGACAAGAAGACGATGGCGACCGACATCCACGAGCTGGTGCGCGCGCTCGGGTACAGCAAGGTCAACGTCGTCGGCCACGACCTGGGCAGCATGGTGGCGTTCGCGTTCGCCGCGAACTTCCCCGCGGCCGTCGACAAGGTCGCGTTCATGGACGTGCTGCACCCGGACGAGAGCTTCTACCACATCCCGCTGCTCCCGCCGCCCGGCGGATTCAGCCTGTGGTGGTTCGCGTTCAACCAGGTGCAGGCCCTGCCGGAGCAGCTGCTCGCCGGCCGGTTCCGCCACCTCGCCGACTGGCTGTTCGCGAACACCGCGTTCACGCCGGCCGCGATCGACGAGCGGTCCCGCCAGATCTACGCGCGGTCTTACAACTCACCGGACGCGATCCGCGCGAGCAACGGCTGGTACCAGGCGTTCCACCAGGACATCGCCGACGGCAAGACCTACGCCAAGCTCGTCCCGCCGGTGCTGGGCCTCGCGTCAGTCTCGTCCTACGACCAGTTCCTGGGCGCGCTGCCGGCCGTGGCGAACGACTTCCAGGTGGTGCGGGTCGACGGCTCCGGCCACTGGCTCGCCGAGGAGCAGCCCGACTTCGTGGCACGGGCGCTCACCGAGTTCTTCGGCTGACCGCCCAGCGGCAGCGGGACGACCGCGGGCGCAGGGAGTGCGCCTGCTGGATCAGCCGGACCCGTTGTCCCGCAACCGGCGCAGCAGCAGCGCGAGGTGCAGCCGAAACCGCCCGCCCGCTGAGTCGACCTCGAACCCGAGCACCGTCTCGGCGCGGGCCAGCCGGACGGTCATGGTGCTGTGGTGGCGGTGCAGCACGGCGGCGGCCTTGCGCACCGATCCGGTGGCGCACAACGCGTCCAGTGCCGCGAGCGTGTCGGGCTGGACAGCGGCCAGCCGGTCGAGTGCGCGGACGTCGTCGAGCGCGGCGACGTCGTCCCGGTCGACTCGCTCGGCCACCAGCGCGAGGCCGCCGAGCCGGTCCCACCACACCACGGGTTCGCTGTCCGCGGTGAACCGCAACGCCTTCAGCGCGTCCTGCCACGACCGGGCCGCCTCGATCGCGGGCACCACCGGCCCGACGCCGACCCGCACCCCGGCGGCGCCTGGCAGCCCTGCAACGCCCGGTGCCCAGGCGGCATCCGGCACCCCGGCGGCATCCGGCACCCCGACGGCATCCGGCACCCCGACGGCATCCGGCGGCCCGACGACGCCTGGCATCCCTGCGGTGCCCGGCAGCCCTGCAACGCCCGGCGCCCAAGCGGCATCCGGCACCTCGGCGGCGCCTAGCAGCCCGACGCCGACTCGCACCCCGGCGACGCCCGGCAATCCGACGGCATCCGGCACCCCGACGGCGCCTGACACCCCGACGGCACCCGGCAGCCCGACGGCACCCGGAAATCCAACGGCACCCGGCACCCCGGCTGCGTCCGGCACGTCCGTGCTCAGCACTGCCCGCACGCTGCCCAGCACCACCGACCGCCCCGGCAGGTCGCCGGTGGTGGCCAGCACCCGCAACCGGCTCGTGGCGGCGATGCCGAGCAGGTGCAGCGCCCGCGAGCGCTCCGCCGTGCCGGCGCCCTCCGAGAGCACCAGCTCCACCAGCGCGGGATCGCCCAGTTCGGGCAACGGCACGCTGGAGTGGTCCAGCAGCACGGCGGCGGCGATGGCGAACCGTTCGAGCAGCATGTCGTCCAACGGCGCGGGCGCGCCCTCGCGGGCCACCCACACGTCGGCGCCGCCCTCCAGTGCGCGGACCGCTGCACGTGCGGGAGCCGGTGCGGCCGTCACGCCGGTGCCGGGGGCGGCGCGCAGCACCAGGCCCTGGCCGGGGGCCCGCAGGCCGACCGGGCAGCCGGCCAGCTCGGCCGTGCTGTGCACCAGGGTGTCGAGGCCGGAGCGCTCGGTGATCAGGCGGTCGAAGAACCCGATCACCCGCACGGCGTTCTCGGCATCGGCGTCCAACCCGGACAGCCGCAGCAGCAGGCCCTTCATCCCGTCACGATAGCCCCGCGGGACGGCCGCACCGGGCGATCCGCCACCTGGCTGTCCCGGAGCGCCGATCCCCCGCCACGTGTCGGCTGCCGCCGGAGCTGGAACGGCTCCATGATCGGTGCATGAGCTACGCCATCGACCCGGAACTGCTGCCCTGGCTCGACATGCTGCCCGCACTGCGGTTCACCGACCACGAGGAGCTGCTGGCCGCCCGCGCCAGGCAGTCCGAGCTCCTCGCCGCCATGCCGACGTACGAACCGGTGAACGCGATCGACGTCCGCGACACCACCGTGCCGGGACCCGACGGCGCGCCGGACGTGCCGGTGCGGGTCTACTCACCGACCAGGGACGCGCAGCCCGTGCCCGGCCTGCTCTACGTCCACGGCGGCGGGTTCATCGTCGGCGACCTCGACATGTTCCACTCCTCCGTGCTGCGCATGGTCGACGAGCTGGGCGTCGTGGTCGTGTCGGTGGACTACCGGCTGGCACCGGAGCACCCGTTCCCGGCACCGGTCGAGGACTGCTACGCGGCCCTGCGGTGGCTCTCGGCCAACGCGGCCGAGCTGGGCGTCGACCCCGGGCGCATCGGCGTGGCCGGGGAGAGCGCGGGCGGCGGGCTGTCCGCCGGGGTCGCGCTGCTGGCCCGCGACCGCGGCGGGCCCGCGCTGTGCTTCCAGCTGCTCGGCATCCCCGAGCTGGACGACCGCCTCGACACCGAGTCCATGCGCGACTACGTGGACACGCCGCTGTGGAACCGGCCCAACGCGATCTTCAGCTGGGCCAGCTACCTCGGTGGTGCCGAGGAGGTCTCGCCCTACGCCGCGCCCGCCCGCGCCACCGACCTGTCCGGGTTGCCGCCCGCGTTCGTGACCGTCTGCCAGTTCGACCCGCTGCGCGACGAGGGCATCGAGTACGCCCGCCGGCTCGCGCACGCGGGGGTGCAGGCCGAGCTGCGCCTCTACCCCGGCACGTTCCACGGGTCGAGCCTCGTCGAGAGCGCGGAGGTCTCGCGGCGGATGTTCACCGACGAGCTGGACGCGCTGCGCCGGGGACTGCGGATCACGGGCTGACCGGGGGCCGGGCCAGGCACGCGGTCACGTGATCGACGCGCGTCACCCACTTAGGTAAGGGTGAGCTAACGTAGCGGCTCGTGAGCATCGTGGTGGAGCAACGCGGAGTCGACCCCGCACCGGCCGGTGGGGGCGCCGGTCCGCGACGGCGCAGGCTGCTGGGACTCGTCCTCCTGGTGGTCCTGCTCGCCGCCACCGCGGTGCTCTCCACGACGATCGGCGCACGGGCGCTCAGCCCGGCGCAGGTGTGGCAGGGGCTGTTCGGCGACCCCGGCACCGACCAGCGGCTCACCGAGATCGCGCTGATCATCCACACGTCGCGCATCCCGCGCACGGTCCTCGCGGTCGTGGCGGGGCTCGCGCTCGGGGTCGCCGGTGCGCTGATCCAGGGCCACACCCGCAACCCGATCGCCGACACCGGCCTGCTGGGCGTCAACTCCGGCGCGTCGTTCGCGGTGGTGCTCGCGGTCTACCTCTTCGGCCTGCAGAACCCGCTGCAGTACCTGTGGTTCGCGCTGGCCGGTGCCGCGGCGGCCGGTGTTGTCGTGTTCGGGCTGGCGAGCCTCGGCCGCGGCTCGGGCAACCCGCTGACGCTCGCGCTGGCCGGGCAGGGCGTCACGATCTTCCTCGCCGCGATGACGACGGCGGTGGCGTTGCAGGACAAGGCGTCGCTGGACGTGCTGCGGTTCTGGAACGCCGGTTCGGTGCAGGGCGTCGGCTGGAACGTCATCGCGGTCGCCGGGGCGTTCGTCGCCGCCGGGCTGGTGCTGGCGGTGGTGAACCTGCCGACGCTCAACCTGCTCAACCTCGGTGACGACGTGGCGCGCGGGCTCGGCGTGAACATCGCGGCCGGGCGGACCGTCGGCGTACTGGCGATCACGTTGCTCGCCGGCGCGGCCACGGCGGCGTGCGGGCCGATTGCGTTCCTCGGGCTGATGGTCGCGCACATCGCGCGCTGGATCACCGGCCCCGACTACCGGTTCCTGGTTCCGTTCGCGGGGCTGCTCGGCGGGGTCCTGCTGCTGGTGGCGGACATCGCCGGCCGGCTGGTCGTGCGCCCGGCGGAACTGCAGGCGGGCATCGTCGTCGCGCTGCTCGGCGCCCCGTTCTTCGCGGTGCTGGTGTGGCTCGGGAAGTTCAGGCAGGCATGAGCACCTCCGCGGCCGACCCGGCCACCGAGAAGATGCCCGCGGGCCTGCGCCTGGGCGACTGGTCCTGGGTCTGGCGGCCCTGGCTCGTGCTCGCCGCGGTGGTGCTCGCCGCGGCCACGTTCCTGCTGTTCTGCGTGTCCATCGCGGTCGGCGACTTCACCATCGACCTGCCCGCCGTGATCAGGACGATCTTCGGCCAGGGCGAGCGGGTCGACGAGTTCGTGGTCATGGACCTGCGCATGCCGCGGTCGCTCATCGGCCTGATCGTCGGCGTCGCGCTCGGCATCTCCGGTGCGCTCACCCAGTCGATCGCCCGCAACGCGCTCGCGAGCCCGGACGTCCTCGGCATCACCACGGGCGCCGGCGCGAGCGCGATCTTCGTGGTGACCACGTCGGGTGGCGCGGTGGTCGGCGGGTCGATCGGGCTGCCCGCGGCGGCGCTGGCCGGTGGCCTCGGCACCGGGCTGCTCGTCTACTTCCTCGCGTGGCGGAAGGGCATCGACGGGTTCCGGCTGATCCTGATCGGCGTCTCGGTGAGCGCGATGATGACGGCGCTGACGACGTGGCTGCTGGTGCTGGCCGACATCCGCGACGTCGCCCGCGCGCAGTCGTGGCTGGTCGGGTCGCTCGACTCGCGGTCGTGGGCCGAGGTGTGGACGACGCTGTGGATCACGGTCGCGCTGGTCGTGGTCGTGCTGGCGGTCTCGTTCCACCTGCGCCCCATGCACTTCGGTGACGACGTCGCCGCCGGCCTGGGCGTGCGGTACTCGCTCGTGCGGGCGGTGCTGCTGCTGTGCGCGGTCCTGCTCGCCGGTGTCGCGGTGTCGGCGGCCGGTCCGGTGCCGTTCGTCGCACTGGTCGCGCCGCAGATCACGATGCGGCTGCTGCGCACCCCGGTGCCGCCGCTGGTCGCGTCCGGGCTCTTCGGCGCGCTGCTGCTGATCGGCTCCGACCTGATCGCGCGGCAGGTGCTGCCCAACGACCTGCCCGTCGGCATCGTGACCGCGATGATCGGCGGCCCGTTCCTCGTCTACCTGCTGGTGCGCGCGAATGTGAAGCGTCCTGCCTGAGGTGAGCCTCAGTTAAGTAAGGTTGACCTATGACCGCGATGCGCAACGATGTCGCCCGGCTGGGCGCCCAGGGCGTCACGGTCGGGTACGCCGACCGGGTCGTGCTCGACGACCTGGACGTCGCCATCCCGACCGGGGTGATCACCACGGTGATCGGGCCGAACGGCTGCGGCAAGTCGACGCTGCTGCGGACGTTGTCCCGGCTGCTCAAACCGCGCCGGGGCACGGTGCTGCTGGACGGCGACGACATCGCGCGGCTGCGGACGAAGGACGTGGCGAAGCGGATGGGCCTGCTGCCGCAGACCCCGATCGCGCCGGAGGGCCTGACGGTCGCCGACCTGGTCGCGCGGGGCCGGCACCCGCACCAGAGCTGGGTGCGGCAGTGGTCGTCGGACGACGCGGAGATCGTGGCGAGAGCGCTGGCCATGACCGGTGTCTCCGACCTCGCGCACCGGCCGGTCGACTCGCTGTCGGGCGGGCAGCGGCAGCGGGTGTGGATCTCCATGACGCTGGCGCAGGGCACCGACCTGCTGCTGCTCGACGAGCCGACGACCTACCTCGACCTCGCGCACGCCATCGACGTGATCGACCTCGTCGACGACCTGCACGAGAACGGCTGCACGATCGTGATGGTGCTGCACGACCTGAACCTGGCCGTCCGCTACAGCGACAACCTGATCGTCATGAAGCAGGGGTCGATCGTCGCCCAGGGCCACCCGAGCCAGGTGATCACCAGCGAGCTGCTGCTGGACACGTTCGGCCTGCAGGCGAAGGTCATCGACGACCCCGTCTCGGAACGGCCGCTGATCGTGCCGATCGGCCGGACGCACGTGGTATCGAAGAGTGACCAAGGACTAGGTTAGCCTGCCCTAACTGGGTGATAAGGTTCGGCTGTCCTAAATTCCCCCGCCGCGTGGGCAGCGAAGATCGAGGTGCCGAATGGGCTTCAACCGTCCGAGAACAGCCATGACCTGGAAGCGGCTGACCGCTGTGGCCGCCGCCGTGGTCGTCGGCGGCAGCGTGCTCGCCGGGTGCGGCTCTTCCCAGCCGGCGTCCACGCCCGAGGGTGGCAACGCGAGCGGTGGCACGTTCCCGACCAAGGTCGAGCACTTCTTCGGCACGACCGAGATCAAGGAGGCCCCGAAGCGGGTCGTCTCCCTCGGCTACACCGACGAGCAGACGATGCTCGCGCTCGGCACGGTCCCGGTCGGCATGGTCGACCAGTACCCGAACCCCGAGAGCACCAGCCCCGACGTCAACACCCAGTGGCCGTGGGTGAAGGACAAGTGGGGCTCGACCAAGCCCGAGGTCGTCATGAAGAACGGCGACACCGAGCCCAACTACGAGAAGATCGCGCAGCTGCGCCCCGACCTGATCGTCGCGGTCTACTCCGAGGCCGACCAGGCCTGGTACGACAAGCTCAGCAAGATCGCCCCGACGGTCGGCCGCCCCAAGGGCGAGGCCGAGGCGTTCAGCGGCAAGTGGCAGGACACCACCCTGCAGATCGCCAAGGCGCTGGGCAAGCAGGCCGAGGGCGAGAAGATCATCAAGTCGGTCGACGACAAGTTCGCCGAGATCAAGAAGGCCAACCCGGACTGGGCGAACCAGACCGCGGTCGTCACCTCCTGGTACAAGGACGCCATTGCGCCGTTCGCCACGACCGACGTGCGCAGCCAGCTCGTGACCGGCATGGGCTTCAAGGGCAACACGAAGGTCGACGAGGTCGCGGGCGGCAAGTTCTTCACCACGCTGTCCCCCGAGCGCATCGACGTGATGAACGTCGACCGCATCTTCGTGATCGCCGACAAGGCCGACGCGGACAAGCTGAAGTCGTTCGAGCTCTTCGCGAACCTGCCCGCCGTCAAGGCGGGCAAGGTGTCGTGGCTGCTCGACAGCGAGGGCCCCGCGATCGGTGCCGCGATGTCGCAGGCCACGCTGGCCTCGCTGCCGTACGCGATCGACGAGATCGCCAAGTCCGCGAAGTCGTAGTACCCGCTCAACCCCTGCGAAAGGCCTCCGAACAGTGAGCACCACCGCGTCCGCGCCCGTGACCATCCTGCGCACGGCGACCGGACGGGAGGCCCTCCGCTGGGTGTACGACCACTGCCGCACCACCCCGCTGCTGCCGATCGCCACCGTGCTGGCGACGGTGGCCGGGGCGGTGCTGCAGGTGGTCCCGGTGTTCCTGCTGGGCACCGTCGTGGACGGCGTGCAGCAGGGCCGTGACCCGGCGGTGCTGTGGTCCATCGGCACCACCACGGTCCTGGCCGCGCTGGGCGGGGCCGTCATGACCTCCGTGTCGACCTACCTGGTCGGCCGGGTGGGCGCAGATTTGCTGGCACGCCTGCGGGAAGGCGCTGTCCGCGCGGTGCTGGGGATGCCGAGCGCGCGGATCGAACAGGTCGGCCGCGGTGACGTGCTGTCCCGCGTGGGCGACGACGTCGCCGTGATCTCCAAGGGTTTCCGCACCGCGATCCCGACGATCTTCTCCGCGACCGTGCTGGTCGTGATCGCCACGGCCGGCATGTTCGGCCTGGACTGGCGGCTGGGGCTCGCCGGTGCGATGGCACTGCCCGCCTACTGGTGGGCGTTGCGCTGGTACCTGCCGCGCTCGCAGCCGCTCTACCGCGCCCGGTCCGAGGCGCAGGCCGACCGCGCGCAGGCGTTGATCAGCGGCCTCGACGGCATCGACACCGTGCGGGCCTACCGGCTGGAGAGCGCGTTCCGGGACAAGGTGACCGCCGAGTCGTGGCGGGTGCGCAACATCGGCATCGACGTCTTCCGGTTCTTCGGCCGGTTCATCGGCCGCGAGAACCGCGCCGAGTTCATCGGCCTCGGCCTGATCATCGTGGTCGGCTACCTGCTGGTGGCGAACGGGCAGTCGACGCTGGGCCAGGTGTCGGTGGCCGCGCTGCTGTTCCACCGGTTGTTCAACCCGCTCGGGCTGATCATGGCGTTCTTCGACGAGGCGCAGAAGTCCGGCGCGGGGCTGACCCGGCTGGTCGGCGTGCTGTCGGAGTCCGACGGCGACCAGCTCGTGCGCAGCGCGGTGGCCGTGGACGCGAACGCGCGGCCGCTGCCCGTGTCGGTGCGCGGGCTTTCCTTCCGCTACCCCGAGTCCGACCACGTGGTGCTGCGGGACGTGGACCTGGAGATCCCCGCGGGCACGTCGCTGGCGCTCGTCGGCGCGACGGGTGCGGGCAAGACGACCCTGGCGGCCCTGGTCGCGGGCACCGGTACCCCGCTGACCGGGTCGGTGCACATCGGCGGGACCGACCTCGCGGACGTGGACGAGGCGGGCGCGCGGGCGCTGGTGAGCATCCTGACCCAGGAGGCGCACGTCTTCGCCGGCCCGCTCGCGGAGGACCTGCGGCTGGCCGCCCCCGACGCGACCGACGACGAGCTGATGGCCGCCCTGCGCACCGTCGGCGCCGCCGGGTGGGTGCAGGCGCTGCCCGACGGCCTGCGGACCGACGTCGGCGAGGGCGGCGAACGCCTCGACGTGACCAAGATCGCCCAGATCGCGCTGGCCCGCCTCGTGCTGGGCCGCTCCCCCGTCGTCGTGCTGGACGAGTCGACAGCGGAGGCGGGCAGCCAGGGCGCCGCACAGCTGGAGAAGGCGGCGCTGGCGGCCTGCCGGGGCCGGACGACGTTGCTCGTGGCGCACCGGCTCACCCAGGCCGTCGCCGCGGACCGGATCGCGGTGCTCGACGCGGGCCGCGTGGTGGAGCTGGGCACCCACGACGAGCTGGTCGCGCGTGACGGGCGTTACGCCCGGCTTTGGGCCGCTTGGCGACTCGGCTCCGCGACCACTTAGGTTAGGCTCACCTTCACCGAGATGAGGGGATGGCTGAGTCGTCGATGGAACTGGTGGCCGACCGTGACGTGCTTCTTCCGACCGCCCGGATCGACTCCGTCCGGCGCCGCGCCGGCGAGTACCCGCAGCGGACCGTCGCCGTCGCCGCAGCCGTCGCGCTGAACCACTGGGCGGACCCCGGTCTGCGGGTCGACGGCCTGGACCTCTCCCCCGCCACGCTCTTCGGCGACCTGCTCGTCTGGGCGGACAAGGGCGAGGATGCCGCGCGGTGGAACGTCACCGAGCGCCAGGAGGGCTGGACGATCGGCCTTCCCGCGGGCGTCGCGCTCGACGAGGCGCAACGGGCGCTGGACGACCTGGCCGAGTTCCCGAACAGGGCGATCGGCACGATGACCGCCCAGACCCCCGGCGACCGGCTCGCGGAGCTGGCCAGGTGGAACGACAACGACCTCCCGCGCGACCGGCCGAGCATCGTCGAGCTGTTCCGCGCCCAGGCAGCCGAACGCCCCGGCGCCGTCGCGGTCAACGACGGCGACCGCGCGTTCACCTACGGCCAGGTGCTCGCGCTGTCCAACCAGCTGGCCCGCCACCTCCTCGACCGCGACCTGCGGCCGGAGCAGGTCGTCGGCATCTCGCTCGACCGGTCGGCGGAGATGGTCGTGGGCCTGCTCGCCGTGCTCCAGGCCGGTGGCGCGTTCGTGCCGCTGGACCCGCAGTGGCCGGCCTCCCGCCGCGAGTCGGTGATCACCGACGCCGGGGTCGTCCTGCTGCTCGGCAGCGGTCAGGACGGTGAACCCGAGGCGGTGCGGGTCTCGTTGGAGGACTGGGACTTCGGCGCGTACCCCGCTGACCCGACCGACGTCGAGGTCGGTGGCGCGCAGCTCGCGTACGTGATGTTCACGTCCGGTTCGACCGGCCGTCCCAAGGGCGCGATGATCCGGCACGAGGCGATCAGCGAGCGGCTGCTGTGGCAGGTGCACCAGATCCTCCACTTCGGACACTCCGACGCGTCGCTGTTCAAGGCGCCGCTGTCGTTCGACATCTCGATCAACGAGATCTTCCTGCCGCTGGTGTGCGGCGGGCGGACCGTCGTCGTGCGCTCCGGCGGGGAACGCGACCCGCACCACCTGCTGCGCACGATCGACCGGCACCGCGTGACGTTCGTGTACCTGGTGTCGTCGATGCTGGACGTGCTGCTGAACATCGCCTCGGACGGCGAGCTGGCCAGCCTGCGGCACGTGTGGTGCGGCGGCGAGGTGCTCACCCCCGAGCTGTACGAGCGGTTCCGCACGCAGCTCGACATCCCGATGTACCACGGCTACGGGCCCGCCGAGGCCACGATCGGCGTCTCGCACGTGATCTACCGCGGCGAGGCGGAGCGGCTGTCGACGTCGATCGGCAAGGCCAACCCGAACACCGACCTGTACGTGCTCGACGACGAGCTGCGGCCGTGCCCGGTCGGCGTCGGCGGCGAGCTGTACATCGGCGGGTTCCTGCTGGGCCGCGGGTACGTGAACGCGCCGGGTCTCACGGCTTCCCGGTTCGTCGCGAACCCGTTCGCCACCGACGGTTCCCGGCTCTACCGGACCGGTGACCTGGCGCGGTTCGCCGCCGACGGGTCGCTCGACTTCCTCGGCCGGGTCGACAACCAGGTCAAGATCCGCGGCATGCGGCTGGAGCTGGAGGACGTCGAGGTCGCCCTCGCCGAGCACCCCGGGGTCCGGCACACCTGTGTCGTGGTGAGGAAGAACTCCGCGGGCGGCAACTACCTCGTCGGGTACGTGATCCCGGTGACCGAGGGCCTGACCGCCGACGAGGTCAAGCGCTGGGCGGCCGAGCACCTCGTCGAGTACATGGTGCCCGCCCACGTCGTCGTGATGAGCGAGTTCCCGTTGACCCCCAACGGGAAGCTCGACCGGCGCGCACTGCCGGAGCCGGTGGTGGACACCGGCCCGGTGACGGCCGCCGTCACCGACGACGAGGCCGTCATCTGCGCCGCCGTCGCGTCGGTGCTGCGGGTCGAGGCGGTCGGTGCCGACCAGGACTTCTTCGAGCTGGGCGGCGACAGCATCCTCGCGATCTCGCTGCTGAGCGCGCTGCGGGCCGAGGGCGTCTTCGTCACGGCCACGCAGATCTTCGTGAACCGCACGCCGCGCGCGCTCGCCGCCGTCGCCACCCGTGACGGTGGTGCGGTGGCCGACCACGACGACGTGCCGACCGGTCCGGTGGCCGGGCTGCCGATCGTGCAGTGGCTGGGCGAGACCACCGACGCGATCGACGGGTTCGTGCAGTCGGTCGTGCTGAACACCCCCGCCGATCTGACCGCCGAGGCTTTGACGCGGATTCTCGACGCCCTGGTGGCACGCCACGACATGCTGCGCGCCAAGCTCGTGCGCGGCACGCGGTGGTCGTTCGACGTCCTGGAGACCGGTGCGGCGCTGTGGGAGGAGAGCACCGCCTCGCTGGAGGACTGCGTCACGGCGGCGACCGAGGGCCTGAACCCGGACGCCGGGATCATGCTGCGCGCGGTGTGGCGGTCCGGTGCGCGGCAGCTCGTGCTCGTCGTCCACCACGTGGTGGTCGACGGCGTGTCGTGGCGAATCCTGTTCGACGACCTGGCGCTGGCGTGGCAGCAGGTGTCCTCGGGTGCGCCGGTGGAGCTGCGGCCGGTGGGGACGTCGTTCCGGCGGTGGACGCAACTGCTGGAGCAGGCCGACTTCTCGGCGGACCTGGAGCACTACCGGCGGCCGTTGCCGGGTGCCGACGCGCTGCTCGGCCGTCGTGAGCTGAACGACGACGACGTCGTCGCGCGCGAACGGGTCCGGACGGTCACCGTCGGTGCCGCGGCGACCGCGGCGCTGCTGGGCGACGTGCCGGCGTTGTTCCACGCGAAGGTCAACGACGTGCTGCTGACCGGTCTCGCGGTCGCGCTCGCGAAGTGGCGGCGGGACAACGGCCAGGACCAGACGTTCGCGCACGTCGAGCTGGAGGGCCACGGCCGCGAGGGCCGGTTCGTGCCGCTCGACCCCGACCTGTCCCGCACGGTCGGCTGGTTCACCACGCTGTTCCCGGTGGTCGTCGACCCCGGCACGGTCGACGACCTGCCCGCCGCGCTGAAGAACGTCAAGGAGGACCTCGCCGGGGTGCCGAGCAACGGCGTCTCCTACGGTGCGCTGAAGTACCTGGGGCACAACGAGTTCGGCGGCACGCGGCCGCAGGTGCTGTTCAACTACCTGGGCCGGTTCGACGGCGGCGCCACCGGTGACTGGCAGCTCGCGGAGAACGCGGGCCAGCTCGGTGAGAAGCGCGACCCGCGGATGCGGCTGCCGCGGGCGCTGGAGCTCAACGCGAGCGCCGAACCCGGTGACAGCGGTGAGCTGGAGCTCGTCACGGTCCTCTCGTGGCCGGAGGGCGTGTTCACCGACGCCGACGTGGAGCGGATCGGCGGCTACTTCACCGAGGCGCTCCGCGCGCTGGCGGCGTTGACGGAGGGCGGCCACTCCCCGAGCGACTTCGACCTGCTGCCGCTCACCCAGGCCGACGTCGACCTGCTCGACGGCCCGGCGTTGCGCGACGTCCTGCCGCTGACGCCGTTGCAGGAGGGCCTGTACTTCCACTCGATCTTCGACGACGAGTCGTCGCACCGGTACGTCGAGCAGCAGCTGCTGACGTTGACCGGCGCGGTGGACGCCACCCGGCTGGAGGCCGCGGCGGCACGGGTGCTGGAGCTGTTCCCGAACCTGGCCGCCCGGTTCACCGGCCTGCCCGACGGCCGGGTCGTGTCGGTGCTGGAGTCCGGTGTGCGCCCGGAGTTCGCCACGGTGGACGGCCAGGGCATGACCGGCGAGGAGATCGCGGCCTTCGCCGAACGGGACCGGCTGGCCGGGTTCGACCTCGCGCGCGGGCCGTTGATGCGCTTCACGCTGATCCGCACCGCACCCGGCCGGTACGTGCTCGTGCAGACCGTGCACCACATCATCGCCGACGGCTGGTCGGTGCCGCCGATGCTGCGCGCACTGCTCGCCGAGTACGAGGAGCCGGGGTCGGTGCACGTGCGCGGCAGCTACGCCGACTACGTGCGCTGGCTGGTCACGAGCGACGCGGCCGAGAGCGACCGGGTGTGGGCCGCCGAGCTCGCCGGGCTGCCGGGGCCGTCGTTCGTGGCGGAGGGGCACACGCCGTCCGAGCGGTTCGCGGACTCGGTGCTCGACGCCCCCGCGGGCCTCGACGAGTCGGTGCGCGCGGCCGGGGTGCCGCTGAGCGCCGCCGTGCACAGCGCGTGGGGCGTGACGCTGGGTGCGTTGCTGGGCAAGCGGGACGTCGTGTTCGGGTCCACCGTGTCCGGCCGGGACGCCGACGTCCCGGGCATCGCGGACATGGCCGGGTTGTTCATCAACACGATCCCCGTGCGGACGCGGTGGAGCGCTGACACCTCCGCGGCCGAGCTGCTGGCGTCGGTGCGCGACCACCAGACGGCCGTGCTGCCGCACCAGCACGTCTCGCTGACCCGGATCGGGCGGCAGGCCGAGCACGGGTCGGCGTTCGACACGCTCGTGGTGTTCGACGTGGCGACCGACGTGACGGCGTTGAGCGGCCCGTTCACGATCGCCGAGGTCGTCAACGAGGGCGCGCCGCACTACCCGCTGACACTGGTGGTCGAACGCGGCAACGACGGTGCGCTGCGGTTCAACCTCGTCCACGACACGACCGTGGTCCGGTCCGCCGGTGCCGAGGTGCTCCTGCGGGCGTTCACCGGCACGCTGACCGCGCTGCTGTCCGGTTCGCTGGTCACGCCGGTGCTGGAGCAGGCGCGCCCGGCGGTCGCGGTGGAGCCGGCCACGCTGGTGGAGCTGTTCGACGCTGCGGCACAACGTGACCCGTCCGCGCGGGCCGTGACGATGTGCCACCTCGACGGCAGCTCGGAGGGCCTGTCGTACGGGGTGCTGGCCGACACCAAGAACCGGTTGGCGCGCTCGCTCGTCAACGCGGGCGTCGGGCCGCACGAGCGGGTGGCCGTGGCGATGCCGCGGTCGTTGCAGCAGGTCGTCTCGCTGCTGGGCATCGTGTCGGCCGGTGGCGCGTACGTGCCGCTGGACCTCGCCTACCCGGACGAGCGGCTGGAGTACGTGCTCGCCGACTCGGCGCCGCAGGTCGTGCTGGTCGAGCGGGAGCACCGGGAGCGGTTCGAACGGCTGCTCGCGCGTGCGGGCGTCACCGCGCGGGTTCTCGTGTACGGCGAGGAGGTGCCGGGTGACGGCGTGCTGCCGTCGTTCGACTGGCGCGCCCCGGCCTACGTGATCTACACGTCCGGGTCGACCGGCAAGCCCAAGGGCGTCGTCGTTTCGCACGCGAACGTGGTGGCGCTGCTCGCGAACACCCAGCCGGACATGGACTTCGGCCCCTCCGACGTGTGGACCCAGTTCCACTCGTACTCGTTCGACTTCGCGGTGTGGGAGCTGTGGGGCGCCCTGGTCCACGGCGGCGAGCTTCTCGTCCCCGACCACGGCCTGACCCGGTCGCCGGTCGACTTCCACCGGCTCGTGCGGGCGCGCGGTGTCACCGTGCTCAACCAGACGCCGTCGGCGTTCTACCAGTTCATCGAGGCCGATCGGCTCTCCGACCCGCTGCCCGCGTTGCGGCGTGTGATCTTCGGTGGCGAGGCGCTGGACCTGTCCCGGCTGCGCGGCTGGGTCGAGCGCTACGGCACCGACCGGCCGGAGCTGGTCAACATGTACGGCATCACCGAGACCACCGTGCACGTCACGCACCGGGTGCTGGACTCCGCGGACTTCGAGTCCGGTGCGGTGAGCCCGATCGGCGGCCCGATCCCCGGGCTGCGCACCTACCTGCTGGACTCCTCCCTGCGTCCCGTTCCGCCCGGCCGGGTGGGCGCGATCTACGTGGCCGGCGACCAGCTGTCGCTCGGCTACCACGACCGCCCCGGCCTGACCTCGACCCGGTTCGTCGCGGACCCGTTCGGCGGCGGCCGGATGTACAACACCGGCGACCTCGCGCGCCGCACCCTCGACGGCGAGCTGGAGTTCGTCGGCCGCGCCGACGACCAGGTGCAGCTCAAGGGCTTCCGCATCGAGCTCGGCGAGGTCGAGGCGGCCGTCCGTTCCGTTCCCGGCGTCGTGGACGCCGCGGTGACGGTGGCCTCCTCCGCCGACCACCTGGTCGCACACGTGGTCGGCACGCCTTCCGCTGACGTGGCCGGGTTCCTGGGCGCGAAGCTGCCGGTGCACATGGTGCCGCAGCGGGTGCTGTTCCTGGACGCCCTGCCGCTGACGGTCAACGGCAAGCTGGACCGCAAGGCGCTGGAGGAACGCGCTGCCGGCGAGGTCGAGGCGGTCGCGTCCGCGGACGCTCCGGCGCTGTCCGCTCTCGTCGCGATCTTCGCCGACGTGCTGCCGGGCTCTTCGGTGGACGCCGACACCGACTTCTTCGTCGCGGGCGGCGACAGCATCATCGCGATCGGCGTGGTCAACCGCGCCCGCGCCGCCGGCTTCTCCCTGACCCCCCGCGACCTCTTCCTCCACAAAACCCCCCGCCTCCTCGCTTCGCACGCGGGGCCCTCCCGTGCGCTCCTGGTGAACGAAAGCTCCCCGCGTGCACTCGAAACGGCGGTGGACGGGCCGGTCGTGCCGACGCCGATCGTGCTGCGGCAGCGGGAGCTCGGTGGGGAGCTTCGGCGGTTCGCGCAGGCCAGGCAGGTGGAGTGCGCGTCGCTGGCGGATGCGCAGCGTGCCGCGGAAGCCGTCGTGCGGGCGCATCCGGTGCTGCGGATGCGGCTGACGGTCGCGCACGGGGTGTGGTCGCTCGGAATCGATTCCGACTCGCAGGCCCCCAGGGGGGATCGGGTCCCCACTCCAATCGTCTCAGGCTGGTCTGACAGTTCCGGCGATTCGCAGGTCGGGGGGCTCGCCGCCACGGACAGGCCGCAGGTCGAGGTGGTCGCCGCCGTCACCGACGACCCGCAGGTCGCCGCCGACGAGGCCGCCGACCGGCTCGACCCCGAAGCCGGTGTCCTGACCGCATTCACCTGGCTGGAGGCCACCGGCACCCTCGTCGTCGTCATCCACCACCTGGCCGTGGACGCGGTCTCCTGGATGATCCTGCTCGACGACATCACCGCGGCCCTCCGCGGCGAGGACCTGGCGCCGGCCACCACGCCGTTCACCGCCTACGCCGCAGCACTCGCCCTGAGCGCCCACCACACCGCCGACCTGCCCCGCTGGGTCGACGCGCTCGACGCGCCGCCGCTCACCCCGCAGGTCGGCCAGGTCCGCGAGGTGACCGTCAACCTCGCGGCCGACATCACCGACCGCGTCGTCCACACCGCCCCGACCGCGCTCGGGCTCGCCCTGACCGAGCTGCTGGCCGGTGCCCTGCGCACCGCCCTCACCGAGATCCAGGGCACCCCCACGGACCTCACGGTCGAGCTGGAACGCCACGGCCGCGTCCCGGTCGAGGAGCACCACGACTACACGCGCACGGTCGGCTGGTTCACCTCCATCGCGCCCGTGAAGCTGAGCGCGCACACCGACCCGGTCGAGGCGGCACGTGAACTGACCGCCAGGCAGCCCGACGAGCAGCAGCACGTGCGGTACGGGCAGTTGCGCTACCTCAACCCGCAGACCGCTCCGGTCCTCGCCGCGCTGCCCCGCCCGCAGGTGCTGTTCAACTACCTCGGGCGTGGGAGCGAGGCGCAGGCGCTGCACGTCGACGCCGGTCCGCGGCCGGGTCCGTACGCGGTCGAGGTCAACACCTGGGTCGACACCACCACGGGCAGTCTGCGGGCCACGTTCGGGCTCTCCGAGGACGTGTCGGACGAGATCGCGGCACGGTGGCTGCTGGCGCTGGAGCGGATCGCGGACGCCTCGACGACCGCGCGCCGGACCGCGCCGGTGTCGCCGTTGCAGCGCGGGCTGTACTTCCAGGCCGAGCTGGCGCGCAGCGGCGGGCAGTACGTCGCGCAGAGCTGCTTCACGTTCCAGAACCGCCTTGACGCCGATGCGCTCCAGAAGGCCATGGCGCACGTCATCGCCCGGCACCCGGTGGTGGGCGCGGGGTTCGCGGACGAGGACGGTGAACCCGTCCAGGTCCTCGCACCGGGCCGCCAGGTCGCGGTCCGCACGGTCGACGTGCTCAACCAGGACGCCGTGGAGGCGTTGCGGACGGAGGACCGCGGCACGGCCTTCGACCTGGAGAACCCGCCGCTCGTGCGGCTGACCGTGCTGCGGCTGCCGGACGGCCGGGACGCGTTGCTGTTCAGCTACCACCTGCTGCTGTGGGACGGCTGGTCGCGCGAGATCGTGCTGCGCGAGCTGTTCGACGCCTACCGCGCGATCCGGAACGGCGAACCGGTCGACTCCTCCCCCGCCACGCCGAGCTTCGAGAGCTACACCCGCGCGCTGAAGGAAAAAGACGCGCAAGCCGCGGAACGGTTCTGGGCCGGCTACCTCGCCGACCTGCCCGGCCCGACGCTGCTCGGTGACGGGTCCACTTCGGACAGCCTGCCCACGAAGATCGTGCGGACGCTGGACGTCGAGACCTCCGAACGCGTCCGGGACGCCGCGCGCCGGCACGGTGTGACGCTCAACAGCGTCGTCACCGGCGCGCTCGGCCTCCTGCTCGGCAGCGAGACCGGCCGCGGTGACGCGGTGTTCGGCGTGACCGTGTCCGGCCGCGAAGAAGAAGGCACCGACGGGATCGTCGGCGTGCTGCTCAACACCGTGCCGATGCGGGTCACGGCCCGGCCGCACGACACGGCAGCCGCGTTCCTGCGGGGCGTGCAGGCCGGCCGGGTCGACGCGATGGACCACGAGCACGTCGGGCTGGGCGAGATCCAGCGCGCGAGCGGGCAGGACCAGCTCTTCGACACCCTGTTCGTGCTGCAGAACTTCCTGGACGACAGCACGTTCGAGGAGTTCAACACCGTCAACGGCATCGTGGGGCACGAGTCGGAGGACTCGACGCACTACCCGTTCACCTGGGTCGTGACGCCGGGCCGGCAGCTCACCGTCAAGCTGGAGTACCGGCCGGAGGTCACCGATCCCGCGCTGGCGCACCGGTTGTTCGACGAGTACCTGCGGATCGTCGACGACCTCGCCACCGCCGACGGCCCGGTCGGCGCGGTCCGCGGCACCGGCCCGCAGCCGGAGCTCCAGCCCTCCAACGACTTCGGCGACCGGACCGTCGTGGACCTGTTCGACGTCGCGGCCGACCGCACCCCGGACCGGATCGCGCTGGTCTCGCACGGCACCACGATGACGTTCGCCGAGCTGCGGGACCGCAGCCGCCACCTCGCTGGCGTGCTGAAGGACCGCGGCATCGGTGTCGAGACGTCGGTCGCCATCGCGGTGCCGCGCTCGCTGGACTGGGTCGTGGCGCTGTTCGGCGTCCTGCGCTGCGGCGCGGCGTACGTTCCGCTGGAGCTGGACCACCCGGACGAGCGGATCGCCGCGATCGTCGAGGACGCGCGGCCCGCGCTGATCATCACGACGCGAGCGGTCGCACCGCGCATCAACGGCACCCTGTTCGAGCTGGACGGACCGTGGCCCGCCGCCGAACCGGTGACCACGTTCGCACCGGACGACCCGAACCGGCTCAGGCACGCGGCCTACACGATCTACACCTCCGGCTCGACCGGCAGGCCCAAGGGCGTGGTGACCGAGTACGCGGGCCTGACCAACATGCTCGTCAACCACCAGCGGCGGATCTTCGAGCCGGTGCTGGCCGAGCACGGGCACCGGACGTTCCGGATCGCGCACACCGTGTCGTTCGCGTTCGACATGTCGTGGGAAGAGCTGCTGTGGCTGGCCGACGGCCACGAGGTGCACATCTGCGACGAGGAGCTGCGCCGCGACGCCACCGGGCTCGTGGAGTACTGCCTGCGGCACGAGGTCGACGTCATCAACGTGACGCCGACCTACGCGCAGCAACTGGTCGCCGAAGGGCTCCTGGCCGGTGAGCACCACCGGCCGGCGCTGGTGCTGCTGGGCGGTGAGGCGGTCACGCCGGCGCTGTGGCAGCTGCTCGCCGACACCCCCGGCACGGTCGGCTACAACCTCTACGGGCCGACCGAGTACACGATCAACACCCTCGGTGTCGGCACGTTCGACTGCGTGGACCCGGTGGTCGGCGTGGCGATCGACAACACCGACGTCTACGTGCTCGACCCGTGGCTGCGGCACGTCCCGGACGGGGTCGCGGGCGAGCTGTACGTCTCCGGCGTCGGCATCGCGCGCGGCTACCTCGGCCAGCCCGGCCAGTCGGCGGAGCGGTTCGTGGCCTGCCCGTGGGTGCCCGGCGAGCGGATGTACCGCACCGGCGACCTGGTGATCCGGCGCCCCGACGGCAACCTGCTGTACCTGGGCCGCACCGACAAGCAGGTCAAGATCCGCGGTCACCGCGTCGAGCTCGGCGAGGTGGAGGCCCGGTTCGCCGCGCACCCGGACGTCCGGTTCGTGGCGGCCGTCGCGCAGTCCGACCCGCAGGTCGACGGCGCGCACCGGCTCGCCGCCTACCTGGTGCTCGCCGACGGCGCGGACATCCCGTCGATCGCCGCCGAGGTCGGGGCGGGGCTGCCGGACTACCTGCGGCCCTCGCACTACGCGCAGGTGGACGCGATCCCGTTGACGGTCAACGGCAAGGCCGACACCTCGGCCTTGCCCGAAGCGCGGCCGCTCGGCACGCTGATGACCAAGGTCGAGGAACGCGAGCTCACCGAGACCGAGACGGTGGTGCGCGAGCTGTTCGCCGAGGCGCTCGACCTCGACGAGGACGAGGTGGGCGTGGCGAGCGGTTTCACCGACCTGGGCGGGCACTCGATGCTCGCGGTGCGGCTGGTCGGTTTGCTCCGCCGCGAGTTCGGCCCGATCATCACCATCCGCGACCTGCTGGCCCTCTCCACCCCCGAAGCGATTGCGCAGCACCTTGACGAACACTGACACCACCCCCGACGTCCGCACCGGCAGGGAGATCCTGCGGATCGCGGTGCGCCGCAACCGAGGCGCGATGACGAGCGGGACCCTGCTGATGGGGTCCTACCAGGCAGCCGAGACCGCGGTGCCGGTCCTGCTCGGCGCGATCGTCGAGTTCGCGTTGCGCGGCGGGCAGCTCAGCTCGCTGGGCCTCGCGCTGCTGGGGCTCGGGCTCGTGATGGCGACGGTGTCGTACTCGTGGCGCTTCGGCATGCGAATCCTGCAGAAGGCGAACACGACCGAGGCGCACCGGTGGCGGGTCGCGGTGGCCGACCGCGGCCTGCAACCTGTGGCGCGCGACGTCGAGCTGAAGTCCGGTGAGGTGCTGACCGTCGCCACCGAGGACGCCGACCAGACCGCGGACATCATCGAGGTGGTGCCGCTGCTGATCGCCTCGCTGGTGTCGATCACGATCGCGGGCGCCGTGCTCGCGGTGATCAGCGTGCCGCTGGGCATCACGGTGTTCGCGGGCACGGCGGCGATCCTGACCGTGCTGAGCATGATGTCACGGCGGATCGGCACGAGCACGCAGGTGCAGCAGGCGAAGGTGGCGCGGGCCGGCGCGAAGGTGTCGGACCTGATCGCCGGGCTGCGGCCGCTGCACGGTTTCGGCGGCTCGTTCCAGGCGTTCCAGGCGTACCGGCGGGTGTCGGACGAGGCCAGGAAGCAGTCGGTCGTGGTCGCGCGGGTCAACGGCGTGTACGCGGGCACGGCGCTGGCGCTGAACTCGTTGCTGGCGGCCGCGGTCACGCTGTGGGCTGGCTGGCTGACGTTCGACGGGCAGATCTCCGTCGGGCAGCTGGTGACGGCGGTCGGCCTGGCGCAGTTCCTGATCGAGCCGCTGAAGCTGTTCTCCGAGATGCCGAAGTACGTGATGATCGCGCGTGCCTCGGCCGACCGGATGGCGCTGGTGCTGGCCGCGCCACCGCGGATGACGCCCGGCGTGGAGGAACCCGGCCCTGACGGCGGGCTCGAAGTCGAGGACGTGCACCACGGGGCGCTGCAAGGGGTTTCGTTCAGCGTGCGGCCCGGTGAGCTCGTCGCGGTGGCGGCCTACCAGCCGCAGGCGGCGGAGGAGCTGGCCGCAGTGCTGTCGGTCGCCGTGCCGCCCGCGGCGTACTCGGGCGTGGTGCGGATCGGCGGGCGCGAGCTGGCGCGGCTGTCGATCGAGGGCATCCGCGGGCACCTGCTGGTGAACCCGGCGCACCACGAGGTGTTCGCGGGAACGTTGCGGGACAACGTGGACCCGTCCGGCACCGCGAAGCTGGTCGACGAGGCCGTGGCGGCGGCGATGCTGACCGACGTCGTGGCGCTGCACGCCGAAGGCCTCGACTACGCCGTGCGCGACCGGGGAGCGAACCTCTCCGGCGGCCAGCGGCAGCGGTTGTCCCTGGCCCGCGCACTGGCCGCGGACCCGGAGGTCCTGGTGCTGCACGACCCGACGACCGCGGTCGACGCGGTGACGGAGCTGCTGATCGCCCGCAACGTCGCCGAGCTGCGCCGCGGCCGGACCACCGTCGTGATCACCAGCAGCCCGGCGCTGCTGGACGCGGCGGACCGCGTGGTGGTGCTCGACAACGGCGTGGTCACCGGTGAGGGCACCCACCGCGAGCTGCTCGGCCGGGACGCCGAGTACCAGCTCGCGGTGGCGCGCTGACCACGCCTCCCCCAGGAAAGGATTCCCACCTCCCATGCAGGCACGTTTCGCCGAGTACGGCCTCACCGCGGTCCCCGGCACCGCCGAGTTCTGGGACGCGGTGCGCGGGCCGGTCCCGGTCCCCGCTGACGGCGGCCACCGGACGTTGTTCCTCTGGCGCGGTTCCGCCGCGGTGCTGCGCTTCGAGTCGTGGTCGGGCCCGGTGCCGTTGCAGCGGTTCGAGGACAGCGACTGCTGGTACGCCGAGGTCGTCCTGCCGCCGCGGCTGCGCGTGACCTACCACTTCTTCGACGGCGACGACTACGACGGCGAGCACGCCGACCCGTTCAACCCGGTCGGCGCCGGTCCGAACCGCTCGATCGCCGCCACCCCGGACCTGGACCCGCAGCCGCACTGGCCCGCCGTGGGCCCGGACGAGGTGCTGGACGTGCCTTCCACTCGAATCCGGTGGAACGGCTCGCTGGGACGCAAGACCGTGCGTGTGCACAAGGGCGGTGAACCGGTCGTGCTGCTGCTGGACGGCGACGACTGGATGTACGTGCACCCGGCGGTGGCCGCGTTCGAGTCGGCGGTGCGTGCGGGCGAGATGCCGTCGGCCACGCTGGTCTTCCTCCCCACGCCCCGTGATCGCGACGCCGAGTACACGGGTGCGGCGCTGTGGCCGGCGGTGCGGGACGAGCTGCTGCCGTTGCTCGCCGAGAACGGCGTGACCGTCGACCCGCGGCGGTTCGTGGTCGCCGGGCAGAGCCTGGCCGGGTTGAGCGCCTTCCGCGCGGCACTGGACTTCCCGGAGCTGGTGACGCGGGTGGCCTGCCAGTCGGGGTCGTTCTGGTGGACGCCCGGCCTGCCCGACCAGGGCCTGTCGCTGGACGGCCCGGCGGGTGGCGACACCGCGGAACGGGTGCGCGGCGCGGACCTGTCCCACCTGCGGGTCGCGTTCGACGTCGGCGAGCATGAGCCGCGGATGCACCGCCACTGCGAGGCGGTCGAGGGCCTCGCGGAGAAGGCGGGGGCGTCCGTGCGTGCCACCCGCTCCCCCTCCGGGCACGACCGCGCGGGCTGGCGGCACGCGCTGGTCCGCGACGTCGCCTGGTTGCTGACCGAACGGTGACAGGCGCGCACTAGCAGGACACGTTCATCGACTGTTCACCTCCTGCTTGCGACCACCCCCAGCGCCACGGCGTCGGAGTGACGAAGGATCTGTTCTCCGGCAGATGGTTCGCAAAGGGTGGGCAGTGAAGAGAACGCTCGGCATCGGTTTGGCGGTCGTGCTCCTGGTGGGCGTGGTGGCCTCGGTCTACTTCGGCCAGGGCGACGGCGGGACCGCGCGGCTGCAGACCGTGCGCGGGGTGATCGGTTCGGAGAAGCTCGCCTTCTTCGCCGACCAGCGCGTCAGGGACGTGTTCGCGAAGCACGGCCTGGAGGTCGAGGTGGACCCCGCCGGGTCGCGGCAGATCGCCACCGCCACGGACCTGGCGCCGTACGACTTCGCGTTCCCGTCGAGCGCCCCGGCGGCCGAGAAGATCCAGCGCGACCGCAAGGCCGCCCGCACCTACGCGCCGTTCTCGTCACCGATGGTGGTGGCGACGTTCGACCCGGTCGTCGAGCTGCTGACCAGGGCGGGGGTCGTCCAGGACGGCCCCGGCTACCGGACGTTCGACGTGCGGGCCTACCTGGACCTCGCCGCCAGGGGCACGCGGTGGGACCAGCTGCCCGGCAACACCGCCTACCCGGCGCGCAAGAACCTGCTCGTCACCACGACGGACCCGCGTGACTCGAACTCCGCGGCGATGTACCTGGCGATCACGTCGTTCGTGGCCAACGGCGGTGTGGTCAGCACGCCGGAGGCCGAGGCGAAGGTGCTGCCGGCGGTGTCGAAGCTGTTCCTGGACCAGGGGTACACGCAGAGCAGCACCGAGGGGCCGTTCGAGGACTACCTGTCGGCGGGCATGGGCAAGACGCCGCTGGTGCTGGCCTACGAGGCGCAGTTCGTGGACCGGGTGGTGCGCGGCGACTCGACGGTCCGGCCGGACATGAAGCTGCTCTACCCGGCGCCCACGGTGCTCTCGAAGCACACGCTGGTGCCGTTGAAGGACAACGGCGACCGGGTGGGACAGCTGCTGCAGACCGACGCCGAGCTGGGGCGGCTCGCGGCCACGTTCGGGTTCCGCACCGCCGACCCGCGGCACTTCACCGAGGTGGTCAAGGAGAAGAACCTCCCGGTGCCGCAGGACGTCGTGGACGTCGTCGAGCCGCCGGCGCACGAGACGCTGGAGCGGATGCTCGAAGCGATCGCGAAGCAGTACTGACATGTCCGACTTCGTGCTCACTCCCCCGGACCCCGTCGAGCCGGTGCCGGTCGAGCGGGCGGCGGGTCTCATCCCGGTGCCCGACGACGCCAGGACCGAGCTTTCCACCAGGGCGCAGGCGTTCGTCGACGCGCTGGGTGCCGTTGACCCGCGGTCGCCGGACTTCGGCCGGATCGTGGACGAGGCGCTGGTGCTCGGCGAGGCGGAGATGCGGGTCGCCGCGCAGATCGCGGGCCGGCTGCTGGACCGCACGCTCGCGTCGGTGTCGTCGCCGAACACCACGCAGGTGACGGCGAGTCTGACCGAGCTGCGCCGGTCGGTGCGCGAGCTCGACCCGCAGGACCTGTCGAAGCTGACCGGCCGCAAGGTCCTCGGGTTCCTCCCCGGTGGCAACGCCGCCAAGGGCCTGCTGGCCCGGCTGCGGGCGGCCGACGAGCCGGTCAACCGGATCGTGCTGCGGCTGCGGTCCGGGCAGGACGCGCTGAAACGGGACAACGCGGCCATCAAGGGCGAACGGCAGCGGCTGTGGGACCTGATGACCAGACTGTCGCAGGACGCCGCTTTGGCCGGTGAGATGGACGCGGCCGTCGACCGGCAGGTGCAGATCTTCGACCTGTCCGATCCCGGCCGCGCCACCGCGTTGCGCGCCGACGTGCTGTTCGGGCTGCGGCAACGGCACCAGGACCTGCTGACCCAGCTCGCGGTCTGCGCGCAGGGGTACCTGGCGCTCGACGTCGTGCGCCGCAACAACGACGAGCTGATCAAGGGCGTCGAACGAGCCGTCACGACCACGGTCACAGCGCTGCGGATCGGGGTCGCGGTCGCCGCCGCACTGGCCGGGCAGCGCGAGGTGATCGACCAGGTCGACGCCGTGCGCGGACTGACCGACGAGATCCTGAGGTCGAACGCGACGCTGATGTCCGTGCAGGCCCAGGACGTCCAGCGCATCACGGCGACGCCGGCGGTCGGCATCGACGCGGTGCGGACCTCGTTCGACCAGATCTACGCGGCGATCGACGCGATCGACACGTTCAAGGCCCGCGCGGCCGACTCGATGTCCAGCACGGTGCACGCGCTGGACGCCGAGATCCGGCGCGCCCACGACCACCTGAGCCGCGTGCGCGGCACCGAGGAGCCAGCATGATCCGCCGCCTCATCCCGGCAGTCGCCGTCGTGGCGCTGCTCGCGGGGTGCTCCGACGACCCCGACCCGGCCAGACCGGTCGGCGACGCGGAGCCGGGGGTGCTGCGCGTGCTCGCCGGCAGCGAGCTCGCCGACCTGCAACCCGTTCTCGACGAGGCCGCCCGCGCCACCGGTGTCACCGTCAAGTTCGACTTCACCGGCACGATCGAGGGCGCGGAGAAGGTCGCGTCCGGCGCCGCCGAGCAGGGTTTCGACGCGGTGTGGTTCTCCTCCAACCGCTACCTGGAACTCGTTCTGGAGGCGCAGAAGCGGCTCGGCACCGCCACGAAGGTGATGGGGTCGCCGGTCGTGCTCGGGCTGCCCGCAGCGAAGGTGCGGGAGCTCGGCTGGGAGGGCAGGCCGGTCGGCTGGGCGGAGATCGCCGCGGCCGCCGGGCAGAAGAGGTTCACCTACGGCATGACCGACCCGTCGGCGTCGAACTCCGGTTTCTCCGCGCTGGTGGGTGTCGCGGCGGCGTTGTCCGGCTCGGGTTCGGCGCTCGACGCGGCCCAGGTCTCGGCGGTGTCGCCGCAGCTCAAGGAGTTCTTCTCGGCGCAGACGCTGTCGGCGGGCTCGTCCGGCTGGCTCTCGGAGGCCTACGCACGGCGGGCCAAGGGCGAGGACCCCGGTGCCAAGGTGGACGGCCTGATCAACTACGAGTCGGTGCTGTTGTCGCTTAACGCCTCCACGCCGGAGCCGTTGACGTTGATCTACCCGAACGATGGCGTGGTCACCGCCGACTACCCGCTCACGCTGCTCACGTCGTCCTCCTCGGACGCGCGTGAGGCGCACCGGAAGCTCACCGAGCACCTGCGCGGGGCCGACGTCCAGCGCAAGATCGTGGAGTCCACGCACCGGCGCCCGGTCGTGCCGCAGGTGCCGCTGGACGGGAAGTTCGCGGTGCGCGACCTGGTGGAGCTGCCGTTCCCCGGCAGTCAGTCCGCTGTGGACGGTCTGATCACCACCTACTTCGACCAGCTGCGCCGCCCGTCCCGCACGCTGTACGTGCTCGACACGTCCGGCTCGATGGAGGGTGACCGCATCGAGGGCCTGCGCGCCGCACTGGTCGGCCTGACCGGCGCGGACTCCTCGCTGGCCGGCCGGTTCAACCGGTTCCACGGCCGCGAGCAGGTCACGCTGGTGCCGTTCAACAGCAGCGTCCGCTCCGCGCTGAGGTACGAGGTGCCGCAGACCGACCCGCGCCCGGTCCTCGACCAGATCCGCGGCAGCGCGCAGTCGCTCGACGCCGGTGGTGGCACCGCGATCTACAGCAGCCTGCGCGAAGGTTATGACGTGCTGCGCCAGCAGATCACCGCCGACCCGGACCGCTTCACCTCGATCGTGCTGATGACCGACGGCGAGAACACCGGCTCCGAGGACATCGAGGACTTCACGGTGTTCCACGCGACGCTGCCGAGCGAGCTCCGGGGCATCCCCCTCTTCCCGGTGCTGTTCGGCGAGAGCGCGACCGAGGAGATGGAGCGGGTCGCGAAGATGAGCGGCGGCAAGGTGTTCGACGCCCGCAGCCGTTCGCTCTCGGCCGCGTTCAGGGAGATCCGTGGCTATCAGTGACGCGGTGCTGCGCTACCTGGCGTCGTGGAAGAACCTCGCGGGCTGCGCCGGCGGCCTGCTCGGGCTGGCGCTGCACTTCGCCGGGCTGGCCGGGTCCTACTGGGTGCTCGTGGTCGCCGGCCTGTACGGGGTGGGCGCGCTGGCCGCGCCGCCGGAGGAGGTCGTGCTGGTGACCGCCCCCGAGGAGGAGGCGGGGCAGCTGCGTTCCGAGCTCGACGCACTGGTGGCGCGCGTGCACGGGTTCGGCGGCCGGGTGCCCGCCGAGGTGGCGCCGAAGCTCGCCGAGGTCGCCGACGTGCTGCGCGGCATGCTCGACCGGCCGCGCGAGCTGCGCGGCGACCCGGACGCGCTGCACTCGGTGACCCGGTTGATCGGCACGGACCTGCCGCTGTCGGTGCAGACGTACCTGAACCTGCCGTGGTGGTACGCCGCCGCGCGCGGGTCGGGTGCGGAGCTGCTGCGGCAGCTGGACCTGCTCAGAGCGGACGCCGTCCGGGTGGCCGAACGGTTCCACGCGGCGGACGAGCAACGACAAGCCGACCACGGCAGGTACCTGGAGGACCGCGACCGGCTCTGAGGCGGCTCAGGCCCGGCTGTCGCGACCGCGGACCTCGACACGGGCCCTACTGTCGTCGGGGTGACGGACATCGAGGAAGCGCTCACCGGACTCGACCTGGAGCGGAAGGTCCGGCTGCTGACCGGCGCCGCGCTGTTCGCGCTCCACCCGGAGCCCGCGATCGGGCTGGCGGCGCTGAAGGTGTCCGACGGGCCGACCGGCGTGCGCGGTGCCGAGTTGCGCGGCGGCACGATCGCCGCCCTGCTGCCCAACGCCACGCTGCTGGCCCAGCACTGGGACCCGGAGCTGGCGCGCGAGGTCGGCGCGCTGCTCGCCGACGAGGCCGCCGCCCAGCAGGTGCACGTCGTGCTCGGTCCGACGATCAACCTGCACCGCACGCCGCTGGGCGGGCGGCTGTTCGAGGCCTACAGCGAGGACCCGCTGCTCACCGGTGTGCTCGCGGCCGCGTACGTGCGGGGCTTGCAGGACAAGGGCATCGCCGCGACGCCGAAGCACTTCGTGGCCAACGAGTCCGAGACCGAACGGCGCACGGCCAGCTCGGTGGTGGACGAGAAGGCGTTGCGCGAGGTGTACCTGCTGCCGTTCGAGGTCGTGGTCGAAGACGCCCGGCCGTGGGCGGTGATGGCCGCGTACAACCGGGTCAACGGCATCGCCGCCACCGACCACGCCGAGCTGGTCGAGGGCGTGCTCAAGGGCGAGTGGGGGTTCGACGGCCTGCTGATGTCCGACTGGTTCGCCACGAAGTCCACGGCGGAGAGCGCGAACGGCGGGCTCGACCTCGTCATGCCGGGGCCGGGTGGCCCGTGGGAGGAGCGGCTGGTCGAGGCGGTGCGGGCGGGCGAGGTCGCCGAGTCGACCGTCGACGAGCACGTGCGCCGGTTGCTGCGGCTGGCCGACCGGGTCGGCGCGTTCGGGGAGCGGTCCTGGCCGACCGGCCTGCCGGCGCCGGACAGCCCGCGGCGCCGCGAGCAGCTGCGCCGGTTCGCCGCCGGCGGCATGACCGTGCTGACCAACTCCGGGGTGCTGCCCCTGGACGCGCAGGAGGTCGCGCTCATCGGCCGGCCCGCCCTCGACACCGTGGCGCAGGGCGGCGGTTCGGCCGGGGTGCGGCCACCGCACGTCGTGAGCATCGCGGACGGCCTGGCCGCGGAGCTGGGCGACCGGCTGTCCGTTGTGGACGGTGTGGAGGTGCGCACCCGCCACGCCGCACCGGCACCCGGCGTGCTGCGGAACATCCGTGCCACGACGTTCGACGCCGACGGAGAAGTGCTCGCCGTGCGGGACGTGGAGATCGCCGAGCTCGCCGCGTACGGCGGGTGGGCGCAGGGTGCCGCCGCGATCGAGCTCTCCGGTGAGGTCGTGCTGCCGGGTCCGGCACGGCTGCTGGTGGGCGTGCGCGGCTTCGGCGCCTGGACCGTCGAGGTCGCGGGCGAGCGGTACGAGGAGCGACTGGCCTGGGCGGACGGCGTCGTGGAGGAGGCGCTGCTGAAGCCGCCGGCGTGGACCACCGAGGTCGAGCTCTCCCCCGGTGACCGGATCACGGCGACCGTGCGCGAGGCCGCCGCGCTCGTCGGCTTGATCACCCAGCCGGTGCCCCGCCCGGCCGCCGCCGCGATCGACGCCGCCGTGCGGGCCGCGCGGGAGGCCGACGTGGCGGTGGTGGTCGTGGGTCTCACCGAGGAGCAGGAGACCGAGGGCTTCGACAAGACCACGCTGGCGTTGCCGGGTGAGCAGGACGCGCTGGTCGCGGCCGTGGCCGCCGCCGCTGCACGGACCGTGGTCGTCGTGAACGCCGCCACGCCGGTGCTGATGCCGTGGCTGGAGCAGGTCGACGCCGTGTTGTGGGCGGGACTGCCCGGTCAGGAGGCCGGTGCCGCGGTGGCGGCGGCGTTGCTCGGCCACGTCGAACCGGCCGGGCGCCTGGTGACGACGTTCCCGCGCTCCGACGCCGACGCGCTGACGCCGGTGCCCGTGGGCGGCGAGCTGGTCTACGGCGAGGGAACCGCGATCGGGTACCGCGGCGCCACCGACCCGCTGTTCTGGTTCGGCCACGGCCTCGGTTACACCGAATGGCGCTACGGCGACCTCTCGGTGTCCACTCGGGACGATGCGGTCGACGTCGTGTCGGTGCGGCTGGACAACGCCGGCAACCGGGACGGGCGCGAGGTCGTGCAGGTGTACCTGCGACCGGAGCTCGAACCGGTCCGGCTCATCGGCTGGGCGGTCGCGGACGTCGCGGCCGGCTCGTCGGCGCTGGTCGAGGTGCGGTGCTCGCCGCGCGTGCAGCGGACCTGGTCGGACGGCTGGCAGCCGTTGACCGGCGACGTGCTCGTGGCGCGCGGGCTCGGTGACGTGCGGGCCGTGCACGTGCGGGTGCCTCGGGACGGACAGGACTGAGCCGCCCGGACGGTCATCCCTGCTCAACGGTGTCGTTGTGGCGCAACGACACCGTTGAGCGAGGAAGTGGCGCGCACTGGGAGACCGTGGCGGTGTGGGTGGACGGTGCCGGTGTGCGCGAGCCGCGCCATCCGCCACCGCGCCACCGCGAAGCGGGCGGTGAGGAGCCGGTCCGTTGATCTTCCTCGTCCACGCCGCGCGCTCATCGCAGCGGCGGTACGTTTGGCTCCGGGGGGAGGAATCATGGTCGAGCCGATCACTCCACCGGCGCCTGGGCCCGTGCGGTCCGCGCCGGTCCGCCGGCGGGAGGTCGCACCCGCTCGCGCGCTGCCGGCCCGTGGTGCGGTCGCGGCACCTCCCGGGTGAGGCCGGACCGGTCGAGGCGCACGCCGGGGGTGGTGGCCGCGGCCGGGCTGGGGGCCCCAACCGGGCCACCGGCCAGCGTGCTCCACCTGCCGTGGGTGCCGGTGCGGTCCGGCCGGCCCGCGGCGGTGGGCTGGTCCCAGGTGGCCGGCGTGTGCGGTGACTTTCACACGCCGGCCGGGTTCTTGGGGGAACCGGACCAGACCGCTGCGCCGACCCCCAATTCCCGGTCGGTCCGGCGGCGCAGTTGCCTGATCTGGGTACAAAGGTGCCAGGTGCCGTGCACAGATTTCGCCCAGACGGCGCACAGACCGTGACCAGGGCGAAGGCGACGATGGCGCACACACGCTTCGTGATCATGGAGGAGGACGGTTCAGGGTGGAGTTCCTGGTGCTCGGCTCGCTCGCGGTGCGTCGTGACCGGACGCCGCTGGAGCTGGGCGGGCCTCGCCAGCGCGCGGTGCTCACGATGTTGCTGCTGCACGCGAACGAGGCCGTGAGCGTCGCACAGCTGACCGAGGCGGTCTGGGACTCGCCGCCGGTGTCGCCCGAGTCGAACCTGCGCACGTACGTGGCCGGGTTGCGGCGCGCGGTGGGCGACCGGCTCGTGACCCTGCCCGGCCACGGCTACCGGCTCGTCGTGCGGCCGGGCGAGCTGGACCTCGACGAGTTCGACCTGCTGGTGCGCCGGGGCGAGGAGGCGGCGGCCGACAACGACACCGAGGCCGCCGCGGACTTCTTCGCCCAGGCGCTCGGGAAGTGGCATGGCACGCCGGTGGAGGTCACCGCGGGACCGTTGCTGCGCGCGGAGTTCACGCGCCTGCAGGAGCGCAGGCTGACCGCGGTGGAGAAGTTCGCCAAGGCCGCCACCGAGCTCGGGCGGTTCGGCGACGTGATCGACCGGTTGCGCCGCGAGGCGGCCCAGCACCCGTTGCGGGAGGAGCTGTGGGCGCTGCTGATGCTCGCCCTGGACCGCGCCGGCCGCCGCGGCGAGGCGCTCGAGGTGTACGCCGCTGCCCGCAGGCACGTGGTCGAGCAGCTCGGCGTCGAACCGGGGGCCCGGTTGCGGCAGCTGCACCAGGTGGTGCTGGAGAGCCGGGCGCCCTCGCCCGCGGCTCTGAGCGCGCACCGGCAGCTGCCGATGGACATCGCCGAGTTCACCGGCCGCGAGGCCGAGCTGCGCAGGCTGTGCGAGCCGGGACCGCAGTCCACGGTGGTGATCTCGGCGATCGAGGGCATGGCCGGTGTCGGGAAGACCAAGCTCGCCGTCCGCGCCGCGCACCGGCTCGTCGAGCGGTACCCGGACGTGCAGCTGTGGGCGGACCTGCACGGCTTCGACCACGACGAGCTGCCCGCCGACCCGGCAGCGGTGCTGGAGAGCTTCCTGCGCCTGCTCGGGGTGCCCGGCGCGCAGATCCCCGAGTCGCTGTCCGACCGCGCCGCGCTCTACCGCGACCGGCTCGCGGGCAGGCGCGCGGTGGTGCTGCTCGACAACGCTGCGGGTGAGGACCAGGTCCGGCCGCTGCTGCCGGGCAGCTCGACGTGCCTGGTGCTGATCACCAGCCGGCGCAGCCTGCTCGGGCTGGACGGGGCGAAGTCGGTCTCCCTGGACGTGTTCACGCCGGACGAGGCGGTCGCGCTGCTGGCCCGCATCGCCGGCGCGGACCGGGTGTGCGCCGAACGCGAGGCCGCCGCCAGGGTCGCGCAGCTGTGCGGGCACCTGCCGATCGCCGTGGCGCTGGCCGCGAAACGGCTCGCCCGCCGTCCGCAGTGGACCGTGCTGGACCTCGTGGCACAGCTGGAGAGAGGCGGTCTCGGCGCACGGGGCGTGTTCGACCTCTCGTACCAGGCGCTGCCCGAGCACCAGAGGCGCCTGTTTCGGCTCCTAGGACTGCACCCCGGTGAGGACGTCACCGCCGAGTCCGCCGCCGCCCTCGCGGGGCTCACCGCGTACGAGGCGGAGGACCTGCTGGAGACGTTGCTCGACGAACACCTGCTCCAGCAGCACGCCCCCGGCCGGTACGTGCTGCACGACCTGCTGCGCGCCTACGCCGTGGAACAGGCGAAGGCCGCCGAGCCGCCGCCCGCGCGCGCCACCGCGTTGCGCCGGGTGCTCGACTGGTACCTGCACACGTCGTGGCGTTCGGCCGTTCAGCTCAACCCGCAGCGCAAGCTGGAGCTGCCCGCGGCGGACCCGGCCGTGCACCCGCGCGAGTTCGCCGACCGCGACGCCGCGCTGCTGTGGTGCGACACCGAGCGGGCGAACCTCGTCGCCGCCGTCCGCGACGCCGCCGAGCACGGCCTGAACGGGCAGTGCTGGCTGCTCGCGCAGTGCCTGTGGGACTTCTTCAACCTGCGCAAGCACTGGGCGGACTGGCTGGAGACGCACGGCGTGGCGCTCGGTGCCGCCCGCTCGGCAGGCGACCGTTCCGCCGAGGGCCGGATGCTGATCACCCTCGGCATCGCCCTGCGCGAGGTCCGCCGCCACGACGAGGCGATCAACTGCGGCCGGCAGGCGCTCGCGATCTTCCGCGCGATCGGCGACCGATCCCGGCAGGAACCCGTGCTCAACAACCTCGGCATCGCGTACATGACCACCGGCCGCCTCGACGAGGCGCTGAAGTGCTTCGAGCAGGCCGCCGAGATCGCCCGGGACCTCGGCGACCTGCACACCGAGGCCGTGCTGCTCAACAACATCGCCCTGCTGCACGCTGACGCCGGCCGCTTCCACGAGGCGCTGGACCGCTACCGGCGGGCGCTGGAGATCCGCGGCGAGGTCGAGGACCCCTACAGCGAGGCGATCCTGCTCAACAACATCGGCGAGGTGCACCGGGGGCTGCTCGACTTCCCGGAGGCCGTCGCGCACGTCGAACGCGCGCTGGAGACGTTCCGGCGCATCGGCGACCGCTACGGGCAGGCCGAGTCGCTCGACAACCTCGGTCTCGCGCTCGACGGGCTGGGCGACCGGCGCGGTGCCGAGAAGTGCTGGCTGGAGTCGGTGGCGCTGTTCGAGGAGCTGGGCGAACCCAAGGCGGACGAGGTGCGCGCCCGGATCGGCTGAGCGTTGTCGATCCGGGCTCCAGGCCCGGTCCATCGTGATCTCCGACCCTTCACCCACGGCCTCCCCGGCCTTCTCGTGAAGGGACAACTCCATGAAGGACCTCTCGTTCGACCTGGACGACCTGGAGCTCGGCGACCTCGCGGTCACGTCGATCCGCGACTCCGCGGCGCTGCCCGAGGGCGGTGCGTCCGGAGCGGCGTCGTCGTGTTCGTGCGGCAGCTCGTCGTGCAGCAGCTGCACCCAGCCGAACCTGCCGACGCTGAACGCATGACCGACCCGACGCGGGGAGAACCGGCGCCCTACGCACTGGTGCGCCTGGCCGCCCTGCCCCACCCGGACGGCGCCGCCGACGCGGCGCCGTTCCGGCGTGCCGCGGCGGCGCTGGCGGACAAGGAGGCGGAGCTGCTCGCGCTGGCCGGGCCGCTGGGCGAGCAGCTGCACGACAGCGCCGCCGAGCACGACCCCGGTTTCCACCGCCGGGTCGTGCTGCCGTTGCGCCGCGACGTCCACAACGGGCGGACCCCGCGGCCCGCGCTGGTCGAGGCCGCGGCGGACCTGGTGTCGCGCTACCCGGACCTGCGCAAGTGGCTGGAGCTGCTATCCGAACGCGCCGCGCTGCTGGCGGAGGCCGACCGCGCCCGGCCCGCCGCGCTGGCCGCCGAACGCGCCGTGCTGGCCGAGGTGTGCGCAGCGGAACCACTGCGCAAGGCCGCCGTCTTCAGCGGCCGGGACCTCTGGCAGGGCCTCGCCCGCGCCGGTGCCGGTGACCGCCGCGCCCGCAAGGCCGAGCCGACCGTGCTGCGCTACGCCCTGCGCGCCACCGCGAAGACCAGTCCGCTGTCCTGGTACACCGCCGTCGGCTGGGGCACCTGGTCCGCCGACGCGCCCGCTCCCGAGTGGGGCGAGCCGGTCGCCGTCACACGGGTCAGCCAGGTGCTGCTGGCCCGTCTGGTCGCCGCGCTGCTGGCCGACCGCGAGCTGCTGTTCGACCACCCGCACCGCCTCGCCGCCGACGTGCACGAGGAGGGCGACCGGGTGCGGTTCCGCAGGGACGTGCCCGCGACCGGCCCGCTGCGCGCCCACGTGGGTGCCGAGGAGGACGTCGAGCTGGCCGCGAGCGCGCCGCTGCGCTACCTCGTCGGCCTGACCGCCGCGAACCCCGGGGGCATCACCCCCGCCCAGCTCGCGAGCGTGCTGGCCACCCGGCTGCCCGACGGCGAGTCCGAGCGCGCCCACTCCTACGTGGCGCTGCTGCTCGACATCGAACTGCTGCTGCCGGTGCTCCCGGTCGACCCGCAGGACCCGTCCGCCTGCCTCGCGCTGGCGGCGTGGTTGCGCGGCACCGGACGCGCGGACCTGGCCGACCGCGTGACCTCGGTGCACCGCGACACCACCGCGTTCAGCGGGCTGCCCGCCGCTGCCCGACCGGCCGCGCTGACCGCGTTGTTCACTGCCTGGGCGGAGCTGGGTGAGCTGGTCGGTGCCGACCTCACCGGTGTCACACCGCTGAGCGAGGACGTGGTGCTGCCCCAGCCGGTCCGGCTCGGCCGCGCGCACGGCTACGACGGCGTGCGCTCGCTGGCCGGCCTGACGCCGTTGCTGATGCTGTTCGACCGGCACCTCGCGATCCGCAGGAACATCCGCGACCGGTTCGTCGTGGAGTTCGGCCACGGCGGTGTCGCCCGGCTCGCCGCGTGCGCTCCCCTGCTGCGCGACTCGCTGTCCGGCGCCCCGACCGGCGGCCTCGGTGCCAGTCGCGCGCAGGTGGCGGACCTGGTGCGGGACGGCGTGATCACCGACGAGGCCGTGACCGCGGCGGCGGACCTGCTGCCCGCGTGGATGAAGACCCGGCCGGTGTCGTACTCGTTCTTCGCGCAGCCCGCACGGGGCGGCCTGGTGGTGAACCACGTCTACGACGGGTTCGGCCGCTTCCCCGGCCGGTTCCTGGACCTGCTGCCACCCGAGGCGTACGCGACCGTCCGGGCCACTTTGGACGGTGTGTTCCCGCGCGGTTTCGTCGAGTACCGGCCGGTGCAGGGCTTCACCCCGAACCTGCACCCGCTGCTCGGCCGGCGCGAGGTCGGCGAGGACCCGCACTGGGCCGACCTGACCCCCGACGCGCTGGAGCTGTTCCACGACCAGGAGCACGACGAGCTCCGGTTGCGCCACCGCGACTCCCGCGCCGTGGTCGACGTGCTGTACCTCGGCTACCTGATGCCGATCTCGCTGCCCGACCGGGTCGCCGCCCTGCACACCGACCTCACCTGCGGTGGCGTGGAGCTGAGCCCGTTGCGGCGCACCACGTCCGTCGACGGCGTCCTGCGCTCGGAACGGCTGCGCCACCACGACGTGGTGCTCAGCCGCCGGTTCTGGGACGCCGACTCCGCACAGCTGACCGCGGAGCTCACCGACGTCGCCGCCGTGGCCCGGTTCCGCGCCCGCCACGGCCTGCCGGCACAGGTGTTCGCCGGACCCGGCGGCGTGATCACCTCGAACGAGGACGCCGTGGCACGCGTGGCAGCGGCGAAACCGCAGTACGTCGACCTCACCAACGCACTGCACCTGCGCGGCCTGTCCCGCCTGCTCGCCCGCTACCCCGGCCGCGTGCAGCTCACCGAGGCGCTGCCGGTGCCGTCCGGCCAGGTGCTCGAAGTGCTGGCGGAGACCTACCGGAGGGCCGGATGACCGACGTCGTCGTGCACTACCACGACCCCGTCAAGGCCCCGTTGCTGCGCGACGGCGTCCTGCCCGCACTCGCCGCGGCCACGGCGGCGTTCTCGGACGTCACGGGCCACGTGGAACGCCACTGGCTGCACGGCCCGCACCTGCGCGTCCGCCTCGACGGTCCGTCCGCCGACCCGGCCGCCCTGCTGCTCGCCGCACTGCTGCGCTCCCACCTGGCCGCCCACCCGTCCACGGTGGAGCTGTCAGAGGCGGAGCAGCTGGCCCACGCCTCGGCCGCCGCGATCACCGAACTGCTGCTGCCACCGTTCACACCGCTGCACCCCAACAACTCCGTGCGCATCGAACCCACCTCGCACGACCGCCTGCTCGACCTGCTGCCCGCGAGCCACATCCCGTTGCGCGCGCACGGCCTGCGCCTGGGCATCCCCGCCGTGCGGCAGTCGCTCGACGTCCCCCGCGCGGTGCTGGCGCTGACCGCGATCGCCGTGCACGCCAGCCGCTACCCCGCCGGCCTGCAGTACGGCTACCACTCGTTCCTCTCGCACGTCGAGGACTTCCTGCTCGCCAACGACCCCGACGGCACCCTGCGCACCCGCCTCGACGCCGTGTGGGCCGCCAACGCCGACACCGCCCGCACCCTGGTCTCCCGCGTGGCGTGGGGCCACCCCACCAGCGCACTCGAAGCCGCCTGGCAAACCTGGACCATCGACCTGCGCCTCGCCGCGGAGGCCCACTACGACGCGGGCCACCTCGACCCGGCCCCCAACCCGCGCCACGGCACCCGCGCCCGCGAGATCGGCGACCCGGCCACCGTCCGCCGCTACAACTACGGCGAACGCACCGAGTTCAGCGCCTACCACAGTGCCATGTGGACGGTCGACCTCTCCGACCCTGGCGTGGTCCGCAACATGACGGTGTACCGCTTCGGCACCAACGTCCTCTACCAGCTCCTGACGCTGTGCGACGTCACCCCGATGGAGCGCTACGCCGCCGCCCACCTGCTGTCCCGCGCGGCCCAGGACGTCCTCGGCACCACCTGGTCCGACCAGTTCGCCGCCCTGCCGAAGGTGGGGTGAGCACGTGCTCGTGCGCCTGCGCCCGGTCGTGCGCGCGACCCGAACCCCCGACGGCCTGCACCTGCGCGGCTGGGCGTCGAGCTGCACCATCACCGGTGGCGCGGGGCTGTGGCGGGTGTGGCAGCGCCTGGCCCCGCAGCTGACCGCCGGGCTCACCGCGGACGCCCTCGTCGTGCCGGAGGAAACGACTCCGGCGGTGCGGGCGGCGGTGGAGGTGATCCTGGAGGCGTTGCGGGAGCACGACATGCTGGTGACGGTGCCGGCGGAGTGGGACGGGCCCGCGCCGGACGTCGCCGAGTGGCTGGAGTCCGTCGCGGCCGACCCGGTGGACGCGTGGCGGCGGCTGCGGGCCGTCACCGTTGAGATCACGGGATGTGGCGAACCGGCGAGCGCGGCGGCACGGGCGGTCGAGGCGGTCGGCCTCGCCGTGCGGGTGAGCCCTCGTGTAGAACAGCCGACCTCCCTGCTCCTCCTCACCGCGGACCCGTTCACCCTCCAGGCGGGGTGCGGCGCCGACGTCGGCTACGTCCTGCCCCCATCCTCTCTTTCATCCAACACTGAAGCCACTGCACAAACTGATCGACTCAACGCCACCGGCACCTCGCCCGCCGTCCTGGCCGCCCTCATCGGCTCCACCGCCGTCCACCGCCTCCTCTGTGCCGTCGCCGGCCTCGAAGACCCCGCCGCAGCCGAAGCCAGAACCCCGCACCCACAGGTCCTGATCGCCCGCACCACCCCGCTCCGCGCCACCTACCACCCCCTGCTGACCGGCCCACCCCCGACGGACCCGTGGCGCGCCTTGGACGCCCTCACCGACGCCGAGCTCGGCCTGGTCGAGCCCCCGGTGTTCGGCGAGCTGCCCCAGGTCCCGGCCAAGCTCGCCACCTGCGGCACCGCGCTGGGCATCGGCACCACCGCCGACGCGGCCCGCCTCGACGCCGCCCTCGCCGCGGTCAAGACCGACGCCGTCCTGGGGGTCGACGACCTCCACGCCCGCGGAGCCGCCCTGCGCCTCGCCGCACGCCACCACCCCGGCGAGCCGGTGGAGCCGCCGGACGACCCGACCGCACGGCGGTGGTGGAAGGCGCTGACGGAACGGTTCGCCGTCCCCGCCGAGCTCCGCACCACCCGTCTCGCGCCGGGTGTGCACCGGGCGGAGGTTCACCGGGGCCACCACCTGCTGGCCTGGGCCGTCGAGGCGACCGCGGCGGACGCGGTGGCGTTCGCCGCGCTGGCCGCCACCGGGCACGCGCAGGCCGGCCGCACCGGCACCGCCCACCTCACCGGTGCCGCTCCCCACCGCGCGGACGCCGGCCAGCCGAGCTGGGTCACCAGGGAGTGGTTGTGGCCCAACGACGTCCGTGACCGCGAGCAGGAGTTCCAGGACGCCCTCACCGCACTGCCCGGTGTCCGGGTCACCCCACGACCGCTCGACCCGGAGCCGCACGCCGCCGGACTCGTCGCCTACGCCGTGGACCCGCGATGATCACCTACACCCCCGCCGACCCGCCGGCCGTCCGTGCCGACGGCGCGCTCACCCTCGTCGGACCCACCAGCGGTGTCTGCACGGCCTGCGCGGAACACGCCCGCCTGACCGTCGCCGGCGCCCCGCCGCACGGCGACCTCCGGCTCGCGGGCCTCGTCCCGCCCGCGTTCCGCCCGTTCGTCGAGGCCGTGGGGCAGCTGGAACCCGGCACCCTCCTCGCCCTCCGCACCGACCTCGCCCTCGTCTCCACCCACCGCGTCCGCCCCCGTCCCGGCTGCTGTCCCCTGCCGGAACCCCGGGACACCACGGAGATCACCGGGAACGCCCTGCGCGCCGACAACCCGCTGACCACCGTCGAGAACCTCACCGCCGCGGTCGTGGACCACCGGTTCGGCCCGGTCACCGGGTTGTTCCGCGCGGGCCACCTGCCGCTGCCGACGATGACCGCCGAGCTGCACGGGCACGGCGCCGGTCACGGCCGCACCGCCGGCTTCGAGCAGGCGGAACGAGTCGCGCTGTTCGAAGCGGTCGAGCGGTACAACGGAATGCGCCCGCGCAGCCACCGGACCACGTTCGAGGCGTCGTTCGCGGAGCTCGGCCCCGACCACGCGGTCGACCCGGCGGCGCTCGGCCTGCCCGACCACCACCGCTACACCCCGAACCTCACCTTCCGCTGGGTCGAAGGCTGGTCGTACACGAGGCAACGCACCATCGCCGTACCGGAACAGGTGGCCTACTGGGACGTCGAAACCCCGCCGGAGCAACGGTTCCTGCACGAGACGTCCAACGGCTGCGGTCTCGGCAACAGCCTCACCGAGGCCGTCCTGCACGGCCTGTTCGAGGTCGCCGAACGCGACGCGTTCCTGATGGCCTGGTACGCGCAGACACCGTTGCGGCGCATCCGGCTCCCCAGGGACCCCTTGCTGCACCACCTCACCGACCGCCTGGAAGAGCTCGGCTACGAGCTGCTGTTCCTCGACGCCACCACCGACATCGGCATCCCGTCGGTGCTGGCGCTGGCCCGCACCGACCGCGCCACGCTGCCCAGGGCGTTCTTCGCCGCCGGCGCGAGCCCCGATCCCACAGCGGCGCTGCGGTCCGCGGCCGTCGAGGTCGTCGTGGACGTCGAGTCGTTCGCCGACCGGGTCCGCGCGAACCCCGGGGCCTACGACCGGCACCGCCTCCTCCGCCTGCTGCACGAGCCGGAGCTGGTGCGGTCGATGGACGACCACGTCGCCGTCAACACCCTGCCGGAGGCCGCCGACCGGTACGCCTTCCTCGTCGGCACCGGCGAGACCGTCCTCGAAGACCACCGCGACCACACCAGCCTCGAAGGCCTGCTCGACCACTACAGCGCCCGGCTGCGCCACCAAGGCCTGGAACTGGTCGCCGTCGACCAGACCGACCCGGTCACCGCGGGCGGTCTCGGCCTGCACTCGGCCAAGGTCCTCGTGCCGGGTGCGCTGCCGATGACGTTCGGCCACCGGCGCACCGCCGGTCTGCCCCGGCTGCGGGCGAAGGCCCTGCACCCCCACCCGTTCCCGTGAGATGGAGCAGCTGTGACCTGGACCGGCCTGCACTGCAGGGTCTCCTGGAACCGCACGGACGTCGACACGTTCATCGCCGACGCGCTCGCCCCGGCGATGGCCGGCCACGAGTGGTACTTCCTGCGCTACTGGGAGACCGGCCCGCACCTGCGCGTCCGCGTCAAGGACGCCACCGGGGACCAGGTCGGCGACCTCACCGCGACGCTCACCCGGCTCATCGCCGCACAGGACTTCCAGCCAGGCACCGACGACCCGGACTGGTTGCCGCACGGGGACGTCCGCGAGGTCGAGTACGTCCCGGAGACCGAGCGGTACGGCGGCCGGGAGGCGCTGCCGGTCGCCGAGGAGGTGTTCTGCCGCAGCACGGAGGTCGCACTGGCCGTGCTGCGGGCGGCCCGCACGGACAGCGCCCGCCTCACCGCGGCCATCGACCTCACCATCGCCACGGCGCGGGCGCTCGACCTGAACCTGCCGCAGGCCGCGAGCTGGTTGCGCAGCCTCGGCGCGGGGTGGCGCAACGTGCAGGAGCAGGCGCCGCCGCCCACGATCGGCTCGCAGCACGCCGCCTACCAGCTCCTCGCCAAACGCGGCCGCGACCTCGCCGCCCGCTGGTACCGCGAGCCCCGCGGCGCCGTCTCGCACTGGACCGCGGCGGTCACCGACGCCGGGCGGCGCCTGGGCACCTGGTTGCCGCACGTGTGGGCGTCCCAGCTGCACATGCTGCTCAACCGCGTGGGCGTCACGCCCAACGAGGAGCGGATGATCTGCTGGACCACGGCGGCCGCCGCCCTGTCGCCCACCGGCCTGACCGACTTCCACGAGGACGGCGAGACCGCGCCGGACCGCCGTTACCTGGAGGCGAGCAAGTTCCTGCCCGGCTTCACCGACCAGCTGCCCCGCAAGACCGCCCCGAACCGGCGGGTCTGGCCGGCCACCGCCACGCTGCCCTCCACGGTGGACACCGACACGCTGCGGGCCCGCCGGACCAGCCGCGACCTGACCGGCGACCTCACCTCCGAGCAGCTCGGCACGCTGCTGTGGAACGCGATGTCCCCGAAGGACGGCCGCTGGCCCTACCCGAGCGCCGGGGCCCAGTACTGCGCCCGCATCCGGCTCATCGCGCTCAACGTCGACGGCCTCGCCCCCGGCCGCTACGAGGTGAACGAGGTCGACCGGGCGCTCACCTGGTTCGGCGAGGCACCGCCGGTGCCGGACCTGGAGGCGACCTCGATGTGGTTCGGGCCGGGCACGACCGAGCTCGGCGGCACACCGGCCGTGCTCGCGCTCTACATCCGGCTCGGCTCACTGCGGCAGACCTACGGCCTGCGGGCGCTGCGGTTCGCGTTCACCGAGGCCGGGCACCTCGCCCAGAACCTCACGGTGACGGCCGCGAACCTCGGCATCCGCACCGGGCTCGTCGGCGGGTTCTACGACGACATCGCCCACGACGTCATCGGGCTCGACGGCGTGGACGACGCGCTCGTGTACTTCCTGCCGCTGGCCTCGGACCCCGACTGACCCCGGCACCGCCTCGCACACCTGCGTCAGCATCGACGCCGACACCGAGGACCGGACCACGGAGCCGGCCGGGATCAGACTCGGCAGGCCCCGTCCGGGTCCACCGCCCAGCTCGCCCCTGCTTGACTGGCGTGTGCAAGGTGCATAGCTGACCGCTGTCCCGGTCGACGTTCCCGGCGGATTCGGCGGATTCGGGGGAAGATCGCGGACGTGCTGTCCCACTGGCTCCAGACCGTCCCGCCGCTGCTGGTCTACGTGATCGTGGGCCTGGTCGTGGGTCTCGAAAGCGTCGGCATCCCGCTGCCCGGCGAGATCGTGCTCGTCACGGCCGCGCTGATGGCCTCGCACCACGACGGCGTGAACCCGGTCGTCGTGGGCGTCTGCGCGAGTGCGGGCGCGATCCTCGGCGACAGCGTCGGGTACGCGCTGGGCAAGCGGTTCGGGCCGCGCGTCTTCACGTGGGCGGAGGCCAAGTTCCCCCGGCACTTCGACGCCGGGAAGGTCGGCCGCGCCCAGGCGCTGTTCGAACGGCACGGCGCCCGGGCGGTGTTCTTCGGCCGGTTCGTGGCGCTGCTGCGGATCCTGTCCGGTCCGCTCGCGGCCACGATGGGCATGCACTACGGGAAGTTCCTGCTGGCCAACGCTCTGGGCGGCATCGCGTGGGCCGGCGGCACGACGGCGGCGGTCTACTTCGTCGGCGAGGCGGCCGAGCACTACCTGGCCGAGTTCTCCTGGGTGGCGCTCGCCGTCGTGCTGGTGGCGGTGGTCGCCTTCAGCGTCCGAGCCCGGCTCCGCCGTTCACGCCGATGACCTGGGCGGTGATGTGCCCCGCCTCCGGTGCGGTCAGGAACGCCACCGCGGCCGCGACGTCGGCGGGCGTGCCCGCGCGGCCGTTGGCGGGGTTGCCGACGAGCTTCTTCCGGCGTTCCTCCGACAGCGTGCCGCCGAAGAACTCGGTGTCCTCGACGACGCCCGGTGACACCACGTTGACCGTGATCCCCCGCGTTCCCAGTGCGAACGCCAGGTCCGCCGTCCACGCCTCGACCGCCGACTTGGCCGCGCCGTAGGCACCGGAGCCGCGCCGGCCCGCGATCGAGCCGATCGTGACGACGCGGGCGTTGTCGGCCAGCCGCGGTTCGAGCGCGGTCGTGACGAGCACCGCGCTGATGACGTTGGACTCGTAGTTGGCGATCCACAGGTCGCGGACGTCGGCCAGGTTCCGCGGCGCGGGCAGGCGCCGGGTCATGTTGCCGCCCGCGTTGTTGACCAGCACGTCCACCTGGGACGGCAGGTCGGCCACCGCGTTCTGGACGGCGTCGGGGTCGGCGGCGTCGAAGACCACCGCCCGCGCGCCGATCTCGTCGGCCGCGGCCTTGAGCACGTCCTCGCGGCGGCCGGTGACCACGACGTCGAGGCCCTGCTCCACGAGCCGCGCCGCCACCGCCCTGCCGATGCCCGTGCCGCCGCCGGTCACCACTGCTGTTCGGGTCATGCACCCGTTGATATCAGCCGGTTTCCCGCACGTCGATCGGCTTGTCGGGGCAGCGCGGTTCACGTCTGTGACTACGCTGCTCAGGGCATCCACAGCACTGGGGAGAACACCATGACGACCCACATCCTGGACACCGAGGGCGCCGCCATCGCCTACGACGTGGAGGGCGAGGGCGGCCGGCCGCTGATGATGATCGGCCAGCCGATGGACGCGAGCGGTTTCACGGCGCTGCGCGCGCAGTTCCCCGACCGCACGGTCATCACCTACGACCCGCGCGGCCTCGGCCGCAGCACCAGGTCGGACGGCCGCACCGACAACACCCCGGAGACGCAGGCGGCGGACGTGCACGCGGTGATCCAGGCCGTCGGCGGCCCGGTGGACCTGTTCGCGTCCAGCGGCGGCGCGGTCACGGCACTGGAGCTCGTCGCGTCCTACCCGGACGACGTCGTCACGCTCGTGGCGCACGAGCCGCCGATGATCGACGTGCTGCCCGACGCGGCCGCCGCCCGGCGCGCGCGTGACGCGTTCATGGCCGCATACCAGGCCAAGGGCGGCGGCGCGGGCATGGCGGCGTTCATCCAGATGAGCTCGTGGCAGGGCGAGTACACCGACGAGTACTTCGCGCTGCCCGCACCGGACCCGGCGCAGTTCGGCATGCCGTCCGAGGACGACGGCAAGCGCGACGACCCGCTGCTCGGCACCTCGTCGCTGGCGATCACCGACTACTACCCGCGCGTCGACGACCTCAAGGCCGCGTCCACCCGCGTCGTGATCGCCGTCGGCGAGGAGACCGGCGACGCGTTCACCGCGCGCACTGCCGTCCACACGGCACGGTTGCTCGGGCAGGAGGCGGTCGTGTTCCCGAGCCACCACGGCGGGTTCATCGGCGGTGAGTTCGGGTACGCGGGCAAGCCGGAGGAGTTCGCCGTCAAGCTGCGCGAGGTGCTCGGCTGAGCACCAGGTCGGCGGCCCGCTGCACACCGCCGCCGCTGCGGACAGCGGCCCGCATCCGGTCGACGTTGCGCCGGATGCGGTCGCTGGTCGCGACCCGGTCGACGACCGCACGCAGGTCCGCGAGGTCGTGCACGCGTTCGCCCAGTCCCAGCGCGGTGATGTGGTCGGCGTTGCTCACCTGCTCGGGCGTCTGCGGGACGACCACCAGCGGCACACCGGCGTGCAGGGCCTCCATGGTGGAGTTCATGCCGCCGTGCGTGACGAACACGGCCGCGTGCCGGAGGACCGCGGGCTGCGGGAACCACGGGCGCACGTCGATCGTGTCCGGCAGCGGGCCGAGGTCGGCGCGGGCGCTCAACGCGACCTGCCACGCGCCGTCGCCGAACTGCTCGACGCACGCCCGGTAGAAGTCCTCGTCGCTGAGCAACGAGCCGAGCGAGACGTAGAGCAGCGGCAGGTCGTGCCGCGGCGTCCACTGTTCGTCCAGGCGGCGGCCCAGCAGCGGTCCGACGAAGTGGCAGGTCTCGTCGAACGTGTCGCCGGCCGGCTGGAACTCCCGTGGCACCAGCACGATGCTGCACTCCTCCGGCGCGTCCAGCGTGCTCGCCACGTCGAGCTCGACGCCCTGCTCCGCCGCGAACCGCGCGCACGGTTCCTCGACCGCCCAGGCGATCGCGGGGTCCATCAGCCGGAAGTGCTCGTTGGACACGAAGTGCGGCACGGTCCGCACCGCCGGGATGTCCAGCTGGCGTGCCACCACCCGTGCGGGCCAGTTCGTGGCGTCGTAGCAGACCACGTCGGGCCGGTCGCGGCGGCAGTGTTCGAGCAGCACCGGGTGGATCGCGGCCATCGCGGCGAAGTAGTGCGGGAACCACTCGTCAACCGGGTTCGCGGTCTTCGGCTCGAACGGCGGCAGCGCGGGCAGTTCCAGCCAGCGCGCGCCCGCCGCCGTGACCGCGTCGGCGTGCTCGGCGGCGGTCGCGTACCACACCTCGTGGCCGCGCCGGGTCACCTCCTCGACCAGCGGCAACGTCGGGGTGAGGTGGCCGTGGCCGAAGAGGGTGACGAACAGCAGCTTCACCCCGCCGATCCTGGCGGGGCGTCATGCGCGTGGCAACGCGATTACCGCAGGAACGCCTCCACGACCTCGGCCACCCGCAGGCCGCTGGCGAAGTCCGCCAGGTCACGCGGGTGCTCCCCGCGCACGGCCTGCGCGAACAGCCCGAGCCGCGCCGAGTCCGAGCCGCGCGCACCGAGCTCGACCGGCTCCCACGGCCCGCCGTCCGAACCGGACAGCCGCGCCCACTGGCTGAGCCGCAACGACCTGCGCGTGCCCCAGACCGTCCACTCGTAGACCTCGGGCCCGGCGAGCCCGGAGAACGCCGACACGTGCACCGGCACGCCATCGCCGCTGCGCAGCACCCCGCGTGCCGCGACCTCGGCGGCGCCGGCCGACGGGAAGTCCGCCGACACCGACTCCACCGCCAGCGGCCCGAGCACCCGGTCGGTGAGGTACACGAAGTGCGACAGCACCTCCCGCACGAACCCGCCCTGCCGCGACTCGGCCAGCCACAGCGCGTCCTTCTGGAACTCCCGCGGCCACTTCGGGAACTGCAGCCGCACCTCGACTCCGCGCAGCTCGCCGAGGGAAGGCAGCTGCCGTTCGACCTCCAGCGTCGCGGCCATGTCCGACAGCGCGAAGTTCACCGCGTTCGGGTGCCCGGCCGCGGCCTCGACCATCGCCCGCGCCTCGCCGAGGTCGACGGCCAGCGGCTTCTCGCAGAACACCGCCTTGCCCGCGGCGAGCGCTTTGACGGCCTGCCCGGCGTGCACGGCAGGCGGCGTGGCGAGGTAGACGGCGTCCACATCGGACAGCACGTCGTCGAGCGACGGCACCACGGGGACGTCCACCGCACGCGGCACGACGTCGACACCGGCGACCACGGTGAAGTCGGGATGTGCCTGCGCCGCCGTCAGCATCCGGGTGCCCATCGCACCCAGGCCGACGACGGCGAGGCGAATCGGATCAGCGACCATGCCGCACAGTCTCGCCTATTCGGCGGGCGCCCACGCACGGGCCAGCTTGACCCGTCCCCCGGTCTGCAGCAGCGATCCGGTGTAGAGCCGCGAGGCGACCAGCAGGATCACCACGACGGTGGCGGCGAGGATGCCGAGCGACACCAGCGCCTCCCACGGTGCGGCCTGCTGGGCGAACATCCGCACCGGCATCGCGACGCCGGCCGTGAACGGCACGAACGACATGACGCCGAGCACCGCGGGGTTGTCGAAGAAGAACTGGACGCCGAAGTACGGGCCCATCACCGCGAGCATCACCAGGCCCATGGTCGAGCCGAGGTCCTCCTGGCGGCTGACCAGCGCGCCCGCGACCGCCCACAGCGACGACACCAGCACGAACCCCAGGCACAGGAACGGCACGAACCACCCCAGCGCCGGTGCCACGACCGCGAGCAGCTCCTGCTGCCCCGCGACCCGCAGCGCGATCGGCGCGGTGAGGGCGAGCACCACCACCTGCCCCATCGTCAGGATGACGTGCCCGACGATCTTGCCGGCGAGCAGCGCCTTGACCGGCACCGTGGACACCAGGATCTCCACGATCCGGGTCTGCTTCTCGGTCACCGTGCTCTGCGCGATCGCGGCGCCGCCCATGCCGAACATGAGGAACACCAGCCCGAACACGAGCACCACGACGAACCGCTGGTCCGAGCTCACCGCCGACGGGTCGAGCAGCTCCACCGGCGGCGCCTGCACCAGCTGCGAGATCACCGCGGTCGGCGGGTCGTTGAGCGCCAGCACCTTGATGCCGGAGCCGTCGGGCACGATCGCCGCCTCGACCTCGTCCGCGCGGACCAGCTCCTGCGCGGCCTGGACGTCGGCGACCTCGCGCACGTCGAGCGGTTTGCCCTGCACGACCTGGGCAGCGGACCCGACCACCGCGACCTTCGGGTCGTCACCGCCGAACACCGTCGGCAGCACGGTGAGCGCGAACAACCCTGCGATGGTGGCGAGGAAGCCGATCCAGAACCCCTTGGTGCTGACGAACGTCCTCATCTCCCGCTCGGCGACCAGCCACGTCGCCTTCGTGAACGTCTGCGCCACGTCAGCTCACCTCCTTGAAGATCTCGTCGAGCGTGGGCACGACCGGCGCGAACGACCGCACCTCACCGCGTTGCAGGGCCTGTTCGAGCACCGCGCGTGATGCCCCCTCGAACACCACGCGCGGCCCGTCCAGCTCCACGACCGACACACCCGGCACGTCCCGCACCCACCCCGCGTCGGTGTCCACGACGACCTCGTACCGGTCGTTCGCGTGCCGCTGCCGCAGCTCCTCCCGCGACCCGCTGGCCGCGATCCGCCCCTTGGAGATGATCACGACGTCGTCGCACAACCGCTCGACGATCGCGAGCTGGTGGCTCGAGAACAACACCGGCACCCCGTTCGCGGCGCGCTTGCGCAGCACGTCGAGCACCGTGTCCACGGCGATCGGGTCGAGCCCGGAGAACGGTTCGTCGAGGATGAGCACGTCCGGCTCGTGCACCAGCGCCGCCGCGATCTGCACCCGCTGCTGGTTGCCCAGCGACAGCTGCTCCAGCCGGTCGTCGGCCCGGTCGGTCAGCTCCAGGTCGGCGAGCAGCTCGTCGGTGTTGCGCTGCGCGACCTCCCGGTCGACCCCGTGCAGCCGCCCCAGCCACGTGATCTGCTCGCGCACCTTCATCTTGGGGTAGAGCCCGCGCTCCTCCGGCATGTACCCGAAGTGCGGCTTGTTCTGCGGCGTGATCGCCTGCCCCCGCCAGCTCACCGCACCCCCGTGCGCGGCCAGCACCCCCAGCACGATCCGCATCGTGGTCGTCTTGCCGGACCCGTTGGCGCCCAGGAACCCCGTCATGCGGCCGGGCCGCACGTCGAAGCTCACGTCGTCGAGCACCCGGTGGTCGCCGAAGCTCCGGCTGATCCCCGTCACCGTCAACATGCCGGGAACGCTATGCGGCCGGGTTCACGATCGCGTCCGCCGCGCGGCATCATCCTCGCGGAGGACGACCCGTGCCGCGTGCCCGAGCGGGCACGCGGCACGGTTCCGGCCGGTTGCTCAACCACCTAGCACTTCTGGTCGCCCGGCCGTTCCCCGCCGAGGAGGTACGACGTCACCTTCTCGTTGGCGCACGCGTTGCCCGCGAACGGGTAGGCGCCGTGCCCACCGTGGTCGAGGGTCAGCATCGCCGCCCGGTCCCCGAACGCCCGGCGCATCGTCCGCGCACCGGACAGCGGCGTCGCCGGGTCGCGCTCGTTCTGCACCATCAGCACGTTGCGCGGCCCGCGGTCGGTGGGCTTGACCTGCTTCTCGACCGGGTCCGGCCAGAACGCGCACGGCATGATGTTCGCGCCCGCCGCGCCGAACAGCGGGTACCGCACGCGGTCGACGGCCACGTTGCGCTCGTAGGTGCTGACCGCGGTCGGCCAGCGGGAGTCGCCGCACACCACGTAGAACCGGCCGGAGATCAGGCTTTCGACCCGTGCCGGGACCGGCGTGTTGTCCGGCGGCAGCGGGGTGCCGGCGTCGAGGGCCTGCCAGCGGGCGGCCAGCTTGCCGAACGACGCGTCGGTCGTCGAGTACAGGCCGCCGAAGGTCAGCAGCCGGAACAGCTGGCCGGTGACGCCCTCCGGGGACGGCGTGCGGTCGAGCTTCCCGGCGATGGCGAAGTACTTCGCGCGCACCGCCGCGGGGGTGGCGCCCAGGCCCAGTTCGGGGCGTGCGGCGGCCCACCGCGCGAAGTCCGGGAACGTGTCCTCGGTGCCGCGGCCGTAGTTGCGGCTGCCCTCGACGTCCCAGCCGCCCGCGCCGAGGTTGCTGTCGAGCACCACGCGGTCGGTCGTGCGCGGGAACAGCGTCGTGTAGACCGCGCCCAGGTTCGTGCCGTACGAGTAGCCGAGGAACGACGCCTTGCGCTCGCCCAGTGCCTGGCGCACCGAGTCGAGGTCGCGGGCGATGTTCGCGGTCGTGTTGTGCGGCAACAGGTACGCCGTCGACGACGTGGTGCACTGCTGGGCGATCTGGCGGACCTCGTCGGCCCGCTTGCGCACGTCGGCCTGCGTCACCGCGTACGGCGGCACGTTGCCGAGGTACATCTGCTCCTCGGTCAGGTCGCACGTGGCCGGCGTGCTGTAGCCGAAGCCGCGCGGGTCCATGCCGATCAGGTCGTAGCCGTCCAGCACGCTCTGCGGCATCCCGCCGAGCTTGAGGTCACCGGGCAACGTCAGGCCCTCACTGGGCCCACCGGGGTTGGTCAGCAGGATGCCGCGGCGCTTGTCCGGGTTCGTGCTGGCCAGGCGCGAGATCATCAGCTCGATCTTGCGCCCCTCGCGCTTGCGGTAGTCCAGCGGCACCTGCAGGGTGCCGCACTCCAGCCCCGGCCGCGCCACGTCCGCGGGACACTCCCGCCACTGCACGACCGGTGCCGGCGTCGCCGATGCCGCGCCCGGCACCACCAACGCCGTCGCCGCGGCCAGCGCCGCGGCCAGGGACAACGCTTTTCGCATGTCCGAATTCCTCCCCCGACGGCGCGCTGCTCGAGCGCGCCCTCCACTGTGGAAACCCGGCCGTTCGATGCGGAACGACCGGGTCCCAGTCGAAACCGTGCCGTAGCGGCACGGTCAAGGCGGGAGGGCCGGTTTCAGCCGAAGGTCGACGGCAGGTGTCGACCTTCGTCGCCCCCGGGGGTGTCGTTCGTCCTCGTTCGTCGGTACGCACGGCGACCGAGGACGCGTCGGCGTGCTCCGGCAGGCGTTGGTCACGTCGCGTGTCGCTGCCGGCCTTGCCGTGCGACTGCCCTTGCGCGACGACCCCGGCACTGCCGCACGTGGCAACCGGTCAGAGGTCGCGCCCGGCCCCGGCCGACGGCACCGCGACGAACGTCCTGGGTGCGGTGAACCCGTTCTCCACGAACGCTTCCGCGACCCGCCGCTCGACCTCGCCGCGCACCTCCCGCGGCACCAGCGCGATGGCCGACCCGCCGAACCCACCACCGATCATCCGCGCCCCGAGCGCACCGGCCTCCTCCGCGGTGGCCGCGGCGACGTCGAGCTCGGCGCAGGACACCCGGTAGTCGTCGCGCAGGCTCGCGTGCGACGCGCTCAGCAGCGGCCCGATCTCCTCGTACCGGTCCTGCCGGAGCAGCGCGACGGTGTCCTCGACGCGCCGGTTCTCGGTGACGACGTGCCGGACCAGCAGCCGCAGGTGCTCGGGCAGCCCGTCCCAGCCCCCGGCGTCCCGCAGCGACGGCAGCCCGAGCAGCCGCGCCGCCTCCTCGCACCCCTTGCGCCGCTTCCCGTACCCGGACTCGACCAGCGAGTGGCTCACCCGCGTGTCGATCACGAGGACCTCCAGCCCGTGCCGCGCGGCGTCGAACGGCACCTGCTCCCGCTCCCCCGACCGCACGTCGAGGAACAGCACGTGCGCGTCCGTGCAGCACAGCGACGCCGTCTGGTCGAGCAGCCCGGTCGGCGCGCCCACGAAGTCGTTCTCCGCCACCTGCACCCACTTGGCGACGTCGCTCGCGGACTCCTCCCGCCCGCTCAGCCCCAGCAGCGCCAGCGCGCTCGCCACCTCCAGCGAGTGCGACGACGACAGCCCGGCCCCGCGCGGCACGTCCCCGCTGATCACGAGGTCAGCCCCGCCGGTCACGCCCTGCTGCCGCAGCACCCACGCGACCCCGGCGGGGTAGGCCGCCCAGCCCTGCACGCCGCCCGGCTCGACCTCGCCGACGGGGACGGGCTCGGCGGTCGTGGTCCGGTCGCCCTCGACGGTCGCGAGCGTGAGCAGGCCGTCCTCGCGCGGCGCCGCGGCCACCCACGTCCGCTGCGGGATGGCGAACGGCAGCACGAACCCGTCGTTGTAGTCGGTGTGCTCGCCGATGAGGTTCACCCGGCCCGGCGCGGACCACACCCCGATGGGGTCGGTGCCGTGCAGCCGCCGGAAGGCCTCAGCCGCGTTGTTCGATCCTGTTGAGCTCATGCCACCCGATCCCACGCCGTCGTCCGTGTTGCCGCAGAAGTGCTGGCGATGAGGATGACGGGCGAGGGCCGGTCTTGACAATGTTGAATCTTGGTCGACAAAGTTCGATGACGTTCCCGCCCTGGTCACCCGCCGGGCGTGACGATCCCCTGCTCGTAGGCGAACACCACCGCGTGCGTCCGGTCGCGCAGCCCCAGCTTCGCGAGCACGCGGGACACGTGCGTCTTCACCGTCGCCTCCCCCAGGTACAGCGCGGCGGCGATCTCCGCGTTCGACGCGCCCTTCGCCAGCTCCACCAGCACCTCGTACTCGCGGTCGGTCAGCTCGGGCGGCCGGGTGCGCGCGGGTTGCCGGGGTGCACTGAAGCGGGCGATCACCCGCCGGGTCACCTCGGGTGAGAGCAGCGCGTCGCCGCGTGCCACCACCCGCACCGAGTCGACGAGGTCCTCCGGGGAGGCGTTCTTCAGCAGGAACCCGCTCGCTCCCGCCCGCAGTGCCTCGAACAGGTAGTCCTCGCGGTCGAACGTCGTGAGGATCACCACGCGGGTGCCGCCGTCGGCCGACAGGATGCGCCGGGTGGCCTCCAGGCCGTCCATGCGCGGCATCTGCACGTCCATCAGCACGACGTCCGGTCGCAGCCGCGTGACCAGCTCGACGGCCGCGACACCGTCGCCGGCCTCGCCGACCACCTCGATGCCCGGCTCGGTCCCGAGGATGACCCGGAACCCGGCGCGCACCAGGTCCTGGTCGTCGGCCAGCACGACCCGCAGACTCACACCTTCTCCTCTGTCGGCAGCGATGCGCGCACAAGGTAACCCGCCGAGGTGCGCCGCGGTCCCGCTTCGAGGGTTCCGCCGTGCACGGCAACGCGTTCGCGCATGCCCACGAGCCCGAAGCCGCTCTCACCGGAGGGGCGCCCGCGCCCGTCGTCGGCCACCTCCAGCTCCAGTGCGCTGTCCAGGTACCGCATCCGCACGTCGACGTGGCCGGCTCCGGCGTGCTTCACCACGTTCGTCAACGCCTCCTGCACCACCCGGTACGCCGAGACGGCGACGGCCGGCGGCACCTCGCGCGGCTCGCCGTAGACGCCGTGCGAGACCTCCAAACCGGCCGACCGGGCGGTTTCGAGCAACTCGGGCAGGTCGTCGAGTCCGGGCGCAGCCTGGAAGTCCTGTTCCGCGTCGGCCCGCAGCACGCCCAGCAGCCCGCGCAGCTCGCTGATCGCGGTCCGCGCCGTCTTCTCCACGGTCTGCAACGCGTCCCGCGCCAGCACCGGGTCCGAGTCCAGCACCCGCCGCGCCGCACCGGCCTGGATGCCCATCACCGACACGTGGTGGGCCACCACGTCGTGCAGGTCGCGGGCGATGCGCATGCGTTCGGCGGCGATCGCGCCCCGCACGTTCTGCTCCTGCGAACGGCGCAGCTCGTCGGCCTGGAACTCCAGCTGCGCCTGCCGCCGCGCCGCCGTCCACGCCATCTCACCGACCACATAGGCGAAGACGAAGAAGAAGATGTTGAATTCGAGTCCATAGAGGACACGGGCGAGCACCGGGTCCAGAAGGCCGGGCACGAGGTCCTCCGGCACGTCCGGGCCGAGCAGGAACTGCACGAGGTTGAACCCGAGCCACAGGAACATGGCGGCGATCACGCCGATCCGCGACCAGCGCGCCAGCACCCGGTTCGGCTCCCACGCGCCGACGGTGAAGATCGCGAGGAACAGCACGGCCGACGGGACCAGGCTGTCACCGGCCTTGTTCACCTGGGCGGCGATGAACAGCGCCGACACGACCAGCATCACCGCGATCGGGTACCGGCGGCGCACGACCAGCGGTACCGCCAGCGCGACCATCCAGGCGAGCTGCTCGCGCAGGCCGGCCGGGTCGGAGAACGCGTACCCGCCGATGCTGTCCACGAGGACGGTGAACTCGACCCCGCCCAGCAGCACGAGCACCGCGACGCCGATGTCCCGCCGCCGCTGGGCCGGGGCGGGGCCGGGCCGGCGCCACTGCAACCACTGGGGTTCGTCCACCGGCCAACCCTATCTTTCCGGCGGGCAGCGGACGGCGTTCGCACCGGGGACCGGGCAGGGCGAACTCCCGATTTTTATGGCCAATTGGTATGTACCTATTGGTCTGGACCTCATCTTAGGGTGTGGCGGCAACCACCCTGCACGCAAGGAGCGGACATGAACCGCAAGCTCATCGCCGCCGCCACAGCGGCGATCACAGCGGCCGGACTGGCCGCCGCGGTGGCGCTGACGACCAGCGCCACCGCGGCCGACACGACCGACCAGGGCATGCTGACCGCGATGGCCCGTGACCTCGGCATCTCCCCTGACCAGGCGCGTGCGCGCCTGAGCGCCGAGAAGGTCGCCGGCCAGACCGACGCCGCGCTGAGGGCGCAGCTCGGCGCGGCCTACGCCGGGTCCTGGCTGGACGGCACCGGCCGCACCCTCACCGTCGCGGTGACCGACTCGGCGCTGACGGGCGCGGTGCGCTCACGGGGCGCCGTCGCCGTCGCGGCGAAGCACAGCGCGTCCACTCTGGACAGCGCGAAGACCAGGCTGGACGCCAAGGCCACCACGGCACCTGACGCCGTTCCCGGCTGGTACGTCGACGTGCGCACCAACAAGGTCACCGTGCTCGCCCGCTCCGGTGGCGAGGCGCAGGCGAGGGCGTGGGCGGCCGAGGCGGGGGTGCCCGGCGACGTCGTCACCGTCGAGGCCAGCACCGAGGACCCGAGGCCGCTGGTCGACGTCATCGGCGGCAACGCCTACAGCATCCCGGGCGGCGGCCGCTGCTCCATCGGCTTCGCCGTCGAGGGCGGCTTCGTCACGGCGGGCCACTGCGGGTCCGCGGGTGGGCGCACCTCCAACCCCGGCGGCACCATCCAGGGCAGCAGCTTCCCCGGCAACGACTACGCCTGGGTCCGCACCGACGCGGGCAACACCCCGCGCGGCCTGGTCAACCGCTACCCCGGCACCGTCCCGGTCGCGGGTTCCCAGGAGGCCCCGGTCGGCGCCTCGGTCTGCCGCTCCGGCTCCACCACCGGCTGGCGCTGCGGCACCATCCAGCAGAAGAACGCCTCCGTCACCTACCCCGAGGGCACCATCACCGGCCTGACCCGCACCAACGCCTGTGCGGAGCCCGGTGACTCCGGCGGCTCGTGGCTGACCGGCGACCAGGCGCAGGGCGTGACCTCCGGCGGGTCCGGCAACTGCCAGTCCGGCGGCACCATCTACTTCCAGCCGGTGACCGAGATCCTGCAGGCCTACGGTCTGCGCCTGGTCACCTCCGCCGGCCCGACCACGACCACCCAGCCGACCACCACGACCACGAGCACCCCGCCCGGCGGTGGTGACTCGTGGGCCGCGTACACCTACTACGCCACCGGCGCCCAGGTCACCTACGACGGCGGGTCCTACCGCGCGCTGCAGGGGCACACGGCCCTCCCCGGCTGGGAGCCGCCGAACACGCCCGCCCTCTGGCAGCGGGTCTGACGGCACTCCCCTCCCACCGCCCCCGACGGCCACCCGCCGCCGGGGGCGGCCCGTGTGCGGCTAGGGTCGTCCGGTGGTGAGCCTGCGCCTGACCGTGCTCGGCAGCGCGACCCCGTACCCGGCGGCGGACAACCCGTGCTCGGGCTACCTGGTGTCGCACGGCGACACTCGCGTGTGGATGGACGCGGGCACCGGCACCCTGGGCCCGCTGCAACGCCACACGTCGCTGGCCACCCTGGACGCCATCTGGATCTCGCACCTGCACGCCGACCACTGCGCCGACCTGCTCACCGCGTTCTACGCCCTGCGGTACGCCGACGTCGACCGCGCGCCGGTCCCGCTGTTCGGCCCGCCCGGCACCGCCGACCGGCTCGCCGCGTTCCTCACCAACGGCCCGCGGCGCAGCCCGGTCGAGGACGCCTTCGCGATCACCGAGCTCACCGACGGCCACGAGGCGCGGATCGGCGGCCTGCACCTCACGTCCAGGGCGGTGCGGCACGGCCTCCCGGCGTTCGCGGTGCGCATCGAGGCGGGGACGTCCCTGACCTACTCCGGTGACACGGCACCGTGCGCCGCCCTCACCGACCTGGCCCAGGACACCGGCCTGCTGCTGTGCGAGGCCGACGGCACAGTGCCGGACGAGGCGCACCACACGCCGGAGCAGGCGGGCGAGACGGCGCGGCAAGCGCGGGCGCGACGGCTGGTCGTCACGCACGTGGGCCGCTCCCTGACCCCGCAGGACGCGGTCACCCGTGCCGGCACCCGCTGCGAGGGGCCGGTCGGGTACGCCGCGCCCGGCGCCGTGCTCACAGCTGGTTGATGCGCACCAGGTTGCCGGCCGGGTCGCGGAACGAGCAGTCCCGCACGCCCCACGGCTGGTCCTCGGGCTCCTGCAGCACCTCGCCGGCGCCGGTGGACTCGACCCACTTCCGCGCGCGGTCGAAGGTGCCCTGGAGGTCCTTCGTGGCCAGTGACAGCGCCGTGTAGACGCCCTTGGCCATCAGGACGGCGATGGTGCGGCGTTCCTCGTCGCTCACGCCGGGGTCGGCGGCGGGCGGGTGCAGCACGATGCCGGTCTCCGGCTGGTCGGGTGGCCCGACGGTGATCCAGCGCATGGTGCCCTGGCCGACGTCCTGGCGGACCTCGAAACCGAGTGCGTCGCGGAAGAAGCCGAGTGACTTCTCGGGGTCGTCGGCCGGCAGGAACGCCGCGGCGATGATGACGGACATGGCGGTCAACCTAATCGGACGGACCGGCCGCCGCTTCTCGATTCCTGATGGGTCGCATCACGGCCTTCGCGAGGCAGTTCGGGATGCCCTGGCCGTCCTCGGCCGCGACCTTGCGGTACTGGCTCGGCGACATGCCGACGAGCTCGGAGAACCGGGTGCTGAACGTGCCGAGCGAGGTGCAGCCGACCTCGAAGCAGACCTCGGTGACGGACAGGTCGCCGCGCCGCAGCAGCGTCATGGCCCGCTCGATGCGGCGGGTCATCAGGTAGCTGTAGGGCGACTCCCCGAACGCCGCGCGGAACGCCCGCGACAGGTGCCCGGCGGACAGGTGCACCCCGCGGGCCAGCGCGGCCACGTCGAGCGGCTCGCGGTACTCGCGGTCGATGCGGTCGCGCACCTTGCGCAGGAGCACGAGCTCCTGCAGGCGCGGGTCGGAGGCGGTCACGCCGACCAGCGTAAGACCCGCGCCTGACAGATCGCTGACTCTCCTCAGCCGACTGTCCGTGCCCCGGTCGCCTGCCGGTCCTGGCCGGCCGCCCACGACGCCAGCAGTGCCAGGCCGTCCGCGGCCGGCGTGCCGGCGGGTGCGGTGTAGACGGTGAGGAGCAGGCCGGGTTCGGCGGGCAGCTCCATCGACTCGACGTCCAGGTCCAGCCGGCCCACCACCGGGTGGTGCAGGCGCTTCCGGCCGGACCGGTGGTGCCGGACGTCCTGGGTCGCCCACCGCTGCCGGAACGGTTCACTGCGCGTCGACAGCTCACCGACCAGGGCGACCAGCTCCTCGTCGTGGGGACTGCGCCCGGCCTCCAGCCGCAGCTTCGCGGCCACGTCGCCGACGATCCGGTCGTAGTCCACGAAGAACGCCCTCGCCGCCTCGGGTTCCAGGTACACGAACCGCGCGGTGTTCGCCGGCCGTCGCGCATCCGCCGGCAGCGGTGCGTACAACGCGCGGGCGAGCTGGTTCGTGGCCAGGACGTCGTACCGGCCGTTGCAGATCCAAGCCGGCGCGTCGGTGATGGCGTCGAGCACCTGCTGGAGCGCCGGACGCACCGTCACGGCGGGGCGCCGGCGGCGTGGACCGCCGGGTGTCCTGGACTGCCGCGCGAGGCGGAACAGGTGTTCGCGCTCGGCCTCGTCGAGCCGCAGGGCGGCGGCGACCGCGTCGAGCACCCCGTCGGAGGCGCCGGCGAGGCCACCGCGCTCCATCCGCACGTAGTAGTCGACCGACACCCCGGCCAGCACAGCCACCTCTTCGCGCCGCAGACCTCGGACCCGGCGGTTGCCGCCGCCGTGGGCGGGCAGTCCTGCCCGTTCCGGCGTGAGCCGCGCGCGACGCGAGCTCAGGAACTCCTTGATCTCGGTGCGGAGGTCGGTCGTCGCCATCCCCTCACCATAGGCGTTGGCCAGACGGCGAGGGAGGTCCTGCCGGTACCCCGCACTACGTGCCCGACGCGGTCGTCGCGATGCCGCCGTCCACCGGGATGACGGCGCCGGTGAGGTAGGACGCGGCCCGGCTGGCGAGGAACACGGCGGTTCCCGCCATGTCGTCGTCGCGGCCCAGCCGGCGCAGCGGGGCCTTCGCCGCGATCCGGTCGCCGGCGGTCTCGATCGTGGACGCCATCATCTGCGACGGGAACGGTCCCGGCGCCACCGCGTTCACCGTGATGTGCTGCGGGCCCAGCTCCCTGGCGAGCACCCTGGTGAGCTGGTGGAGCGCCGCCTTGCTGCTGGCGTAGGAGTAGTTGGGCGCCTCGGCGACGTGGATGGCGGCGATGCTGCCCACGTTGACGACCCGTGCGGGGTCATCGGCGGTGCCTGCCCTGCGCAGTGCCGGGAGCAGTGCCTGCACCAGCCAGAACGGCGACTTCACGTTGAGGTCGAGCACGGTGTCCCAGCCCTCGTCCGGGAACGTCTCCAGCGGCTCGCGCCACATCGCGCCCGCGTTGTTCACGAGGACGTCCAGGCGTTCCGAGCCGGCCTGCACGAGATCCGCGAGACGCCGGCACTCGTCGTGCCGGGACAGGTCGGCGGGAATCGCCCGGACGTCGCCGAACTCGGACAGCCGGCGCTGGGCCTCCGCGCACGCGTCCTCGTTGCGCGAGCTGATGACGACGCGGGCGCCCGCCTGCAGGAGGCCGCGCGCCATCATCATTCCGATGCCCCTGGTGCCGCCGGTGACGAGCGCGTGCTTCCCGCTCAGGTCGAAGAGCTCCGCGTGAGTGGTGAACCTGTTGTCCGCCATTGGTTTCCGTCTCCCTTGAGTCAGCTGCCCCGACACGCTGACAGACGTCCTGGGGAGTTCGGGAGACCCTGCTGTCACCGGTACTGCGAGAGCCCCTGAAGCAGAACGCGGGTCCCGAGCGGTCACACCCGCCCAAGACCCGCGTCCTGACGATCACCGCCTGCTAGCAGGCGCCCTGGTCGCGCCAGACGCCCCACTCACCGGTGGTGCCGGGCTCCTCGCCCTGCGTCCACCACTGGGCCCGCCACTTGCGGCCCTTGTGCGAGACGTCGTTGCCGCCGTTGTAGACCTTGCCCCGCTCCCACGCCGGCAGCGCGCACACCGGCGGGTTGGAGGTGGTCGTGGTGGTGGTCGTTGTCGTGGTGGTCGAGGTGGGCGGGGTGCCGCCGCCGATCCGCGGGTGGTCGGCGGAGATGGCGTAGGACTGGCCACCGAAGGTGAACACGAAGTTCGACGGCGTCGAGATCGGCAGCTGGTAGCTGACGGTCAGCTCGATCGACGCGCCCGGTGCGAGCGACTGCCACGACGGCAGCGCGAGCTCCGCCTTCTGGAAGTCGCCCTTGAGGCCGCCGACGTTCGGCCCGCTGTGCCCCTTCGACACGACCTTGAGCCCGAACCCGGACTGGTCGGCCATGCTGCCCGGCGCGCTGGTGCCGTAGTCGAACGCGATCTTCGTGCCACCGGGGATGGTGACGTTCGAGCGGTTGGTGAACTTGATCTTCGGCGTGATCGGGTAGTTGTTGTCGCCCAACGCGAAGCCGTGGATGTCGACGTCGACCGCGAGCACCTGTGACTGCTGGGTCGTGGCCTTCGCCGCACCGTAGGGCGCCGCGCCGTTCAGGCCGGTGTCGATCGTCGACAGCAGCGTGTCGCCGATGAAGTACTCCTTCTTGACCGGGTCGTACCGGTAGTCACCGGCGAGCTCCCAGATCATGATGCCACCGAGGCCCTTGTCGCGGACGTACTTGGCCTTGGCCGCGATCGACTGCTCGTTCTCGGTGGAGAGGAACACCTTCTTGTCGTTGTTCCACAGCCACGGCGACTGCATGGTGGTGTCGTAGAACGGCGAGTAGGTGCCGGTGAGCCGGTCGGTCGGGTCGTTCACCGGGTCGAGGCCGTACTGCGCCGAGTACGAACCGGTGATCTTGTTCTCCAGGTTCTTCGTGTGCCACAACGGGTTCACGCCCGACGGGACCTCGGCACCACCGGCGGTGACGTCGTGCCAGAGGTTGTCGATGCCGGTCGCGCCGTTGCCGCACGGCGTGGTCGAGCCGACCGACGTGCCGGTGCCGGGCGGGCACTGCGACTGGTTGGGCAGGGCCGCGCGGCCCCACAACCCGTTGGTGCCACCGGTGACGCCCTGCCAGCCGCGCGAGTAGAAGGGCACGCCGACGTTGATCCGGCCGGCCTGCATGGCACCGCGGTAGTAGTGGTAGGACCAGTCGGTGTTCAGGTAGCCCATGCCCTCGTACTGCGGTGCCGTGTACACGCCACCGGCCGCGAGCTCACCGTCCTTGCCGTCGTCGTACAGCGCCGCGTTCGGGCCCACGAAGTGGTTCCACGAGCCGTGCAGGTCGTAGCTCATGACGTTGAGGTAGTCGAGGTACTTGACGACCTGGTAGGTCTCCTGGCCGCGCAGCAGCCAGCCGGAGGCGGGCACGGCGGCGGTCAGCAGGTAGTGCTTGCCGTCGGCGGCACCGGCGCGGTCGAGCTTCTCGCGCAGCGTCTTCATGATCGCCTGGTAGCCGGCCCACAGCGTGCCGCGGTTGGCGTTGGAGATCCAGAAGTCGTCCGGGTTGCCGGCGTGGTTGTTCGACGTCGCGTACTCGTAGTCGATGTCGGCGCCGTTGAACCCGTACTGGCGCAGGAACGCGACCACGCTGTCGGCGAACGTGTCGATCGCCGCCTGTGACTGGCCGAGCTTGTAGAAGCCGCCGGAGGCGTTGCGGGTGCCGTCGGCGTTGAAGAAGCCACCGGTCTCGGCCCAGCCGCCGACCGAGATCAGCGTCTTGACGTTCGGGTGCTGCTTCTTGTACTTCGTCAGCTGGTTGAAGTGGCCCTTGTAGGGCAGCGACGGGTCCATCTCGGCACCCGCGACGCCCGGCCACTCCATGCCGATCGAGGAGTTGTTCGCGTCCGGCGCACCCACGGAGATCTTGTTCTGCGCGTCGATGTGGGCGAACGCGTAGTTGAGGTGGGTGACCTTGGTCCAGGGGACGTCCTTGGCGAGGTAGCCCGGCTGGCCGTTCTTGCCGGTGCGCCAGCTGGTGAAGTACCCGATCACCCGGCGGGACTTGTCGGTCCCCATGTTCTCGCGGCCGGCGGTGTCGTAGACGGTGCAGTAGGGCACGTCGACGCCCGGCGTCTTGTACAGCCCGTCCGGCCGGCAGTCCTCGTGGGCTGCGGCTGCGATGGGCGCGTTCGTCACGGCTATCAGGGTCCCGGCTAGCAGGGCTAGCACCGGGACCACTCTGGCGAGCAGGCGCAAGGGAAGGACCTCCTGGCTAGGGCGGCGGCCACTGCCCCGAACCGTAAAATGGTCCAGACCTTTGCGTCAATAGTCGATCACTGACAAGAGGTGTCAGCGGTATCGGTTCAGCATCTCCACCATGACTGCAAACGATTTCGACTTCCTCCACGGGCGCTGGCGGGTCGCCAACCGCAAGATCGCCGACATCGCCGGGCGCGGCACCGAGTGGGTCGAGTTCGGCGCGCGGGCCGACGTGCGGCCGGTGCTGGGCGGCGCGGCGAACGTCGACACCTTCGACGCCGGCGACTGGGAGGGCATGACCCTGCGGCAGTACGACCCGGCCGCCGGCCTCTGGCGCATCTGGTGGGCCTCGACCCGCGCGCCGGGCCAGTTGGACCCGCCGCTGGAGGGCCGGTTCACCGACGGGCACGGCGTGTTCCTCGGCGAGGACGTCGTCGGCGGGCACGCGGTGGCGGTGCGGTTCGACTGGACGGCGGGCCCGGCACCGGTGTGGCGGCAGTCGTTCTCCTACGACGGCGGCGACACCTGGCAGGAGAACTGGGTCATGCGCTTCGAACCGGCCTGACCGGCGAGGAGCGCGGGACGCCGGGGCGGGTACCCGGCGTCCCGCGCCCCACCCGGCTCAGTGGTGGTGCCGGTGCACGACCGCGTGCCCCTTGCCGCGCGCGATCATCCACCGGTTCACCGGCACCGTCACCGCGAACGCGACCGCCAGCGAGAACACCAGCGCCGCCCAGAACACCCAGTCCGCCAGTCCCGCGTCCATCGCGCCCGGCACCAGCAGCATCACCGCGTTGTCGACGACCTCCATCACGGCGATCGACACGGTGTCGGCGGCCAGCGCGACGCCCACGGCCGCCTTGAGGGCGAGGCCGGAGCGCAGGACCGGGCGGATGGTGAGCGAGTAGCCGAACAAGAACGCCAGCGCCACGGCCAGCACGACGGTGGCCAGGTTGCCCCAGCCCAGCGCGGTGCCGACGACCATGCCGAGCACCTCGCCGATCGCACAGCCGGTGAGGCAGTGCAGCGTCGCCGAGACCGCCTGGCGGGTCAGGCTCACGGGTGCGTGGTCCATCTCGTCCTCCTCCGTCAGCGCCGAACGGTACCCCTAGGGGGTATGGGTATCAAGGCGGCGGACGGGTACGGTGGCTCACACGACGAGGCGCCTCCTCACGGCTCTCTGCGTGCTCGGGAACTGCCGAGTCCCGTCCACACGGCACCGTCCACAAGGCGCGGAGAACTCAGCCGCGAACAACGCCGCGGACGTCATCACGTTTGACTGCTCGCGCTAGCCGATCTGGGTCAGCGCCAGCCCGCCCGCCATCAGCACCGTGCACGCCAGCGCGTGCACGCCCGGGTTCTGCGCCAGCAGCGCCACGAACTCGCGGATGAACGCGCTCGGCACGAAGTACCACGCCGTCGGCGCGCCGATCACCTGCATCCGCAGTCCGTGCGAGCGGGACAGCACGGCGGTGCGGAACACGTGGTAGTTGTTCGTCACCGCCACGACCGACCCGGTGAGCCCGCGTTCGACGAGCAGTTCCTTGCTGTAGCGCAGGTTCTCGTCGGTCGTGCCGGCCTGGTCCTCCAGCACGACGTCGTCCTCCGGCACCTCGCGCTCCAGCAGGTACCGCTTCATGGCGAGCGCCTCGGACACGTCCTCGTCAGGACCCCTGCCGCCGGTCACGACGATCACCGGCGTGCGTCCGGCTGAGCGTTCCCGCAGGTAGAGGCGCAGGGCGCGGTTGAGCCGGCTCGCGAGCAGCGGGGGCACCTGGGAACCGACCAGCCCGGCGCCGAGCACGACGATGCCGTCGAACCCGCTGCGCCGGCCCGTGCGGCCGTAGATCACCGAGTACAGCAGCAGGCTCACGAACAGGAACGCGATGTAGGCGGAGACGAGGAACAACCCGATCGCGCTGCCGCGGACCCAGTCGTTGGGCTGGGTGATGCCCCAGAAGAAGTAGGCCATCTCGCCGAGCAGCGCGAGACCAGCGAGGAACGACAGGAGGTTGCCCAGCGACCGGCCCTCGCGGCGGATCATCACCAGGCCGTTGGCCAGCAACGCGAGCGGCAGCAGCAACAGCCCGAACACCGCCAGCGCGAACGCGAGCAGCAGCGGCAGGCTCACCGCCGGGTTGTCCCGCCCCGCTTCGGCGAGCAGCAGCAGGAACAGCACCAGCGTGATGCCGAGCCAGATGGCGTTGCTCAGCCTGCGCCGGTCACGGACCACTCCGACGAGGAAGAACAAGGCGGGGATTACGACGAGCAGACCTACCAGCACCGGCCAAGGGTAGTACCCGTGATCACGCGCCGCTCTCGGGCAGGGGCCTCTCGGCGCCCTCGGCCTCCTCGGGAGCGGGCTGCGGCTTGGGGCGGGGCCTCAGCTGGACGACTCCGGTGGTGAGGTCGAGGGGACCGGTCTCCTCGAAGTCCTCACCGGTACCGGAGTCGCCTGCTTCGCTGCGGAGCTTGCGTCCGGGGAACAACTCACCCAACTGACCCATGCCCCGACCATACCGCTCGGACCGGCGGCGGGTCAGAAGACGGCGATGAGCAGGATGATGAACAGGACCACGACGGCGATCGGCAACCACGCGTTGAGCGGGCGCCTGCGGTAGTGGCTGCGGACCGTGGTGGAGCGGAACCAGCTGTACGGCGTGCGACGTCGGTGCCGCTGAACCCAAGGCATTTTTCCTCCCAGCGTTTCGTTGCACCGGGAATACCCGAAGTCAGAACCAGCTACTCCGGTTCTTGATGCCTTCCAGGCCGCTGGCGGCCATCGCCGGGTCGCCGTTGTCGTTGCCGAAGAGCACCTCGTACCACGGCCCGATCCGGTGCCACAGCAGCGAACGCTCCCGCAGCTCCGGCGTGACGCCGTAGGTCGCCGCCAGCGCGCCGGCGAACTCCGGCGGCGTCGAGTGCAGCGCCCACGCCAGGTCGATCGCCGGGTCGCCGACGTGCACGTCACCGAAGTCGATCACGCCGGTCAGCACGCCGTCGCGGCCCAGCACGTGCTCGGGGCCGAGGTCGCCGTGCACCAGCACGTCCGCCGGTGCGGCCGCGACCGCGTCGAGCAGGTCGGCCTGGTCGGGCACGAGCGGCAGCACCTCCGCGCGGAACCGGTCGAGCGGCACCGGCGGTGTCCCCACGCCGCGCGCGACCGCCCCGGCCACCGGGACCGCGTGCAACGCCAGCAGGAACTCCCCCAGCTGCTCGCCCTGCACCGCGTTCAGCGTCGCGAGCTCAGCACCGGGCACGAGCTCGTGCCGCACCACGAACGGGTCCACCGAGACCAGCTCCGGCACCGGGACGGGCAGCGGCAGCAACGGCGCGAGCCACGGCATCACGACCGTCTCGCGCCGCAGCACCGCCTCGATCGCGGGGCGCTGCGGCCGCCGTTCCACCCAGCGCCCGTCGACGAGCGTCGCCGTGCTGTCCCAGCCCTGTCCCAAGAACGTCACGGCGCCAGTGTGGCAAGCAGGTCCCGTGCGCCGGAACCGAATTTCGTCAGAGCACGTACTTGCCCGCCCGGCTCGCGTGCTCGCCGTCGACCAGCACGTCGTAGCGCTTCGCCTCCAGGGTCATGACGCTGGAGAAGTCGCGCTTGCCGCGGGTGGTCCAGTGCGCGGCGAACCCGAACACGGCTCCCCAGAAGGCACCGATCACCAGGCTGAGCACCAGCATCCACACCCAGGCCACACCGGAGGTGAACAGCCCGAACAGCAACCCGATGAGCACGCCGAACCAGGCGCCGCCGGCCGCACCGGAGACCGCGGCCTTCGCGCGCGTCATCCGGCCGGTCACCTGCTCGACCGTGCGCACACCGTCGCCGATGATCCGCACGTGCTCGACCGGGAACCCGTCGTCGGACATCCGGTCCACCAGCCGCTGGGCCTCCGCGTAGTCGGAGAAGCTCGCGAGCAGGCTCGACCGCGCCGCCGGCTGAGCAGGCACAGGCACGGGGGTGGTCGCCGGTTCCGTCGTTCCAGCCTCAGGAGTCACGGTCTACGACTAACCGGTCCGGGCGCCGCGCAAACACCAGGCCGAGCTACCGCCGCCGGCCGCGCACCGAGCTCGGCCTCGAACCGTCGGACCACACCCAGGCCCTCGTCCGCCCGCTGCTGCGCGCCTGAGGTTCGAGCCTCGGCCGGACGGGCTACTCCCCGTCCATGGACCACAGCAAGGCACCGGTGCTCGAAGCGCTGCAGGACTTCCGCTCACGCGGCTTCGTGCCGTTCACCCCACCCGGCCACCGCCAGGGCCGCGGCGTCGACCCGCGCGTGCTCGACGTGCTCGGCGAACAGGTGTTCACCGCCGACGTGGTCGCGCTGAACGGCCTGGACGACCGGCTGATGAGCGGCGGGGTGATCGAGGAGGCCCAGCAGCTCATGGCCGACGCCGTGCACGCCGACCACGCGTTCTTCTCCACGTGCGGCAGCTCGTTGTCGGTCAAGAGCGCGATGCTCTCGGTGGCCGGCCCGCACGAGAAGCTCATCGTCCCCCGGCACGCGCACAAGTCGGTGGTGTCCGGCCTCGTGCTGAGCGGCGTCAGGCCGGTGTGGCTGAGCCCGCGCTGGGACGCCGACCTGCACCTGTCGCACCCGCCGGGCCCCGACGAGGTGCGCGCCCTGCTGGAGGCGGAGCCCGACGCCAAGGGCGTGCTGCTGGTGACCCCCACCGACTACGGCACCTGCGGTGACATCAAGGCCATCGCCGACGTGTGCCACTCGTTCGGCAAACCGCTGATCGTCGACGAGGCCTGGGGCGCGCACCTGCCGTTCCACGCCGACCTGCCGCCCTGGGGCATGGACGCCGGCGCGGACGTGGTGGTGACGAGCGTCCACAAGTCCGGCGCCGCCGTGGAGCAGAGCTCGGTGTTCCACCTCCAAGGCGACCTCGTCGACCCCGCGGTGCTGAAGTCCCGCGAGGACCTGCTCGGCACGACCAGCCCGACCTCCCTGGTCTACGCCACCCTCGACGGCTGGCGCCGGCACATGGTCGAGCAGGGCGAGTACCTGCTGACGGCCGCACTGGCACTGGCCGGCGCGACCCGTTCCGCGATCTCCGCACTCCCCGGTCTCCAGGTCGTGGACTTCACCGGCCTCACCCACTCCACCGACCCGCTCAAGATGGTCATCGACGTGTCCGGCCTCCACATCAGCGGCTACCAGGCCGCGGACTGGCTGCGCGCCGAACAGCGCGTCACGGTCGGCCTGTCCGACCACCGCCGCATCGTCGCCCAGTTCACCCACGCCGACGACCAGCGCACCGCCGACATCCTGGTCGAGTCGCTGCAGGCGCTGACGCGGGCCGACCTGCCCACGCCGAAGCCGGTCGACCTCCCCTCCCCCGACGACCTGCAGCTGGAGACGGCGATGCTGCCGCGCGACGCGTTCTTCGCCGAGGTGGAACAGGTGCCGGTCGACAAGGCCGCCGGCCGGGTGGCCGCCGAGATGATCACGCCCTACCCGCCGGGGGCGCCCGCGGTGCTGCCGGGTGAGGTCATCAGCGAGGAGGTGCTGGCCTACCTGCGGAGCGGGCTGGCGGCGGGGATGGAGCTGCCGGACCCGGCCGACTCGGAGCTGGAGACTGTGCGGGTGGTGGCACGGGGCTGACGCCGGGGGAAGTGGGCGGCTCGCGCTGAGGGCGACCGCGCCGGTAGCGGCTCGCGGTGGCGGCGACGACCTGCGTGGAAGACGCGGCTTGCGGTAGCTGGGACGGCTCGCGGCGGCTGGCGTGGCTCGGGTTCGCGGCGCCACCGCGTTCGCGACGCGGCTCGTTCGCGGCACGGCTCGCTCGCGGCGCGAGCCGCCCCTCCACCGGACAATTCCTGTCCTGCCCGACACCGCCGCCGGCGTTGACCGCTCCTCCTACCCCGCGCCAAGGTGAGAACGTTCTCACCGCCGGACTCCGGGGAGCTGACAACGATGTCAAGGCTGCTGGCCGCCCTCACGACCGCCCTCCTGCTCGCTCCGACCCCCGCCACCGCCGCACCCTCGTCCAGATGGCAGGTCCACGGCCACTCCGCGCTCACCGCCACGGTGGAACTGACCAACGGCTCGCCGACGCTGGGCGTCACCCGCAACGGCGTCCCCGTCCTCGCCCCCGCTCCGATCGGTCTCCGGACCACGACCGCCGACCTCACCACCGGCCTGCGCCTGACCGCCAGGAAGGACCGGACGGTCACCGAGCGCTACTCGATGACGACCGGCAAGGAGCGGCAGCGGTCCACGACCATGACCGAGACGACGCTGACGTTCGAGGGCGCGGGCCGGTTCGACCTGGTCGTGCGGGTGGCCCCGGACGGCGTGGCCTACCGGTACGTGCTCCCGGCCGCCCACACCGTCACCGGCGAGGCGTCCGCGTTCCGGCTGCCCGCGGACGCGCCGGCCTGGCTGCTCCCCTACAACGCGTGGTACGAGCAGAACAGGGTGCGCACGACGGCGGGCGCGGCCACCGGTGAGTTCGGCTACCCGTCGCTGTTCCGGGCGGACGGCGCGTACGTGCTGCTCACCGAGTCCGATGTGGATGGACGGCACTCGGGCAGCCGGTTGCGGCGCACCACCGGCGACTACGAGGTCGTGCTCGCCGACGCGCAGGTGACGCTGACCAGGACGCCGTGGCGCACGGCGGTCATCGGTGACCTCGCGACCGTCTCGACGTCCACGCTCGTCGACGACCTCGCCTCACCGTCCAAGCTCGCCGACACGTCGTGGGTGAAACCCGGCAAGGTCGCGTGGTCGTGGCTGAGCGAGCACGACAGCCCGCGGTCGTTCGAGCGGCAGAAGCAGTACGTGGACTTCGCCGCCCGGTCCGGCTGGCCGTACGCGCTGGTCGACGAGGGGTGGAGCGCGCAGTGGGTGCCGGAGCTGGTCCGGTACGCCCGCGCCAAGGGGGTCGAGGTCCTGCTGTGGCTGCACTGGACCGACCTCGACACCGCCGAAGAGCGCGACACCCTGCTCCCCCGCTTCAGGCAGTGGGGCGTGAAGGGCGTGAAGCTCGACTTCATGGAGTCCGACTCGCAGGCGCGGTACCAGTGGTACGACGCGGTGCTCGCCAAGACCGCGGAGCTGCGGCTGATGGTGAACTTCCACGGCTCGACGATCCCGCACGGGCTCGCGCGGACATGGCCGCACATCATGACCATGGAGGGTGTGCGAGGAGCGGAGAACTCGCCGCCCGCGGGCAACAACCCCGTGCAGTTCTTCACCCGCAACGTCGTCGGCTCGATGGACTACACGCCGGTGTCGCTGGAGGTCGGCACGCGGGAGGCGTCGGTCGCGCACGAGGTGGCGTTGCCGGTGGTCTACGAGTCGGGCTGGACGCACTTCGCCGACAAGCCCGAAGCCTACGAACGGCATCCGCAGGCGTTGCGGTTCCTCAACCAGGTGCCGACCACGTGGGACGAGACGCGGCTCATCAGCGGTGACCCCGACACGCACGCGGTTGTCGCACGGCGCAACGGCGCGCGTTGGTTCATCGGTGCGATCTCGGCCGACGCGCGCACGCTCGACGTGCCGCTGTCGTTCCTCAGTGGCGGGCAGTGGCTGGTCGAGACGGTCCGGGACCCGGCTGTCCGCGGTGACGTCACGCGTGACCGGCAGGTGGTGTCGTCGGCTCAGACGCTGGCGCAGGCGGTGCAGCGCAACGGCGGGTTCGCGGCGGTCGCGTGCCGTTACCGGCCCGGTCTGCAGACCTGTGACCAGGTGATTCCGCAGGTGCCGGCGACGTCGTTGACGATCACGCCGACCGAGGTGGACGTCGCGCGGGGTGCGTCGTTCGAGGTGTCCGGGACGTTCACGAGCACCGCGGACGTGTCCGACGTGGTGCTGACGGCGGCCCCTCCCGCGGGCTGGATGGTCACCGGTGCGCCGGTGACCAGGACGAAGCTGCGGGCGGGCGAGACGGTGACCGGCACCTGGACGGTGCGGGCGGGCGGCCCGGTGGGGTTCACGGACGTGCCGGTGTTCGCGGAGTTCCGCGCGCATCAGACCGTGCACGTGGAACGGGCGGTGCGTGCGTTCGTGCCGCCGCCGGTGCCGAGCGGGACACCGTTCGCGAGCGACCTGCCGTTCGTCAGCGAGTCGAACGGCTGGGGTCCGGTGGAGCGGGACCGGTCCAACGGTGAGACCGGCGCCGGTGACGGGCGGCCGTTGCAGATCGCGGCGTCACCTACGCCAAGGGCCTCGGCACGCACGCCCCGGCTGAGGTCACCCTCTACCTGGGTCGCGGGTGCCGGGCGTTCGACGCGCTGGCCGGCCTCGACGACGAGACGACGTCACCCGGTTCGGTGAGCTTCCAGGTGTTCGGCGACGGGCGGTTGCTGCACGACAGCGGTGTCGTGCGCGGCGGCGACCCGGCCCGGCCGGTCTCGGTGGACACGACCGGGGTCCGGATGCTGGGCCTGCGGGTCACCGACGGTGGCGACGGCCGCGACTTCGACCACGCCGACTGGGCGGACGCCCGCCTGTCCTGCTGACGCACGACAACGGCCGGGGCAGGTCAGGTGCCCCGGCCGGTCTTCTCCTGCAACCGGTCGATGAGCTGCGACGCCTCGACCTTCGTGAGCTCGCCCGGCACCTCCTCGCCCGCCTCCTGCGCGAGGGTGTGCAGGTACGACTCCTGCGGCCCGGTCATCGGCTCGTCACCGGTCGTCCAGTCCTGCGGGTCCTTCTCCGGTGTGCGGTTCACGATCGTCCCCTTTCACTCGAACGCCCGTTCGAGATACCCGAGGGGACGCCGGTTCACACCCGGATCGGGGTGGTGGGCGGCACGGCCTGGCTCGGCAGCACCACCGCGGGCTGCCCGGTGCCGGACTGCGCCAGCAGCCGGTGGGCCACCGTCAGCAGCGTCCGCGCTTCCATCAGCTCGCCGTGCGCGAGGTGGTCGTCGGCTGCCCTCACACAGGCCAACGCCTGCGGCGGCACCGCTCCTGCCAGGGACAACGCCTCCCGCAGGTCCTGGACGGCCGGTCCGGGTGCCCCGGTGCGGAGGTGGGTGAGTGCCGAGGTAACGGCATCGTCGAGATGCACGGTCATCGCCGCCTTTGAACAGCCGAAGGTATCGCGCCGACTGCTTGACGCGCCGGACGCGAATACCCGGCCTGATCCACCTCAAACCACGACTTCACCCGATTCGGTCACGGTGACGGGTTGCGGTGGTGGCGAACCGGCGTGAGCACAGCACGCCATGGCGTGGTGAGCCCATCTCCTGGCCCGACATGCGACTGATGGCCGTCTGCCAGCTTGCCCACACCCATGACACTCGTCCTACCCGCCACCCCTCCCTCCCCAACCCCCGCTTGACCGCACGCGGGGCCCTTTCGTGCGCTCCTGTCGCACGCGGGGACCTTTCGTGCGATGCCCGCGCGCGAGGGCTACCTGCGTGCGCAACGAAAGGGCGCCCTCCGAGGAGGGCGCCCTTGGGGAGCGAGGGTCAGAGCTCGTCGAGCGGGCGGCGGGTCACCGGCGGTGTGACGTCGCCGAGAACCGGGGAGGCGGGACCGGTCGCGGGCGCCTGTTGCTCGGCCACGACCCCGGTCGAGGTCTCGGCCGGCACGTGGCCGCGCGCCGTGTCCCTGCGACCGCGCCGGTACGCCTGCGGGAGCACGGCCTCGGCGCGACGAGCCAGCCCTCCCACCGCCACTCAACGCTCACGAAGCCGGCCGCAGGTCCCGATCACTCGCCACCAGGTCGCTCCACGTGCGGCCGCGCTGGCTCGGCGGGGCGGACCCGTCCGCCGCGCAGATCGGGTACACCAGACCGAAAGGAACCGGCTGATCGAACTCGTCACCCGTGTGGACGTCTACCAGCCGACGCACGTGTGCCATCACAACCACTCCTCACGACCGAACAGGGCCGCACGCATCCGGGCAATCGCCGGGGCGGGGGGACCGGGGTTTGGAATCACTGATTACCCCGCGAGCTGCGCGAACATGCGCGCAAACGTTGCTGCATAAGAGTGAAACAAGTGTCCTAAGTGGACAAAGTCACGGCGGGGACACCGCTGTGCCGCACAAGATCACCCCTCGACGCGATCACTTCGGCGCGTCACCCGCGCGGTCGACCACGGCGAAGTCCACCGCGGAGGAGGAGACCTCGGTGCCCGGCTCCAGGCCCTCCCACGCGCCGGTGCCGGAGCGAAGCAACACCCACCGCGTGCCGATGTACCGGCCGGTCGCCGGGTCGATGATGATGTCCTCGCGGGCGTCGGCGCGCGCCAGGCCGAGGGCGGTGCCGGCCTTGCCGTCCAGGTTCGCCGTCTCCTCGGTGACCCGCAGGTCCGGCAGGTGCTGCAGCGCCTGGTAGAGCGCGGACCTCAGCTCCGGCGACGCGTCGGGTGCCGCCAGAACCGTTGCGGCGTGGGACAACGCGTTCGCGGCGTCGTTGCGCGCATCGGCCCACAGTCGGTCGTACAGCGCCTGCGGAGCGGTCGGCAGCGAGGTGAGGAACCGGGGGTTGGGCCGGTACCAGCTGCCCGCGCGCTCGGTGCACGGCTTGCCCCAGTCCGGATCTCCGCCGAGCTCCTCGTTCACGTCGGGGTAGTCGCCGCACGGTCCGCGGCGCTCTTGCACCGGCGGGTTGCCCGCGAACAGCCCCCCGTCGCCCTCGGCCGCGACGAGCTCGTCACTGCCGACCAGCCACCGGCTGCCCAGCGTGGAGCGGCGTTCCAGCCACTCGCCGGTGCGGTCGGCCGGGACCCAGACCTCGACGAGGGTGTGGATCAGTGCCGAGAGGGGCTTGCCCGTTCTGGTCGTCGCACTGCCCACGTCCCAGGAATGCGTTGCCACGTAACGGTACTGGCCCTCCGACGGCGCGGTGTGCGCGGTCGTGGCCGCGGCGGCGCGGCGCAACGTCTCCGCGGCGCTCGCGGCGGGACCCGAGTCGTCCGACCACAGCGGGGGGACGGCGACGAGGGCGCCGACGACGAGCGTGACCGCCGCCGCGGCGACCAGCCAGCGCTTCCTGCCGGGCCGCGGCGCCTCCGCCGCCAGCATGCGGGCGAGCGCCCGTTCCCGCGCCGCCGCGCTGAACGCCGGACCGGCCGGCTGGTCGGCGATCGCCTGGTCGAGCTCGTCGTCGGTCCACATCTTCTCAGTCATCGTTGTTCTCCAGGACGATGTCGGGACACGCGGTGCGCAGCTGCCGCCGCACGCGGTGGAGCCGGGACCGCACGGTGCCGACGGGGATGTCGAGCGCCTGTGCGACCTCGGCGGAGTCCAGCCCCGCCCAGCCGGTGAGCAGCAGCACGTCGCGGTCACGCGGTTCGAGCCGTTGCACCGCCACGGCGAACTGGCGTGCCCGGACCTCGGCGTCCACGGTGTCCACGACGCGGCTCTCGTGGCTGTCGCTCTCCCGCCCGTGCACGAGGCGCGCGTACGCCTCGCGTTCCCGCCGGCGCCCGCGCAGGTGGGTGTGCAGCAGGTTGGTCGCGATGCCGAAGAGCCACGCTCGCGCCGATCCGCGCGAGGGGTCGAAGCGGGCACGGCTGCGGATCGCCGAGACGAACACGTCCCCGACGAGGTCGTCGGCCGCCATCGGCACCCAGCGGGCCAGGTAGCGGTGCAACTCGTCGGCGTGGCGGGTGAACAGAGCTGTGAAGTCCTCCCCGTCCGAGTGCTCCGCCGAGCGCTCGTCGTCTGGGGGGACTCCGTCCCGCGAACTGCGGTTGATCACGGTCATCACACAGGTACTTAGCCGCAGCCCGCTTCCACGTTCACCGGAGTGGCCCCAGCGTACCGGCAAGCTGGGCCACCCACCGCACCCGTCAGCGTGCTAATTCGAATTATTACAAGGGGTTGACGACACCTGGGCCGCCGCAGCACAATCCGTGCCAATTCGAATTGGCAGGTGGTCATGGCCAAGCGGCTCACCCAGCAGGACATCGCCAGGATGGCAGGCGTCAGCCAGGCCACGGTGTCGCTGGTGCTCAACAACCGCCAGGACGGCGGCGTCCGGATCGCGCCGGAGACCCGCGCACGGGTGCTGGAGGTGATCCGCAGGACCGGCTACGTCGCGAACCCGATCGCGCGCAGGCTGCACGACCGGCGCAACCAGATCCTCGGCGTGTTCACCTACGAGGCGGTCTTCCCGAGCACCCGCGCCGACTTCTACCAGCCGTTCCTGGAGGGCATCGAGGAGCAGGCCGAGGCGGTCGGCTGCGACCTGCTGCTGTTCACCGGCGCCAAGGCCGTCGGCGGGCAGCGGCGGATCTTCAGCGACGACAGCCGGGTGCGGCTGGCCGACGGGTGCCTGCTGATCGGCCGCACGGTCGACCGCGACGACCTGGCCCAGATGCTCGCCGAGGGCATCCCGTTCGTGTCGATCGGCCGCCGCGACGATGCCGGCGCGGCCGTGCCGTGCGTGGGTGCCGACTACCGGGCCGCCGTGCGCGACCTGGTCGACCGGGCCGTCGCCCACGGCCACCGCAGGATCGCCTACGTCGGACCGGGCACCGGTGCCGAGTCGTCCGCCGACCGGTTGCGCGGGTTCCGCGACGCCGTCGCGGCCCATGGGGTCGAGGGCACGCACCTGCCGGCCACCACGCTCGGCCACGTGCGCGGCGCGGGCGTCACGGCCGTGCTCGCCGAGGAGGTCTCCGACGGTGCCGCGCTCGTGCTCGCCGCCCGCGAGCACGGCCTGTCGGTGCCCGGCGACCTGTCCGTGCTCATGCTCGGCGCGGCCACCCGGCCCGCACCGGGCGACGTCGACCTGACCGGGTTCCGCATCCCCCGCCGCGAGATGGGGCGCAGGGCGGTGCAGGCGCTGACCGAGGTGCTCGAACACGGCACCACACCGCGGGAACTGCTGCCGTGCGCGTTCGTCGAGGGTTCGACGCTCGGCGCACCGGTGGACCACTGAGGAGGAAGCTTTGCCGCACCACACGGACGTCGTCGTCATCGGCGGCGGACTCGGCGGAGTCGCCGCGGCGCTCGCACTGCTGCGCGCCGGCCGCCGGGTCGTGCTCACCGAGGAGTTCGACTGGCTCGGCGGGCAGCTCACCAGCCAGGCCGTGCCGCCGGACGAGCACAGCTGGGTCGAACGCTTCGGCGTCACGGCTTCGTACCGCGCCCTGCGCGAGGGCATCCGCGACCACTACCGCCGCAACTACCCGCTGACCCCGCGGGCACGGGCGTGGCGCGAGCTCAACCCCGGCGCGGGCAACGTCAGCCGGTTGTGCCACGAGCCGCGCGTCGCCGTGGCGGTGATCGACGAGATGCTCGCGCCCTACCGCGGCAGCGGCCGGCTCACGGTCCTGCAGCCGGCGCGGCCGGTCAGCGCCCGCACCGACGGCGACCGGGTCGTGTCCGTCACCGTGGAGCACCACGGCAGCGAGGTCGAGCTGTCCGCGCCGTACATCCTCGACGCCACCGAGACCGGCGAGCTGCTCCCGTTGACCGGCACCGAGTACGTGACCGGATTCGAGTCCACACTGGACACCGGTGAGCCGAGCGCACCGGAGGTGGCGCAGCCGGCGAACATGCAGGCGATGTCGGTGTGCTTCGCGATCGACCACGTCGATGGCGACCACACGATCGACAAGCCCGCGCGCTACGACTTCTGGCGCGAGTACCAGCCGGACTACTGGGGCGACCGGATGCTGTCGTTCCGCTCCCCCGACCCGCGCACGCTCACCACCGCCGAGCGCACGTTCACGCCGAACCCGGACGACGATCCGCTGTCCGTGCTGTCGGACCAGCGGCTCAGCGCGGGCGACAGCAACCTGTGGACGTTCCGCCGGATCGCCGCGCGGCGCAACTTCGTCGAGGGCGCCTACGACAGCGACATCTGCCTGGTGAACTGGCCGATGATCGACTACTTCGAGTCGCCGGTGATCGACGTGCCGGACGCCGACCACCACATCGCGGCGGCACGGGAGCTGTCCAGGTCCGTCCTCTACTGGCTGCAGACCGAGGCACCGCGCCCGGACGGCGGCACCGGCTTCCCCGGCCTGCGGCTGCGCGGTGACGTCACCGGCGGCGGCGCCGACGGCCTCGCCCAGGCGCCCTACATCCGCGAGTCGCGCCGGATCAGGGCCGAGTACACGATCGTCGAGCAGGACCTGTCGCTGGCCGTGCGCGGCGACAAGGGCGCGGTCCAGCACCACGACGCCGTCGGGGTCGGCATGTACCGCATCGACCTGCACCCCTCGACCGGTGGCGACAACTACCTCGACGTCGCGAGCTGCCCGTTCGAGATCCCGCTCGGCGCGCTCATCCCGCAGCGGGTGGAGAACCTCCTGCCCGCGGGCAAGAACATCGGCACCACCCACATCACCAACGGTTCCCACCGGCTGCACCCGGTCGAGTGGAACGTCGGCGAGGTCGCGGGCGCGCTCGCGGACTTCTGCCTCGCGCACAACACCACCCCCCGTGCTGTGCGCAACACCCCCGGCCTGCTCGCGGACTTCCAGCACCGGCTGGACCGCGACGGCGTCGAGCTCCGCTGGCCGGACGTGTCCGGTTACTAGTCCAGGGAGACAACGATGTCCCGACTGCTCGCCCTCATCTGCACCGCACTGCTCGCCCTCACCGCCTGCGGCGGCTCCTCGGCCCAGTCCGGTCCGAAGACGCTGCGCATGACCGTGTGGACCGCCAACGAGGCACATCTCAAGCTGCTCACCGAGATCGCCACCGAGTACAAGGCCGCGCACCCGGACGTCACCGAGATCAAGTTCGACTCGGTGCCGGCCGACGGCTACACCACCACGCTCACCACCCAGATCGCCGGCGGCAACGCACCGGACCTGGCCTGGCTGCTGGAGGAGTCCGCGCCGGACTTCGTCTCCTCCGGCGCGCTCGCCCCGATCCGCGGCAAGGTGGAGAAGGCCGACGAGCTGGTGCCGTCCGCGACCAAGCTGTGGGAGAAGGACGGCGAGCTGTACGCCTACCCGTTCTCCACCTCGCCGTTCGGCCTGTTCGTCAACACCGACCTGGTGAAGGAGCTGCCCACGACCTGGGAGCAGGCCGTGGCGGCGTCGGCGGGCAAGAACCTCGTGCTGCCGGACTTCAAGTACCAGAACTGGGCCGTGCTGTCGACCATCTGGCGCGGCTGGGGCGCCAACGCCTGGAGCGAGGACGGCAAGAGCTGCGGGTTCGCCGGCCAGGAGATGAAGGATGCCATGGCGTTCGTGCACAAGGCGATCTTCACGGACAAGGCGATCCCCGGACCGGGCACGACCGTCGACTTCTTCGCGGGCAACGCGGCGATGGCCGTCAGCCAGATCTCGCGCGCCGGTGCGTTGAAGGACGCCAAGTTCGGCTGGACGCTGCTGCCGCTGCCCCAGGGCCCGAAGGGCGACTACGCGGTGATCGGCCAGGCCGGCGTCGGCGTGCTGAAGCGCTCGAAGAACGCCGACGCCGCCGCGGACTTCCTCGGGTTCCTCACCAACCCCACCAACTCCGCGAAGCTCGCCCAGTTCTTCCCGCCGGCCAGGCAGTCGCTGCTCAACGCCGACACGCTGGCCAAGTCCAACCCGCTGCTCAAGCCCGAACAGCTGCAGTCGGTCGTCATCGACGGCATCAACAAGGGTGTCGTCAAGCCCAGCCACCAGGGCCAGGAGGAGCTGAACCAGACGATCCGGGCGGCGCTCGACCCGCTGTGGAAGCCCGACGCGAACGTCGGCCAGGTGCTCGACGGGGTGTGCGCGAAGATCAAGCCGCTGCTGGAGCGCCCGTGACGTTCTGGACCTACCGCAGGCGCGACAACCTGGTCGGCTACCTGTTCGTCGCGCCCGCACTCCTCGGCAGCATCGCGTTCGTGCTGGTCCCGCTGGCCCTGGTCGGCTGGTACAGCCTGAACGAGTGGAACGTGCTCGGCGGCACCTTCGAGTTCATCGGCGCGGAGAACTACGAACGCCTCCTCGCCGACGAGAAGCTGCGCGACTCGCTGGTGGCCACGGCGTGGTTCGCCGGCGGGCTGGTGGTGCTGAACCTGTCGCTCGCGCTGCTGCTCGCGGTGCTGCTGAACCAGAAGCTGCGCGGCACCACGTTGTTCCGCACGCTGTTCTTCTCACCGGTGCTGGTGTCGCTGGTGGCGTGGACGCTGGTGTGGCAGCTGATGCTGCAACCGGAGGGCAGCGTGAACGGTCTGCTCGGGTTCTTCGGGGTGGACGGGCCGAACTGGCTGCGCGGCGAGTCCACGGCGATGGTGTCGGTCATCGTCGTGCAGGTCGTCAAGAACGTCGGCCTGAACATGGTGCTGTTCCTGGCGGCGCTGCAAGGTGTCCCGGCGCCGCTGTACGAGGCCGCGAAGCTCGACGGCGCCGGGGCGTGGACGCGGTTCCTGCGGATCACGATCCCGTTGATCAGCCCGACCATCCTGCTCACCTCGATCATCACGATCGTCGGCTCGTTGCAGGTGTTCGCGCAGATCGCCGTGCTCACCCAGGGCGGGCCCGGCACCTCGACCACCGTGCTGATCTACTACCTGTACCAGCAGGCGTTCCAGTTCCACCACTTCGGCTACGGCGCGACGATCTCGGTGCTGCTGTTCGCCATCGTCGCCGTGCTGACGCTGGTGCAGTGGCGGATGCGCCGGAAGTGGGTGCTCCATGAGTCGTAAGGTCTGGCTGTACGGGTTGCTGTGCCTGCTGTGCGTGCCGTTCGTGTTCCCGACGTGGTGGATGGTCACCTCGTCGATGAAGCCGATCGGCGAGATCTTCTCCGTGTCGCTGCTGCCGTCCGACTGGACGTTCTCGACGTACTCGCAGGTCTTCGAGCTGCAACCGTTCGGGCAGCAGTACTGGAACAGCCTCTACATCGCGGTGGTCGTCACGATCGGCACGATGGTGGTGGCGGCGATGGCCGGGTACGCGTTCGCCCGCATCCGCTTCCCCGGCCAGAACGCGCTGTTCGTGGTGGTGCTCGTCGGCCTGCTCATCCCGAGCGAGGTCACCATCGTGCCGCTGTTCCAGCTCTTCCAGCAGCTCGGCCTCACCAACACGCACTGGCCGCTGATCATCGTGCCGATCTTCGGGGCGCCGTGCGTGCTGGCGATCTTCATCATGCGCCAGTTCTTCATCGCCCTGCCCGCCGAGCTGGAGGAGGCCGCCCGCATGGACGGCCTGGGCAGGGCCGGCATCTTCTACCGGGTCGCGCTGCCGCTGTCGCGGCCGGCGCTGGGCGCGGTCGCGATCTTCACGTTCCTGCACTCGTGGAACCTCTACCTGGAACCGATCGTGTACCTGTCCACACCGGACATGTTCACGCTGCCGCAGGCGCTGACCCAGTTCGTCGACATCTACGGCGGTCCGATGTGGAACGTGCAGCTGGCCGCCGCGACGATGACCGCCGTGCCGATCCTCATCGTGTTCGTGCTGGCACAACGGCAGTTCATCGAGGGCCTCGCGCACACGGGCGTGAAGGGGTGATCGACCGGGAGATCGCGGCCGCCGCCGACCTCTCCCGGCCGCCGCTGACGCCCGGTGGCATCCCGGAGCGGCGCCGCACCGGCCGGGTGGTGACCGACGCGGAGCTCACGCGGGGCGGTGCGGTGGCGTTCTCCGAGGAGGACGCGGACGGGGTGCCCGTGCTCGTGCTGCGGCCCACCGGCGGTGACGGGCCGCCCGTGCTGCACCTGCACGGCGGCGGGATGGTCGCGGGCACCCGCCGCTCCGACCTGCACGTGCTGGCCGAGTGGGTGGAGGAGCTGGGCGTCACGCTGGTCTCCCCCGAGTACCGGCTGGCGCCCGAGCACCCGCACCCGGTACCCGTGCGGGACTGCTACCGGGCGCTGACCTGGATGGACCGCGCGGGTTTCGCCCCACCGGTGGTCGCCGGAACGTCGGCGGGCGGCGGTCTCGCGGCGGCGGTGACGCTCATGGCCCGCGACCGCGGCGGCCCGGCCGTCCGCGGTCAGCTGCTGATGTGCCCGATGCTCGACGACCGGTGCGAGACCCCGTCCAGCCACCAGTTCCTCTCGGGGACGACATGGGTCCGCGCGTCGAACCTGACCGGCTGGACGGCGTTGCTCGGCGCGGCCCGCGGCGGCCCGGACGTGTCGCCGTACGCCGCACCGGCCCGTGCCACCGACCTCTCCGGCCTGCCGCCGACGTACGTGGACGTCGGCTCGGTGGACGTCTTCCGCGACGAGGCGGTCGACTACGCGGCCCGGATCTGGCGCGCGGGCGGTGACGCCGAGCTGCACGTGTGGCCCGGCGGCTGCCACGGCTTCGACCAGCTGGTGCCGGACGCCGTGCTGTCCCGCCGGGCCCGCGCGGCCAGGATCGAGTGGCTGCGCCGCGTGCTGTAGCCGCGGCTTCGGGCAGCGGGGCACGACCGGTGCCGGCCAGACGCGTGCCGCGGCGTCGCTGGGCGATGCCGTTCCCGAGGACCGCTGACAAGTGGGCGGATTCTCAGCGGAGAGCATCAATAATCCGCCCGTTGCGGGTACCCCGAGCTCATGACTGCCACCACCCGCACGATGCAAGCCGACGCAGACATCGTGTTCAACACCGCGTCGGACGACACCCGCGCCCTGGCCTGGCTGCCGCCGTCGCTGCGCACCTGCGAGACCGTCGTGCACACGGAGGAACGAGCCCTGGAATGGCGGCGCGACGACGTGCAGCAGGCCTACCTGCGCGTGGCGCCCGGCGGCGCGGGCACGAGCGAGGTCGAGCTGCGGATTCCGGACGACACCGACGGCGACGGCGCGTTGCGCGCGCTGGAGGCCGAGGTGGCGGACAACTTCACGGCGGGCTGAGGGTGCGACCGTCCGCGGGCCAGCCTCGCGGCGGTGTGAACTTCCCCGCGGGCGGCATAGCGCCCGGCCCGCGGGGTAACCGCGCGGCATGACCGATCCCGTGAACCCGGAGGCCCCGCACTCGCCGGGCACCCCCGACCTGGACGACCTCGACACGCCGGAACCCGATGTCACGCAGGATGGCGCCGACACCGAGCCCGAGGTCCCGCAGGAGAACCCCGACGCCCCCGAACCCCCGGACTGACCGCCGGGGCCCGTTCAGACCCGGACCTCCCGGTCCGACCTCGGCCACACGTACGGCAGGTCGTCCGGGACGTCCGGGAAGAACCGCCGGTAGAACTGCGGGTCCTTGCGCACCAGGGCCGACCGGTGGCTGCGGTGCAGTCCCTCGTCACCCAGCCACCACGGCAGGTCGCCGTCCGCCGCCAGCTGCTCCTGGGTGCGCACGACCGTGATCTCCTTGGCCCGCGCCAGGTCCGCGCGCATGGTGGTCTCGCACGTGTCGCGGTACCCGCCCGCGCGCCACTGCGCGCAGATCTCGATGCCGTACCGCACGAGTGCTTCCTCGTAGCCCGCCCACATCCGCACGGCCGGGTGGTTCCGCCAGCCGTGACCCGGCACGACCAACGCGCGCTGCACCTGCAGGGTCTCGACGCGTTGTTTGCCGAGCCTGCGCTGGTCCAGCACGCGGGCCGTGAAGGTGAAGTCCTCGTAGGGCAAGAAGGTCTGCACGACAAAGGCGTACCCGCACAGCCCCGTCGCAATCCCCGCACAGGTTTTCGGGGTCACCGCACGGGTAGCCGAGCGACATGAGCACGGATGTTCGAGTCATGCCGATGGCCGCCCACGAGTACGCCGCCGAGGTGCGCGAGGGCACCGAGACGACCCGGCACCACGTGGTGCTGTCCGAGGGGTTCTTCGACGACCTCGCACTGGTCGAGCCCGACGAGCCCGTCCTCGTCAGCGAGATCATCCACTACCTGCTCGACCGCGAGCCGAACACGTCGGTCCCGCACGAGCTGGACGCCGCCCGCCTGGTGGCCGAGGACCCGGAGTTCCTCCCGGAGCTGCGCCGCCGCCTCACCTGACCAGCCGTGTGGGGCACCCGGGCTGCTCGTGCCGCACGAGGGCACGAGCAGCCCGTCCACGTCACGCCACCGCGGTCCCCTCCAGCTCCACCACCAGCCCCGGCACCGCCAGCCGCGACACGCCGAGCATCGTCGTCGCCGGCGCCACGCCCGCGGCGCCCAACCGGCCGGCCAGCACGCCGTAGTGCGCGAACAGCGCGTCCACGTCGGTCGTGTACACGGTCAGGCGAACGAGGTTCGCGAGCGCCATCCCCGCGGCGGCCAGTACCGCCTCCAGGTTGTCCAGGCTCAACGCCAGCTGCGCGCCCACGTCACCGGCGTGCTCGGGCTCACCGGAGGCGTTCATCGCGGCCTGCCCGGAGCAGTACAGCGTCCGGGTCTGCCCCGACACGACCTCGCCCTGGTTGTACCCCAGCTCCACCGACCACTCCCACGGGTTGACGGCGGTCCGTTCCACTGCCACTTCCAGCTCCATTCGTCGAATCCGAAAAGGAGCTTCGCAAGCAATACACGACACCCTGTGTCATGTATTGCCGTACGGTTCGGGCATGCGCGCCGATCGCCTGGTGAAGCTGGTGCTGCTGCTGCGCCAACGCGGACGGCTCTCCGCCACCACGATCGCCCGCGAGCTCGAGGTCTCCACGCGCACGGTTCTGCGTGACGTCGAGGCGTTGTCGACCGCGGGCGTCCCCGTTTACGCCGAACGCGGGCGCAACGGCGGGTTCGCGTTGCTGCCCGGCTTCCGCACCGAGCTCACCGGGCTCGGCCACGACGAGGCGCTCGCCCTGCTGATCGCGGGCTCACGGCGGGGCGCGCAGGTGTTCGGGCTCGGCTCGGCGCTCGCCTCGGCCGTGCTGAAGGTGGCCGACGCGTTGCCGGCGGGCCACCGCGACCTCGCGGCCGGTGCCGCTCGTCGGCTGCTCGTCGACCCCGACACGGACCTGCTGGAACGCCGCACCGCGACCGAGGAGCTGTCCGACGCGCTCGTGACCGAGGTCCGGCGCGCGGTGTTCGCCGGGCACAAGCTCAAGATCCACTACGCCGCCCGTGACCAGCAGCCGCGGTGGCGGACGGTCGACCCGATCGGGCTGGTCACCGTGCGGGGCCAGGGCTACCTGCTGGCCACGGCGGACGGTGCCGACCGCACCTACCGGCTGGCGCGCATCAGGGCGGCGGAGGAGCTCGACGCCCCCGCCGACCGCCCGGACCACGTCGACCTCGGCAAGACCTGGCAGGAGCGCGGCACCCGGTTCCGCACCGGCGGCGAGCAGACCACGGTCCTGCTCCTGCTCGACCCGGCGCGGCGGCAGCAGCTCGCCGACACCGCGCTGACCGTCCACTCCGAACACACCGAGGCCGACGGCCGGCTGCGCGTGGAAGCCTCGTTCCAGGACGCCTGGCACGCCGAATGGGCGCTGTGGCAGCTCGCCACGAGCGCGGAGGCCCTGTCACCGCCGTGGCTGCGCACCGCGCTGCACGACCGGGCCGCCGCGATCGCCGGCCGCTACCGGTAGCGCGGGTGCGTGGTGTGCCACTCGAACCCGCCACCCATCCAGGCCTTCACCCCCCTGAGGAACCGGTGCAGCTCCACCGACGGCACCGCCAGCAGCGCCCGGTGCCCGGCCTCGAAACGGCTCGTCGACACCGGTCGCGACGTTCGACTGCGCCCGCAGCTCCCGGTACGGGATGGTGTCGGGCATCAGGGCAGCCTGTTCTCCTACGGCGACGCGGGTGCTCCTGTTCGTTGGAACGCTCACTGCCGAACAGCAACTGACCCTTGCACCTTTCGCAGCAGTCGGCGATACACCGTTCAGGGTTGTTTGGGCCGCGAACGTGTCGGTCGGTTGATCGCGCGGGTAGGTGCCTTAACGCACACTTCAGGTACGGAAGCCCCGCTTCTGATGGTTTGCTGCACCCGTTCGCATGACAACGCTCCGCGTTATTCCACGCGACCTGACAGCACCAAACGGGGGAAACAACGGCAAAGCACCACACGGCGCCCGGTCGGCGCACCAGGCTGTGAGCGGATGACTCTAGGAGAACCGATGGCGGACGCGGTCGCCGTGCACAACCAGGGCGGTGCGCTGATCGAGCAGTACCAACGCACGGGCGACCACCGCCTGCTCGACGAGGGCGTGTCGGTGCTGCGCGACGCGTTGCGGCTGGGCGGTCTCACCGAGACGATCAGCACCCTCGCGTCGTCGTTGCTGCACCGCTACGAGACCGCGCACGACCCGGCCGACCTCGACGAGGCGATGGACCTGCTGACCCGCCTGGTCGACGGGCCGGGCGTGAACCTCACCCAGGCCACCGAGATCGTCCGCATCCAGCGCCACCGCTACGAGCGCGACGGCGACCTGAGCAGCCTGAACGAGGCGATCGCGCTCGCGCAGGGCGTGGTCGGCCAGACCGGTCCCGGCCAGCGCGACTACGACCTGATGCAGCACCTGCTCGGGTTGGCGCTGGCCGAGCGCTACGACCGCACCCGCCACCTCACCGACCTCGAAGGCGCGATCGCCGCGCACCGCATCGCCGCCGACAACGCCCGTGACGAGCTCCGGCCGGGCATGCTGCTGAACCTCGCGGCCACGTTGCGCGCCCGGATCGCGGCGACCGGCGACCTGTCGATGTTGGAGGAGGCGGAGGCGATGGTCGGCGGTGCGCTCGCCGCCCTGCCCAAGACGGACCCCGAACGCGGCAACGCCGAGTGGCTGATCGGCGCGCTGGCGCAGTTCCGCGCCCAGCTCAACCGCGACACCGACGTGCTGACCGACGGCATCGGGGCGTTGCGCAGGTCCGTGGAGTCCGCGCGCGACCCGGAGTCGCTCGGCACCCGGCTCGACAGCCTTGCCGGTGCGCTGCTGCAGCGGTTCGAGCAGGCCGGGGAGCCGGGGGCGCTGGACGAGGCGATCGAGGTGCTGCGCCGCACGCCGCCGACCGCCGAGCACCTGACGAGCCTGGGCAACGCGCTGCGGCTGCGCTACCGGCACCTCGGTGACGTGGACTCGTTGCGCGAGGCGGTGCGGGTCCTGCGCGACGCGGTGGCGGCGGCCGTCGACCCGCACGCGCACACCGCGGCCGCGACCAGCCTGACGCGCGCGTCGACCGAGATGGCCGAGCGGTTCCCCGAGCTGGTCACCGACGCCGTCAACGCCGCACGGGCCCTGGTGGCCGCGACGCCCAGCGCCGACGCGAACGAGATGCTCGCCGTCGCGCTGCGGATGCGGTTCGACGTGACCGACGCCCGCGAGGCGCTGATCGAGGCGGGCGAGCTGTTCGAACAGGTGCTGCGGCAGCGCCCGGCCAAGGACCCGCTGCACCCGCGGGCGCTCGCGAACCTCGGCGGGTTCTGGCAGCAGATCTACGAGCTCACCGGCACGCCGGAGACGTTGAACGAGGCGGTCATCTACTACGGCAGAGCCGCGCGCGCCGACCCGCAGCAGGCCTCCTACCAGCACTGCTTCGCCCGGTTGCTGCTGCGCCAGGCCGAGCAGGCCGGTGACTCGGGCCGGTTGCGCGCGGCGGCGCGGGCGCTGGCGGAGGCGGCGGCGAGCGAGGCGCTCGACCCGGTGACGCGGGTGCTGGCCGCGCACACGGCGTCGATGACGTCGGCGGGGATCAACGACTGGGAACAGGCGCTGCGCGGTGCCGAGCGGGCGATGGCGTTGCTGCTGCGGCTCCGGCGGGCCGACGTCGAGAACGGGCTGGCCGAGCTGACCGGGCTGGTGGCCGACGCGGCGGCGTGCGCGGTGCAGGCCGGACAGCTGGCGCTGGCGGCGCAGTGGCTGGAGTACGGCAGGGACCTGTTGCTGGCGCGCGTGTTCGAGGACGACCGGCAGGTGGCGTTCCCGTCCGTCGGCGACCTGCAGCAGTCCGCGGTGGACGGTCCGGTGGTGCTGGTCAACGTGAGCCGGCTGCGCTGCGACGCGCTCACGCTGTGGCCGGGCCGGGTGGAGCTGCTGCCGTTGCCGCGGCTGCGCTACGACGACGCGGTCGCGCACGCCGAGCACTTCGGCAGCGACGACCGGGCGTTCGCCGAGACGCTGGAGTGGTTGTGGGACACCGTGACCGAGCCGGTGCTCGAAGGCGTGCCCGAGCACACGCACGTCTGGTGGTCGCCGACCGGCCCGCTCGCCGGGCTGCCGCTGCACGCGGCCGGGCGGGACGGGCGGACCGTGCTGGACCGCGTGGTGTCCTCCTACACGCCGACGGTGCGCGCGCTCACCTGGGCCCGTGCCCGCGCCGCCGCACCCGTGGGCGCGCCGAGCATGGTCGTGGTCGCGCCTGCCGACGCGCCGTACGAGGTCGCGGTGCTGGCCGAGCTGTGGGAGGCCGCCGCGCTGGAGGGCCCGCTCGCAACGCGGGAGAACGTGCTGGCGGCGCTGGAGCACCACCCGTACGTCCACTTCGCCTGCTCCGGCTCCCCCGACGACAACCCGGCGCGCAGCGAGCTGCGGTTGCACGACGGGCCGTTGACCGCGCTCGACGTCGCCCGGCTGGGACTGCCGGCCGCCCGGCTCGCGGTGCTGTCGTGCGGGCACCTCGCCGGTGCGTTCCTGCTCGCCGGCTACCCGAGCGTCGTCGACACCCTGTGGGAGGTCGGCGAGCAAGCGGCGGCGGACGTGAGCGTCGCGTTCCACTCGGCCCTGCTCGACCACGGCCTGAGCCTGCCCGCGAGGGCGCTGCACGCCGTCGTCTGCGAGCTGCGCGACCGGTATCCGGCGCGGATCTGGGCGGCGTTCACCCACACCGGAGCCTGAGCCCGGCCGACCGCTCGCTCGATTCAGCAGCGTGAGCTGGCGGTGCCCGCGGGCGGTTTCGGAATTCAGTAATTGAAACCCTTTGCAGGAAGACAATTTCAGTCACGTGAATGTTTGACACATTCCGCAGCTGTCGGCTACAAAGATTTCGCCCCGCCCTGCCGAAGGGTTCCCGCAAAGATGCGAACTCCGATAGCTCTGCTGTCCGCGGTTGTGATAGCCGGTCTCGCCCTACCCGTGACCGCGACGGCCACACCTGCGGCGACCGGCCTGGACGTCTCGTCCGGCAACCGGCGGGCCGCCATTCCCGGCCTCTACGACTGGTCGAAAGCCGGTTATCGCGGCACCGGCGTGCTGCCCGGCGACAATGACGTGAACCCGAGCGCGAGCTGCCGGATCACGGCTGCGGAACTGGCTTCCCAGTTCGGCGTCCGGCCCGATGACGCGGCCGACGACACCGCCGGGCTGCAGGCCGCGATCGACTTCGTCCGCACGTCGTGCTCACCGGGCGCGAGCTACTCCAGGCTGAGCCTGATCACCCTGCCCGCCGGGGTGCTGAAGGTGTCGAAGGAGCTCCACGTCGATGCCGACCACCTGGTCATCAGGGGCGCGGGCGCGACCGCGACGAAGATCGTCTACACCCCGGACGCGACCACCCGCTACGACGCGCTGACCCCGGACGGCTCGGACTGGGACGAGGACGGGATGACGTTCGGGCAGGGCAAGGGCGGCTGGCTGTGGCCGGGCCGCGGCCTGTTCCGCGTGCAGTCGCGCGGCGTTCACCCCGGCTACGCGAGCGACCACTCCCAGGCCCCGGAGAACCGCAAGGACATCTTCGAAGGCACGGTGAACGTGCACTGGAAGGCCGGCACGAAGGTCAGCGCCGCCGCGAAGACCGGTGACCGCACGGTGAAGGTGGCGTCCACCACGAACATCACGGCCGGGTCGCTCGTCAACGTGCGCGCGGCGAACTCGGTGAAGTTCTACGAGCAGCAGAACGCCACCGGCACCCCGCACCCGTTGCTGAACATGCACATGCGGCAGCAGATCTTCACCGTCGCGTCCGTCTCGGGCACGACGGTGACGCTGGACAAGCCGCTGGAGTTCGACGTCCCGGTCAACTCCACCTCGGACGGTTCGCCCGCGATCGACGGGACGACGTACGACTCGAAGGTCTCGCCGCTGGTGGACCCGGTCCTCGGCGTCGGGTTCGAGAACTTCGGCTTCACGCAGGAGATACCTGGTCTGGACCCCGCTGCGGCCGTCCACGACTACGGCAACATGGCGCCGGCCGACGAGATGCACGGCATCGTGTTCAAGTGGGCGGCGAACTCGTGGGTGCGCGGCATCCGCGCGGAGATGACCGGGTCGCACCCGATCGTCACCGAGGAGGCCAAGAACCTGCAGATCGTCGACAACGTCCTCGACGGCGCGTGGAACAAGGGCAAGGGCGGCAACGGCTACTTCCGCGGCTCGCGGGTGTGGGACTCGCTCTACGCGGGCAACACCTCCCGCAACCTGCGCCACTTCACCTTCCAGTGGTCGGCCTCGGGCAACGTGGTGATCGGCAACGACTTCGACTCCGACCTGAACCTGCACGGCGGCTGGGAGCGCAACAACCTGTTCGAGAACAACACGGTCCGCGTCCCCCACGCCCACCGCTCCGGCAACTGCCGCGCGAACTGCGGTGAGGAGGGCGGCGGCGGTCCCGACGACTCGAACTGGTTCCCGATCTGGTGGGGCGCGGGTCAGAAGGCCGTGAAGTGGTCGGGCGCCTCCGGTCCGCGCAACGTCTTCTTCAACAACGCCATGACCAAGCAGCTGTCCGCCGACGGTGGCTACGAGCCGTTCTACGCCGACCGCCGGCGCGTCTACCAGTTCGGCTGGAACGGCAGCGGGTACCGGCACCTCGACGTGAACGGCACGCCGATCACCGACTGGGCGAAGAACGAGCAGCGCGACTACACCGGCGGCCACGGCGTGGACGCGACCAGGACCGACGCGGCGAAGTCGTTGTTCCTCAAGAACGTCCCCGACTCGACCACACCCGTCGAGGAACCGGCGGGCATGGTCCCGGTGTCGACCGCCGGCCAGCTCCAGGCCGCACTGGCGAACGCCCGGCCCGGTGACGTCATCAGCCTGGCGCCCGGCACCTACCGGGGTTCGTTCGTCGCGCAGAAGGCCGGTACCGCGAGCAACCCGATCACGCTCACCGGCCCGTCCTCCGCGGTGCTGGTCAACGACGGCCCGTCCGGCACGGCACCGACCCCCTGCCCGGTGCCGGCAGCGGGCTGGGACTCCGGTTACGGCCTGTGGTTGTTCGACGCGCCGCACTGGACCATCAGGGGCATCACCGTCGCGGAGTCCAAGAAGGGCATCGTCCTCGACAACTCCCACCACGTGACGATCGACGGCGTCACCGTGCGGAGGACCGACGAGGAGGGCGTGCACTTCCGCCGTTCCTCCGCGGACGGCGTGCTCAAGGGCTCGACGATCACCGACGCCGGTGTCGTGACGAAGGACTACGGCGAGGGCGTGTACATCGGCTCCGCGAACTCGAACTGGAAGTGCCACGGCAACTCCGGCGGCGTCGACCGCTCCGACCGCGTGCAGGTGCTGGACAACCGGATCGGCCCGAACGTCTCCGCCGAGCACGTCGACGTCAAGGAGGGCACGCAGGGCGGCCTGATCGCCGGCAACACCTTCGACGGCACCGGCATCAGCGGCGCGAACTCCGCGGACTCGTGGGTCGACGTGAAGGGCTCCGGCTACCGGATCGAGAACAACACCGGCACGTTCACCGCACCCGGCACGTTCAAGAACGGCTACGAGACGCACAACCCGAGCACCACGCCGTCGTTCGGCAACGGCTGCGGCAACGTGTGGCGCGGCAACCGTTCCGACCTCGGCGGCGTCGGTGAGTACGGCGTCCACGTCAGCTCGACGTCGAAGTGCAAGGACAACCCGAACGTCGTGCACGCCTCGAACACGGTCTCCCGCGCGACGAAGGGCCTCACGAACATCCCGGTCACCCCGTGACCCGGGGTTGAGGTGGTCCGGCCGGTGCACGGCGGCGTCACCGGCCGGACCACGTCGCGGCTCTCAGGCGGGGGTCACACGTTCGCCTTCAACGCTCGCACCTCGTCGCGCAGCGCGCGCACCTCCTGCAACAGCAGGTCGTCGTGTGCGCCGGAACGGGGTGCGGGCAGCGTGACCTCCTCCTGCATCGCGCTGCACACCACCGCGATGAACAGGTTGAGCATCGTGAACGTGCCGACCAGCAGGTAGACCAGGAAGAAGATCCACGCGTACGGCTTCTGCTCCATCAGGTCGCGCATCACGTCGGACCACCCGTCACCGGTGGTGATCTGGAACAGCGTCAGCAACGTCGATCCGAGCCCGGAGAATCGCGGGTCACCGGTGTCGCCGAACAGGTTGCTCGCGATCACGCCGCCCACGTAGACGAGCAGCACCAGCAGACCCGACAGCGACACCAGGCCCGGGATCGACCGCACCAGCGCCGTGACGACGCGGCGCATGCTCGGCACCATCGCGACGAGGCGCAACGCGCGCAAGATCCGCAACGCGCGCAAGACCGACAACGGGCCCGCGGACGGGATCAGCGCGATGGCCACGATCACGAAGTCGAACACGTTCCACGGGTCGCGGAAGAACCTCCAGCCGAACGCGTACAGCCGCGCGCCGAGCTCCAGGGTGAAGATCATCAGCGCCAGGCGGTCGACGAACGTCAGCACGGGACCCAGCTCCGCGTGCAGCACCGTCGTCGTCTCCGCGCCCAGCGCCAGCGCGTTGACGACGATCACCGCGACGATGAACGCCTGGAACCGGTTGCTCTCCACTGCCGACGCGACACGGGCGCGCACCATCTTCACTTGCTCGCTCCTAGCACAGGGGTTTTGGGTGCTATCGGCGGTGGAGGCGCTCCACTGTTCACCCGATGGAGTTGATCAGCTCCAGCCGGCTGGCGGTGCGGGCGAGGTCGAGGGCCCGGCCGCCGACGATCTCGGCCAACGGGTGGTCGCTCACCAGGGTCAGCCGGGCGTCGCGGTCGACGAGGACGTCCACGACGTTCGCGAACCGCTGCTGCGCCTCCCGGTCGCACGTCTCCAGCCGCGGCACGCCCACGACCACCCAGTCGTCGTGGCGGTCGGCGAGCGCCAGGTAGTCCGCTGTGGACGTCGGCTTCTCGCACAGGTCGCCGAAGTCGAACCAGATCCGCCGCCCGTCGACACCGAGCGCGGTGATCGCCCGGCCGCCCACGTCGAGCACCACCGGGACGGCCGGCAGCTCCACCGCACGCACGACCGCCCCGGTCTCGAACCGCGAGCGGGCCCGTCCGCGCAGGTGCCGGTAGTCGGTCGGGCCGTCGAGCTCGACGGTGTCCATCAGCTCCTCCACGAGCGCGATGCCCGGCAGGAAGTGGTCGTGGTAGAGCGGGTTGGGCAGCAGGCCGTCCGGCGGGTAGTTCGAGGTGGCGATGATCATCACCCGGCGTGCCCGCAGCTCCTCCAGCAGCCGCGTCATCAGCATCGCATCGCCGACGTCGTGCAGGTGGAACTCGTCGAACGCGAGCACGTCACACCGGCCGATGAGCTCCTTCAGCGCGTGGGCCACCGCACCGCGTTCGTGCAGCCGTGACGAGATCCGGGCGTGCAACTCGTGGAAGAACGCGTGGAAGTGCACGCGCCGTTTGTGCCGCACGGGCAGCACGTCGAAGAACGCGTCGGCGAGGAAGCTCTTGCCCCGCCCGACCGGCCCGTGCAGGTAGACGCCCCGGCGCCGCTCCCCCAGCCCTGCGAGCCGCTCGACCGCCCGCGCCTGCGCCTCGTCCAGCTCGTACCCGCTGCTCGCCACGCGCGCGAACAACCCGTCCCGAAGTTCCGCCACCGCTGCCCCCAGCTCTCACCTGTCTGCTCCCATGCTGCCCCCACCGGCCGGACGCCGAGCCCGCCGGGGGGCTCGGCTCAGGAGCCACGTGCTCGCTGAACCACGCCTACGATCACCGGCGTGAGCAACGTCGAGGTCGAGCCCGCCGAAGTCACCTGCACGCCCACGCCGGGCGGGGTCGAGGTCCTCCAGCCGCGCGACGTGCCGTTGGGCGGCCCGCGGGCGATGTCAGTGCGCCGGACGCTGCCGCAGAAGCAGCGGTCGTTCATCGGCGCGTGGTGCTTCTGCGACCACTACGGGCCCGACAACCACAAGATGGACGTGGCGCCGCACCCACACACTGGGCTGCAAACGGTCAGCTGGTTGTTCACGGGCGAGATCGAGCACCGCGACAGCCACGGCGTGCATGCCTACGTGCGGCCCGGTGAGCTCAACCTGATGACCGGCGGCCGGGGCATCTGCCATTCCGAGGTGTCCACGGCGGCGTCGACGGTGTTGCACGGTGTCCAGCTGTGGCTCGCACTACCCGATTCCAACCGAGATGCGGCACGTGATTTCCAACACTACGTGCCACCCGCCGTTCAGCTGGACAACGCCACCGTCAAGGTGTTCCTCGGCGAGTTGGCGGGTTCGAAATCTCCCGTTCACACGTTCACCCCGCTGCTGGGCGCGGAGATCGTTCTCGCACCGAACAGCAAGATCACTCTTGGTACCAAGACCGACTTCGAGCACGGCGTGCTGCTCGACACCGGCGACGTGAAGATCGACGAGACCGCTCTCACGCCGGGGCAGCTCGGGTACGTCGGCACTGGTCGGAGCACCCTCACCCTCACGACGGAGGCCGGTGCGAGGGTAGTTCTGCTGGGTGGCACGCCATTCGGGGAAGAGATCGTCATGTGGTGGAACTTCGTCGGCCGCACCCACGACGAGATCGCCGCCTATCGCGAGGAATGGCAGGCGGAGACGGACCGGTTCGGCCGTGTCGAGGGCTATGCCGGAAGCCGCCTGCCTGCGCCTCCGCTGCCCGGTGGCCGTCTGCGCCCGCGCGGCAACCCGTCGTGACCAATGTCAAAAGTCATATTCGGACCGCTTGAAAGTCGCGTTGTCATCGATTTTCCTGATGGAGGCATCCAGGGAGGATGTCGCACGTCTTAGGAGGCATGACGAACGTGACACGAGTGGGCGCCGAGTCGGTCTTCGCCTTCATCGCACCGTCCGGGCGCCCCATGCCCGTCGAGGTCGAGCTGGGCTACCGCGCCGACGACCCGCACGCCGTGACGATGACGTTCCGCATGGGACGCCAGGAGACGGTCTGGCTCGTCAGCCGCGACCTGCTCGCCGACGGCCTCATCACCTCGGCCGGCGCCGGTGACGTGCGGCTGCGCCCGCACAACTCCACGACCGCCGTGCTCGAACTGCAGTCCGACGTCTCGCACGCGGTGTTCCACGTGCGCTCGACCGAGCTGCAGGAGTTCCTGAACTCCACCTACGACGTCGTCGCGCCCGGTCGCGAGACCGACCACTTCGACTTCGACGCCGAGCTCCGCAAGCTGCTCGACTAGAACTGGGTTGGAACTGTGGCGTGACCCTCGACCTCGCCGCGCTCTACCGCGACCTGCACCGGCACCCCGAGCTGTCGTTGCAGGAGTTCCGCACCGCCGGAGTCCTCGCCGACGCACTGCGCCCCCTGGGCTACGCCGTCACGACCGGGGTCGGTGGCACCGGTGTGGTCGGCGTGCTGCGCAACGGTGACGGGCCCACCGTCCTGCTGAGGGCCGACATGGACGCCCTGCCGGTGCGCGAGGAGACCGGGCTGCCCTACGCCAGCACAGCGCGCGCGGTGGACGCCAACGGCGACGAACAGCCCGTGGCGCACGCGTGCGGCCATGACATGCACGTCACCTGTCTGGTCGGCGCGGCCGAAGCGCTCGCGAACACCCGTGACGAGTGGTCCGGCACGCTGCTCGTGGTCGGCCAGCCCGCCGAGGAGCTCGGCCGGGGCGCCCGGGACATGGTCGAGGACGGGCTGTTCGAGCGGTTCGGCACGCCGGACGTCGTGCTCGCCCAGCACGTCGCTCCCCTGCCCGCCGGGATGCTCGCTCACGGCAGCGGCCCGTTGATGGCGGCCAGCGACACCGTGAACGTCACCCTCTTCGGCCGCGGCGGTCACGGTTCGTCGCCGGAGACCGCTGTCGACCCCGTGCTGATGGCCGCGCACGTCGTCGTGCGGCTGCAAGGGATCGTCGCGCGCGAGATCTCCCCCAGCGAACGTGCGGTGGTCACGGTCGGCCAGATCCACGCCGGGACCAAGGAGAACATCATCCCGGACACCGCCGAGCTGGGCATCAACATCCGGACGTTCAACGACCACACGAGCGGCATCATCCGCGACGCCGTCGAACGGATCGTGCGCGCCGAGGCCGCGGCCTCCGGTGCGCCGCAGGAGCCCGAGTTCGAGTGGCGGGACGCCATGCCGCCGCTCGTGTCGGACCCGGACGCCACCGCACGGACCGTGGCCGCGTTCACCGAGCACTTCGGCACCGAGCGCTTGATCCCCGGTGCGGTCGTCAGCGCCAGCGAGGACGTCGGCGTGTTCGGCACGGCCGCCGGCGCACCGACGGTCTTCTGGTTCCTCGGTGGAATCGACTTCAACGCGCGCACGCCCGACCCCGTGCCGATGAACCACTCCCCCGCCTTCGCACCCGATATCGAACCAACGGTGAAAACCGGCGTTGAAGCACTAGTGGTCGCCGCGAAAGCATGGCTTGATCACTAGCCCGCTGTTTTCACCCGAATGTGGCTATTACTTGTTCCAAAAACAAGCCATAGCGTATTTGGCATGACCGCGATGACCTCTACGGCCTACAGCCGAGACCTCGGCGACGAACTGCGCCGACTCCGGGAAAAGTACACGACGATGACGGGCCGCGCGCTCGCGACCCAGCTGGGGTGGGACCCGAGCAAGGTCTCCAACGTCGAGAACGGCAAGGCGCGGGCGAGCGAGATCGACCTCGTCCAGTTCCTCACGGCCTGTGGCCAGAGCCTGGACTTCATCGAGACCTTCCGCCGCCGCTACGCCAACGCCTTCGACCCGTACTACGCCCAGGTCGCCGACAACCTGCGCACGCTGGCCATGACCGAGTCCCTGGCCACGAAGATCACGAGCTTCGAGGTCCTGAAGGCGCCCGGCCTGCTCCAGACGCGGGAGTACGCGCGCCAGCTCCTCCTCGACACCTCGTTCCACGAACCGGCGGACATCGAAAAATTCGTCGACCTCCGCATCGAACGGCAGACGATCCTCCGACGCCCCTTCCGCCCGGAATGCTTGTTCTACGTCCACGAGCTTGCATTGCAACTAATCCTGGGCGACGCACAGCTCATGGAGGACCAGTACCTGCGTCTGCTGTTCAACACCCACATCATGCGAATCGTGCCCGACCGCTATCGGGCCGTCGCACTACAGGGAAAGACCACGTTGTTCGAGTTCGACAAGGCCGACCCGACCACCTACAGCGAATCGGACCTGGTGCAGGTGTTCGCACAAGACAAGGCGGCGGTCGCGCGCGCACGGCAGCTGTTCAGCCATCTGGATGCCATCGCCTTGGATGAGGAACAATCGAAGAGCATGCTGACGGAGTACATCAGCGCTCTTCGAAAGGACTCCGATGACCCAGGACCGGACGTGGCGTAAGAGCACTTACAGCGGCGGCAACGGCAACACGGACTGCGTGGAGGTCGCGCTGACCCAGGACGCGCTCGTGCGGGACTCGAAGAACACCGGTGCCGAACTGACGTTCTCCGGTCCCGCCTGGCGCGCCCTGGTCGGCTGGGTCGCCGAGTAGTCCGCTCAGCGGGCCGTGAGACCCGGCTGCAGCGGCAGCAGCGGTGCGACGACCCGCGCGAACGGCCCGCTCTGGGCCGTCGCGCCGGTCGGCACCGCGAACGGTGCGGCGGCGTCGAGCACGTCGGGCAGCCGGGCGTAGACCGCCCAGTGCTCGTCCCACGCCTGGATCACGTCGAGGTGGCCGCCGGGCAGGAACCGGGTCAGGTGCACCCCTGCGACCTGTCCGGTGTTCCCGAGCAGTGGCAACAGCCGGAAGCCACCCTCCCGGCGCAACCTCTCGATCAGCTCCGTGCTCTGCATCGCACCGTCACATCTCCTACGCCTAGTGGGCGGCCAACTCTGCACTCTCCCGATAAGCGCGCACGGCGTCATCACGTTCGGCCGTGGTCCACCCGAGCGGACCAGCGACCAGATCGGCCACCCGGTCGACGACCGAGGCGCCGCCGTCGAGGTGTTCCACCGCGATTCGCGTCCGCCTGGCAAGGACGTCGTCGAGCGAAAGCGCTCCCTCGTGCGTCACGGCGTAGACGACCTCGGCGGCGAGGTGGCCGGCCACGTCCTCGGTGAGCGCCGGGTCCCGGGAGACCAGCGCGAGCACGTCGGAGATCGCCGAACCGTAGCGGCGCAGCAGTCGCTCCACAGTGGATGCGGACAGGCCGGACTCGGCGGCGACACGGGTCCGGTCTGCCCACAGCTCTTGGAAGCCAACGGCTCCGCACAGCGGCAGGCGCGCGGTCAGCGACGGCGCGACGGCCTTGCCCAGACCCGCGACGGCGGCGTTGACGACGTCGGCGGCCATCACGCGGTAGGTCGTGTACTTGCCGCCCGCGATCACGAAGAAGCCCGGTTCCGGCTGGGCCACGGCGTGTTCGCGCGACAGCTTCGCGGTGTCGCCGGACGCGCCGTCGAGCAGCGGGCGCAGACCCGCGTACATGCCGACGACGTCGTCGACCGACACGCTGTCGCGCAGCACGGCGTTGACGTGGTCGAGGATGTAGGACACGTCCTCGGGGGACGCCGACACCGCGGCCGGGTCGCCGTCGTAGGGCGTGTCCGTGGTGCCGATGATCCAGTACGCGCCCCACGGGATCACGAACAGCACGCTCTTCTCGGTGCGCGTGATCAGGCCGCCGTCGAGCTGGATCCGGTCGCGCGGCACGAGGACGTGGACGCCCTTCGACATCCGCACGTGGAACGGCGGGGTGCCGGGGCTCATCGAGTTCAGCGAGTCGGTCCACACGCCGGTCGCACTGATCACGCGCCGCGCGCGCACCACGTGCGTCACACCGGTCAGCTCGTCGCGCACGGACGCGCCGGCGACGCGGCCGCCGTTGCGCAGCAAGGAGGTGACCTTGGCGCGGGACAGCACGGTGGCGCCGTGCTGCGCCGCCGTGCGCACCAGCGTGGTGACGAGGCGGGCGTCGTCCACCTGCGCGTCGTAGTAGCGGATGGCGCCGGCGAACGCCGAGGTGTCGAGCGAGGGCGCGACCTCGGCCATCCGCCTGCGGGACAGGTGCCGGTGCATCGGGACCGCACCGGCACCGCCGATCGAGTCGTACAGCAGCACGCCCGCGCCGACGTAGGCGCGTTCCCACTGCTTCTCCAGCGGGAAGAGGAACGGCACCGGCCGCACCAGGTGCGGTGCGAGCCGGCGCAGCAGCAACCCGCGTTCCTTCAGCGCTTCGCGGACCAGCTTGAACTCCAGCTGCTCCAGGTAGCGCAGCCCGCCGTGGACGAGCTTGCTGGACCGGCTCGACGTCCCCGCCGCCCAGTCGTGGGCCTCGACCAGTGCGACCGAGAGACCTCTCGACGCCGCGTCCAACGCGGCACCCGCACCGACGACACCTCCACCGACGACGAGCACGTCGAACTCGGTGCCGTCCAGGGCAGCCAGCGAGTCGGCACGTCGAGCCGGATCCAGCCTTGCGAACACCTTCAACTCCCTCAGCAGAAAATCAGCGGACGTCGGCGTCGACCCAGTCGAACGACTTGGTCACGGCCTTCTTCCAGTTGCGGTACTGGCGCTCGCGCTCGTCGGCGTCCATCTCGGGCGCCCAGCGCTTGTCCTCGGACCAGTTGGCGCGCAGCTCGTCGAGCGAGGACCAGTAGCCCACCGCGAGACCGGCGGCGTAGGCGGCGCCCAGCGCGGTGGTCTCGGCGACGACCGGCCGGATCACCGGCACGTCCAGCACGTCGGCCTGGAACTGCATCAGCAGCTCGTTGGCCACCATGCCGCCGTCGACCTTCAACTCGGTCAGCGGCACGCCGGAGTCGGCGTTCATGGCGTCGAGGACCTCGCGCGTCTGGAAGGCGGTGGCCTCCAGGACGGCGCGGGCGATGTGGCCCTTGTTGACGAACCGGGTGAGGCCGACGACCGCACCGCGGGCGTCGGAGCGCCAGTACGGCGCGAACAGGCCGGAGAACGCGGGCACGAAGTACGCGCCACCGTTGTCCTCGACCGACTTCGCGAGCGTCTCGATCTCCGGCGCCGAGCCGATGATGCCGAGGTTGTCGCGCAGCCACTGCACCAGCGAACCGGTGACCGCGATCGAGCCCTCCAGGGCGTAGACCGGGGCCTCGTCGCCGATCTTGTAGCAGACCGTGGTCAGCAGGCCGTTCTTCGACGCGACCTTCTCCGTGCCCGTGTTGAGGAGCATGAAGTTGCCGGTGCCGTAGGTGTTCTTCGCGGTGCCCGGCTCGTAGCAGGCCTGGCCGAACGTGGCGGCCTGCTGGTCGCCCAGGATGCCGGCGATCGGCACGCCCTTGAGGACGCCGCCGGGGCCGCCGTGGCCGTAGACCTCCGAAGAGGACTTGATCTCCGGGAGCATGGACAGCGGGATGCCCATCTCCTCGGCGATCGTGGCGTCCCACTGCAGCGTGTCGAGGTCCATGAGCATGGTCCGCGACGCGTTGGTGACGTCGGTGGCGTGCACGCCGCCGTTGGGGCCGCCGGTGAGGTTCCACAGCGTCCACGTGTCGGTGTTGCCGAACAGCAGGTCGCCGGCCTCGGCGCGCTCGCGGGCACCCTCGACGTTGTCGAGGATCCAGCGGATCTTCGGGCCGGAGAAGTAGGTGGCGAGCGGCAGGCCGACCTTGGCCTTGTAGCGGTCACCACCGCCGCCGAGCCGGCCGAGCTCGTCCACGATGGCCTGGGTGCGGGTGTCCTGCCAGACGATCGCGTTGTAGACCGGCTGCCCGGTGTTCTTGTCCCACACGACGGCGGTCTCGCGCTGGTTGGTGATGCCGACCGCGGCGATGTCGCTCGTGTTGAGGTCGGCCGTGGCAAGCGCCTGGCCGATCACGAACCGGGTGTTCTCGGAGATCTCCACCGGGTTGTGCTCGACCCAGCCGGCCCGCGGGAAGATCTGCTCGTGCTCCTTCTGGCCCACGGAGACGATGGAACCGCTGTGGTCGAAGATGATCGCCCTGGTGCTGGTCGTGCCCTGGTCGACGGCGAGGACGTACTGCGTCATCGAAACTGTCCTTTCGGGATGGTCAGAACACGGTCAGAACGCGAGAGCGGCGACGACACCGGCGAGCGCGCCGCCGAGGAGCGGGCCGACGACCGGCACCCAGGCGTACGCCCAGTCGGAGTCCTTCTTGCCGACGGCCTCACCGTCGGTGCCCTTGTAGGACAGCGGCAGGATGGCGTGCGCGATGCGCGGGCCGAGGTCACGGGCCGGGTTGATGGCGTAACCGGTCGGACCGCCGAGGGAGGCACCGATGCCGACGACCAGCATCGCGACGGCCAGCGGGCCGAGCTGGGTCGGGGTCTTGCCCAGTGCGAGGATCACGAAGACCAGGACGAACGTGCCGATGATCTCGCACACCAGGTTCCAGGCGTAGCTGCGGATCGCCGGGCCCGTGGAGAAGACGGCGAGCTTGAGGCCCTCGTCGGGCGTCTCGTCGAAGTGCGGCTTGTAGGCCAGCCACGCGAGGACGGCACCGAGGAACGCGCCGAGCATCTCGCCGGCGAAGTAGACGAGCGTCGAGCCGACGCCGACCGGCACACCGGGCGCGAACTCGGCCGCACCGCTGGTGAGGATGCCGACCGTCACGGCGGGGTTGAGGTGCGCCCCCGACTTGTACGCGATGTACACACCGGCGAAGACCGCGAGACCCCACCCGAAGTTGATCAACAGCCAGCCGCCGTCGAACCCCTTCGACTTGGCGAGCAGCACGTTGGCCACCACGCCCGCACCCAGCAACAGCAGGATGCCCGTACCGAGCACCTCGCTGAGGAACACTGTCCCGAGACCCACGCTGGCCTCCCATTCGTCCTTGAACGGCTGATCACCCCGTGGTGACTGCCGCGGAACGTAATGACCCGCGTCACGCCTGCTCAACGGGTGCTGTTCGACAATGTCGACACCGACCGGGTGCACTGCTGTGACCGACCGGTCACGCTGCGCTCAGACAAGGTGTTTCAGGCGCGTGTCCAGCGGTGACGCGGGTCGTAGCCGTTCGACATTGCCGACACGGGTCGTCTCAATTACGTTGCTCGCGTGCCGGGACCCATCCAGTCGATCGAACGCGCCGCAGCCGTGCTGCGGCTTCTCGCGCGCGGGTCCGGCCACCACGGTCTCACGGAGATAGCCGCCTCGCTCGGTCTGGCCCGCGGCACCGCGCACGGGATTCTCCGCACGCTGCAACGGGTCGAGTTCGTCGAGCAGGACTCCGCGACCGGCCGCTACCGCCTCGGTGCCGCCCTGCTGCACCTCGGGACGAGCTACCTCGACGCGAACGAGCTGCGTTCCCGATCGATCAACTGGGCCGACACGCTCGCCGCGCGCTCGGGTCAGGAGGTGCGGATCGGCATGCACCACGACGGCGCCGTGCTCGTCGTGCACCACGTGTTCCGCCCGGACGACTCGGTGCAGACGCTCGGCATCGGCGCGATGCTGCCGTTGCACGCGACCGCGCTGGGCAAGGTGCTGCTCGCCTACGACCCGGACCTGTCGGCGGCAGCGCGCAAACGGGAGCTGACGTCGCTGACCCGCCGCACGATCACGCGCACGCAGGCGTTGGAGCGGGTGCTGACCGAGGTGCGCGCGCAGGGCTGGGCGGGCGAGGCGGAGGAGTACATGCCGGGTGAGGCGAGCATCGCCGCGCCGATCCGCATCCCCGGCGGCCTCGTGGTCGGCGCGATCGGCATCTCCGGCGCCGTGGACCGGCTCTGCGACTCCACCGGCCGGCCGCGCACGGCGCTGGTGCGCCAGGTCGTGCAGGCCGCCGACGCGGTCACCACCTCACTGGTCGACGAGAACTGAGAGGACCGGCGTGCAACGCTTCGTGATGGCGATCGACCAGGGCACGACGTCGACCCGGTGCATCGTGTTCGACCAGAACGCCCGCCTGGTCGCGGTCGCCCAGCGCGAGCACCGCCAGTACCGCCCGCGGCCGGGCTGGGTCGAGCAGGACGCCGTGGAGATCTGGCGCAACGTCGACCGGATCATGCCGCAGGCGTTGCGGCAGGCGGGGATCACCGCCGACCAGGTCGTGGCGCTGGGCATCACGAACCAGCGCGAGACGTTCGTGGCGTGGGACCGGCACACCGGTGTCCCGGTGGGACGCGCGATCGTGTGGGAGGACATCCGCACCGAGGAGCTCGTCGCGCGACTGGAGGGGCAGCCGGGCATCGAGGAGGTCCGCGAACGCTGCGGCCTGCCGCTCGCGACCTACTTCTCGGCGCCGTCGCTGCGGTGGCTGCTCGACACCGTGCCGGGCGTGCGCGAGCGGGCGTCCCGCGGTGACGTGCTGTTCGGGACGATGGACACCTGGCTGATCTGGAACCTCACCGGCGGTGTGAACGGCGGCCTGCACGTCACCGACGTGACCAACGCGTCCCGCACGATGCTGATGAACCTCAGCACCCGCCAGTGGGACCCGATGCTGCTGGACTTCTTCGGCGTGCCCGCGGCGATGCTGCCGGAGATCCGGCCGTCGTCGGAGATCTCCGGTGTGACGGCGCGGGTGGTGCCGGGCATCCCGATCACGGCGGCGCTGGGCGACCAGCACGCGGCGCTGTTCGGGCAGACGTGCTTCGAGAAGGGCTCGATCAAGGGCACGTACGGCACCGGTGGGTTCCTGCTGATGAACACCGGCACCGAGCTGGTGCGGTCGAAGCACGGCCTGCTGACCACGATCGGGTACCAGATCGGTGGTGAGCCGACGTACGCGCTGGAGGGCTCGATCGCCGTCGCCGGATCGCTCGTGCAGTGGTTCCGCGACAACCTCGGCCTGATCCACTCCGCGCCGGAGATCGAAACGCTGGCCCGCACGGTGAAGGACAACGGCGGCTGCTACATCGTGCCGGCGTTCTCCGGGTTGTTCGCGCCGCACTGGCTCGCGCAGGCACGTGGGATCGTCGTCGGCTTGACGTCGTACATCAACAAGGGGCACCTGGCGCGGGCGGTGCTGGAGGCGACCGGGTGGCAGACGCGTGAGGTGGTCGACGCGATGAACGCCGACCTGGGCGCGCCCACGCCGGTGCTCAAGGTGGACGGTGGCATGACCGCCGACCACCTGCTGATGCAGTTCCTCGCGGACGTGCTGGACATCCCGGTGATGCGGCCGCTGGTGGCCGAGACCGTGTCGCTGGGCGCGGCCTACGCCGCCGGGCTCGCCTCCGGCTACTGGCCGGACCTGGAGGGGTTGCGGCGCAACTGGCACCTGGCCGCGCGGTGGAACCCCGTGATGGACGCGGCGCACCGGGAGAACGAGTACGCGAACTGGAAGCGGGCCGTGGAACTGACGTTCGCCTGGGCCCGCTCGACCCCGTCCGCTTAGGCATCTGCAAGTACTGCCAACCACCACGTTGGTAGTACTTGCAGATGCTCCAACAGCAGGGGGCTAGGCGCGGTTTGACCGCACCCAGGCCGCGATCTCGTCCGCGTCGATCGGCAGCGCGTCCGACAGGACGTCGGCGCCGTCGCCGGTCACGACCAGGTCGTCCTCCAGCCGCACGCCGATGCCGCGCAGCTCCGGCGGCAGCGTCTCGTCGTTCGGGTGGAAGTACAGGCCCGGCTCGACGGTCAGCGCCATGCCGCGTTCGAGGATGCCCTGCTGGTAGGTCTCCTGACGGGCGTCGGCGCAGTCGTGCACGTCCAGGCCGAGGAAGTGCCCGGTGCCGCAGACGATGTAGCGGCGGTGGTGCTGGCCGGACGGGTCGAGCGCCTTGTCGACGCTCACCGGCAGCAGGCCCCAGTCGTGCAGGCCCTCGGCGAGCACGCGCATGGCGGTGTGGTGGAAAGCGCTGTAGTCGTTGCCCGGCTTGACTTCCGCGAGCGCGGCGACGTGCGACCTGAGCACGAGGTCGTACACCTGGCGCTGGGCCGCGCTGAACTCGCCGCCGACCGGCAGCGTGCGGGTGACGTCGGCGGTGTAGAGGGTCTTGGTCTCCACGCCGGCGTCGAGCAGCAGCAGGTCGGCGTCGCTCACCTTGCCGTCGCAGCGGGTCCAGTGCAGCACCGGTGCGTGCGGTCCGGACGCGACGATGGAGGTGTATCCGGGCCCGTTGCCCTCCGTGCGCGCACGGCGGTCGAACGTGCCCTGCAACCAGCGCTCTCCCCCGCCGCGCACGGCCTGGCCGAGCTCGCCCGCGACGTCGAGGAAGCCCCTGACCGTGGCGTCCACGGCCTGGCGGAGCTGGTCGACCTCCCAGTCGTCCTTGATCCGCCGCAGCTCGGACAGCACGGTCCGCAGCTCGTCGCTGTGCGAGCCGGTGAGCGCGTCCAGCAGCGGGTCGACGCCCTTGGCGGTGAGCGTCTCGGGGTGGCGGCCCTGGAGCGCGCGCGGCAGGTCCTCGATCGGGCGCACGGTGAGGTCGAGGGCCTCGGACCACTCCTTCGTGCCCGCCGCGGCACCGATCCAGAACGGGCTGCGGTCCGCGTCACCGAAGAAGTCCACGGTGTGCGGCTCGGACGGCGTCGGCACGAACAGCGTGGCGTCGTCGTTCTCGACCACGACGACCGCGCCCTCGACCTGGCAGCCGGTCAGCCACACGAAGTCGCTGTCCGCGCGGAACTCGTGGAACGTGTCGTTCGAACGCACGTGGGCGCGTCCGGCGGCGAGGGCGATGCGCCGGCCGGGGAGCTGCGCGGCGAGCTTGGCCCGGTGCTGCGCCGCGGCCTCCTTCGCGCCCGCCGGGAGGTCGATGGGGTTGTCCCACTCGCCCCAGCCGTCGCGGATGTAGGTGCGGAAACCGTCCGCGTCCACCAGTTTCGCCATGTCACGGCGTGTGCGGGCCAATTCTCGTCCTTCCGGGGGTCTGTTTTCCCACAGCCTCCGCCGAACGGAGGGCTTCCGCCCATCCGACTTGGAGATAGCCTCGTCCTATGGAACTGGAGATCCGCCACCTGCGGGCCATCTGCGCCATCGGCGACGCGGGCAGCCTCTCCCGCGCGGCGACCCAGCTCGGCATCTCCCAGCCGTCCCTCACCACCCTGCTGCAACGGGTGGAACGCCTGGTCGGAGGCCGGTTGTTCGACCGAGGACGGGCCGGCGCGGAGCCCACACCGCTGGGTGCGCAGATGCTGCAACGCGCGCGGTTGCTGCTGGTGGAGCTGGACGCGTTCGGTGCGTCCGTGGCCGGTCGTGGCGGGCCGGTGCGGTTCGGTTCCGTGCACATGGAGTGCGTCACGAGGTTGTACACGCGCCTGGAGGAAGCGCTGGAGGACGTCACGCTGCACGTCGATCCGTCGTCCACGGGCCTTGCGCTGGCGTTGGCCAACGGCCACCTCGACGCCGCCGTGATCGCGGTCGACGAGGACGGCGACCTGGGCTTGCCACGCGGCGTGGCGCAACGGGTCGTGGTGCCGTGGGTGCCCGTGCACATCGCATTGCCCGCCTCCCACCCGTTGGCCTCTCGGTCCGAAGTCGAGCTGGCGGACCTCGCCGGTGAGGCGTGGGTGGGGCCGCCGGGTGCCGAGGACGGGTCGCTGACGGCGTTGCGCGCGGCCTGCCGGGCCGTCGGGTTCGTGCCGAAGATCCGGTTCGAGGTGCCCAGCGGTGCCGGGCGGCAGCTGATCGCGGCGGGCAAGGCGGTGCAGCTGGTCGAGCCGACCTCGCGGGGCGGACAGGGCGTGACCGTGCGGCCGCTGGCGGGGGCGCCGATGCGGCTGAGGGTCGTGTTCTGCTGGCGGCGGGAGCGGCTGACCTGGGACCAGGCCAGCCGCATGTTCACCGACGTGCTGGAGGCGTACGCCGCCGCCGCGCTGGCCAGCCCGGCGTTCCGGCCGTGGTGGGAGGAACGCGGCGCGGCCCTCACAGCGAGCTGAGCCAGCCGTACTGCTCAACGCGCACGAGGGCGGCTGATCGCATCGAGGTCCTCCGCAGGGGTGTGAGGTGTTCGGTAGCGTCACACCGCCCGCAGGCCGGGGAGCATCCCTACTCGGCATAGCCTGCCACTATGGGAGCGTCTCACTCCGGCTTCGTGGGCTGCGCGAACAGCAGGTGCCGCACCCGCGGCTCCTCGCGCGCCAGCTCACGGGCGATCCCCTGGTTCTGCTGGTCCACGACGGTCCCGCGCTCCAGGTGCTGCCGCAGGTGCTCCTGCCAGGTGGCCACGGTGAACGTCTCCAGGAACACGTCCGGCTGCTCGGTGTCGCGGAACAGCCCCCACATCGTCGCCCCGGTGCGGCGGCGGGCGCGGCCGACCTTCTGCATGGCGTCGACGAACCGGTCGTGGTTCTCGGGGGCGACGGGCCATTCGACGGTGACCAGGACCGGACCCGCGTCGGTGTCGTCGAGCTGGGGCGGTTCGTTCCAGTAGGTGGCGGGGGTGACGTCGAGCGGGCGGTCGATCAGGGGCCACCAGCGGGTGGCGACCAGTGCCAGCACGGCCATCGCCACCGCGGGGACGATCATGGCGGGGTGCAGGCCGTAGACGTCGGCGACGGTGCCCCACAGGACGGCGCCGAGGGCCTGGCCGCCCATCAGGATCAGCTGGTAGTAGGCGAGCGCGCGAGCCCTGGTCCAGGCGGGGAGCAGGACCTGGGCGATGGCGTTGAAGGTCGACAGGGTGGCGATCCAGCAGGCACCGGTCAGCAGCATCGCGACGATGACCAGCGGGAAGCTGCCGACCAGCACCGAGGTGCTCGTGGCCAGCGCGTAGACCAGCGTGGCGCCCAGCACCATGCTGTTCTTGCTCATGCGCTGCAACAGTTTCGGCACGACGAAGGCACCACCGATCGCCCCCGCGCCGACGCTGCCGAGCAGGACGCCGTAGCCGCCGGCGTCGAGACCCAGGGGGCCGCGGGCGATGGCGGGCAGCAGGGCCCACAGCCCGCTGCCGAAGACGATGAACACCAGCAGCCGGGTGAGCACCCGGCGGAACAGCGGTGAGCTGGCCACGTAACGGGCACCGGTGCGCACGGCGGTGGCGATGTGCTCGGTCCCGAGTGGACGGTGGTCGGACGGGCGGCGCCAGCGGGCCAGGACGATCAGCACGCCCAGGAACGACACGGTGTTGAACGCGAACGTCGCCTCCGGACCGGCCAAGGCGATCAGCAGACCGCCGAGCGCGGGGCCGATGGCGCGGCCGACGTTCATGTTGACGCCGTTGAGCAGCGCGGCCTGCGGGATCTCCTCGCGGCTGACCAGCTCCGGCTGGATCGCCTGGAACGACGGCATCGACAGCGCCTGGCCCATCGCCATCAGTGCGAGCAGCGCGAGCAGGCTCGACGGGGTCGCCCGGTCGGTGCCGGTGAGCAGCATCAACCCGGCGGCGCCGGCCAGCATGAGCGCCTGGCCCGCGAGCAGGACCCGGCGGCGGTCGAGGATGTCGCCGAGCGCGCCGGAGGGCACCACCAGCAGGAACACCGGCAGGGTGGTGGCCGTCTGGACGAGCGCGACCTGCAGTGCGCTGCCGCCCAGGTCGCCCATGAGCCACTGGGCGCCGACGGTCTGCGCCCACGTTCCGATGTTGCTGGCGAACTGGGCCAGCCACAGGGCCCGGAAGGCGCTGCGGCGCAGGGGCGCCCACGCGGAGACGGTCACGCTCCGATCTTCACACCTGCGGGTGCGGGTCGCCGACCGCCAGGACAACACCTTCGGTTTGCGCTGAAATCATCAAACGCACGAGAAATGAGATTCGGGCACCCCCGAAGTCGCTAACGGGTTCGTATCGGCGACCCCCCAAATGGATGTGATTTGCATCACTACGACTCATCTGAAGCACCCCGCCGGAATCGACGAGCAACCAGTCCGCGTCGACACGGAGCGCGACTTGGCAGCGCTCCCCGACCCTGGTCTCACGCGGGCTTCCCAGGCCTGGCGACACGGAAGCGGGCCGAATGCGGGCAGTGCGGCGGATCGTGAACATTCCGTCTCAACCGGGTACGCAACCCCACAATGATGAACGCCCGACGCGTTCCTGCTCGATACTGCGCGCAACGCAGGCAGAGCAGAAAGGTTCCGAGCACTCGTGATCACGCCCGAGTACTTGCTGTCGACCCGCGAGTTCGAGGTGCTGTGGCAGACGCTGCGGCTCGGCAGAATGCCGTACCCGCTCGACGTGCCCAGCGAAGGAGCTACCGCGAGCGAGCTCACAGCGTTGCAGGAACGGACGATCGCGGACCTGCGGAGGCGCGGGCTCGCCGATGACGCGCGGCTCGAGGACCTGATGCGCCTGCTCGGCGAGCACGACGTGTCCGTGGACGCCGTCGCCGGGCTCGACCGGACCGTGCGGGCGCTGGCCGCCTCCGACGGCAACGAGGGCGTGCTGGCCGTGATCGACGGTGACGCCGTCGGCCTGTCCGAGATCAGGCCCACCGCGCTGGCCCGCGAGATCGTGCGGGTCCTGCCCCACGGCGTCGCCGGACCCGGCAGCGCGCTGTCGGTGCGACTGGAGACGTTGCAGCAGGCCGTGGCGCTGCAGGAAGCCGAGCAGGACGAGGAGTCCGAGGACCCGTGGGGTGCGGCGGACGACGAGCTCGACGACCGCCAGGCACTGCTCAGGGCGGGGTTGTCCGCGCAGGACGCGCGCCAGATGGACGAGCTCGCGGCGAACCGCGTGGCAGGCGGCCAGTTCGGCGTGACGCACGGCCGGCACCGCGCCGACGTGGTGATCAACTGGTTCGACACCCACCAGGGCCGCTACCTCATGGTCCGCTCCGACGGGTGGCTCAGCCTGTCCCCCACCGACAACGACCGGATCGCCATGCGGATCGACTCCGTGCTGACGTGACCGGCCGCGGCCTGATCGGATCGGGCAAGTCGGGCTTCCACGGGAACGCCCGCGTTCCGCTAACCTCAAGACAGCCCTAAATCACACATTCAGACTACTGTGACTTCGGTCACACCGGCCCTGTCGAGGGCAGATCCGATGGCGTGGACGGAGATCGAAAGCCCGAGCGGGCAACGTCCCGAGAGCGCTTCCACAACCTGCGGAAACGACATGCTTGTTACAGTCCGTTCATCTGGAGCCGGCGGTTTCCCTCCACTGCAACGCTTTGCGCGGACAAGTCTCAATTGGGACAGGCCTGGAACGGAACGCGCGATGTGCGAAAAGACCCCCGATACTGCCCGCATGTACATCGTCGGTGACAAAGAGGCTGTCCCGCTCGGCGAGACCGTCTCCTCGGGGCAGGTTCAGCTCGACCCGGCAGCGGGTGAGGAGCTCCGCAAGCAGTTCCAGGCCCAGATAGACCAGGTCGACTCCTGGATCGAACGCGCGACCAGCAGCATCGCCCGCCCGGCTCCGCTCGGAGCGAACCCGGTCGGCGACAAGATGCGCGACAAGTTCACCCACCGCGCGGACGGCGAGCAGTACTCGTTCGTCAGCGTCATGACCGCGTACCGCACGGTTCTCGAGCAGACGAAGAACTCGATCGTCGAGGCGATCGAGAACTTCACCCGCCTCGACGAGGACCAGCAGGCCGAACTGAAGAAGCACATGGGCAACAGCTGATCTTGTGGCCAGTTGACCCAACGACGTGAGAGGCGAGCCGGTCATGCCCCCCGAGACCGTCCCGAGCGACATCGAGAACGTCCCGGTCCTCACGGACCCGCAGAACTGGGCGTCTCGTTCGCACCAAGAGCTGTACGCCGCGGTGCACAACAACAACGACCCCGGTCAAGCCGGCCAGATCAGCTCCGACTGGGGCAAGTACGGCACCGAGCTGACCGAGGCGTCGCGCACCATCAACTCGGTCATCGCGGCGTCGGAGTCCAGGTGGACCGGTGACGCCGCCGAGGCCGCCCGAGCCGCGATGAAGAAGCTCGGGGACTGGGTCGACGAGACCGCTCGCACCGCGGTCGAGGTCGGCGCCAAGGTCGCGGACCAGGGCCGCGTCATGGAGAACGCCCGCGCGCAGATGCCCCAGCCCGTCCAGTTCGACTGGAACAAGGCGGCGGCCGCGCTGTCGCAGCCGGGCACGCCCGCGTTCGTGCTGGCCTCAGCGGACATCGCGCTGGCCAACGCCGCCTCGCGCGCGGCGCACGAGCAGGCCGTCACCGTGATGACGGACATGGAGAACAACTCCCGTCAGATCGACTCGACGACCCCGACCTTCAAGCCGCCGTTCAACCCGAACACCGGCCAGGTCGAGCAGCCGGTGATGGCGGTGCGGCGCATGGGAGACGTGCCCACGCTCAACGGCAACGCGGACGCTCTCACGGCGACGCACGCGCAGAGCGGCGCCGGTGTGGCCGCTCCCCCGTCCCCCGCGGGTGCCGGAACCGGAGCCGGCACCACGACCGGGACCCAGCCCGCCGCGGCGGCCTACACGCCGACCGCGCCCGGCTACACCGGTGCCGGAAACGGCGGTGGCGGTGGCGCCGGCGCGAACTACACGCCGCAGATGCCCGGCTACAACCCCGGCAACACGAGCACCAACACCTCGGCGGCGTACACGCCGACCGCGCCGGGCTACACCCCGCAGCTGGGTGGCAACTCCGGCAACACGTACCCGAGCGGCAGCGGTGGTGGCGGCGGCAGCTACACCCCGACCGCGCCGGGCTACACGCCGCAGCTCGGCGGCACCGGCACCGCCAGGCCCGGCGGCGGCCAGAACCAGAACATCCCCAGGACCCCGGTGGTCGGCAGGGACATCGCGAACCCGAACTACACCCCGCAGAACCCCGGCTACACGCCGCAGAACCCCAAGGGTCCCGCGGCGTACACGCCCACCGCGCCCGGCTACAACGGCCCCGGCGGTGCGGGCGGTGGAGCCGGCGGTGGCGGCGGAGCCGGTGGCGGTGGCGGCATGAAGGGCGGCCCGATGCCGTACACCCCGCAGATGGGCGCGGGTGGCGGTGGTGGCGCCGGCGGCGGTGCGTTCGGCGGTGGCGCGGGTGGTACCGCGGGTGCCGGTGGCGCGATGCAGTCCGGTGGCGCGGCGGGTGTCCAGAACGCGGCCCGCGGCGGCATGCCGATGGGCATGGGTCCCGGTGGCGCCGCGGCGGCCGGTGCCGGCATGGGTGCGGGCGCGCCGATGGGTGGCGCTCCGGGCGGCGGCGGCAGGGGCGAAGAGGACAAGGAACACCGCTCCGCCAGCTTCATCATGGGCGGCGACCTGTTCGAGGTCCCCGGTGAGAACCTGCCCCCGTCGGTGATCGGTGCCGCGAAGGTCAAGAAGCCGAAGGGGGCAGAGCCCGCGTGATCACGCCTGAGTTCCTGCTCACGCCGCGCGAGTTCGACGTCCTGTGGCACGCGCTGGACCTCGGCAGCGTGCCCTACCCGCTGGACGTGCCCAGCGAGGGCGCGACGGAGCAGGAACGCCGTGTGCTGACCGAGAGGACGCTCGAGGACCTGCGCTCGCGCGGTCTCGTCGACAACGAGCGCCTCGAAGGTCATCTGCGGCTGCTCGACGACCACCGGGTGTCCGTGGACGCCGTGGCCGGACTCGACCGCACGGTGCGGGCGCTCGCCGTCTCGAACGGCGAGCGCGCCGCGCTCGCGATCATCGACGACGACCGGGTGGGGCTGCTCGGAATCCGGGAGACCGGCATCGCCCGCGAGATCGTCAAGGTCCTGCCCGACGCCGTGCCCGGTCCGGGCACGGCGGTGAACGTGCGGGTCCAGTCGCTGCAGGACGCCGTGGCGCTGCAGGAGACCGAAGGGGCCAAGTCCGCGGACGACCTGTTCGGCGAGGGCGGGGTGGACGACCAGGAGGCGCTGCGGCAGGCCGGTCTGTCCGCCCAGGACGCCAAGCAGTTCGACGAGCTGGCCTCGAACCGCGTCGCGGGTGGCCAGTTCGGCGTCACCCTCGGCCGGGAGCGGTCGGGTGTCGTCATCAACTGGTTCGACACCCACCAGGGCCGCTACCTCATGGTCAACTCGGACGGCTGGCTGAGCCTCTCGCCGACCGACAACGACCGCATCGCAACCCGTATCAACGCTGTGCTCGCGTGATCTGACGCGTCTCAGTTGAACCGCCGCCGCCGGAGGACCGTGTGAACCCCGCGAACCCCACCCAGTGGGTCGAAGAGTACGAGGCCAAGCTGGCCGACCTGAAGAAGAAGTCGGAGGACCTCACGGAGAACTTCGCGGCCGCCTCCGCCACCGTGTCGTCCAAGGACGGCTCGGTGACCGTCACGGTGGGCCCGAACGGAGGCCTGCAGAACCTGCAGCTCGGGCACCGCGCGGTCGAGCTGGGCGCCGCCCGGCTCACCGCGGCGATCCTGGAGACGGCGCGGCAGGCCCAGAAGCAGGCGGCGTTGCAGGTCCTGGAGCTCTTCAAACCGCTCGGCGAGGGCACCGAGGCCTACCAGATGGTCTCGGATTCCATCCCGGACGACGACGAAGCCGAAGACACCGGCGACACCTATGACGAGATCGACGACGACCCGGAACCGGCCCCTGCGGCACCGCCGGCGTCCCGGCCCGCGGCGGCTCCCCAGCCGCCGCCCGTCCGCGGCAGGCGCCGCGCGGACGACGACGATGACGACGACAACCAGCCCTGGTAAGGAACAGCGATGACCGCGCCGGAAACTCCACTCCCGTCTCCTCCCGGGATGAACATCACCGAGGAGAACAAGCTCAAGGGCTCGCTGTTCATCGAGGCCTACGGCAGCCTGATCGACGGCATCAGCAAGGACGCCGAGAGCGAGACCGAGAAGGCCCTGGACATCACGTTCAACGCCATCGGCGCCGCCTCCGCCACGGTGATGCTCGCGATCGACCCGCTGGGCAGCATCATCGGTGCCGGCGTCGGCTGGCTGATCGAACACGTGTCGTTCCTGCGCGACGCCCTGAACCAGCTGATGGGCAACCCGGAGGAGATCCAGGCCAACGTCGAGGCGACCAAGGCCCGTGCCGCCGAGCTGCGCGTGCTGGCCGAGGACCACAAGAGCGGTCTCGCGACGTTCGACGGCTGGACCGGTCAGTCCTCCGAGCGCTTCAAGACGTCCATGGACTCCATGTACCAGGAGCTCGACGACCTGGCCAACGCCGTCGAGACCAAGGCCAAGATCACCGCGATCATGGGCATGCTGGTCACGGTGCTGCGCGACATCGTGCGCGACCTGATCGCCCAGCTGATCGGTTCGCTGATCGGTGGCGCGATCCTCGCCGCCGCCGCGATGATCCCGACGTTCGGCGCCTCGATCCCGATCTTCATCGGCTTCGCCGTCGGCAAGGCCGTCGCGCTCGGCGTCAACATCGCCTCGCGCGTCGCCCGCGTCGTCGCCGCGCTCGCCCGTCAGATGAAGCGCATCGGCGACCTCGACGAGATCATGAAGAAGGTCAGCAAGGGCTGGGAGCGGTTCGAGAACTCCGCCGACGCCGCCGAGATCACCTACGAGGGCTACAAGGCCCAGGACGGCGTCAACGACAAGATCGACGAGGCGCTCCAGAACAAGCAGGGCGGTGGCAGCGGCACGGCTCCGGGTGCCACCACCGGTGAGACCACCACGGGCACGACCGGCACCGCCACGGCGACGCTGCAGAACTCGGTGCGCCTCGCCGACGCCGAGCCGACGCAGGCCCGCATGGCGGTGCACCAGGCAGAGCAGTTGCAGCCGACCCATGCCGTGCGGGCGATGCAGGCGGAACCGCTCCAGGCGACTCACGCCGTGCGGGCCATGCAGGCGGAGCCGTTGCAGCCGACTCACGCCGTGCGGGCCATGCAGGCGGAGCCGTTGCAGCCGTTGCAGCCGTTCCAGCACGCCGAGCCGATGCAGCCCCTGCAGCGCGTTGAGGCGATGCACGCCGTCGAGCCGATGCAGGCCGTGCACCGCACCGAGGCGGTTCAGCCGTTGCAGCCCATGCAGCGCGCCGAGGCCGTGCAGGCGCCCATGGCGTTCCAGCGCGGCGAGGCCGTCGCAGCGCCCATGGCGTTCCAGCGCGCCGAAGCGGTCCAGGCCCCGATGGCGTTCCAGCGCGCGGAGGCCGTGGAGGCTCCTGTGGCGTTCTCCCGTGGCGTCGCTTCGGACTCCACGATGGTGTCCGGCGTCAGCATGACCTCGGGCGGCTCGCTGCACGAGGCCGTGCAGCCGATGCAGGCGCGTGAGGCCTACACGAGCGCGGACACGCAGTCCGAGCCGTTGCAGCAGACCACGGCCTATGAACCGCTCGCGCGCACGCAGGTGTCGCACGCGTACGACGGTCTCGAACCGTCGCAGCCGCGTGAGGCCTACTACGTCACGGGCATCGAGGCCGAGTCCGCCGTCTACGAGAACGTCAACCCGCTCGTGGCGAACGAGCCGTTGCGCGCGGTCGCCGCCTACGAGGTGGACGCTCAGGCCAGCGGTGCTGCGGCGGAGCCGGTGCAGCCGACGTTCCAGCGTTCCGTCCGGCCGACCGAGTAAGTCCAGCCAACAGCCGGGATCCGAGGTCCCGCCTTGTTCTGACGCAGTACTGGAGAAGCACCGCCCATGGCCAAGGGGAACGTCAATCCCAACCCGTCGCCGAACCCGGGAGCGAACCCGCCCCCCTCGGCGCCACCGGCCGGCACCGGTACGGGTGGTGGTCCCACCGGCAACAGCGGTTACTCCATGAGCGACTCCTCGATGCAGGGGTTGCAGAACAAGGCAGGCGACCTCGGGTCCCGCCTGGCGAGCATCTCGAGCGGCCTGCGCGGCCTGAGCTTCAGCGGCAACGCGCTCGGCCCCATCGGCCTGTTCGCGGTGCCCGCGCTCAACGCGTCCAACGACAACGCGGTCGCGCAGGCGGACAGGGGCGCCAAGGCGTTCACCGACGTCCAGTCCGGCCTGAAGGCCACGCACCAGACGTCGACCACGACGGACACCAACCAGAGCTCCAACCTCCGCTCGATCGACACGAGCACCAACGCGAAGCCGCCGGCCGGCACGACCGCGCCGCCGCCCTCCGGTCCGAGCACGTCGGGTGGCAAGGTCAGCGACCCGGGGTCGGTCAAGGGAGGCGGCAGCTCCACGCCGGGCCCGAACGGGCAGAGCGGCCCGAAGGTGTCCGGTCCCGGCGCGGTCAAGGGCGGTGGCGTCAACCCCAGTTCCACCCCCGGCCCGCAGGGCGGCGGCAAGGTCACCCCCACCCAGGGTCCCAAGGGGGGCGCGAACTTCACGCCGACCCTCGGCTCGGCGCCGGGTGGTGGCAAGGTCGGCGACGTCCAGGGTCCCAAGGGCGGTGGCACCAACCCCGGCTCCACCCCCAACTCGCAGGGCGGCGGCGGCAAGGTCTCCCCCACCCAGGCCCCCAAGGGCGGCGCGAACTTCACGCCCACCCTCGGCTCGGCACCGGGCGGCGGCAAGGTCGGCGACGTCCAGGGTCCCAAGGGCGGTGCCGGCTTCACGCCGACCGCCGGTGCCGCTCCGGCGGGTGGCAGCAAGGTCAGCCCCACCCAGGGCCCCAAGGGCGGCGGCGCGGGTTTCACGCCCAGCGTCGGCCCCACGCCGGCCGGCGGCGGCAAGGTCAGCCCCACGCAAGGCCCCAAGGGCGGCGCGAACTTCACGCCGAGCCTCGGCAAGTCGCCGGGCGGTCCCGCGGCCGGTGCGCCGCCGGTCGTCGGTGGCACGCCCGGTGCTCCCGGCGCCTCCGGTTCGAAGGGCGGCGGGTCCGGCGTCAAGAGCCCGGCGGCCTTCACGCCCTCCGCTCCCGGCAGCGCCGGCGGCAAGGGCGGTGCGACGCCTGGCGCGACCCCCGGCTCCACTCCCGGCGGCAGCGGGACCAAGGGTGGCTCCACTCCCGGCGGCTCCACCCCCGGCGGTGGCGCGAAGGCCCCCGCGGCGTTCACGCCATCAGCGCCCGGCTACAAGGACCCCGGTGGCGCGGCGGGCACCAAGCCGTCCACGGGCGTTCCCGGCTCGCAGGGCGCGGTGACGTCACCTCCGCGCGGCGGCGCGACGCCTCCCCCGATGGCGCCCGGCATGGCCCCGCCGGCGGGTGGCGCGACGCCGGGTGCGACCGGCGGCGAGCGCGGCGGCAGCAAGGTTCCGATCAGCGGTCAGAAGGGCGTGTTCGACGCGCCCAAGCCCTCCACGCCCGACAACACCATCACCAAGGCACCGGGAACGTCCCCCTCGACCCCGCCACCGGCGCCGAAGCCCAACGCCAACATCCCGCTGACGCCCGGTTCGACGCCCGGCTCCACCCCTGGAGGTTCGACTCCGGGCGGAGCGAACCCCGGTGGCGGAGCGAACCCCGGTGGCGGCGCCAAGGCTCCCGCGGCGTTCACGCCGTCCGCGCCCGGCTACAAGGACCCCGGCAACACCCCCGGCTCGCAGAGCGCCGTCAGCACCCCACCGCAGAGCACGGGCTCGCGTGGCGGCACGGCCCCGAGCGTGACGCCTCCCGCTGCGGGCGCACCCCCCGTGGCCCCGCCGATGGCACCAGGCGGAACCCCCGGCGCGACCGGCGGTGAACGCGGCGGCAGCAAGGTTCCGATCAGCGGTTCGAAGGGCGTGTTCGACGCGCCCAAGTCCCCCACGCCCGACAACACCATCACCAAGGCACCGGGAACGTCGCCCTCGACGCCGCCTCCGGCACCGAAGCCGACGCCGACGACCCCGCCTCCCTCCAGCACGCCGTCCGCTTCCCCGGCGGCGAACCCGAACACCGCGCCGCCCGCCCAGTCCCGGCCGGGCACGCCGCCCGTGTCGTCCCCGCCGGCGTCGCCCGCGCCCAACACCACCGTGCCGTCGCCGCGCCCGGACGCCACCCCGGCCGCACAGCCGCCGCGTTCCGACGCACCGCCCGCGCAGACGCGCCCGGCGCCACTGACCAGCGCACCGCCGGTCACAACGCCTGCGGCCAACGCTCCCTCGCCGAACCCGGCGACCACCGTGCCGCCGGCCAACACCCCGGCACCGCGCCCGGACACGACGTCGTCGACACAGCCGCCCGCGCAGACGCGCCCCGCACCACCGACCAGCGCACCGCCGGTCAACACCCCGCCGGTCAACACCCCACCGGTCAACACCCCGGCGGCTGCGACCACGCCGAAGCCCGAGACCAGCGCTCCGACGACCACGCCGCCACCCGCACAGACGCGACCGGCTCCCCCGCCTCCCACCGGCGTGACTCCAGCTCCTGCCGCGGCCGTGACCCCGAATCCCGCCACCGACTCCGGACGCGGCAGGCCCGAGGACGCGCAGCCCCGTCGTGCACCGGTCAACTTCAGCCGCCCGACGCCGCAGAACCCGGAGGCGGGTCCCGCGGGACAACAGGTCCCGGCGCCGATCAACTTCAGCCGCCCCACGAGGCACAACCCGCAGACGGGTCCCGTGGAGCAGCAGACGGCGGCGCCGATCAACTTCAGCCGCCCGACGAGGCACAACCCGCAGATGGGCCCTGCACAGCCGCAGACGCCGGCTCCCATCAACTTCAGCCGCCCCACGAGGCACAACCCGCAGATGGGCTCCGCAGACCCGCAGGCGTTGGCCGACTACGGGGACATAGTGATCGGCTACGACCACGAGATCGCCGTGGCGGAGGGCATCGCCGGCCCGGACCACGACGCGATGGTGGACCACCTCGCCAACCGCGAATCGGCCTACGACCTGCTCGACTCGATCATCGACGACTACACCGGCCCGGTGACGACGCGGGACTACGAGTTCGCCAGTGACGGTGTCGAGCCGCAGTTCGTCTGGCAGGGCACGAAGGTGGTGCTGGAACCGCGTCCGGGTCAGTTCCCGTCCGTGGTGCCGGTGGTGGAGACGGGCGTGGCGGCGAAGCCGGAGATGATGTTCTCCTCGGACAGCAGCCTCGCTCTGCCGCTTGCTCGTGGCGGCAACCAGTTCAGGGAGTTCTACGCGACACCGGAGGTGATCGCGGACGCTCAGGCGCGGTTGAAGGAGGTGGGCAGCAAGCTCGAACTGAAGGTGGCACCCGGCAACACGGTGCGTCATGGGGACACAACGCTGCTCATGGTCAAGCCGCACTTCGCGAGCAGGCCGCCCGGAGTGTGCAGCGAGTTCTCCCAAGGCATCATCGGTGGCACGCACAGCCAGGCGGTCATGCGGCCACCGGATGGTGCGCCGGTCGTCGCCAAGGTCGGCAACGGCGGTCCGCTGAAGTTCAACGGAATGCACGAGATGGCCTTCGCGCTCGCCCACGCGGCGAGGCAACCCTCGTCACCGTCCACCACGCTCGCCCCGCAGCAGGTGGCCGACGCCATGGTCGCCCCCTCGACGAACCCACCGCCGGTGGGTGCTCAGTACGGCTCCGCGCTGATGCCGGGCACCGAGCAGCGGGCCAAGCTCGACGAGGCGGCCGAACAGCTGGGTGTCAACCAGTTCGCCTGGGCCAAGCCGGGCGAGGCGTACATGATCCAGTCGATCGCGGCCCCCGATCCGGCTGGCGCCAACTACGGTCTGAACTACACCCGCACGGGTGACGGGCAGCAGCTTCCGCAGGTGTGGGGCTACCACCTCGGTTCGGTCGTGGTGAACAGCGCCGCGGACGACATGCAGATCAGCGTCGAAACCGTTCGGCAGGGCGGTTACCGCAAGGAGCTGCTGAACCAGGCGATCGGTGAGAACCTGCGCAGGCACCAACACGAACTTCCCGGTATCGAGGCGGAACTTCGCAAGCAGCCACCGGGGACGGTGGACGCGGAACTCATGCTCGCCGAGGCGCTCACGAAGATCCAGGACAGCCGTGCGGCCCTCGCCGACCCCTCGGTCCAGGGCGGCGATCGCCAGAGCGCGGAGACCACGCTGAACCAGGCCACGTTCCAGGCGCGGCTGGCGATCAACAAGATCGCGGGACCTCAGCTGCCGCAGCCGGGTGAGATGTGGTTCTTCAACGACTACAGCAAGCAGCCCGGCCAGTCGTTCTTCGACAAGTGGGGCCATGTCGACGACGTGAACACGCCAATGCAGTTGGCGAACCCGTTGGTGGCTGTCACGACGTCTCACCAGAACACGACGAGCTACCAGGTGCCGATGGGCGAGACCAAGGACCTGGACGCGGAGCAGGTCGCGGCCGGCGTGCAGAAGTTGCCCGGAAACGCGACCAGCATGCTGACCGGTCTGGCGCAGCAGACAGTCGAAGCGGCGCTGTGGCGGCATCGCAACGGAATGCCCCTGCCTGAGATCCAGTTGCACGGCTACAGCAACAACCTCCTCAACAGCGACGCGGCAAGTCAGCAACGCGCTGATGTGGCCGCCGCGTGGACCAGGTCCGAGGTCGCGCGTCTGCTGGACGAGCTGCAACGCGACGTGCCGCCCGAGCGGCGGCTGGATGCCGGGCAGATCCGCGTCGATCCGATCTCGCACGGTCGCGAGGTCCCTCCGGACTCGAAGAACCCCAAAACCGATCGCCGCAACGTCCGCGCGGAAGTGGTCATCCCGGACACCACGACTGCCGATCGACAGTCGGCCCCCCGCGACATCCCCGTTGCCGACGCCACGAACACCGCGGCGGACATCAGGGAGAAACCGCTGCCCCCGCTGCCCGCGGAGGCGTTCGCGGCGGAGAGCAGCCGTGGCGGTGCGGACACGAACGCACTCAGGCCTGCTCCGGCCAACACCGGAGTCCCGGGTCAGGGCCGCGACGGCGGTGTGCCGCCGGTCCCGTCCACGTCATCCGCCGGCACGGCCACGAACACCACAGCGGACGGCAGTGGGAAGTCCGTGCCCACGCCGCCTCCGCTGCCCGCGAAGCCGTCCGCGGCGGAGAGCAGTCAGGGCGGTGCGGGGACGAACACGCCCGGTGCTGCTCCGGAGACTTCCACGGAGCCGAAGAAGGTCCGCGGCGGTGGCGCGCCGCCGCGGATGACGCCGCCCACTCCGGAGTCGCACCAGGGCAAGGACGTGCTGTCCGACGAGTCGTGGCGGCACGACCCCGCCCGGACCGCGGAGTGGTCCGAACCGGACAGCCCGGCTGACCGCAGCACGTGGGCCGATCGCCGCAACGACACCGACGTCCGCACCGTCGACCTCGACGTCCGCGACGTGCGCACCGACAGCACGCCGTCGAAGATCGAGGCCTACAAGGGCCTGATCAACTACGATCTGCGGCGCATCGAGACCAGCCCCGGCAAGTTCGTGCAGGAATACACCGTCAAGGTCCACCTCGAACCAACCGGCAAGACCACCGCCGAACAGCTCGCGCAGATCAGGGACAACGCCACCAACGGCGTCAACAACCTGCTCAACCAGGGTTTCCGGCTGCCCAGCGGCGACCAGTTCCACGTCAACCTGGAGTTCACCGACAACAAGGCCGACGCCCACACCACCGTCCAGGTCGACCCGAACGACCCGAAGGTCAACCAGGACCACTGGAACCCCGACACCAGTCCCGAGGTCCTGGCCCATGAAACCCTGCACTACCTCGGCATCCCGGACGAGTACAAGGACACGACCCGGGTCCTGCAGCAGCACGAGACGAACTCCGGCGTGCACGAGAACGACGGCGGCCTCATGGGCTCCGCCGTCCACCTGCCCGACCCCGGCATCCTGCCCCGTCACCTCTGGCTGATCGAACGCACCGCGAACAGCCAGGTCATGGTCCCGGACACGAGGCTGGAACCGCCCGGTCCCGCCACCGTGCCGCCGCCCGCGGGCTGGACGCCCAAGCCACCGTCGAGCGACGGCCCGGTGTCCGCGCCCGGCACCGACGGCACCGTCGACACCGGGACGGACTCGGATTCGAGCCTCGACACCGACCTCGACCTCGAAACCAGGCCGGCGACCATGCCCGGCCGGTTCTTCGACTCGGACAGCGACGTCGACGTCGACGTCGCTGTCGACGCCGCCGCCGCCGCCCGTCCGAACCAGACGCACCTGCCGAACCTGGACCGCGTCGGTCTGGTCGAGTCGGTGCTGCGCAGTGCGGCGTTCCAGAACGCGCCGGTCCCGAACGCCTCGCCGCTGGTCGGTTCCACCGACGTCAAGTCCACTGTGGACACAGTGCTCGGCGATGTCCGGCAGAACCCGCGCAACCACAACCACTCCGGTCTGACCCCGCCCGCTCTGGCGAAGTGGGTGGCGAACCAGGTCAGCCAGGAGACCCTGGCGAAGTTCCACCCCGACCTGGAGCCGAACCTCCCCGGCCTCACCGCCGACGCCAAGGCCGACCAGTGGCGGGCGAACCTCGCCGACGACCTGGCGAACGGGTCGTCGAGGCGCTGGGACGTCGTGAACGCCGGTCCCAAGGCCGCCGGCACGAACCCCGGCGACGTCGAGGTGATCAACCACCTGACCCAGCAGCTGAAAGCGAACGGCGCGTTGCCGTCGCCCGCCGACCTGGTGGACAAGGCGCTGCAGACGCCGTCGTGGGCCGACTCCCACGTCGGCTCCCACCTGCCGGCGTCGATCGCGCAGGCGTTGGACGTGCAGCTCGTCGTCGACAACAACGGCGTGCAGACCGTGCACGGCCCGGGCGGCGCGACGCAGGTGCAGATCAGCTCGCAGAACGGCACCTTCGGCGCGCTCGGTGCCCCGTCGGCCCAGGAGGTCCGCGCCGGCATGGAGGCGTGGCTCGCGGGCAAGTCCTCGGCGGAGGTCAACCAGACCATCGCCGATCTCTACAAGGGCCGCCAGGACGAGGGTCTCTACAAGGCCGCGCAGACGGTCCAGCTCGTCAAGCGCGCGGCCGCGCACCCCGGTGGCCCGCAGGCGTTCGTGAACGCCCTGCGGGAACGGGCCTCGACCCTCGAGAACCGCATCGCGGAGGTGAAGTCCCAGGCACCCCGCCAGCCCAGCCTGTGGAAGACGCCGCAGCACACCGCACAGCTGGCGCAGATCGACGCGCAGGTCAAAACCCTCACCGACCTCCTCGACAGCACCAACAGCCAGATCGAGACCATTGCCGCGCAGGGGCCCGCGCTGGGCACCACGCACCTCATCGACAAGTTCGTCGCGGGACCGAACGCGGACAAGCTCGAACACGTCCCCGCTGACGTGCTCCCCCGGCTCGACAACCAGCTGACCGCGCAGATCACGGCGGCCGAGAACGCCGGGTTCGACGCCTCGGACCTGAAGGTGTTGCAGGAGCGGGTGCGCAACGAGGCGGACGTGCGCATCGTGATCAACCACGCCTCCACGCGTGGCCTGGACGGCCTGAGCGCCCAGTTGGAGGACGCCAAGGAGGCGTTGCAGAACTACCGCGACGGCAAGTCGTCGACCACGGGTGTCCAGGGCTTCCTGAACCAGATGCTCGGGCACGAGGTCGACACCTCCGTCGACTTCGACCAGAAGATCGCCCAAGCCGAAGCCCTGGTGCAGCAGGCAGAGCGCAACCTGGCGTTCACGAATGATCCCGACTACGGCAACCGCTTCGAGAAGGCCGCGGAGAAGTACGCGCAGCTGCAGGCGACGATGCAGCGGTTGGAGCGGTTCAACGCCGAGCTCGATGCGCGTGCGGAACGCCTGCGCGATCTCGGGGTCAGGACTCGCGAGTTCCAAGCACGCCAGCTCGCCCGCGCTCTCGAAGAGCAACGCACGCAGCGGGACACCGCAAGCATTTACAGCGCTCCCGGTTTCGACACGCAGTCGGATGTCGACGCACGGTCCGACGCCGATGCGCAGTCCGACGTGGACGCGCGGCCGGACAACCGCGTGCTGACCCCGCGGCACGAGCACGCGGCGTTCCGGGCCTCGCTGTACGGGAAGTCGCAGGCCGAGCTCGCCGATCTGGCCGCGCAGCACAGCACCCACCCGGACCGCTCGTTCGAGATCGAGCAGATGTCCCGCTACCAGGAGATCGCCCACAAGGAAGGCGGCCTCCAGCAGCACCTGCGGGACCTGCAGAGCGAGATCCGCCAGACCCGCGAGGAGGCCCGTGACCTCAAGCGGACCACCGACGCCCTGCCGGACGTGTTCAAGTCCGAGCTGATGCGCACGGACCAGGCGCAGCGGCAGGCGGAGCAGCAGCGGCTCACCGACCACGCACGCCAGCTCGACCAGGAGCTCATGCGGCTGCAGTACGACCGCACCGACGCGCTGACCACCTACGCGCTCAACCTGCCCGCCGACACGACGGCACCCGAGTGGCAGGCGGTGACACCGGCCGACGCCGAGATCATCGAGAACCGCGTCACCGACCTGATCCGTGACGCGCGCATCGGCGGTCTCCCGACCCCGGAGCTCGACCGCCTGTACGACCAGATCCGGGAAATCCGGATGATGGAGACGCCGTCGCCGTCCCGGCCCGACACGCCGGTGCCGTCCCGGCCCGACACGCCGACGGCCGAGGTGGACGACTCGGCGTCCGTCCGATCGGACGACCCCTCGTCAGCTGGTTCGGACACCGACGCGCGGGACAGCGACACCGTCCCGCCGGTCGAGGCCCGGCAGGAGCAGGCCGCCCCCGCGGCCGAGCCGCGGCCGTTCATGCAGGACCCGTCGGCACGGTCCGCGGCCCCGGACATGGACCTCGTCGTGCCCGGTGGCTTCGGCCCCGTCCACGAGGGCACGCCGCAGCGGTCGTTCGAGGCGTCGCTGTACGGCCTGGACACCGCGGCGCTGCGGGACCTGCAGCAGACGTACGGCCGTGACGCCGCGCGCTCGGCGGCGATCGAGCACATGATCGAGGTGTCCCGGCAGGCGGGCCCGCCCGCGATCCACGACCAGCGCACGCAGATCGCCGAGCAGCGCCTCGACGAGATGAAGACGGCCCGCGACCGGTGGAACGCATCGGACCTGGTGCCCGACCGCCTCAAGACCCAGGCGATGCTCGACGAGCAGGCGGCCAGGCGGGCGGCAGCGGACCGCCAGGTCGAGTACTACCAGCAGCGGGTCGACCAGCTCACGAACAACCGCGACGCCGCTCTCACCACGCACGCGCTGCAGCTGCCGGCCGACGTGGACGCGCCGGCCTGGCGGCACTTCGGCGACGCCGACCTCGCGGCCGTGCGGAACCACGTCGACCAGCAGATCCGGGACGCGCAGGCGGGTGGGCACAACACCGCTCACCTCGAAGCCTTCCTCGACTTCACCACCGAGCTCCAGGAGACGCGTCAGAACGAGGACGCGGACACCCGTCCCGCGCCCGAACCGGACACCCGTCCCGCGCCGCCCAGGCCGACGCCCAACCCCGTCATCCCGATGACGACGATGGCGCCACAGCCGGTCGGCCAGCTCCCGGACACGAACCTGCCGAGCTTCTTCCAGGACAACAAGGCGCTCGGCTCGATCGTGCCGACCGACGTGCGCGGCGCGGACGCGGTGGTGCGGGAGATCAACGGGCTGAAGCCCGACGACGCCGCCCGCATCAAGAACGCGATCGAGAACGACTTCGAGACGTTCCTCGGCGACGGCCGCAACTTCCAGGTGAAGATCGGCAACGCCTGGTTCGAGGCGAACGTCCGCGCCGAGATGCACGCGGACGGGAGCAGCACCACCGACGCCGCGACCACGAAGGTCGACAAGAACTACCAGGCCGCCGCCGCGTCCACGACGACGAACAGCATCTCGACGTCCAACGACGTCGGCGGTGCGGTGACGGCCGGCGTGGCGATGGGACCGTACGGCTCGCTGGGTGGCAAGGCCGCGCTCGCGACACCCGCGGTGTCGCAGGCCACCAGCACCTCCGTCACCGAGCAGCGTGCGATCAAGGGATCGGACTCCGGGTCCAAGAAGATCACCGTGCCGGTCTCGTACGAGATCACGCTGTACGACGCGTCGGGCAACCCCACGCTGTTCTCGACGCTCAGCACCGGCCCCGACGTGACGCTGCAGGTGCCGACGGACCTCAGCACGATCGTCGACTCCGGCAAGTCCTCCGCGGCGGTCACGCCGTCCGACGCGGCGTGGGGCGTCAAGGCGGAGAACGTCGTGCCGGAAGCCGTGGTGGTCAAGGACTCCGGGAAGCTGTTCAACGACGTCGCGGAGAACCTGCACCCGTCGATCACCAAGATCGGTTCGCCGGGGCGCGAGGCGCTGCAGAACTTCCTGAGCCCGACCTCGATCCGCAACAACCTGCCCGCCATGCTCGGCGGCTTCGTCACCTCGCCGGACCTCATCAGCCCGCACGCCGGCAAGGGCGCCGCGGTGCAGATGAAGGCGACGCTCAAGGACGCGAAGCTCGTCGGCACGCACGCCGACGCGGCGCTGGACCTCAAGGACACCTTCTCCTGGGGCAGCAGCGTGTCCGCGGCCAGCAAGACCGGGTTCGACGTCACTGCCGGCTTCGGGGGCAACATCGGTGTCCCCGGCCAGGTCGGCGGCACCGTCGGCGCGACCGGCGGGTACTCCGCGCGCACCGCGGAGGGCGTCAACGCGGGGACGAGCTCCAGCCGCAAGTCCGGCATAGGGGTCAAGGCCGAGACCGGTCTGTACGAGGTCACCGCCGAGGTCGAGGTCCAGGGACCCGCGGGCAAGCCGGTGACCATGGAGGTCACGACCCACATGCGCATGGGTCTGGGCGAGGCCGGCTCGGTGGGCCTGCCGACCGTGGGCAGCGCCCTCAACACCACGACCGACCCGGCGACCGCGGACACCAGGTTCCTGCCGCCCTACGTCGCCGACACGCTCGCCGCGGGCAACGCGAAGGTGGGTGAGTTCGTGCCCGCGACGCAGGTGCAGGGCCAGGTCGAGACGAAGCTGCGCGAGCTGCCCGGGTTCGAGAAGTTCCTGCCGAAGTGGAACAACCCGGACGCGAACCCCCGCTCCAGCAAGGGCCAGGGGTTCGGTGACGTGGCCGTGCAGCTCGCGAACCAGCGCAAGCTGGACGCCAGCCTGTCCCCGGCCGCGCTGAAGGCGAACATGGACAGCCTGCTCGGTCCGGGCGTCCAGGTGCAGCTGAAGAACTCCGGCAAGACGACGAACACCTACGTCAACGTCACGGTCAAGGCGAAGCTGACCAACCCGAAGCACCTCGGCAAGGCCGAGGGGCGCGCGGTCAGCGACTCCACCACGAGCGGCCCGAAGCTCGACGCCAACACCAGCACCACCAAGGGCTGGACCGGTGGCATCACCGGCAGGGCCAACATCCCGGTGAAGACCGGCGTCGCCTCGCTGACCCCGATGCCGCAGGCCGGTGTGTCCTACAGCCACTCGTGGACGGACAAGACCTCGGCGGGACCGGCGGTGAGCGCCACCTCGTCGAACCCCGGCAGCGCGGACGCGCAGGTGTTCCAGGGCGACGTGGAGTTCGAGGTCGAGATCACCACGTTCACGCGGCCCCGGACGTGGGTCCGCACGATCGTGCCGGGCGCGCCCGGTCAGCACGCGCCGGACGTGAAGACCGTCGCCAAGACCGGCGCCGGCCTGAGCAAGATCGACGGCAAGGTCAACCTGTGGGTGTCGGACTCCTCGACGCTGAAGGACGACCCCGGTGACGGTTTCAAGCCGGGTGATCCGAAGGCCACGCCGATCGGCAACTCCCCGACCGTCAAGGACCTGCTGAACCCGGGAGAAGCCCGGCAGAAGTCGCCGGAGTTCCTCCACGTGGAGGCGGTCGCCAACACGACGGAGCTGCGGGACCAGGCGATCGACGCGCTCAACCGCGCGGCCAAGGGCGACTCGGCGCTCACCACGCCGGGCACGGCGTCACGGGCGCAGATCGACAAGATGTTCGCCCCGGAGAACATCAAGGCGAACCTGCAGCGGCTCATCGAGACCGGTGTGCAGGAGCAGGGCCTCAAGTACGACCGCCGCGTCACCGACCGCTCCGGCGCGATCGGCATGTCGGTCAAGCTCGGTGCGGCGAAGCTGGTGTCCATCTCGGACGCCACCGGCACCGACAACTCGGTCAGCGGTGGGTACAAGGCCGGTGGGTCGTCCACGACGAGCCGGTCGGTCGACCTCGTCGCCGGCATCAACGTCCCGGTGCGTCCCAACGTCACCCCGCCGCCCGCCGGCCAGCCGTCGAACCCCAGCGGGTCCGGCGGTGTCGCGGTCACCGGCAGGTGGACGCCGTGGTCGGACAACAAGACCACGTCGAACGAGATCGGCGGCAACGTCGACCGCGGCCGGACCACACCGGACGACGCCAGGACCGTGCTGGTCCAGGTCGACGCCGAGTTCACGATCGTCGGTGAGAGCCGCGCCGAGAACTTCGTGCACGGCGGCACGCCGAACGCCGAGGGCGTGAAGGTGGACCTGCCGAAGTCCGTCTTCGTGCGGGTGTCCGAGGACGTCGCGCGGGAGATGGGCGTGCTGCCGAAGGTGGCGCCGAACGTCCCCAAGCCCGAGTTCCCGAAGATGGCGCCGCCGTCGACGGTGGCTCCGGGCGAGCCCGGCGCGCTCGGGCTGTCCAACGTGGAGAAGGTCCCCGACCTCTCCGCGGCGGTCAACGAGCTCACGACGAAGCTGTCCACGAACACCAAGAAGTTCGGCAGCGCCCCGCTGATCCCGGACTCGGTGCTCAAGGACTCGATGAGCAACCTGCAGCGCATCGTCGACCTCAACTCGCCGTCGAGCGTCAAGGCGATGATCGACAGCGCCCTGGACGGCGGCGTGCCGCTGCTGGTCCACCAGCCCGGCACGTTCGGCAAGGACTCCTACCAGGTCACGCTGCGGGCGAAGACGGGCGAGCCGAAGTTCGACCAGGTCGTCAACGACGGCGTCGACATGTCCCACAACGACGGCGGCTCCCGCAAGGACGGCGACGGCGAGGGCCGCGGCACCGGCTGGGGCCTCGGCCTGCGGGCGCCCGGCCTCGCCGCGCCGGGGAGCGCGAACCCGAACGTCTCCGGCACCGCGGGTCTCAGCGCGATCGCGAACGTCGGCTCCGCCGAGAGCACGTCGGTGACGACCTCGACCAGCACGGCGTTCGGTCACAACCGCACGGCGAGCGGTCCGGCGGCGCGCTACACCGTGCCGGTCGAGTTCGAGCTCGTCGTGGAGAAGGGCGCCAAGGAGGTCGCGAAGGTCCGCAGCGCCGAGCAGGACATGGTCGTCCGCACGCACGCGGACAACCAGAAGGTCTCGGCGCCGACGACCGGTCGCGGCGCCCCGCAGCCCTACATGTCGGCGGCGAGCAGGCGTGGCAGCGAGTTCGGCACGCCGGACGCGACCTACGCGTTCCAGCAGGACAGCCGGGCCACCCAGCTGCCGGCGACCGCGTCGGTGGAGAACCTGCGCGGCGCGGGCGACCTGCGCGACGCCGCCGTGAAGGCGATGACGGAGGCCGGTGCGGGCAAGGGCCTCACCGGCAAGGGCACGGGCTCGCTCAACAGCCTGCTCTCGACCCTCAGCCCGGAGAACCTGCAGCCGCACCTGCCCGCGATGCTGTCCGGACCGCTCGACGTGCCCGGCCTCAAGGAGGCGGCGCTGACGTTCGGCCAGGACGCCGACGTCAAGGTCTACGCGAAGCTCGTGAACCCGCAGCTGGGCTCGCTCAGCGACGGCGTCAAGATCGAGACCCCGCTGATCACCAAGACGACCGACGTCTCCAGCGAGGCCAAGGTCGCCGACTCCTCCGACGTGGCCGTGGGCCTCGCCCAGGGCAGCGCGGCGGTCAAGCAGGGCGACCCCGCGGACACCGTCAACGTCGGCTCCGGTGGCGTCGAGCTGAGGCACGCGAACGAGGAGTCGTCCGCGGTCTCCGGCGGCCCGGCGCAGGCGCAGGGCGGCGGTGTGAAGCCCAAGGACCCGTCGCGCACCGGTCTCGTGCAGTTCGACGTCGAGTACCGCGTCGTCGCGACGGTCGGCGGCAAGACCGGCGTCGTCGACCTGACGGTGCCCGGCTCGGCCGGCGTGCGCATGCCCGCCACCGAGGTCGAGTCGATGCTGAACCAGAACTTCAGCGACTCGTTGAAGGACGCCCAGACCGAGGTCAAGAAGACGGCCGACGACTGGCGCGAGGCGGAGAAGAAGGTCGACGAGGCCCGGCACGAGGCCCAGGAGGTCATCAACTCCGCGGCCGCGGTGCTGGCGAGGACCGACCAGCCGCTGGGTGACGCCGCGACGAAGCTGAACACGGCGATCGAGAACCACGTCAACGCCGAGGCCGAGCTCCGGACGCGGCAGACGGCGTTCGACACCGCCGTGGCGGACGTCGCGCAGACCCGCGCGGCGATCCAGGACCTGACGCCGCAGATCTCGTCGCTCAGCCAGGACGCGCTCACGACCAAGGACGCCCTGGACGACGCCCAGATCAGCGGAGCGCCGAAGGCTGAGCTGGACCGGCTGGGCCAGGAGGCCGACGCGGCGCACACCGCGTTGACCGACGCCCAGCAGCAGCTCACCGACGCCCACGCGCAGCTCGACGTGCAACGCAAGGCCGCCGTCGACGCCCGTGCGGAGCTCCAGGCGCAGCAGAAGGCCGTCGCCGACGCCGAAACCGCCCGCACCACCGCCGAGGAAGCCCACAAGGCGCTCTCGGCCGAGCGCGCCGCGGCCGAGAACAAGATCAAGGAAGCGGAGACCAAGCTCGACGACGCCCGCAGGGCCGCGGACGCGGAGCAGAAGAAGTGGTGGGACGCGAAGGCGGAGGCGGACCGCCAGGTCGACCTCTACAACTCGACCCCGCCCGCACCGCCGACCCCACCGGCGCCGTCGGCACCGCCCGCACCGTCGGGCCCGCCCGCCCCGCCGGCCCCGTCCGCGTCACCTGGCGACGCGAGCACGAGCACGCCTCCCGGCAACGCGACCACGGGCACGCCTGGCCGCGACGCGACCACGGACACGCCTCCCGGCAACGCGACTACGAACACACCTGCCCGCGACGCGACCACGAACACGCCTCCCACCGGCGCGGCCACGAACACGCCTCTCGGCAACGCGACCACGAGCACGCCTGCCCGCGACGCGACCACGGACACGCCTCCCACCGGCGCGGCCACCAACACCCCACCCGCCGACGTCACCAACACCGCGGCGGGTGCGAGCCAGAAGCCGCTGCCCACGCCGCCTTCGCCGCCCGCGGAGTCGTCTGCGGGCAACGAAGGCAGCCGCAGCAGTGCGGAGACGGGCACACCCAGTCCTCAGGTCGCCGCACCGGCCACCCGCAGCAACGCCGAGGCGTCACTTCCGCGACAGACCACGGTGATCACGGGCCCTGCGGACGTCCAGCCCGCGGCGCCGAGCCCCACCGTGCACTCGACGACCGCTTCCGCCGAGGCCAAGGCCGAGGTCGAGGCTGAGCCGCAGGCCATGCTCGACAACGAGCCCGAGGCCGCAACCACGGACCCCAGGACGAACGAAGCACCACCAGCCACGTCGACTCCTGACACCACCGACAACCCGCACGCCGGCCCAAGCGAACCGCCACGCGAGACCACCGAACCCGGCGCGGCAACGACCGCTTCCGCCGAGGCCGAGGTCGAGGTCGAGGTCGAGGTCGAGGCTGAGCCGCAGACCGTGCTCCACAACGAGCCCGAGACCGCGACCCCAGACCCCAAGACGAACGAGGCACCACCAGCCACGTCGACTCCTGACACCACCGACAACCCACACGCCGGCCCAAGCGAACCGCGACGCGAGATCACCGAACCCGGCGTGGCGACGACACCGGAGCAAAAACCCGAGGCCGAGATCGAGGCCGAGCCGCAAACCGTGCCCGACAACCCGCACGCCGGCCCAAGCGAACCACCGCGCAAGACCACCGAACCCGGCGCGGCAACGACGCCGGAGCAGGAAGCCGGCGCCGCGGCGGTCAGCAGCGCGCTCACCGGTCCCCCGGCGGACCAGGACGCAACCGGGTCCAGCCGTGCCGGTGGTGCGGGTGAGCGGACGACCCCAGGTAAACCGGTCGAGCCGCAGCTGCCGGAACCGGACCTCGGCAAGCCGTTCGTCGAGGACCTCTTCGACGAGATCGACGCCAAGACGTCCGCCGCGCCGCGTCCCGCGCAACCGCGGGACTCCGTGCAGTGGCGGGTTCCGGACGACGCCGCGCCGCTCACCCCTGACCGGCTCGAAGGGGAGTTCGGCATCCCCAAGCGCAACCAGGAGCGGTTCCAGAACTTCGTCGACCGCTTCAACATCGTGCTGGACGTCCGTCCCACGAACCCGGACTCCGTTCGCTGGCTCCACGACGGCGCGATGCCGAAGCCCAAGGACATCAAGGCGAAGACCATCAACCAGGCCGACGTGCTGCTCGGTGCCGACGCGGAGCACGTCGGGCTCGTCGGGTTCTTCCAGCCGGACCCGAACCCGGACCTCTCCGGCGTCGACCCTGCGATGCGGGACAAGGTCGCCAAGCGCTTCCACGAGCGCACCGCCGAGTTCGCCGAGCTGATCGGCACGATGGAGCAGTACGAGCAGGAGGGCAAGTTCAAGGTCATCGACGGTGTCGTCCACGGGTCGAACTCGCGGGGCGACCTCATCTGGATGACCGGTGACGCCGACATGTACGGCATGTACGACCCGGAGGGCAACCGGCTCGGCGAGGAGGACTACGAGAGCATGGTCTTCCTGCTGGTCAACCGCAACGTGGGGGTCCAGCACGGAGCACACCTGTACTGGGACCCGGCCACCGACTTCGACCGGAAGATCTTCGACACGATCGTCAACAGGCACGTGACCGAGGAACCGCTGGTCCGGTTCAGCCCTGGCCGGTCGGCATCCCTGGTGCTCGCCGACCCGGTGTCACCGCGCGTCGACTCGGTGCCCCCGCTCGCCGACCCGGTGCCACCGCTCGCCGACGCCGACGGCCAGGTCGCGCCGACCGGTTCCGGAGGACCCGAACAGCCCGAGGTGGCGGAGGCCGCCCCGTCGAGCCGGCTCAGCGAGTACGAGGAACACGTCAGCAGCACGCGGCGGCACCTGCGGCACCTGGCGTTCGACGTGCTCAACCGGCCCGCTCCCCCGCCCGTCACCTCGGACGGCCTGTACGCGGCGGTCGCGGAGGTGGTGCGCCAGGACCCGGCAGCCCTGCGCGCGCAGGTGCTGAACCAGGCCGCCACCACCGCGGCGGTGAGCCGGGCGGTCGCGGACTTCACCTCGTTCAGGCCGGCTCACACCGGACACCTGACCGGTGCGCTCGTCGAGAACGCCAACTGGGCGCTGCACCCCGACGCGAACGAGAACACCGGTGCGGGGAACGCGCGCGACCTGCTCGGCCACCTGATCGCCACCCGGCTGGGCACGACCTTGGTGGTCCACCAGGGCACGGGCACCGCACCGCTGGTGCTGGCACCGATGGGCGAGCACACCGGAGCTCCCGTCGAGGTCGACGTGGTGGTGGTCGACGGTCGCGTGACCTACCGGCCTCACCAGCCACTTCAGCCGGGCAGGTGAGTGCGTTAGCGTGACCGGCGTGGACGAGTTCGCGCAGGCTCTCCGGACGGCGATCACGAATCGCGGTCTCGGTCTGGAGCGCCTGCGCGAGCACCTCTCGCACAACGGCGTCTCCGTCTCGATGGCGACGCTGAGCTGCTGGCAGACCGGTCGCAGGCGGCCAGAGCGGCAGAAGTCGCTGCAGGCCGTCGTCCACCTCGAGCACATCCTGCGGGTGCCTCCCGGCCACCTGTCGGAGCTGCTCGACCCCCCGCGCTCACGCGGCCGCTGGCTGCGCGGGGCGCCGGCGCCGGTGTCGGCGTTCTGGCCGGTCCCCGCGCCCGTCGAGCACGCCCTGCACGACCTGGACACGCAGTGGGACGACCAGCTCCTGCGCGTGAGCCAGCAGGACTTCGTGACGATCGGAGCGGACCGCACCGAACGGGTCTTCCGCTCCCGGCAGGTGCTGTCGGCGTTGATGAACGGGCCCGACCGGTGGGTCGTGATCCTGCACGCCGACGACCGCGACCGCCCGCCGCCGCTGGTCAAGGCCTTGAAGAATTGCACGGTCGGACGGGTCGTCCAGGAGCCGGCCGAGGGGTTGCTGGTCGCGGAGCTGCTGTTCGAACGGCCGCTGCGCAAGGGTGAGAGCGTCGTGGTCGAGCACGAGATCGTGAACCAGGCGCCCTGTCCTCCCGCGACGAGCTACGAGCGCAAGTTCCGCCTGCCGACGCGGGAGTACGTGCTCGAGGTGACGTTCGAGGGTGCCCCTCCCGCCTCCGCCGTCCAGCTCGCGGACGGGTCCGAGGTGGCTCCCGGGCGCACGTTGCTGGACGTGGCTTTGAACGTGCGGCCCGGTGTGCGCGGGTTCAGCTGGTCGTGGTCCTAGCGCGACATCGCCGAACGCGCGGAACGGCTGTTCCCCCGTGCCTCGGGAGAACAGCCGTCCTGCGTCGACCGTCCGGTGTGGACTCTCAGCCGATCTTCTCGATCAGTGCCCTGCGGATCAGGAACTTGCCGGGCTCCCGCACCTGTTCGAAGGCGGCGTTGTTCAGCAGCGCGCAGCTGCCGGACACCGACGCGACCTTCACGGTGGTGGACTTGTCGTTGTCCAGGTTCGTCACCTTGAGCGTGGTGCCGATCGGGAACTCACCGCTGGACGCGGCGGGCGCGCCACCCTCGCCGGACAGCGTGACGGTCGAGCCGGCGCAGACCTGCTGCCCGGACGCGCCACCGTTGCCCTGACCGGTGCCGGGCTGCTGGGGAGCGGGCTGGGCCGTCGCCTGGCCCTGGTCGGCGTTGCCCGCGCCACCGTCACCCGCGCAGCCCGCCGCCTTGCGCCGCTGCTGGATGAGGTTGACCACGGCCTGCCGGTTCGCGATGCGCGCCTCGGACTGCGCGTCCGGGTTCGCCTTCTGGCCCGCGATGAAGGTCAGGTTGTTCTGCAACGCCTTGGCGAGCCCGCCGCAGTCCTCACCGGACGTGGCGGCCTGGCCCTTCTCGGGTTGCGCCTGGACGTTGCCACCACAACCGGCGGCAGCACGTCGCTGGTTGATGAGGTTCACGACCGCCTGGCGGTTCGCGATGCGGGCGTCCGACTGGGCGTCGGGGTTCGCCTGCTGACCGGCGATGAAGGTGAGGTTGTTCCGCAGCGCCTGGTCCAGTCCGCCGCAGTCCTCGGCCGCGTTCGAGTTGGTGCCGCCGAAGGCGAAGATGCCACCGGCGACAGCGGCGACCGCGAGCACAGCGCCCGCGCCGATCATGGCGGGCTTGCGGTGTCGAGCGCCCATCCTGTGTCTCCTCGGGGTGGATCGGTGTTGTACCGATGACTACGGGGAGATCACGGGGCGGGTTCAGAATTCGGTTGTGGGCAAAGGGTTTTAAATCGGTTTAAGGTCCGTGGAATTCTGCGCGGTCAGCCCGACTCCGCGACCTTCTTCAACCGCTCCAGCGTCGCCTCGATGTTCCGCTGGTTCGTCACCGCCCGGTCCTTGACGCCGGTGGCCAGCCGCGTGATCGGCACGTACCACCCCGGCCGGCGGTCCCAGGTCGACTCGGTCACCCGGCACCCGCCGGCGGTCGGCTCGATGTCGTACTGCCAGCGCGCCACCGCAAGCCCCAGCGACCTCACCTCGAACGCGAACCGGGTCACGGAGCAGTCCGTCACCGTGGAGGTCGTCGGCCACACCCGCCGTCCGCGCCGGTTGACGCCGCGGAACCGCGCGCCGACCGACGGGCCGGAGCCGTCCAGCCACTTACCGCCCGCGTACTCCTCGGCGACGCCGCTCAGGTTTCGCAGGTCACTGACCAGTTCGAACACTCGCTGCGGTGAGGCGGCGACATCGACGTGCGCGGTGGCGTCCGGGGTCATGCAGGCGAACCTACTACGGGTAGGTTCGCTGCACCAGCAGCTGATCTCCTGCTGATCAGTCCGTACCCCGGACGACCCCCGCTGCCGGGTTTTCTTCCTCGTCGTCGAACCATTCCGGCCGCAGCGGAACACTGCACAGCGTGGGGAAGTCGTCGAGATCCGGTGCACCGCCGCGCAACTGCTCTTGAACGCTCATGGTCACTCCTGGTGAAATCCCCCGCTGGCTTTGTTGAACGATGGCAATGAATGTAGTCGAAAAGGGTGTGACCCAGATCGCTGAGTTCCACGGGGTGGAACGCGGGTTCTCCGCCGGCTCGGCTCACTCCGCGGACGGCACGAGGAAGCGGGACACGCTGCGCAGCTTCTCCCGCGTCTCCTCCAGTTCCCGTTCAGGGGTGGACTGGGCGACGATGCCCGCGCCTGCCCGCAGCCAGATGTCGCCGTCGCGGCGGAACACGCTGCGGAGGACGAGAGCCGCGTCGATGGCGCCGTCCTGGTCGACGGTCAGCACGGCGCCGCTGTAGAGGCCGCGCGGCTGCGTCTCGGCGCGCCGGATCAGCTCGCACGCGGAGGCCTTGGGGATGCCGGACGCCGTGACCGCGGGGAAGAGGGCGGCGAACGCGTCCCAGCCGGTGCGGTCCGGTGCGAGCGAACCCGAGAGCTGGGAGGCGAGGTGTTGCACGCTGCCGCGTTCCTTCACGCTCATGAACTCCTCGACGCGGACGGTCGACGGTCTGCACACGGTCGACAGCTCGGTCGCGGCCAGGCGCACCGAGATCGCGTGTTCGAAGACCTCCTTGGCGTCGCGGTAGAGCTCGTCACGCCGCACCCGGTCGGCTTCGTGATCACCGAAGAAGGCGCGCGTGCCGGCCAGCGGCTGGGTGACCACCTCGCCCTTGGAGCTCACGCTGATCACGATCTCCGGGCTGAACCCGAGGACCTCCCAGCCTTGAAGGCGCAGGAGGAACGATCGCGCCGGGTTGTTGGCAAGACGGCCGGTGAGGTACGTCGTGGGCATGTCGATGTCTTCCTGCACCGGTACCACACGGGAGAGGATCACCTTGTCCAGCGCGCCGGAGCGGATCTCCGCGATGCCCGCCGCGACCGCGGCCCGGTAGCTCTCCGCGTCGTGGCCGTCGACATCGACCTCGACGCGCGCCTCCGCCGGCTCGACCCCGCCGGTCAGCACGGCAGCCGCGAGCCGCGACTCCAGCGCGTTCACGTCCGCCGCGGTGAGTGCGCGCAGGAGGGCGATGCCGTTCTCGAAGCGCACCTCACGCCGCGGGATCATCAAGGTGACCGTGTCGGTCGTCGGCGCGTCGTCCAGTCCGTACAACGCGTAGGACAGCTCGAAGGTGGCCCAGCCGTAAGCGCGCCAGTTGTCGACGTCGACCTCCGCGAGCCGGGTGGCGAGCGCCGACAGCGGTTCGCCCGCCCGCGTGGTGACGGTCGCATGGGCGCCCTCACCCCAGCAGATCGAACCTTGGTTCTCGTAGAGCACGTTGTCCTCGGTCGACGTCGCCGCGAGCGTGGCAGCCACGCGAAGAGGATCGGCCGGCAGTGCGACGTGACGTTCCCAGTACCTCAGTGCAGTTCTCCTAGGTCGAGTCGGTTCGCAGCTCGCCCGCATCCGGGCGCGTGGGTCGTGGTGGCTCAGGCCGCAGCCGGGTTGTCCACCCACAGCCGCACGGGGCCGCGGAAGCACGCGTTCTCGTGGTAGCGCACGACTTCACCGTCCGCGAGCCGGAGGTGGGGCAGGCGTGCCGTCAGCTCCTCCAGCACGACCCGCATCTCCAGCCGAGCCAGCGGGGCACCGAAGCAGGCGTGGATTCCCCTGCCGAAGGTGAGGTGCTGCTGGGGGTTCGACCGGTGGACGTCGAACCGGTCCGGGTCGGCGAACCGTGCCGGGTCGTGGTTCGCGGAACCGATGAGGAGCAGGAGCTTGGCCCCCGCCGGGACGGTGACCCCGCCGATGTCGACCTGCCTGGTGGTGATCTTGCGCCAGGTGTGCAGGCTCGGGTCGAAGCGCAGACCCTCCTCGACCGCGTTCGGGATCAGCGACGGGTCGGCGCAGATCGCCTCCCACTGCTCCCGGTGCGTGAGCAGCCGCTGCAGCGTGCTCGACGACGCGTTGGTGGTGGTCTCGTGGCCGGCGAAGCTCACCGCGTGGATGACGTTGACGATCTCCTCGACCGACAGCGCGGCGGGATCCGCGAGGTGCGAGCGGAGCAGGTCGCTGGTGAAGTCGTCCCGCAGGTCCTCCTTGCGCGCGGCGACGAAGTCCGTGCAGTACCGCCAGTACTCGACCATCCTTTCCGCGATCCTGACCTGTTCGTCCGGTGTGGACCGTCCCCAGGTGAAGGCCATGCGGTTGAGGGCGAGCGCCTTGAGCGCTTCCGAGTCCGACTCGGGAAAGCCGATCAGGCTGAACACGATCTTGGCGGGCAGTGGTGCCGTCAGCTCGTGCACCAGGTCGAACCGCGACTTCGAGGCGGCACCGTCGAGCAGTTCGGTGGTGCAGGCGCGGATGACCGGTTCGAGCCCCGCGATCCTCCTGGCGGAGAACGCCTTGACGTTGAAGGCGCGCACCCTGGTGTGCTTGGGCGGGTCGCAGTTGGAGACGGTCGGGGTGGCGTGGAACCCGGCGTCGAGGATCTCCTTCGCTTCCTGCGCAAGCGGGTAGAAGGGCGTCTGGGTGATCGCACCGGAGAAGCTCTCGTGATCGGTGAGGACGCGCTTGACGTCCTCGTGCCGGGTCACCGGCCACATGTCGAGCTGCGGTTCGTAGAAGACCGGGCTTTCCTCGCGCAGGGTGGCGAGCGCCGGGTACGGGTCGGCGAGGTAGTCGGGAGCCAGCGGGTCGAACCGCCCTTGCACAGGGCAACGACCCGTGCTGCTGTTCAGCATCTCATCTCCACGGAGTTGGCTGGGTGAACCGGAAGCCCGGAGGAACAACCGCTGAGGCGCGCTCACAGCCGCCTGCCGAGCACCTCGGCCTCCCGGATCGACGTGAGCATGGTTCCCGGCGCGTACGCGTCCCCGATGACGTGGACTGGCACCCCGCTCGCCGACAGCGGACCCGACAGCTCGTCGACCGGCTGACGCGGGGTCGACCAGGTGAACAGGGCCACGTCCTCGATCTCGGTGAGCCGCCCGGTGAAGACGTTCGCACAGCGCAGCACGCGGTCCTCGTACAGCAGCGGTTCGGTCGACAACTCGATGCGCACGCCCGCCTCGTGCAGTCTCCGGTGGACACCAAGGCGGCTCACGTACGGCACCGCGTCGCCCAGGGACGCCCTGGGCGTCATGAGCACCACGTCGCGGTACCGCCGCGCCAGGAGGTCGGCCACCGCGTAGGTCCCGGCCGAGTGGTCGAAGTCGAACAGCACCGCTGTGCCGTCGCTGCCTCCGCCGTCGCCGTGGACCAGGTGGTCGCGCACGCTGACGCCGTCCTCGCCGTGGGCGGCCAGGGTGGGCGGTCGCATCATCCGCGCCCCGGTGGCGAGGACGACGACGTCGGGACCGGTCGCGAGGACCATCTCCTCCGTCACGCGCGCACTCCGCTCGACGCGCACGCCGTTGCGTTCCACCAGCCACAGGTGGTGCTCCAGCGTGGTGGCGATGTCAGCACGTCCCGGCAACAGCGACTCCACCCTCGCCTTGCCGCCGAGGTGCGGTCCGGCCAGCAAGGTCACCCGGTGCCCTCGTTCGGCCGCCGCCGCGGCGGCCCGAAGACCTGCCACACCGGCGCCGACCACGGTCACCGCACGCTTCGTCGACGACCCGCGCACCCGGCCGGCGGCTTCACCACCGGTGCCGAGGTCGGGGTTGACCACACAGGCGATCGTGCGGCCACTGGTGACCTCTCCCCAGCAGACGTTGCAGTAGAGGCACGGCCGCACCTCCTGCTCGCGGCCCGCCCGCACCTTGGCCGGGAAGCCGGGATCGGCCACCAGGAGACGTCCCAGGCCGACCAGGTCACCGACCCCGTCCCTGACCACGGCCTCGGCTTCGGCAGCGGAGGTGATGCGGCCGAACGCCACGACCGGGACGTCCACCGCTGCCCTGAGGTCGCGCTGGATCCCGAGGTACGGGCCGGGCGGGTAGTGCATGTCGGGCACGTGGTCGCCGAAGCTGAGCGAGGAGTTGCCCTGGCCGAACGCGAGGTAGTCCAGCGGAGTCTCCTGGCCCACCCGGTTCGCGATGCGAGCCGACTCCTCCGCGGTGATGCCTCCCCGCACCAGCTCGTCACCCGGCATCTTCAAGCCCAGCAGGAAATCCGTCCCGCACACCGACCGGATGCCGGCCAGGACCTCGCGCAGGAACCTGGTCCGCCCGTCCAGGTCGCCGCCGTACTCGTCCTGCCTGGTGTTCGACCACGGCGACAGGAACTGCGTGATCAGGTGACCGTGCGCCGCGTGCACCTCGACGCCGGAGAACCCCGCACGCTGCAGGACGGCGGCCGAAGCCACGAACGACTCGGCGATCATCCGGACCTCCGACGTGGACATCACGTGCGGAACCGTCCAGCTGTACGGGTCCGGCAGGGGCGACACCCCGATCGAACTGTCCGACACCGGACCTCGCACCTGCTGCCTGCCCGAGTGCAGGAGCTGACCGACCATCCGGCAGTCGTGTTCCTCGACCGCGGCCGCGAGGCGCTCGAAGCCCGCGGTGTTGGCGGGTTCGTACGCCGCGAGACCCGTCTGCGGGGGCACCGAGCTCGGGTGGACGAACAGCGCCTCGGACACCACCATCGCCGCGCCACCGGCCGCGCGCTCGGCGTAGAAGGTGACCGTGCGGTCGGTCACCAGCCCCTGGCGCGCGTAGTTGTTCATGATCGCCGGAAACACGATCCGGTTCTTCAGCCGCGCGTTGCCCACCCGCAACGGGGAGAACAGGTGCGGATACCGGTCCTGTTCCTCGGTGGTCACGCCCTGGTGCCTTCGCCCGCCGCGGAGACGATCTCGCGCAGCTCGCGGCCGATCTTGCCGATGTCCGGCTCGGCACCGTCGAACAGCGCGCCGCCGTCGGCGTCCACGAAGACGGTGGTGATCCGGTCGCGGTGGATCGACCGCAGCGGTGCGGCGTAGGGCGACATCGCGTGGATCGCGGTCTCCTGCCGGCTGGCCTCGCCGACGGCGAGGATCGTGATGCTGCCCTCGAAGCCGGTCGGCGGGTCGTAGGTGAGCATCGCCGAGAGGTTCGCCTTGTAGATGGCCATCCGGTTGCGGAAGACGTCGAGGTCCATTCCGGACAGCAGGTCGTGCTCGTCGACGTAGCGGACGACGAACTCGACCTGTGCGTCCTCGTCGAGCTCGTTCAGCTCGTCCCACGGCAGGTCGATCCGCACGGCCAGCAGGCGTTCGATGATGTAGACGTAGTCCATGATCGCCCGCTGCTGCAACGAGGCGCTGTCGACCGGCAGCTCCTTCCAGGGGCGGTTGAAGTTCGGCATCAGGTGCAGGACGAGACCGGTGCGTTCACCCTGCTCGTGGAGCTGGCGGGCCGTCTCGTACGCGGGCAGTCCGCCCATGCAGTTCCCCGCGACGTAGTAGGGGCCCTCCGGCTGGACGCGGCGCATCTGGCGGATGCCGTGGGCGGCCAGCTCCTCGACCGTGCGGTACGGCGCCTGCTCACCGTCCATTCCCGGGGTCTGCAGGGCATACACGCCCCAGGTCTCGGGGATGTGCGGCAGGTAGTTGTTCATGTAGCTCACGCTGCCGTCCGTGGCCGGGTAGAGGAACAGGATCGGGGTGCCCTCCCGCAGCACCTTGACGTTCGACCCCTCCAGGGTGAGCAGCCGGTCGTTCCCGATGTTCTTGTTCTCCAGCAGCCGCAACAGCGCCAGTCGCTTGGTGTCGGACAGCTGCTGGAGCCGGTCGGTCGTGTTCACACTGTCTCCTGGTTCGCTGGTTCGCTGGTTCGCTGGTTGGTCAGTGGAGGCCGTCGAGCAGGCGGGCGACGTCCTCGTCCGACATCGACTCGAGCTGGTCGAGCGCGGCGCTGATGGCGAGGTCGTCCCGGACACCGCGGGTGAGGTCGTCGTCGATCCGTGCGGCGAGCGCCGACACCGTGGGGTGCGCGAAGAGGTTCTGCAGCTCCACCCGCGCGCCGAAGCGCTCCTCGACCTGGAACAGCGCCCTGGTGGCCAGCAGGGAGTGCCCGCCCAGGTCGAAGAAGCTGTCGTGCCTGCCGACCCCGGTCCGGCCGAGGAGGTCGCCGTAGATCTCCGCGACGACCGCCTCGGTCCCGCCGGCCGGCGGTTCGTGCGCGGTGGCGCTCGGAGCCGGCTCCGCGACCATCGACGACAGCGCCGTGCGGTCGACCTTGCCGTTGGGAGTCATCGGAAGCGCGGTGTGCAGGACGAAGCGCTGCGGCACCATGTAGGCGGGGAGGACAGGAGCGAGCAGCTCTTTGAGCCGACCCGCGGAGACGGTGTCGCCGTCATGCGCGGCCAGGTGGGCGACGAGCACTCCGTCCGCCGCCAGGGTGACCGCGGCGTCGACGACCGCGGGGTGCCGGCGCAGCGCGTGTTCGACCTCGGCGGCCTCGACGCGGTGACCGCGCACCTTGAGCTGCTGGTCCGTCCTGCCCAGGAAGGTCAGCGTGCCGTCCGCCGACTCGCGGACCAGGTCACCGGTGCGGTAGACGCGCTCGGGCGCGTCGGCCACCCCCGCCAGGTCCGTGAATCGCTGCTCGGTCTCCTCCGGCCGGTTCAGGTAGCCGTTCGCGACGCCCTCCCCTGCGATGCACAGCTCGCCCGGCACTCCGGGCGGCACGAGCAGGCCGCGTCCGTTGACGACGTAGAACCGGGTGTTCTCGATCGGTTCCCCGATGCGCACGGGACCGGTCGCGTCGACCTTCCAGCGGGCGGACCAGATGGTCGTCTCGGTCGGACCGTAGAGGTTCCACACCTCCCGGCACCCGGCCAGGAGCTGGTCGGCCAGGTCGCGGCTCATGGCCTCTCCGCCGCACAGCGCGGTGAGCCGGGAGAGCCCCTTCCACCCGGAGTCGAACAGCATCCGCCACGTGGAGGGCGTCGCCTGCATGACGGTGGCACCACTCGTGTCCAGCAGGTCGGCCAGGCGAGCAGGGTCCGCCGCCTCCCCCGCGGTGGCGACGACGACCACCGCACCGGTGACCAGCGGGAGCAGCAGCTCCAGCAGCGAGATGTCGAACGACAGGCTGGTCACCGCGAGGAACACGTCGTCCTGCCGGATTCCCGGCTTCACCGCCATCGCGTGCAGCAGGTTCAGCAGGTTGTCGTGCCGCACCTCGACACCCTTGGGCCGGCCCGTCGACCCGGAGGTGTGCAGCACGTAGGCGGGACTGCCGGCTGCGGGCGGATCGAGCGGCCGGTGCGGCGTCGCGTCCGGTGACCCGTCGACCAGCAGCGGCCGGACCCGCTCGGGCAGGCGGGCGGCGAGGTCCGATCGCGTGACCGCCAGGGACATGCCGGTGTCCTCGACGATCCAGGCCATCCGCTCCTCGGGCAGATCGGTGGCCAGCGGGACGAAGACCGCTCCCGCGCGGACCGCTGCCAGCACCGCCACCACCATGTCGGGACTGCGGTCCAGGAAGATCCCGAGTCGCCGGCCACGACCGCCCGCGGCATCGATGCGGCAGGCCAGCGCCGACACCGCGCGGTCGAGTTCCGCGTAGCCGAGCTCACGGCCGTCGCAGCGGACGGCGACGCGCTCGGGGTCGGCTTCGGCCCACGCCGCCACGAGCCGGTCGACCGTCGTGTCCCGTGCGTGGTCCGATGCGGTGCTGTTGCGCCTGCGGAGGTTCCGGCGCTCCAGCTCGGTCATCAGGGAGACGTCGCCGATCGGCAGGTCCGGGGAGCCGACCAGCAACGCGGCGAGGTGCTGCCAGCGGCGGGCCATGGCCTCGACCGTCGACCGCTCGAACAGTGCCGTGTCGTAGTAGAAGCTCCCCAGCAGTCCCCGTTCGCCGGCGTCGGGGTGGAAGTGCAGTTCGAGGTCGAACTGGACGCTGCCGGTGTCGAACGGGCGCAGCTCGGCCGTGGCGCCGGGCAGCCTCAGCGGGTGGAACGCGTCCTGGAAGGCGAAGAACGCCTGGAACAGCGGACTGCGGCTGAGGTCGCGGCTTCCGGCCACCTCGCTCACCAGCTTCTCGTACGAGTAGTTCTGGTGGTCCCAGGCGTCGGCGCACACGGCGGCGGTCCTGCGCACCAGCTCGCGGAAGCTCAGCTCGGCGGACAGGCCGACGCGCAGCACCAGGGTGCTGACGAAGCACCCCGCGGTCCGCTCGAAGCCGGGGTCCAGCCGGTTGGCGCACGGCGTGCCGATCGAGATGTCCTCGCGCTCGGTGGAGTGCCACAGCAGCACGAGGTACACGGCGAGCAGCGTGGCGAACCGGGTTGCCGCTTCCTCCCTGCCGAGCTCCGTGAGCCCGGTGGTGAGCTCCGGTCGCAGGACGAAGTCGACCCGCGCGCCGACGTGGCCGCGCCGGGGCGGGCGCGGGTGGTCCTGCGGCAGCTCCAGCGGGGTGCTTCCCGACAACGCACCCACCCAGTGGTTCAGGTTCCCGGCCGAGGCGGGGCTGTCGGCGTGTGTGCGTTCCCACTCGGCGTAGTCGGTGTAGTCCAAGCCCGCGTCCGCACCGCTCTCGCCGTTGAGGATCTCGGAGACCTCCCGCACGACGAGCCCGGTGGTCCACCCGTCGGCGACCAGGTGGTGCAGGGTCAGCCCCCACACGTGTTCCCGCTCCCCGGTGCGCACGAGCACCGAACGCGCCAACGGGCCACGAGCGAGGTCGAACGGCGCGATCAGGGCCGCTCGCAGCTCCCGGTCGACTTCCTCGGCATCGGCGCCGAGGAGATCGGCACTCCTCAGCACGGGTGCCGACTCCGGGTCGATGAACTGGACCGGCACTCCCCCGATCTCCTCGAAGGTCGCCCGCAGACCGGGGTGGCGGCGCCAGACGGTCTCCAGTGCGGTGGCGAGCGCCGGCGCGTCGACCGGCCCCTCGATCCGGTAGGTGACGGTGAACGTGTACGCCACTCCCGTCGGGTCGAGCCTGTCGAGGAACCAGATGCGGTTCTGCACACCGGTCAGCCGGCAGGCCGAGCGCCCGCCGAGCAGCTCCAGCAGCTCGGACCTGTGCTCCCGCACCGCATCCCGCTCGGCGGGGTCGAGGGTTCCCGGAGCAGCCCGCAACCGCAGCCGGTCACCGGCCGGCGTCAGCTGCACGCCCCGCCTCAGCAGTTCCACCAGTGAGGTCATCGCGTTCACAGCTCCATCCAGTCCATCGATCCCACGAGAGCCGCCGCGCCGGGCGCCGGCTGGCCGGCACCGGTCGACGGCTGGGCCTCGGCCGCGAGTGCGGAGACCCCGTCCGCCCGCAGCACGCGTGAGACCGGGATCTCCACGGCCAGATCACGCAGGACCAGGTTGCGGAGTTCCATCGCCATCAGGGAGGTCATGCCCAGCTTGCTCAGCTGGACGTCGCGCTGGACCTCGTCCTGCCGCAGGCGCAGCACCCTGGCCACCCGGTTCGCCAGCCGGTCCTCGAAGGCCGCACCGTCGTCGGAGCTGCTCGCGGCCTCCTGCGGGACGACTTCCTCCGGCTCCGAGCGCGACCCGTCGTCGATCGCGCTCGTCATCTCGCGGCGAGTGCCACGTACGCGGTCGAGCCAGTACCGCTCGCGCTGCCAGGGGTAGGCGGGCAGCGGAACCGTGCGGCCACCGGCGGGCTGCACCCGGTCCCAGTCGACCTCGCACCCCGCCGTGTAGAGCGCCGCGACGGCTTCCAGCAGGCCTGTCCGCTCACCGCGCTTCCTGTGCGCCTTGGCGACCGTGGTGGCCGTCGCGCCGACCGAGTGGAGCGTCGCGTCGATCGCCGGGCCGAGCACGGAGTGCGGGCTGATCTCCAGGAACACCTGGTGCCCCTGCTCGGCGAGCAGGGCGACGGCCGGGCAGAGCATCACCGGTTCACGCAGGTTCCGCAGCCAGTACGACGTCCCCAGCTCCTCGCCCGCGCTCAGCGCACCGGTGACGCTGGAGCAGAACGGCACCGAGGTCGCGGCGGGCCAGACTCCGCGCAGCTCGGCGCGGAGCTCGCCGAGCAGTGGCTCCACCTGCCGGCTGTGCCCGGCCACGTCGACGACCATGCGCCGTGCGAACACCTCCGTGCGCTCGAGCTCGCCCAGCACCTCTTCCACCGCCTCGGGACTCCCGGCCAGCAGTGTCGAGGACGGGCTGTTGCTCGCCGCGACCTCGACCTGGCCGTCCCACCGGCCGATGAGCTTCCGCGACTCCTCCAGGCCGAGCTCGACCAGCGCCATCGCACCCTGCCCGCGGATCGACGCCAGGAGCGTGCTGCGGCGGCAGATCACGAGTGCGGCGTCCTCGAGGGACAGTGCGCCGGCGGCGTGTGCCGCGGCGATCTCCCCCATGCTCTGCCCCACGACGGCGGCCGGTTCGACGCCCCAGGACCTCCACAGGGCCGTCAGCGCGATCTCCATCGCGAACAGGGCCGGCTGCACCTCCTCGATCAACGGGATGTCCGCTTCCCCGTTCTCCCGCCGCAGGTAGTCGAGGACGGAGAACCCGCTGACCCGCCGGATCGCCGCGGCGCAGTCCTCCAGCGCATCCCTGAACACCGGCTCCGTCGCGGCGAGCTCCAGGCCCATGCCCGCCCAGGCGGCGCCGTGGCCTGGAAAGACGAACACGACGGACGGTTTCTTCCACGTCGGTGCCAACGGCCGTTCCGCGGCTCCTTCGAGTGCATCGGCCAGCTCGGTCCGCGAAGCACCTGCGACGGCCAGTCGTCGCGCGTGCGGAGAGCGGCGGGCGGCCGTGTGGGCGATGTCCCCGAGGTCAGCGGCGGTCCGCACGACCTCGGCGAGTGCCGTGGCTCCCTCGGCGAGCGCGGCCGGGGTGTGCGCGGACAGGGGCAGCACCACCGGTTCCCGCTCCTGCCCGTCCGGTGCGTGCGGGTGTTCCGCCGGCTCTCGGCCGGTCCGGGCGTGCACACGGGACCAGTTCACGTCCTGCCCCAGGCAGTACAGGCGGCCGAGGGAGTCGAGCAGCACCGGGCGGCTCGGCTCCGCCCGCCGGGAGGACGGCAGCACGTGACCTTCGCGGCCCGCCTCCGCCAGGCACTCGGTCACGTTGTGCACGAGGAGCGGGTGCGGGTTCACATCGATGAAGTCACGCCGCCCTTCGGCGACGAGCAGCCGCACCACCTCCGCGAAGAGGACCGGCTCACGCAGGTTGTCGCACCAGTACTCGGCATCCAGCTCGTCACCGGCCACGTCCTGGCCGACGACCGTGGAGTAGAAGGGGATGACACCGCGGTGGGGACGCACACCGCTCAGCGCCGACCGCAGCTCGGGTAGCAGCGGGTCCATCTGCGGTGAGTGCGACGCGTAGTCCACCTGGATCGGCCGCAGCGTGACGCCCGACCGCGCGAGCTCGGACGAGAGGTCCCGCACGGCGTCAGCAGCTCCGGAGATCACCGTCGCGTTCGGACCGCTGCTGACGGCGATCGAGATCTCGTCCGCGCGGCTCGCGATCACCCGGCGAGCCTCCTCGACCGGCAGGTCGACCACGGCCATCGCGCCCGAGCCGGACGCGGCGCCGTGCACGATCGTGCTGCGGACGCAGACGATCCGCACCGCGTCCTCCAGGCTCAGGCACCCCGCCACGTGGGCTGCCGCGATCTCTCCCAGGCTCTGCCCGGCGACCGCGCCGGGGTGCACTCCCCAGGAGCGCCACAGAGCGGCGAGGGCGACCTGCACGGCGAAGATCGCCGGTTGCACCAGCCTCAGGTCCTCCAGCCAGGCCGGGTCGTCCGCGAGCACCACGTCCAGCACCGACACGTCGAGGTAGGGGCGCATCGCGCGGTCGCAGCGCCGCATCGCGGCCAGGAAGGCCGGTTCGAGCACCAGGTCCCTGCCCATGCCGAGCCACTGCGATCCCTGACCGGCGAACAGGAAGACGGGGTTGCCGCGATCCGCTTCCACGAGGCCGGTCACCGTGCCGGGCAGGGGACGGCCGTCGAGGTGCGCGGTGAGCCGCCTCGCCAGATCGGCGGGGCCCTCCGCGGTGACCGCCAGCCGCTGTCCTTCCCCCACTCCCCGTGCCACGGCACCGGAACGCAGCGCCGGCATCGTCGCACCGGGTCGCTCGCACGCTTCGAGCAGCTCTGCCGCCGCAGCGCGCAGCCCGTCCTCGTCACGGGCCGACAGCGGCACCAGGTGCGGCCCGCCCGTGCCCGCTTCCTCCAGGACCACGTGGCAGTTGGTGCCGCCGAAACCGAAGGCGCTCACCCCGGCGAGCCCGGGACGGTTCCGCCGCGGCCACGGCGTGCGTCGTGCAGCGACCCGCAGCCGCAGGCCGTCGAAGTCGATGTGCGGGTTCGGGGTCTCGAAGTGCAGGCTCGGCGGGATGGAACGGTGGCTCAGCGCCAGAACGGTCTTGATGAAGCCCGCCATCCCCGCGGCCGCTTCGAGGTGGCCGATGTTGGTCTTCGCCGAGCCGAGCAGCAGTGGTCGGTCGGCCGGGCGCCCCGCCCCGTGCACCGCGCCCAGCGCTCCCGCCTCGATCGGGTCGCCGAGCATCGTCCCGGTGCCGTGCGCCTCGACGTAGTCGACGTGCGCGGGGTCGATCCCGGCGTCGGCGCAGGCGTCGCGCAGGACCTCCACCTGGGCGGCCGGGCTGGGGGCGGTCATGCCGTTGCTGAAGCCGTCGTTGTTGATCGCGCTCCCCCGGATGACGCAGTGGACGGGGTTGCCGTCGGCCAGCGCGCGGGACAGCGGTTTGAGCACCACCACACCGCCGCCCTCACCCCGCACGTACCCGTTCGCCCTGCTGTCGAACGCCTTGCACCGCCCGTCGGGCGCCATCGCGCCGAACCGGTCCATCGCGACCATGCTGTCCAGCGCGAGGATCAGGTTGACCCCGCCGGCCAGTGCGAGCGACGACTCGCCGAGCAGGAGGCTCTGCCGTGCCTGGTGGATGGCGACCAGCGCGGACGAACAGGCGGTGTTCAGGGTGATGGCGGGTCCGCGCAGCCCGAGGAAGTAGGAGATCCTGGCGGGGATGATGCTGAGGTCCTGCCCCGTCGCGGTGTGCTGCGTGGTTCCGGCGAGGTCACCTGCGGCCAACTGGGCGTAGTCGTGCCACATGGCGCCGAAGAAGACGCCGGTCCGGGTGTCCCGGAGGCTGTGGGGCGCTATGCCCGCGTCGTCGAGCGCCTCCCACGACAGCTCCATCGCCAGCCGCTGCTGTGGGTCCATCTCGGCCGCCTCACGCGGTGAGATGCCGAAGAACTGCGGGTCGAAACCATCGACCCGGTCCAGGAAACCACCCCGCCAGCCGTCGGTCCCGGCCGGAGCGTCGCCCGCGTGCCACCGCTCCGACGGCACGGTGCCGACGGCGTCGACCCCGTTCGACAGCAGCGACCAGTACGCGTCGAGATCTCCGGCCCCCGGGAACCGGCAGGACATGCCGACGACGGCGATGGCCTCGTCGGAGCGGGCACCGCGCGTGGCCGGAGCGGGAGCCGGGCTCGGCTCCCCGTGCCGCACGGAGGCGCTCACCGCCTGGGCGAGTGACCTGACGGTGGGGTTCTCCCACATCATCGTGGGCCGCAACGGCCTGCCCAGCTCGGTCCCGAGATCGGTCAGGAGCCGGACCATCTGCACCGAGTCGCGGAGGTAGCGGTTGATCCGTTCGTCCACGTCGACGAACTGAGCGGGTGTGCCCGTGAGCTCTGAAAGGCGTTCCACGAGCCGCTCTTCGACTGCGGTGGCGGAAATTTCCAAGTCGGAGGACATCGCTCGGTTCCTCAGCTCTCGATGAGTCGCAGACACTTCCCGCGTGATCCACTCTGGAAGTGGATCATGACTCGGTCAACGAACCGTCCCGCGTACCGGAACGCGGCAGCCCGACCGGGCCGGTCATTCCGCTCGGCGCGGAAATCGTTGTCCTGCCTGGAAAACCACGCAACGGCGCCGGGGTCGACCGGGACCCGGTGAACCGTCAAGCGGGACCCAGGCTCCTGACGTGCCCAGCAGGATCGTCACCGGTCGGGACCAGTGCGATGATCGGTGTCGTCAGGCCGTTGTCCACATAGGATCGAATTCGCTCGCGGCAGTCTTCGGGCGCGCCGTGCACGACGAGGTCGTCCACGACCTCGTCGGGAACCAGCTCCAGCGCCTCACGCCGGTCACCGCGGTTCCAGGCGTCGTGCACCGGCTTGAGCGCCTCGCCGCGGCCGAGCCAGTCCTGGAACGCCGCATAGGCGGGCACGGTCAGGTACTCCGCGACGAGTCGGCGGCCGAGCCTGCGTGCCAGCGCCCTGTCCGCGGTGGGGCAGACGAAGATCCTGGCGGCCAGCTCGACGCCCTGGCCGACCTCTTCGCGCACCCGGCGCACGTCACCGGGAGCGAGCCAGTTGGTGATCACACCATCGGCCTCCTCCGCGGCCAGCCGCAGCATTTCCGGCCTCAGGGCGGCGAGCGCGATGGGAGGCGGCGGATCGACCGCGTTCTGCAGGCGGAAACCACTGACGGAGAACGTCTCATACGCCTCGGTCACCTTCTCACCGCCCAGCGCGGCCCGCAGGAACCGCAGCGTGTCCCTGACTCTGCGGAGAGGGGTGGTGTACTCCGCGCCGTTCCACTGCTGCACGATCACCCGCGACGAGGCGCCGATCCCCAGCACGAACCGGCCGGGGGCCAATCCTGCGAGGGTCGCCGCGTTCATCGCGAGGAGCGCCGGACCGCGGGTGTACACGGATGCCACCGCGGTGCCCAGGCGCAGTTGCTCCGCCCACTGGGAGACGAGCGCCAGAGGGGTGAAGGCGTCGGTGCCCGCCTTCTCGGACGTCCAGACATCGGTGTACCCGAGGTCCGGGAGCTCCTCGACGATCTTCCGGTGGAGCGCGAGAGACATCCCGGGCAGGGGAACGGTGATGCCCCACCGGCTCACAGGCCCTCCTGGAGTTCCACCGCCGGCCATGCCACGCCCTCGCCGCCTCAGGGCTTCGCGCCGCGCTTGCTCGCCTGCGGCCGCCAGATCGGGTACAGCGACGGACCACCTCGCAAGGTGATGGGCTCGCCCAGCCGCACCTGCCCGAGCCGTTCGTACAACGCGAGGTTGCGCAGGCAGCTCGCTTCGCCGTACACGCCCGCGTCCGCATCGTCGGCGATGGCGAACTGGGCGTTCTTGAGCACGGTTCCGAGCCCTTTGCCCTGCCACGCAGGGACTGTCGAGAGGAAGGTGCCGTACAGGTGCGGTGGCACGTTCCGCGGGTGGTTGTCGTTCAGCAGGTCCACGAAGGCCACCGCCCGCTCAGCCTGGTCGCCCAGCCGCTCCGTCAACCGCCTGACGACCTCGGCGTGGTCCTCCGCGGTGGGCAGCACGGACGGCGGGTAGAACAACGAGACCGCGCTGAAGTCCTCGACCTGGAGCGCGAGTCCACCGCCGGCGAACGTCGTTTCCACGATGACGGTGAAGAACTCCCGGTTGGCGTCCATGCGGCGGTCCGGGTCCGGGAAGATCCAGGAGAACACGGGGTCGTCGTGGAAGGCTCGGGCGTAGACCTCGACCAGGGACTCGGCCTGGTCCTCGTGAACCGCGTTGATCATCGACACGGGTGCTCTGTCCTCTCGGTTCGCGACGAACGGGCGGGGCTCAACTCGCTGCGGGCGAACGGTGTGCCGCCGCGTGTCGCGCGATCTCGGCACAGGTGGCCCACCAGACGCCGGTGCGGGCAGCGATGTGCGCCAGCAGCTCGTCCAGCACCTTGACGCGGGAGCGGTGCCCGATGATGTGCGGGTGGAGCGCGAGGGTGAACAACCCGCCTTCGGCGTAGGCCGCGTCGAACTCGTCCTGCCACGTCCGCAGCACTTCACGCGGCGCCAAGACCTGCTTCCCCAGAGCGTCGTCGGGGAAGTAGGGGGCGTCGTCCCGGATCCAGGACACCGGGATCTCGGTCACCCCGGTCGCCTCACCCCGGTGCAGGAGCTCGTAGGGCTGGTCATCGGCCATGAGGGAGGAGTCGTACTCGAGCCCGAGCTCCCTGATGATCGGCAGCGTGTGCACGGTGAAGTCCCAGTACGGCGTGCGCAGACCGACCGGACGGACGCCGGTTGCGGCCTCCAGCCCGTCCGCGCTGCGCAGAGCCAACTCCCGTTCCTGTTCCGCGGTCAGGTCACCGCACTTCTCGTGGATCCAGCCGTGCAGACCGATCTCGTGCCCGTCCGCCCGCACCGCGGCGAGCCCGGCGGGATCCAGCAGGGTCGAGACGACCGGGTAGAAGAACGTCGCAGGTGCGGAATGCCGGCGGAGCGTTTCGAGAACGCGCGGCAGGCCCACACGCGCACCGTACTGGCCCTGCGAGAGAAGGCCGGGTCCGGTCTCACCACGGGAAAGGGGAAGCGTCTCGTTGTCGACGTCGACCGAGATCGCGACGGCCACCCTCGCGTTCTGCGGCCAGTTCCCCGGGGCCAACCGGGCACCCGCGCCCACCTCGTCCACCGCGGATCGCCATTGCCATTCAGCCCACTCCCAAGGCGAGGAATCCACATCAGGCATTCTCAGAACCCTTCTTGCTCATGTCACAGGGGCGTCGAAGCGCCACTCACCGGCAGGTGATCTCGGGAATCCCTGAATGATGATTTCGTGCTTTCAGGATTTCCACGCTAGTTTGAGCGGAAATCAGCGTCAATGAGACGTTCCGGTGTGCGGAACCTGTCCCGGATTCGCGCACCAGCTCTTCACGATGTGCGCCAAATGTGAACGCAGGCTCCCGCGCGAGCCGCGAATGCCGAGGTTCAGGTGACCGAACTGCGGCCTTCCGCAGCACCGGGGAACCGGTGACCTGCGGCGTGGCGGACCTGCGGACCGCAGCGGCGCTGTGGATGTCCACAGTCACACGACATTGCGCTGCCCCTACACTCGCTCGAAGTTGAGCGACGGCTTCACCGCCGCACTGGAAGCTTCGTGAAAACAGATTCGCCTGTCACCGGTCAGCACCGGTTGCACGACTTGACACCGCACCGCGACAACAGGGACAACGCATGGCGATCGACATTTCCGGCACGCTCGTGGACGCGATCAACTGCGCACCCGGTGACCGCGGTCGGATGTTCTTCCCGGAGTCCACGACCGTCCTGACCCGTGCCGAACTCGGCCCCAGGGCCAACGGCGTCGCCGCCGCACTGCTCGCCGCCGGTGCCGGACCCGGCGAGGTGGTCGGCGTGCTGCTGCCCGCTGTTCCGTCCTTCCCGCCGGCGCTGCTCGGCGTGCTCACCACCGGCGCCGCCGTCAGCGTGCTACCGCTGCCCGCCGTCGCCCACGACGTCGACAGCATGGCCGACGACCTCGCCGCGTTCATCCGCACCGTCGGCATCCGGCACGTCGTGACCGGTGACCTCTTCGCCGCCGCGCTCGAACCGCTGCAGCGCCGGTGCCCCGGACTGCGCGTCGTCAACGCCGACCGGTGCCCGCCGGCCACCCGCGTCCCGACCACGCACACCCCCGGACCGGATGACCGCGCCGTCGTGCAGTTCACCTCCGGCACCACCGCCCGGCCGCAGGGCGTCGTGCTGTCCCACCGCGCCGTCCTCAACGGCGTCCTCGCCCCGGTCGCACGCTGCGAGCTCACCCCGGCCGACGTCGGCTACCAGTGGCTGCCGCTGTTCCACGACTTCGGCATGATCGGTCTGCTGATCTCGCTGTGTGCCGGGTTCGACACCCACCTCGTCTCACCGGCGGCGTTCATCCGGCGCCCGGTGGACGCGTTGCGCTACCTCGGCGAGCACGGCGTCACGATCTGCACAGGACCGAACTTCGCCTACGACCGGCTGGCCGAAGCCGCCCGCACCGCGGAGCTCGACGGGCTCGACCTCGGACGCTGGCGCCTGGCGCTCAACGGCGGTGAACCGGTCTCCCCGGCCACGGTCCGCGCCGTCACCGAGGTGCTGGGCCGGCACGGCCTGCCGGCCGGCGCGATGACCCCGGCTTACGGCATGGCCGAGTACTGCGCCGGCATCACCATCGACCTGCCGGCGCTCGCACCTCGCACCATCACGCTCGACCGGGCCGCGGCCACCGACGGCCGGGTCGTGCCCGTCACCGGGGACTCCGGCTGGACGATCGTGTCGCAGGGTCCCCCGTTGCCCGGCACCGAAGTGAGGGTCGTCGACGCCGGAGGCACCGTCCTGCCCGAGGCCGGTGTCGGCGAGCTCCAGGTGCGTGGCCCCAGCCTCATGGACGCCTACCTCACCGATGACCCCGCGGCCACCTCCGGCGTCTTGGACGACGGCTGGCTGCGCACCGGCGACCGGGGCTTCCTGCTGGGCGGGGAGGTGCACGTCGCGGGCAGGCACAAGAACATGATCATCGTGCGTGGCCGCAACGTCCACGCCGAGGAGGTCGAGCACGTCGCCCGGCACGTGCCGGGCGTCTACCAGCGCCACTGCGTCGCGGTGGCCGACCAGGAAAGAGAGCGGGTGGTCGTGGTCGTGGAAACCGTCGAAACCGACCGGGCGGCGGTGGCCGAGGGCGTGCGGCGAGCCGTCGGTGAACGCCTCGGCATCACCGACGCCGACGTGCGCACCGTCGACCGCCGCTGGCTGCCCCGCACCACCAGCGGCAAGTGGAAGCGCGACGAGCTCCGCCGCCGCCTGTTCGGAGAGGAGAACGCGGCATGACCGGACCGGTGCACGGCAACGAGTCCTCCGCGCTGGCCGTGGTGGTCCAGGAGCTCGCCAGGGTGCTGGAGATCCCCGCCGACCAGTTGTCGCCGGACGACCGGCTCGCCTACCTGCCCAACGTCGACTCGCTGCGGCTGCTGGACGCGATCACCGCCGTGGAGAACACGAGCCGCGTCAAGCTCAGCGAGGACGACCTGGTGACCGCGCGGACGGTGGCGCAGCTCGCGGCACTGGTCGAGTCCGCCGAGGCCGCGGCTGTGGAGGGGGACCGGTCATGAGCTTGCCCACCCTGGTCTCGCTGCCTGACGACGACACCAACACCGCCTACTACGCGCGACTGCGTGAAGCCGCATCCGTGCAGCGGGTGCAGCTGCCCAACGGGTTCCCGATCTGGCTCGTGACCAGGTACGACGACGTGCGGGCCTGCCTGCGCGACGAGCGGCTCGCTGTCGACCCCCGGCTGCTGAGCTCGCCCGAGCACAAGTTCGGCGGACGGCGCGTTCCCGAGGACACCCTCAGCTCCACGGGACGGCACATGCTCAACACCGACGGGGCCGAGCACCGCAGGCTGCGGTCGCTGGTCAACGCCGAGCTCTCCAGCGGTGCCGTGGGTCGCTGGCGCGCGACCGTCGACCGCATCGTGCACGAGCAGCTCGACCACCTCGAGCACCAAGGCGCCGCCGCGGGTGGCGGGCCGGTCAACCTGATGACCGCCTTCGCCAACCAGGTCCCCGTCACGGTGATCAGCACCGTGCTCGGCCTGCGCCCCGCGGACACGCCGGTCGCCGCCGCGCTGCTGCGCGAGCTGCTGTCCAGCAAGCCCACCGACAGCCCCGAGATGATCGGCTATTACCACGAGCTCGTCGACCTCGTCCTCGCCACGGTCGAACACCGCAGGAACGACCCCGGCGACGACCTGATCTCCATGCTGCTCGCCCGGTCGGAGTCCGTCGGGGTGCGCGACCTGCTCAGCACGGTCATGGCGCTGTTCGTGGGAGGACCACCCACCACCGCCACCGCCATCGCCCACGGCGCCGCCACGCTCGGCGCCAGGCCGGACCTGCGTGCTGAGGCCCTGGGCAGCGAGGCGTCCACCGCGCGGATCGTGGAGGAGCTGCTGCGCCACCACCCGCCGTTCCAGTTCGCGATCTGGCGGTTCGCCACCGCCGACGTCCGCGTCGGCGACGTCGTCATCCCGAAGGACGCGACCGTGCTGCTGTCGCTCGCCGCTGCCAACCGCGATCCTCGTGTCTACGACGATCCCGACGTGGTCCGTTCCCACCGCGACGGTGAGCCCAGCCACCTGTCGTTCGGCAGCGGCGTGCACCGCTGCATCGGCGCGCCACTGGCCCGCATGGAGATCACCGTCGCGGTCCGCTCGCTGTTCCTCCGCTTCCCGCGGCTGCGGCTCGCCGTCGACCCGCACGAGCTGTGCTGGAGCGACATGGTGTTCGACCGCAGGCTGGAGTCGATGCCCGTCGACCTCGGCGGTGTGCGCGCATGAGGGTGTCCGGACGGGTGCGCATCTCCGCCGCCACGACCTGGCTGCCCGCAGGACGGTCCCGCGCCGCTGATGCGGTCACGGCGGGCACGCTCAGCGACATCGACGCCCGGTCGGCCGTCTGCCACGAGGTCGCGGTCGCCGACGGGCAGCAGGCGTGGCAACTCGGCCTGACCGCCTGCCGAGACGTGCTCCCCACCGCCGGGATCACGCCGGAGGAGATCGGTTTCCTCGCCTACGCGGGCATGTCCGCGACCGACGAGGAACCCGCGTCCCCGGCACACCGGCTCGCCGCCGCGCTGGGGACCACCCACGCCGTCGCCGTCGGCCTGAGCCAGATGTCCAGCGGCGGCGACGCGGCGCTGCACGCCGCCATCACCACCCTGCTCACCGAACCCGACACCCACCACGCTCTCGCGTGCACCGGCACCGACACCCGCGAGCTGCCCTACGACCGCTGGCGCACCGCGCCGGAGGTGGTGCTGGGCGACGGGGGCACCGCCGCGCTCCTGCACCGCGACCGGGGCCCGCTGGCCGTGCTGGCCACCGGCCGGGCCGGCAACCCCCGGCTGGAAAGCGCCTTCCCCCGGTTCCACCCCTTCCGGCCGCTGCCACCCCCGCTCGACAACAGCGCCGCCCTGCTGGAGTTCCGCACGACCGCCCAGGAAATCCGCACCACCGTCGCCACAGCGGTGCAGCGAGCGCTGTCCGACGCCGACCTGCACGACGCCGATCGCATCCAAGTCGTCTGCACAGCGCGGTTGCGTCCGGACACCATCAGGTACACCGTGCTCCCGGTGTTGCCCGAAGCCGTGCGCGACCGTCTCGTGGTGTTCGGGGACACCACAGGTCACCTCGGTGCAGGCGACACGATCGCCAACCTGGACGACCTCCTCCGCCTCGACGGGTTGGCCATCGGCGACTGCGCCCTGCTCATCGGCCTCGGCGCCGGGTTCACCGCGACCGCGCTCGTCGTCGAGCGGTGCTGATCGTCCGTCCACAACAGACAAACGGGCGCACGCTCCGGTCGAACCACGCTCTCCCGTCCTCCCCAGGTTGCTGTTTGCGACAGACTGTCGTAATGTTTGCGACAGATCGTCGTAAACATGCAGACCACGGGAACGGGGACACACACATGACCACGCTGAACGATCGGGCCGAGCTCATCGAAGTGATGAGCCACTACGCCGACATCGCAGACCTGAAGGAGTTCGACGCGCTGCCCGGCCGGGTCTACACCGACGAGGTCTCGTTCGACTTCTCGTCCGTCACGGGCACTCCGCCGATGACGATCGCCTTGAGCCAGTACGTGGAGGTCCTCCGTGCGAGCTTCGCGGCGTTCAAGGCGACGCACCACGCCATCACCGGTCATGTCATCGAGATCGACGGCGACAAGGCCAGGATTCACGCCCACGTCCGCGCCGAGCATTGGCTGCCGGACGAGCTCACCGCCGATGGCGCCGGTCCGTGGCTGGTGGTCGGCTTCTACGACAACGAGGCGATCCGCACGCCGGAGGGCTGGCGGCTCACGCACGTCACGCTGACCGCGATCCACCAGGAGAACCAGCCCCGGCTGCCGGACGCCGTGCCGACGGCGTAGGACGAGGTCATCCGGCCGGAGCCGGCTTTCCGAGGAGAACGAGCAGATGCCGCGGATCAAAGCCGCCACCATCGAGGAACACCACGAGGTGGTGTGGGCCGACCTCACCGAGGCGGTGCGGCAGCTGCTGCTCGAACGCGACTACGACTCCATCACCATGGGCCACATCGCCGCGCAGGCAGGACTCGCGCGCAACACCCTCTACAACTACGCCGGCGACAAGCGCGAGCTGGTCCTCGAACTGGCCCGGCGGGCCGGCCGCCCGCTGGCGCACCAGGTGTCCGCGATCGCCGCACGCTCCGCGGAACCGGCTGCCGGCAGGATGCTCACGATCATCGAAGCGATCCTGTCGGCCTCCACGAACCACGCCATGCGCCTGATGTTCCTCCCCAACTCCACACCGCTGGTCGCCGAGCTCCCAGCAGGGCGGGAGAACCCGTTCACCGCCCTTGTGACCGAGGTGGAGAACGTCGTCCGCGACGGCATCGGCACCGGCGAGTTCCGTGCGGTCGACGACGTCTCGCTCACCGTCGACCTCCTGACCGGCGCCGTCCGCGCCGGCATCCACCGGATCAGCAGGGACCCCGGCGCACTTCCCATGACCGTCCACGCGGTGCAGCACGTCGTCCTCGCTGCGATCACCCGCGAACAAGGCTGATCCCGGCTCCGCAGAGAGCACGTCCACCAGTTCCACCGATCACCGCACGGGTGATCGGTCGCCATCGGCTGTCCTGAGAGGAATTCACCATGAAGGTCATCGCCTATGCGGCCCGCACCGCCGGCGGCGCCTTGCAGCCCTACGAGTACGACTCGGGACCGCTGGGGCCCAACGAGGTCGACGTGCGCGTGACACACGGCGGCATCTGCCACACCGATCTCGCCGCCATCGACGACGAGTGGGGCCTTGCGCGGTTCCCGGCCGTGGCCGGACATGAGGTCGTGGGCGAGGTGGTCGCCATCGGCTCCGCCGTCGACGAGGCGGCGTTGCCGATCGGGCGGCGCGTCGGCGTCGGCGCACTCGCCGGGTCGTGCTTCCGGTGCGAGTCGTGCCTCAGCGGGCGCACCAACCTGTGCCCACGTCGCGACGCCCTGGTGCTCCGCGGCGACCGCGGCGGCTTCGCCCACCACGTCAGGGCGAGCGATTGGCGCCACGTCCACCCGATCCCCGACTCGATGCCGTCCGAACACGCCGCACCGCTGATGTGCGCCGGCACCACGGTGTTCTCACCGCTGCTCGCCAACCGGGTACTCCCGACGCACCGCGTCGCCGTCGTGGGCATCGGCGGCCTCGGCCACCTCGCGCTCCAGTTCTTGACCAGGTGGGGTTGCGCGGTCACCGCCATCTCGACCACCAAGGACAAGCAGGCCGACGCCGAACGCTTCGGCGCCACGGACTTCATCGCCTCCCGGGAGCCAGGAGCCCTGCGGGCGGCGGCCGGCTCGTTCGACTTCGTGCTGTCCACCGTCTCCGGTGACCTGCCCTGGGACGACTACCTGGGAATCCTTGCTCCACAAGGCCGTCTCTGCATCGCGGGGGTGCCGGAGCGGCCCATCTCCGTGTCGGCCCTGGGATTGGTGTCCGAGGCGAAGGAGATCACCGGAGGCATCGTCGGGACGGTGACGGAGACCCGGCAGATGCTCGACTTCGCGGCCCGCCACGCCATCCGTCCTGAAGTGGAGACGTTCGCGCTGACCGACTTCGAACAGGCACTCGACCGGGTTCGCAAGGGCAACGTGCGCTATCGCGCCGTCGTCGACTTCACCTGAGAACAGCCCACGCCACTCGTATCACGTCAAAATTGACGGTCTTGTTGTTCCACAAGGCGGAATGACGCCTTGTTCACCACTGACGCGAGGGCAATATTCGGAGAGCACACCGATGAGGGAGTTTTGTGAACCAGCAAAGCGCCGACCCGGTTTCTCTTCGCCGGTCACGGCGGTCATCTCCCGGGCGCCCTGCACGAGTCGGCGACCGAGATTCCGGCACCGTCCGCCGACGGGCTTCTCCCCGAAACACACCTCCGGAGGTCAAGGTATGACGCGCGTGGTCATGGCAGCGATTCCCTTTCCCGGACACGTGAACCCGCTGCGCCCCATCGCCGCCCACCTCGTGGCCCGGGGGTACGACGTCACCTTCGTCACCGGCACCAACCTGCGCGACGCGGTTCTCAGCACGGGCGCCACCTTCCACCCGCTCAAGGGGCACGCCGACTACGACGGCCCGAACGTGTACCAGACCTTCCCGCAGCTCGTCGCCGCCGCGCCCGGTGTCGAGCAGATCTCCGTCTACCTCACCGAGGTGCTGGCCAAGCCCATGCGGGAGCAGCACGAGGCGATCCAGGAAGTTCTTGCCCAGCAACCGGACACGCCCACGGTCGTGCTGCACGAGATGTACTTCACCGGCCTGTGGCCGATCCAGCTGGGCGCGCCGGGCATCCGGCCCGCGCGGGTGCTCGGTCTCGGTGTCACGGTGCTTCCCCTGTACAGCGTGGACACGGCGCCTTTCGGGATGGGTCTGCCGCCCGACGCGTCGCCGAGCGGACGGGAGCGCAACGCCCGGCTCAACGCGGAGGTGCGCGCGGCGTTCTCCTCAGCGCAAAGCCTCGCGGAGCAGCTGGTCCGCGACTGCGGCGGCACCGGCACGCTGCCGTCCTACTTCGACGCCCAGGTCGTGGTGCCCGACGAGTGCCTGCACCTGTCCATCCCCTCCCTGGAGTACCCGCGCAGCGACCTCCCCGGTTCGGTTCGCTTCGTGGGCGTGCCGTGGGAGGCCGACCACCAGGACGTGCCGCTGCCGCAGTGGTGGGACGACGTGCTCAACGCCGACAAGGTGGTGCTCGTTTCGCAGGGCACCGTCAGCAATGACGACTACTCCGAACTGATGCTGCCCACGATCGAGGCCCTGGCCGGCCAGGACTGCCTCGTGATCGCCACCACCGGCGGCCGTCCGGTGAGCGACCTCGGCGCCCTGCCGGACAACGTGCGTGCCGCGGAGTACATCCCGTACACGCAACTGCTCCCGCACATCGACGTGTTCGTCAGCAACGGCGGGTTCGGCGGGATGCAGATGGCCCTCAGCCGCGGTGTGCCGCTCGTCCTGGCGGGCGAGACCGAGGAGAAGAAGGACGCCACCGCGCACGCCGCGTGGACCGGCGCGGCCATCAACCTCGCGACGGGCCGGCCGCGCGCCTCTGACATCGGCGCAGCGGTGAACGAGGTGCTGCGCGACAACAGCTACCGCGCCGCCGCGCAACGGCTGCAAGCCGAGTACGCGGAGTACGACGCGCTTCGCACCATCACCGAGATCGTCGACAGTGCGGGTAAATCCCCGATTTCTCAGGAAACCGGTCCGGTCGGCGATCTCCTCCACTCCTGACCTGCGGGACGCCGGGAACGTTCGCGCGGGACCGGCGCACCAGGTGAGGCCTACCGACACTCAGCAGAACGGCATGTGAAGATGCACATCTCGCGCACCAGCGAGCGTCACCGGCAGAACTTGCTGGCGGAACTGCTCTCCGACGACAAGGAGCTGATCACGGCGTTGGAGACGACGCTCACCGAGAGCGACGTCGCGGGCAACGTCGAGAACTTCGTCGGCGCCGTACCGGTACCCCTCGGGCTTTGCGGTCCCGTGCTGGTCAACGGGCAACACGCCGCAGGCGAGTTCGTGGTCCCCATGGCAACGCTGGAGGGCACCCTCGTGGCCTCCTACAGCCGCGGTGCGAAGATGCTCAAGGCGTCGGGGGGCTGCGAGGTCGTCGTGACGGCCGACCGCTTCCTGCGGGGCATCCACTACCGGGTGAGCAGCCTCCGCGCGGCGCAGGACCTCGTGACGTGGTGCCGGACCCAGGAGCAGGTGCTGCTCGCCGTGGCGGAGAGCACCAGCGGTCATCTGCGTGCGCAGCGCCTCAGCTTCGACCACGCCGGCTCCACCGTGCTGGTCTCCGTCGAGTTCACCACCGGTGACGCCATGGGCAGCAACATGGCGAGCAAGGCGATCGCCGCGGTCTCGGAGCACGTCGTCCGGCACAGCGGCATCGAGCTGGAGGAGTTCCTGCCGTACCCGGAGGACAAGAAGCCCATCCCGGCACGCCTGAAGGGCAAGTCGGTGACCGCTCGGGCGGTTCTCCCGGCGGACGTCGTGGCTTCGCAGGGGCGGACGGACGTGCTGCGGCTGGACCGGTACGTCCAGGCCTACCGGAGCACGCTCGCGCTGCACGGCAGCTCATCGCTCAACATCCACGTCGCCAACGGCATGGCCGGCCTGTTCCAGGCGTTCGGGCAGGACATGGCCTACCTGGGCGAGTGCGCGAAGGGAATCGTGGACTCGCGCGTGACGAGCAGTGGCGACTGGGAGGTCTCCCTGACGCTGCCGACGCTCGTCGTGGGGACGGTCGGTGGCGGGACCGGCCTGCCGGCCTTCCAGGCGACGCTGGGAATGGTCGGCTGCGCCGGCGCCGGCAAGGTGGCCAAGCTCGCCGAGATCATCGCCGCGGTGTTGCTGGCGGGCGAGGTCGGTTGCGCGGTCGCCCAGTGCGCGAACGAGTTCGTCTCCGCGCACGAGTCACTGGGGCGCAACCGTCCGGACAGGTCGGACTGAGCTCCCACGTCGAGCTGGACGCGGGTGGTGACCGGCAGTGCGGTCGCCACCCGCGTCCAGCTCCCTCATCGTCTCGGCACGACCTCGAACTGGCCCATCATCGAGTGGGTCGCGTGGTCGAGGAAGTGGCAGTGGAACGGGTACCGGCCGAGGTGGGAGTCGAACGTCGCCTGGATGCGGACCACGTCGCCGGGGAACAGGCGGACGGTGTCCTTCGGGTATGAGTCGTAGGCGGGCTCGGGCTTGCCGTTCCGGTCGAGGACCCTGAACTGCACGAGGTGCAGGTGCAGCGTGTGCTGGATGCCGAGAGCGGCGTCGTCGTTCACGACCTCCCAGATCTCGGTCGAGCCGTGCTCGATCGTCGCGTCCACGCGGTCCGGGTCGAACCCCTGGTCGTTGATGACGAACTGGCCGCGCTCGAGGTCGAGCCGCAGGACGAAACGGCGGGTTCTCGTGACCCGGCCGCGCAGCGGGTCGTGCGCCGGCCATCCCGGGATCTGTCCCCCCACCGACGGAACCCGCGCGCGGGACCAGCCGGGGATGGCGATCTCCGGCTTGGCCCACGCACCCCCGTCGCCGACCCGGAACTGCAGGACGTCGCGCTTGTCCTCGGACAGGGCCGCCACGTTCTGCAGCGCGATGGCGGTGCCCGGCGGAACCGACCGGAAGTCCACCAGGACCTCGGCGCGCTCCGCCGGCCAGACGTCGACCTCCTGCCGCGCCGCAGGCACGCGCAGGAAGCCGCCATCGGACGCGATCTGCAGGAACGGCGCTCCGGTGGAAAGCCGGAACTTGAACATCTCCAGGTTCGAGCCGTTGATCAGCCTGAGGCGGTACAGCTTCCGCTTGACCTCGAAGTAGGGCTGCGGCCGTCCGTTGACGAGCACCGTCGGCCGGTTCAGGAAGTCGTCCGGCACGAAGACGAGCTGGCCCCTGCTGTCGAACTTCGCGTCCCTGAGCATGAGGGGAACGTCGAACTCGCCACTGGGCAATGGAAGCAGCGCGTCCACGGGGTCCGACAGCAGGTACGCGCCGGAAAGGCCGCGGTAGACCCGTTCAGCTTCGAGGTGGTGCGTGTGGTCGTGGTACCAGAGCGTCGCGGCCCGTTGGTCGTTCGGGTACCGGTACTCCCTGGACCGGCCGGGCGCGATCGGGTCCATCGGATGCCCGTCACTCGACGCCGGGACGTCCGCGCCGTGCAGGTGGACGGTGGCGGGGCCGGACAGGCCGTTGAACTGCCGGACCACGACGGCGCGACCGCGCCGGGCGCGGAGGGTGGGGCCGGGGAAGCTCCCGTTGAAGGTGAGCGTCCTGGTCCGGATGCCGGGGAGGACCTCCAGCTCGGTCTCCGCGATCCGCATGTCGTAGAAGTCGGTGTCCGCCGTGCTCCGCGTGGGCTTCAGCACCGGGGGGATCGACAGCGGCAGTGAGAAGGGCGGCACCTCCGGCGGATCGTCAGAGAACGCGGAGGCCAGCTGCTTCGCCGGGAAGACCAGGGCCGCGCCGACGACGGAACCGAGTTTGATCGCATCTCTTCTGTTCAGCACGTCGATCACCTTCAGGGAGTCGGGGGGCGATCCGCGGGTGGAGGGCGACCGCGGCCAGCAGGGAGAGCACGAACGAGTGCTGCAACACGGTGATCGCCGCGGACATCGTGTTGCCGCGTGAGATCGCGTTGCCGACGGTGAGTCCCGCCAGGGGGATCGTCACCGAGGCGCTGAGGACGGCCGCCGTCGCCGCGAAGACCAGCGCGGCGGTGATGCGCCTGGTCGCCGCCCACCGCCGGGTGGCGGCGCCGGCCAGCACCACGATCGCCATCGTCACGTGCGCGGCGAGCAGCGTGATGCCGACGAAGTTGGGGACGGCGTGCGCAACGATGGCGGGAGGTGGGGCGAGGGCCCCGCCCCCTGTTCCCGCGTGGTGCCCGGCACCGGCCGGCAGGAGGGACGACTGCCGCGGCCTGACGTCCAAGTAGGACGACCAGTCCCGGATCTGCCAGGCGACGACCGCCGCGAGGACGATCGCGAGCAGAGCCAGTGGAGTCGTGGGCCGGCCACGGCCCGATGATGACGAGGACGCGGGCCGGAGTGCGAGTTCGTCCTGCATGGAGCCGCCTTTCCCGCCCGCGTCCTTCGGATCAGTACATCGTGTTGGGGTTGGCCGAAGTCGGCGGAATCGGCTGCAGGACGGCCCAGTGTTCCAGCAGTTTCCCGCCACGGACGCGGTACAGGTCGACACCTACGCCGTTCTCCATGTCGAACAGCTTCTCCAGGTGGACGAAGACCGCGACCAGGTCTCCCTCTGCGACGACGGTCTTCACGTTGGCGCGGTAGTCCGGCTGCGCGGCGTACGCGGCGTGCAGGAACTGCTGCAGTGCCTCGGTTCCGTTCGGGACGTCCGGGAAGTGCTGGTAGTAGGTGTTGTCCCCGATGTAGCGGTCCAGCGCCCGGAGGCGGAGCTCGTCATCGGGCTGGTTGACGATCTCGGAGAAGGCGGCCCGGCCGAGGCGTTCGCTTTCGGCGTCCGTGGCGAACGGCAGCGACTGGGAGATCTTCGGCGAGCTGAGCGTGGAGAACATGTCGTTGCCGATGCTCACCGGCCGGACCGCCTCGTTGACCTCCCAGTGCTCGGCGATCCTGCCCCGGTCGAGGCGGAAGAGGTTGATCTTGGCGACACCCGCGTCGCCGGGCTTCCCTGCGAAGTGGCTGTGCACCACGACCAGGTCGTTCTGGGCGATGGTCCGCTTCACGGTGAAACGGAGGTTCGGGTTCTGGTTCCGCAGGCCCGCGTGGTACGCCCGGAACGCGGCCCGGCCGTCTGCGATCGCCGGGTAGTGCTGGACGAGGTCGGGGCGCACCACCCTGTCGAGGTGGCCGAGGTCCCCGCGGTTCAGCGCGGAGTAGAGGCCGAGGACGACCGCCCTGTTCGCCCTTTCCTTCGGGGTGGCGATCGACTCGAACGCGCCTTGCCGGTGCTGGGTGGGTGCGGCGGTGACGGCCGGGTTGAAGGCGGCGATCACGGTGACGGAGAGGATGACCGGCACCACCGCACGCCAGCGGGTCCGGGATCGGTAGGTCCTTTTCGGCATCTTGGTTCTCGCTTCCTGCGATTGTGGAAGATGTGACTGCGCTAGGGCCGCACGAGCACCTTGGTGGCCGTGCGTGCGGCCATCGCCTCGTAGCCGGACGCGATGTCGTCCAGGCTCACCGCCTTGTCGAAGATCGAACCGGGGTCGAGCGTGCCGGCCAGCACCCGTTCGGCGAGTTCGGGGAGGTAGGCGCGGGCCGGTGTGAGACCGCCGGTGAGGGTGATTCCGCGGAAGAAGACCGGCGTCACGTCGCCGATCGGCGGGCTGCCCATCACGCAGGCTGTGCCGCCGGTCCGGCACAGCGCGAAAGCCGTGTTCTGCGCCTGCGGACCACCACCGCACTCCACCACCACATCGGCGCCGAGCCCTTGCGTGGCCGCGCGAACGAAATCGATGGATTCGGCAACGCTTTCGGGTCCTCGGGCCAGGAAGGTGTCCGTCGCACCGAAGTCGCGGCCCTTGCCCAACCGGGATTCGTGCCTGCCCACGAGGATGATCCGGCCTGCTCCCGCTTCCCTCGCCGCGAGCACGGCGCACATCCCGACCGGCCCGTCACCGAGGACGGCGACCGACGAGCCCGGCGTGACCCGGCCCGTCCGGACGGCGTGCAAGCCGGTCGCCATCGTGTCGGTGAGGGCGAGGAGCGAGGGCAGCCGTTCGTCGTCCTCGTCCACCGGCACCGCCACCAGGGTGGCGTCGGCGAAGGGGACGCGGACCGCTTCGGCCTGTGCGCCGTCACCGTCCACACCGAACATGCCACCCGCGGCGCAGGCGCTGTGCACACCGGCCTGGCACGCCGAGCAGGTTCCGTCGGCGAAGTTGAACGGGGCGACGACCATCATCCCGGGGCGGAGTGTGGCGACCTCGGTGCCGACGTCTTCGACCACGCCGACGAACTCGTGCCCGCAGCGAGGACCGGTGACCGGACCGGGAAGCCCGTGGTAGCCGTGCAGGTCCGTGCCGCAGATCCCGGCGACGACAACGCGGACGACCGCGTCACCGGGGGCCCGGAGCGCCGCGTCGGGGACTGCCTCCACGGTCAGCTCGTGCTTTCCGCGCAGGACCGCAGCCCTCATGAGCACACCTCTCGTCGGCTTGACCTGATCGAACCCGGCCCTCCCGGCAGCACGTCGTCCGTCCGGACGTACCGGCCCGACAGGTGGTCCGCCGCGCCCGTGACGACGGAGACCAGCGCGGCTGCGGCGTCCTCGGCGGCCGTGAAACGCCCTGACCGCCGGGCCTGCAACGTCCACGTCAGGATGTCGTCCTCCCAGCGGTTCCCCGTCCGGCCGCGGTCGAGGTGGGACCGGGTCATGCCGGCGTCGACCAGGCCGGGGTCGAACGCCACCGCAACCCGTGCGGAGCAGGCCAGCTCCCCGGCCAGGCTCGCTGTCACCGAGATCAACCCCGCCTTGGCGGCCGCGTAGGCGCTGGCGTGCGGCCAGCCGACCGCGCCGGCCCGGCTCACCACGTTCACCACGCGTCCGGTGAGCGAGGGCAGCACGGCCCGCGTCACCCGCACCGACCCGAAGAACCCGACTTCGGAGGTCTGCCGCCACTCAGCTTCATCCACCGTCCACAACGGACCGATCGGCCCTGCCACACCCGCGTTGTTCACCAGCACGTCGAGGCCACCCAGCTCGGCCACGACCTGGTCGACCCCGCGGGCCACCGAATCGTCGTCCGTCACGTCCAGGCACACCCAGGTCGCGGTTCCACCGGCTCGCCGGATTCCGTCGGCGGTCTCCTCCAGGGCGTCCCGGTCGCGGCCCGCGACGGCGACGGACAGCCCGGCGGCGGCCAGCGCCTGCGCGAACGTCCGTCCCAGCCCGCGTCCGCCGCCGGTGACCAGCACCCGCAGCGCCGGAGGCCGCAACCGCTTGCCGGTCGAGGAACGCGGGATCGCCCGTACCCGCTCGATGGCCCGCACCCGTTCGTGCGGTGCGACGCGGTCCGCGACGTGGGCCGTGATGTCCGCGAGGGGCACCGGCTCGGCCAGCACGACGTAGGCCTTCGGGACCTCCCCTGCGACCGGGTCGGGCACGCCCACGACGCAGGCTTCGGCCACCGCGGGGTGGCCGGTGAGCACTTCCTCCAGCGCGGCCGGCGACACCTGGTGGCCCTTGTACTTGATCAGCGACTTCGCCCGGCCGGTGATCCGCAGGAAGCCGTGCGCGTCCCGGCTCACCAGGTCGCCGGTGCGCAGCCAGCCGTCCGCGTCCGCCGACGTGCGGGCGATCTGCGGCCCGCGCAGCCACAGCTCGCCCGACTCCGGCTCCGTGCCGCCGGTGAACCGCACCTCGGTGCCCGGGACGAGCACGCCGGTGGAGCCGGGCGGCACCTCGACGCCGTCCGGGCTGAAGCTCACGCACCCCGCCTCGGTCATCCCGAACCCCTGCACCACCGGGACACCGAGGACCGCGGCGCAGCGGTCGGCGTCCACCGAGGGCAGCGGTGCACCACCGGAGACGACCAGTCGCAGCGACGGCAGCGGCTGGCCGGTCGCACCGAGCTCGGTCACCACGCTCGGCACCAGGTACGCCAGCGACACGCCGTCCTCGGTGACGTCGCGGGTGAAGTCGGCGGCCGAGAACGGGGTCGCGCCGATGACCAGGGTGGCGCCCGCCCGCAGCACCGGGTTCATCGCCATCTGCATCCCGTAGACGTGCCGCAGCGGCGGCACCGACAGGACCACGTCGTCGTCGCGCACCCGGTGCAGGTGGGCGATCTGCCCGAGGTTGGCGGTCAGGTTGCGGTGCGACACCGGCACGAGCTTCGGTGCGCCCAGCGTGCCGCTGGAACTCATCAGCACTGCCGTGCGGTCGCCTCCGCGCGGAGACAGCGGCAAAGGTGGCGTGGCCACTGCCTCGTCCCACGGCGTGCCGTTCGGTGTGGGGGCGCCGACGCAGACGGTCGGCAGCAAGACCTCCGGCGGTCCGAGGGCCGTCTCCGCGACCAGTGCCTTGGCACCGGTGCCGTCGATCGCGGCACGCCACCGCTCGGCGGTGTCCCGCGGGTCGAGCGCGAGCACCGCGGCACCGGCCGCGAGGATGCCGTGGTAGGCGACCACGAACTCGGCGCTGTTCTCGGCGAGCACCACCACGGTGTCGTCATCGCCGACCCCCGACCGGCGCAACCAGGCCGCGAGTCCGGCGACGGCCGCGCGCAGCCGTCCGTACGTCCATTCGAGACGCCCGCCCCGCGAGCGGTCCACCACCGCGACCCGGTCGTCGTCCGCGGCGCCCGGCCGCAGCACGTAGTCGCCGAGGTGTGCGTCGGCGGGCACCTCCCAGGCCGCCGTCACGGCCGCACCGGCACTTCAGCGGCTCCCCGTCCGGTCCTCACCGCTCCCCCGGGCCCTTCTTGCGAGCCAGGGTGAGTCCGTCCGCGACGGTCAGCAGGACCGACTCGACGCGGTCGTCGTTGCGGACGTGCTCGTTGAACTCGCGGATGGCGCGGGCGTTTCCTTCCGCGCCGGGTGAGGCTGCCTCGCCGGCGTAGAGCACGTTGTCGGCCACGATCAGGCCGTTGGGGCGCAGCCGGGGCACGAGCTCTTCCCAGTAGGTGCGGTAGCCGGCCTTGTCGGCGTCGAGGAAGGCCAAGTCGATGAACGGCTCTTCCGGAAGGCCGCGCAGGGTGTCGGCGGCAGGGCCGAGCAGCGGTTCCACCCGCTCGGCGACACCGGCCCTGGCCCAGGCGGCGGTGGCGATCCCCGCCCAGCGGTCGGTCACGTCGCAGGTGATCACCCGACCGGTCGGCCCCACGCCCTCGGCCAGCGCGAGCGTCGAGTACCCGGTGAACGTCCCCACCTCGACCGCCACGCGGGCGCCGGTCAGCCGGGCCAGCAACGTGAGCAGCGCTCCCTGTTCCGGCGGCACCTGCATCTCGGCCACCTGGCCGAGGGCGAGCGTGGCGTCGATCAGTTCGCGCTGGACGTCGGTGAACGGCGGGAGCTGACCCCGGACGTACTCGAGCACCTGCGGGGTGAGCAGCACCGCCTTGTCGGGCTGTTCCGCTGTTGTCGTCATGCGTGGGCTCCGTCCGCGAGAGCCGCCTCGGCGATCGGGACGAGGCGGGCGATGTGCACCGGCAGGTCGGTCTGGAAGTGGTTCACCGCGTCGCGGTCGTAGATCGCGTGCACCGGCTGCGTCGCGAGGTCCGCCAGCAGCGCCGCCACCCGCGCCCGCAGCGCGGCGGTGAAGACGTGCGCGCAGACCTGGGCCCGGTCGACGAGGAAGAAGTCGTCGAGCAGCGCCTGCTCGTCCTCGGTGGGCGCCTGGTGGACGTCCCGCCCGGCATCGCGCAGCAGCGACCCGCCGACCGGCACGAGCCGGGCGGCCACCGTCATGTGCACGAGGCGGTTGAACTTCACCGCCGCCCTCAGCGCCGACCCCGGTGCGGGCCGTGCTCCGGCGAGCAGCGCAGCGGCGTGGCGGTGGTCGCGCGCCCACGTCCCGCTCAGCGCCGGGTGCCGCGCCGCCATCCGCGGCCGGATGACCGAGAGGTAGACCTCGGGGCGGCAGCTGCCCGAGTAGAGCAGCAGCGCCGAGTAGGTGTCGTGCAGGACGGCGGCCTCGTCGAGGTCACCGCGGCCGAGCGCGGCCGAGAGCAGCCGCCACACGCAGAAGGCACCGTGGTGGCCCAGCAACCAGCGGTACCAGGCGAACTCCGCCTCGCTGTCGGACGGCGGCGGGCCGACGGGTTCGTCGACGTCACCGGGGTGCCAGGCACACGGGGCGAGCGGGTTCTGCGGAAGCGGAACGGTGAGCCGGGGCAGCGGCGGAGCGGTCACGACAGCACCTCCGCGACGTGCTCGTCCAGCGCATCGGCAGCCGCGCGGATGTCCTCGTCGAGCGGACGGTCGTGGGTGATCGGCGCGACCCGCTCGGCCAGCGCCGCGACCAGGCCCGCGCAGTGCGGCGCGGTCGGCTCGCGATCACCGATGTGGGCGGCTTGGCGCACCGCGACGCCGAGGCAGCCGTGCAGCAGCCGCAGGAGGTTGGCCTGCTCGTAGGCGGTCAGCGCGGCTTGGGTGCCGAAGGGGACGACGTCCTGGTTGTGCAGGTTGGTGGGAATGCTCTGCATCGCCGCGGGCGTGCACGCCCGGCGCATCGCCACGACGACCGACGTCGCCAGCACCTGCAAGCCCTGGACCGCGTGCTGCTTGCCCGGCTCGGCCGCGAGCATCGGGGGCCGCCCTCCGTTGCGGCCGGGGTCCACCAGCAGGTCGACCTGCCGCTCCGCGAGGTTGCCGACCTGGGTCATCGCCGAGGACAGCAGGTCGGCGGCGAAGGCGGCGGGCTGGCCGAAGAAGTTCCCCCCGTGCGCAACGAGGTCTTCGTCCGGGAAGAACAGCGGGTTGTCGCTGACCCCGCGCAGGTCGTCGGCGACGGTCCGGGCCGACCACCCGGCCGCCGACCGGGCAGCGCCGAGCAGCTGCGGCGCGCACCTGATGCTGTAGGGCTCCTGCAGCGGCCGCCCCGCCACCGGCGTGGTTCCCCCGAGCCACCACGACAGCTCACGGCCGGCCGCTTCGGCCTCGGGATGACCGAACGCCTCCAGCAGGGACGGTGCCAGGAACGCGGGCGTCGCACCGAGCAGGTCGGCCAGTGCCGCCGTCAGCGCGACCGCGACCTTCAGGGAACGTTGCGCCGACAGCACCGCAAGCCCGGCGGCCGCCGTCGTCACCGACGTCCCGTTGACCAGCGCCAGCGCGTCCCGGCCGTCCAGCTCGAGCGGGGCCAGGCCCGCCGCGCGCAGGGCGTCGCCCGCGGGCATCCGATCGCCGTCGAAGTAGGCGTACCCGTGCCCGCGCAGGCTCTGCACGGCGTGCGCCAGGGGAACCAGGTCTCCGCTGGCTCCGACCGAGCCCCAGGTCGGTATGGCGGGGGCGAAGCCGCTGTCGAGCATCCGGGCCAGTGCGTTCACCGTGGACATCGACGCGCCGGACAAGCCGCGGGCCAGGGACCGCGCACGCACGAGCACCGCCGCGCGGGCGACGGGGACCGGCAGGTCGGGCCCCTGTCCGACGGTGAGGTGCTGCAACACGTTGTCGCACTGCGCGGTGCTGCTCTCCCGGCCGTCGAAGACGACCAGCGGCCCGAATCCCGTGGTGGCACCGTAAACCGGGCGTTCGGACCGCGCCAGGGTCGCCTCGACGAAGCGCCGCCCGCGCTCGACGTCCGCCACGACCTGTGCGGGCAACGTGATGCGCATCGGCCGAGCCGCGGCCTCCAGGTGGGCCAGCTCCACGGGAGCCGAGAGATCGAGGGTGGTGGTCGCGGAATCAATCGGGCTCATCGTGTCATCGCCCCTAGTTCGGCCGAAGTGGGTTGGAGCTCGTCATCAGCCACGTTGGTCAGGTCAGCGGCCGTCCGAAGTGGTCGCGCTGTTCACCGGAAGAGGTGGGCCGCCGGCGAAGCGACTTCCCACCTCGAGAAGCACTCTCACCCTGTCCGCGTAACGATTTTCGTCGCAAGTATGTAGCCGCGGAGCCGTCGCACAACCGGACATTCCAGCTACCGGAACGACGACCGCGAGCCGCAACGGGCCGACACTGTCCACAAGCGACTTCCGCGCGGCACTTCCCGCCGTCGCCTGTCGACCGCAGGGCGTTCGTCGACGAACAACCGTTGCGGGAAAACGACTTCGTGGTGTAGAGCGGCCTCGACGCGACTGACCGGAGGGTTAGCGGCGGTTTGATCAAGTGTTGGTGGTACTTGCAGACGCCTGGGCAGCAACGAAGGGGAAGGGGGCGGACAAGGCTTCTGTCCGGTGCTCAGCCGGCCGCCCGCGTGTCATCGCACTGCTCGCGCTGCGGCCAGTGCGCGCCGAAGGCCTTGAGCACGTTGGTCATCAGGGGCGAACACTGCGACCTGTGCCACGCCAGGGCGATCCCCACGTTCGCCCCGTCCTCGAGGGACCGGACCGTGATGCCCGACAAGGGGATGGAACGGGCGGACTCCGGCACCACACCGATTCCGAGCCCGGCTGCGACCAGCGCGAGGAGCGTCGGCATGTTCGAGACCACGTGCTTGCGCTTCGGGCTGAAGCCGGCCTTCAGGCACATCTGCAGCACCGCCTTGGCAATCCCTGCCTCCGGCTTCACCTCGGTGATGAAGGCTTCGTCGCGGAGGGCCGCGACGCTCAGCGACTGCCTCTCCGCGAGCGGGTGGTCGACGGGGAGGACGACGACCAACCGCTCGTCGCGGACGGGGAACAGTTCCACGTCCTCGCAGTGCACCGGCGGGTGCACGACCCCGAGGTCGAGCGTCTCCTCCCGGAGCCTGACGCACTGCTCCTCTGTCGAGAGGTCCGAGTGCACCTCGAACTCGACGCCGGGCAACCGCTTCCGGATCGTCTGGACGAGGAACGGCATGTGCGCCAAGGCGGCCGATCCCGTGAGCGCGATCCGGAGCAGTCCCGTCTGACCTTCTCCCAGCAGCCGGACGCCGTCGACCCCGGCATCGATCCGGCTCAGCGTGTTCAGGGTCTCGTCGAGGAAGAACCGGCCCGCCTCGGTGAGCTCCACCCGTCGCGTCGTCCGCGCCAGAAGGCACACGCCGAGCTCGTCCTCCAACTGCCGAATGGCGTGTGACAGAGCAGGCTGGGCCATGTTCAGCTTTTCGGCCGCCTGACCGAAATGACAGGTTTCGGCAACTGCGGCGAAGTACCTGAGGTGCCGGAGTTCCACCCTGCTCGCCATCAACAACCTCAATCACCCGGCCACAACAACGGCTCGCCGACTTCGCACTCCACGACCGGCAACAAAACAGCCTGTTCGAAAGTCTCGAACCGCCCGCGCAACTGCGGTGCGAGCCCTTCCAAACGATGACGTTCAGTTGTCAGCCAGCAACAGTATGTCCACTTCGACCGGGTGCCGCAACCGCTGGAGAATGTTAGCGCTCTCAATTCGGTGCACCGCCCGGCAAGCGGCCGACCTCGACAGATGACACACCTGTGACGAGCGCATCAGCAGACCAGCCGTTCGGAGCATCGACAGCGCAGACCGGCGCAGATTATTCGCGGTCAAACATCCGCTCTGCAGCACCACAGCAGCACACTCATGAATTAAAATCCGAATGATGCAACATCGATAAACCGGTCGAAAACCGGACTTGGACACGAGGGAAACGTGAAATGAAATAGAGACCGAGCCGCACCGCACCTTCTCCGCAGCGGTCACCGCACAGCTCTCCCGCCCGCCGACGAGCGGGGAGGAAAGCCTTGCCGGAGAACGAAAGTGAGGTCGAGTCCGGGACTACACCTTCGACAGAAGGCCCTCGAACGTCCTCACCACGTCGGCGAGCACCGGGGACTGCTTCGACCTGAGCCACGCCAGGGCCACCGGCACCATCGGCGCTTCGCTGAGCGGGCGGAACGTCACGCCCGGGACGGGGACCGAGCGGGCGGCGTCCGGCACCACGCCGATCCCGAGACCGGAGGCGACCAGTGCGAGGAGAGTCGGCATGTTCGAGACCACGTGCTTCTTCCGCAGGCTGAAGTCGGCGTTCAGGCACATCTTCATCACCGCGTTGGCTATGCCCGTCTCCGGCTTCGCCCCGGTGATGAAGGACTCGTCCCGCAGGTCCGCGATGCCGACCGACTTCTTCTCCGCGAGCGGGTGGTCGAGCGGGAGGACGACGATCAAGGGCTCCTCGCAGATCGGGATCAGTTCCACGCCGTCGGGAACCGGCGGGTGCACGACCCCGAGGTCGAGCGTCTGGTCACGGAGCCGGACGCACTGCTCCTCGGTCGAGAGGTCCGAGTGCACCTCGAACTCGACGCCGGGCAGCTCCCTGCGGATCGACTGGATCAGGAACGGCATGTGCGCGAAGGTGACCGAGCAGGTGAGCCCGATGCGCACGAGTCCGGACTGCCCCTCGTTCAGCAGCCTGACACCGTGGATGCCGGCGTCGACGCGCCCCAGCGTGTGCAGCGCCTCGTCGAGGAAGAACTTGCCGGCCTCGGTGAGCTCCACCCGCCGCGTGGTGCGGACCAGGAGGCTGACGCCGAGTTCGTCCTCCAATTGTTTGATCGCGTTCGACAGCGCGGGCTGGGCCATGTTGAGCCGTTTCGCGGCCTGACCGAAATGACACGTCTCGGCCACCGCGGCGAAATATCGCAGATGCCTGAGCTCCACCCTGTTGCCCACGAAGACCACCATTCACGTCGCGGCACCGGGCTGGCCGAAATCGACACCTTCGCATTCGACGACATCACCGGTCGCCAAAAACGCGACCGTCGGTTTCACTCACCCTCCGGTTGCCGGTTCACGACAGTATGTCCGCCACCGGAGGGCTGCGCAAGGTCTGGAACGTGAACGTTCTTGATTGAACTGCCTGGTCCAGGCGTTACGCTGATTCCAATTGACACGGAGATTCACCCTTTAGGGCTATCAAGATTCCGATCCAGAACCCCGTTGCAGCAAGAAACCAGAACGCCGACGTTCCCGACTGATGACGCAGTGCGACGACCGCGCGCGGCTCCGCGGTCCGGAACGCGGGTGGCGCAGATTCGCCGCCGGTGATAGGTACTGAGCGTGAGGACCACTTCGAGCCGGGAAGGACACCGGGCACCGCGCCGATGAAGCCACGAGGAGACTCCTACGGCGGAAGGTCCCGCCTCGAACGGTCAGCTCAGCGACGGGAACGACTGGTCGAGGCCACGTTGGAGCTGTTCTCGGCGCGCGCGTACGACGACGTCACGGTCGCGGACGTGTGCGTTCGCGCGCAGGTGTCGAAGCGCTACTTCTACGAGCACTTCACCGATCGCGGTGACCTGGTGTTCCAGGTGCACACCGAGCAGAACAGGTGGCTGCTCGAAGGCATGGTCGAGGCCTCGCCGCGCAACCCGTCCGGTCCGCGCGAGCTCATCTTCCCGATGATGAAGGCGCTGGTCACCATGCTGTCGGAACACCCGCAGCGGGCGCGGATCATCTACATCGACGTGCCGCGCCTCGAGTCACTGCGCCGGGAGTCCATGCGCAGGCAGGCGGAGTTCTTCGGCCGCCTGGTCCGCGGGGTCGTCGGCCCCCAGCACGACCGGGTGCTGTTCCAGCGGGCCTCGCTGGCGCTCGTCTCCGGGATCTCCCAGGTGGTGACCGAATGGGTGACCAGGGGGTTGACCGATCCCGTCGACCCCCTGGTCGAGCACCTCACCAGGATCGTCTGCGCCGTGCTGCGCGACCTCGGCTGAGGCCTGGCTCAGCTCGCCAGACCTGCGCACAACGGCTCGTACAAGCGCGCCACGTGCGCCAGCGCGGTCTGGACCTCCCCCCGCGCGACGAACGCCTGCGGCCCGGTCACCGACACCGCGGCGAACAGGGGGCCGTCCGCGACGACCGGCACGGCCGAGGTGCGCAGACCCCGGTGAGTGACCCCGTCGTCGTGCGCGACCCGGGAGGCGGGCCGGCCGGAGGAGCTCCGATGCGCCTTCAGCGTCAGCACCGCCTTTCCGGCGGCGGTCTCCAGCGCGGACCACGACCGGCCGAAGTCGACCGGACCGGACAGCAAGCCGGCACCGGGAGGCTCGAACTGCTCCACGCAGCGGACCACGTTGTCCTCCACGACCATGAGCTGCACCAGCAGGTGCGTCAGCTCGTACAGGCGCAACATGCCCTTGAGCGCGTGCCGCCGCAAGAGGGCGTGGTCGTCGCTCGTCAACCCCGCTGTCAGTCGCAGGTCGCCCAGTTCGTACCCGTTGGCGATCCGCCGGACGGCCTGCTCCGCCTCCAGCGTGCGCAGCAGCCGGTGAGCGGTCGTCTTGGCGAGCTGCAGGTCCCGTGCGATGTCGGCCAGGGAGCAGACCCCGCCCTTCCTCCCCAGGTAGCGGATGATCAACACCGCCTTTTCAACCGCCCCCTGGGACTTTTCCGCGGAACACGTCTCGTCCACCCACGCCGTGCTCACCGAGGAACCGCGCGCAGACGTCATCCGAACCTCCGATGACCGGGATTCTGAAAATATTCATGAACGCGCCGACCCTAACCGGATTATTCCAGTCGGATCAACACGCGGTGCCATATATCGACGAGCCGAATGGACTGATCGGCCTCGACTCAACAATTGGTCTGGGATCATGAACGCACGACACGCACGCCACGGCGCGAGGCAGGGGTGATCGGCTTTCTGAGTTCACCGCGCCGCCGTCGTGACGAGGTAGCGGGTCAGGGCCGCCGGTGTGGGATGGGTCCAGAGGATGCCCGCGGGCAGCTCGACTCCGGTGCCCTGCTGCAGCTTGCCCCGGATCGCGATGCCCATGACCGAGTCCAGGCCGATGTCCGAGAACGGCCGTTCGGGTTCGATCCGGTGTTCCGGCACACCGGTCTCGGCCGCCACCACGCTGCGGATCACGGCCATCGCCGCGTCGGACACCTCGTCCGCGGGCAGGTCCCGCAGCAGGGTGACCGGTTCCGCCGCCGAGCCTCCGCGCGACTCGCCGTTCCGCGGGTCGCGGACGTGTTCGAACAGCGCGCGACGTCCCCCCGGCGGCGGTGCGGTCGGCCTGACCACCAGCGCGTAGCCGTCATCCGTGGTGTGCAGGCAGTTCCACACGCGCAGCGCCTCGGACGGGGTGATGTCACCGAAGCCCTGGGCCTCCATGCTCTGCAGTCCGTCGGCACTGAGCTTGCCCATGCCGGTGTCACGCCAGACCGTCCAGGCGATCGAGGTGGTGTTCCCGCCTCGGTGCCGGCGGTGTGCGGCCAGGCCGTCCAGGAACGAGTTGGCCGCGGCGTAAGCGGTGCAACCGGGCAGCACGACCAGCGGTGCGGTGGAGGAGAACAGCACCATCTCGTCGATGCTCCCCGGCGGGAACAGCTCGTGCAGCACCACCGCACCCAGCACCTTGGCGTGCAGCGTCTCCCGGATCGACTCCTCGTCCAGGTCGTCCACCAGGCGGCCGTGCACGGCTCCGGCCGTGTGGACCACGCCTCGGATGGGCGGCATGCGCAGGAAGTCGGGTGTCAGCACCGCTCGTGCGGCGTCGGCGTCGGTCACGTCCAAGGCGAGCGGGAGGACGTTCACCCCTTGGCCCTCAAGCTCCTCGACGACGCCGATGGCGCGCCGGGTCGCGTCGTCGTGCTGCTCCTCCCAGGTGGAACGCGGCGGCAGTCCACGCCGGCTGGTCAGGACCAGCCGGCGGGCGCCCCGTGAGGCGAGGTGCCGTGCCGCCTCCAGCCCGAGTGCCCCGAGACCGCCGGTGACCACGTAGGTGGCGTCGGGTCGCAGGGGCACCGGAGGGGTCTGGCCGCGGTCCGGGCGGGGAACGACGCGACCGGCGAGCAGTTCACCGTTCCTGACGACCAGCCAGTCCTCCGCGGGGGGTTCGTTGAGGACTCGCGCCACCAGCTCGAACGCGGCGTCGTCGTCACCTCCCTCCAGGTCGAGCACGCCACCGCGCAGCTCCGGGTGTTCGGAGGCGATCACCCGTGCGGCTCCCCACAGGGGCCGATGCGCGAGACCGGAGGACGTGGTGCAGGCCAGGGCTTCCCTGGTGAGGACCCACAACCTGGTTCCCGGCCGGTCGGCCTCGGCCGCGGACCGGGTCACGTCGGCGAGATCGGTCAGGTGGCGGACGGTGGCGTCGTACTCCTGTCCCGGTCCGGAGTACGGGGCCAGGTACACCACGTGGTGCGACCCGTCGCCCGCGGGCGGGTAGATGTCCTGTGCGGCTTTGACGAGCGTGCACGGCAGACCGGCCCGCACGAGGTGCTCCGCGAGCTGTTCCGCGGTCGCCGAGGGTTCGGTCGAGACCAGCGTGACCGTGGCCGCGGGCGTCTCGACGGCCGGGACCTCCAGCGGCTGCCAGGAAAGCCCGTGCAGGAAGGTCCTCGGGTCGGCGATCAGCGTCTGGTCCGCGTCGAGAACGCCGAACCGGAGCCCGGTGACCCTGGCGGACGACTGTCCGCCGGTCCCCTGGAGGTCCAGGTCGATGGTGTCGGTGGTACCGCTGCGCAGGCGTGCGACCAGGTGGACCGACGACGGAGCGGGACCGGTCCACTCGACCGACTCGATGGAGGCGGGCATGCGGTAGATGCCCTGCCGGGCCAGCGGAAGCGAGGACAGCGTGGTGGCGGCGTCGAGGACCACGGCCCAGTGGGACGCGCGGCCGGGCGTCGACACGGTCGCGTGCACCACGTCGTCGTCGTGCCGGAGGTGGTCCACCTGCCAGTCGAAGGCCAGACCTGACACCCCCAGCGGCCGGAGCAGGTCGAGCACCTCGTCGGTGCCGACGGGGAGCATCGGCAGCACCGGGTCTCCGACGACCTCGGCCGCGTCGGCGCGCACGGTGCCGGCACCGCCGTCGCGAGCGGAGGTGTGCGTGGTCCAGGACGTCTCTTCTGACGCCTCCTGCAGACGGGAGGAGAGCACCGCCCTGCCGTCCTGGCGGACGACCTGGACGGCGCGGTCCTGCTCGGCCGGCAGAGGGGTGCGCAGGACGACGTCGCGGAGGTGGCGCGGCTTGTCGGCAGCACCCGTGATCGCGTCGGCGAGCGTGCACAACAGCACGGCGGCGGGAACGATGTCCACGCCGTGCACGGTGTGCGGAGCGTCGTACGGCCTGTTCTCAGGCGACAGGGTCGTCTGCCACACGGCAGAAGGCGGCACGGTGGCAGCGGTCAGCCGGGAACCGAGCAGGGTGAAGGACTCCGGGTCGTGGCCTCCTGTCCCCCGGTCCAGGGGCGCCTCGGGAAGCCAGTACCGGCTGTGCTGCCACGCCGTGCGCGGCAACGCGACCGCTGCCGAGCGGGGCCAGCGGGCTCGCCAGTCGACGTCGACTCCGGCGCAGTGCAGCCTGCCCAGCTGTGCCGTGAGCTCCGGGAGCGCCGGCTGCGCGCGACGCAGCGAGTGCGCCGCGGTGACCGCCGGAACGGCCAGCGACTCCGCGATCTGAGCGATGTTGTGGACGACGACGGGATGCGGTGAGATCTCCAGGAAGTGGCGGTGTCCATCGTGGACCGCTGCTTCCACGGCCGCCGCGAACCGCACGGGGCGCCTGAGGTTCTGCTGCCAGTAACCGGCGTCCCGTGGTGCGCCGGAACGCGGGTCGTCCAAGATCGTGCCGTACAGCCGCAACGACGGCGGGCCGATCGACAGGCCGTGCACAGCGGCGCCGAGGTCGTCGACGAGCCCGTCCATGTGCGAGCTGTGGAAAGCGACGTCGGAAGCCACCCGGCGAACCACGCGGCCCTCTTCGGCCAGCACGGTCGCGCACTCCTCCACCGCGGCCACGTCGCCCGCCAGCACGGACCACCCGCGGGCCGGTTCGATCGCCGCCGTCAGGCCGGACTTGCCCGCGAGCCGTTCCTCCAGCTCGTCGAACGGCACGTCGAGCAGGACCATGGCACCGCGTCCCGCCACGGTCCCGAGCAGTGCCGCGCGGCGGCAGGCGAACCGGGCGGCGTCTTCCGCACTCCACACGCCCGCGGTCACCGCCGCGGCGATCTCGCCCATCGAGTGGCCGAGTGCCGCCACCGGTTCGACACCCCAGGACCGCCACACCTCGGCCAGGCCCAGGTGCATGGCGAACAACGTCGCCTGGATGCGGTCCGTCCGCGTGCAGTCCCCCTCGTCGATCTCGGTGATCAGCGAGTACCCGGCCTCCTCGCGGAACACCGGGTCGAGTCGCTCGCACAGGGCCGCGAACGGTGTGCTCGACCGGAGCAGCTCATGTCCCATGCCCGCCCACTGGGAACCGTGGCCGGAGAAGACGAACACCGGTCCGGCGGCCTGCTCGGTCGCCCTGCCGTGCACCACCCCCGGCACCTTCTCGGTCGCGGACCACGCCCGGAGGCGGTCGACCGCCTCGCCGCGATCGGTGGCGACCACAGCGGTCCGCCACGGCAGGTGCGACCTGTGCAGCGCCAGCGTGGCCGCCACCGCGTCGACGTCCTGCTCCCCCGTCTCCAGCGCGTCCGCGAGCCTGGACACCGTCGGTGCGAGCGCCTCCTGGGTGGCGGCGGACAGGACGAGCAGGGACGGGGCGCCGGTGACGTCCGGCTCCCCGTGTGGTTCCAGCGGGTCGCCTTCTGCCAGGCAGACGTGCGCGATGGTGCCCCCGTAGCCGAAGCTGGACACACCGGCCAGCTTCGGCTTTCCGGCGACCTCCGGCCAGGCGGTCGGCTCGGTCACCACCTTGACCGACCGCTCCGCCTCGACCGCGGGGTTGACACCGTCCCGCGCTCCCACCGTGGGCGGCAGGACACCGGCACGCATGGCCAGCACAGTCTTGATGATGCCGACCACCCCCGCACCCGCCTCCAGGTGCCCCACGTTGCCCTTCACCGATCCGATGAGCAGAGGCGAGTCCGGTGCCCGGCCGGCTCCGAGGACGGCAGCGGCCGCGGCCGCCTCCGTCGGATCACCGAGAGGCGTGCCGGTGCCGTGCGCTTCCAGGTAGTCCACAGCGGACGGATCGATGCCGGCGCCGGCGTAGACGGATCGGAGCATCTCCTGCTGTGCGACGCCGTTGGGCGCCATGATCCCGTTGGTGCGGCCGTCCTGCCGCACCGCGCTCGCACGGACGACGGCCAGGACGTTGTTGCCGTCACGCCGGGCGTGGTCCAGCCGCTTGAGCACCACGACACCGGCACCCTCGCCGCGCCCGTACCCGTTGGCGGAGGCGGCGAACGGCTTGCTCCTGCCGTCGGCCGCCAACGCTCCCGACGCGCCCAGCGACAGGGTCTGCGCGGGTGCGGCGATCAGGTTCACCCCGCCCGCGATCACGACGTCGCACTCCCCGGAGAGCAGCGCCTGCCGTCCGAAGTGGATCGCCGCGAGCGAGGACGAGCACGCGGAGTCCAGCGCCAGGCTCGGACCGCGCAGGTCGAGGAAGTACGAAACCCGGTTCGCGACGGCGCAGTAGGCGCCGCCGATGCTGCTCCACGGACCGATCCGCTCGGGATCGTTCAGCAGCATCTGCCCGTACTCACCGCCACCCACGCCGATCAGCACGGCGGAGTTGCTGCCGGCGAGCGACAGAGGCGGGATTCCGGCGTGTTCGAGTGCTTCCCACACCACTTCCAGCACCAGGCGCTGTTGCGGGTCCATCAGGACCGCTTCTCTGGGTGTGACGCCGAAGAACTCGGCGTCGAAGCTCGCGGCGTCCTCCAGGTAGGCGGCACGGCTGACCGCCCGGTCCACCGCGGCGGCGGCCGCCGGACCGTGTGCCGGGTACGACGACCACCGGTCGCGGGGGAGGTCCCCGACCTCACTGCGTGCCGCGATCAAGCCGGCCCAGAAGTCCGCCGGTTCGCAGATGCCACCGGCCAACCTCATGCCCAGACCCACGACGGCGACGTCGTTGTCCGGGCTACCAGAACTCAAACGCGTCATTTTGCTACCTCACAGATTTCGGTCAAGCCGCCTCGATCTCACGGGGTCTCCCAGCCAGCTCCGGGAGCCGGCCGCAGGGCGGGTGCGGCCGGGCGATGATGACGAGCGCGGAGCCCACCGGCGCGACGACCTCAGCCGCCGGGCCGGTGGGGCCGGGCATCCGGGTCGGGCCGGATGCCGTGACGGCCCCGACCGAGGTGGTCGGGGCGCCACGCTCAGCTGGTGTCGCCGACGTCGAACGTCTCGCAACCGGAGATGCGGATGAGGACCCGGCCGTCCACGTTCACCGCCTCCTCGACGTTCGCGTCGTCGACGTGGATGAGCAGGATTCCGTCCGGGTTGGACTTGCTCACCGCCGCGTCGCTGCCCGTCGCGAAGAACTCGATGCGGTCGATGAAGCGGGGTACCGCCACCAGGTGGACGCCGTTGCCGTCGGTGCGCAGCAACCGGGTCCGGGCCAGTGCGTCCAGCATCACCGTGGGAACCGGCGGGTTCTCCAGGAGTGCGCGGTCGGCTTCGGTGGCGGGCGGGACCAGCACCCAGCGGGAGCTGGTGCCGTCCGGGCCCTCCCTGCCGTCGGTGCTCGCGCGGTAGACCCCGCGCAGGACCACGGCGCTGTCATCGCGGTAGTAGGGGTCCTCCGACGGCCGGTCGGTGACGACGTTCCTGGCGAGCGGCGGGACCGGAAGGGTGCCCAGCACCACGTCGCACGCGAAGTGCTGGCGGTCCGCGCGCAGCACCCGGCCACGCCGGTCCACCACGTCGCTGGTGATCCGGACGTGCACGCGGTCAGGGCCGTCCAGCCGCGCCGTCACCCGGTAGGGGTTGCCCGGCCCGGCCTTCGGCGCGACGAACGCCGAGAACCGCAGGTTCTCCAGGGTGCGGACGGGCATGCCGGGTACCACCGCGGTCGCCGCTTCGGCCGCGATGGTGGCCAGGCCGGTGCCGTGCATGGTCGGTTTGCCGTTCACCGTGTGGTCGACCAGGAACCCCGCGGTGCGCTCGCCGAGGTCCAGCAGCCACTGGGTGGTGCCGCGGGTGGTGCGGTGCGGGGTGCCGAGCATCCACCGGGTGCGTTCCGGTACCGGGTGCACGAAGCCGGGGAACTGCTCGCCGAAGGTCGCGCGTTCCTTCGCGTTGAGGAACGCCACCAGCGGTTGGGCGACCGACGGCGTGCACAGCTCGGCGGCCAGGTGCCGCACGCCCTCGGCCGGGGCGAGCGGAGCCATGATCCCCGCTCGTTCGTTGTTGCCCTGCATCAGTTCCGATCCGCCCATGCCGATCTCCGCCCAGATCGGCCAGATCAGCGTGCGCTCGTCCGCGCCGCGGACCAGTGCCGCCTGGCGGGCCGCGCCGTGGAGGAAGTCGTTGCCGGGCGCGTAGTCGGTCTCGCCGGGCAGCCCCACGAGGCCGGCCACCGAGCCGAAGTTGCACCACTGGGCGGGCTGGGCGGTGCCGAACGCGGCCTTGAGGTTGCGGTACCCGTCGACCTTGACCCCGCGGACGTGCCGCAGCCCGTCGACCGTCAGCCGGGAGATGTCGCCGCCGTTGTGCAGGCCGGCGCCGTGCACGAGCAGGTCGACGTCCGGGGTGACCTGCCGGATCATCTCGACCACCGAGCGGACGGCCTCGGCGTCGGTGAGGTCGCAGGTCAGGTAGTCGACCGCGTCCTCACCGCAGAGCGCGCGCAGTTCCCGCAGGTTCCGCTGCGACTCGCGGGCGTTGAGCAGGCGGTCGAACCGGGCCATGACCTCCCGCACCGTGGCACCGGGGGTGCGGGCGCGTTCGGTCTTGAGGAAGTTCGCCCGCAGGCCGGGAAGTTGCTCGTCGCCCGCGTGCAGCAGGTCCTCGGGCACGTCCTGCAGCCGCGACGAGCCCAGCAGCCACAACCGCAACGGCGTCCGGGAGGCGAGCTCCTTCGCGCAGGCCGCCGTGATGCCCCGCGCGCCGCCGGTGACCACGACCACCGACCCCGGCCGCAGCGGCGACACGTTCGAGCTCAGGTCGAGCGGTGCGGGCACCAGCTTGGTGCGCAGCCGCACACCGTCGTGGTGGAGCACCGCCGGATAGCCGCGGTAGCCGGCCAGTTCCCGGTTCAGGGTGTCCCAGGCGCCGGTCTCCGAGCTGATCACCACGGCCAGCCGCGCCCCGCGGAGGTCCCAGGCGAGGCTGCTGACGATGCCGGTGAACAGGCCGGCGGAGGAGTGCGGGACTCCGCTGCGCAGCCCGTCGACGAGGTGCACGCCGAGCGAGCCACCGGCGTCGATCCGGTCGCGGCAGGACTTCGCCGCGAGGAACAGCGCTTCGTGCGCGCGGAGAGTCCCTTCCGCAACGGTGTCGCCGGGCGCCGGCCCACCGGTGGAGGCGAAGAGGCGGACGTGGCTGAACCGGCCCGCGCCCGTCGCGGCGTCGGGGAACTGGGCCTCGACCGGTGCGGTCTCGTCCAGCACGTGGATGTGAGCACCGGACGCGCGCACGTGTGCGGGCACCGACTCCTCGCACCCCGGCTGCACGACGACGAGCCAGTCCGGCCCGGGAGCGGTGGTCCACTCGGCGCCGGAAGCCGGCTCTTCGACGTAGGTGCAGACGTAGCGCTCGTTGCGCGGCGCCGGCCGGGTGGCCCGGTGTGGTGTCAGCACGATCCCGGGCGCCGAAGGGCCGGCGGCGATCACGTGGGGGGTCTTCCCCAGTCGGGTGAGCTCGCCGACGAGGTCGCACGCGCCGTTGGCGCCGAGGTAGTCCAGCGGCCGTGGGGCTCGGGTCCCGGCGCCGCCGGTGGCGACCGAGACCTGGCAGAGCACGGGCCATCCGGCGGCGGCCGCGGTGCTCTCCCGCGCCAAGGCGAACAGGAAGGCGCCTTCGCCGAGGGGGCCGCGACCGAGCAGGGTGCGCAGCTCGTCGGTGCTGTTGCCGTTGAGGCTGAGCACGAGCGCCAGGTCCAGCGCTCCGCCGAGGAGGTGCCGCACCGCCGTCTGGACCGCGTGCGCGGTGGCGTCCGGCCCGGCGTCGGCGAGCTGCACCGCACCGTTGAGGTTGTGGCGGTTGGCGATGCGCGACGCGATGACGTTGCCCATCAGACCGGGCTGGGTGTCCGGGGTGGACTCGGGGGTTCCTGCCCGCACCGCGCGGCCCACGGCTCGCGCGGCCTCCGCGAACTCGTCCGCGTCGAGCTCACCCGGCGTGACGGCGAGCAGGTCGTCGGCGTAGCAGCGCAGCGCCGACTGGTACCAGGACAGGGTCGGTCCGTAGTGAGCCGCGATGACACCGGTGGTCTCCTCGCGGCCTTCCCACAGCTGCCCGTGTTCGGCCAGGAAGCGTTCGGCCACGTCCAGCGCCATCAGCTGGGTGCGGTCGATGGCGTCCGACACCGCGGCGGGCAGCCTGCTCACCTTCCACTCCGGCGCCGGGTAGGGCATCGGGAAGGCCGCGTCGTCAGCGGGCGCACGCCCCTCGCCCAGGCGCGTCGCGACTTCGGCCGAGGTCGGCGCCCCCGGCAGGTGGGCGCTCCACGCGACCAGGACGACGCGGTCGTCCTTCGCCGGCGGCCGGGAGGTGGGCACGGGCTCGCCGGGGCCGGGCTCGTCACGCAACAGCAGGTGCCCGTTGGTCCCGCCGAACCCGAACCCGGAGACGCCGACCAGGCGCGGTCCGGCGGGCAGCGGCGTGTCCTGCGCGGGGACGGTGACGTGTTCCGCGGTCGCCGCCGCGCCGGGTCGTGGCCGTTGAGCGGGGACCACACCGTGGCGCAGGGCGAGCAGAGCGTGGATCACCGACACCGCGCCCGCGGCCCACCCCGTGTGCCCGATCAGGGACTTGTTGCTGGTGCACAACACTTCCCGGCCGGCCGACTGGTTCAGCGCGGCCAGCTCGACCTCGTCGCCCGCCCTGGTGCCGGTACCGTGCCCGACCACCCAGACCGGGGCGTGCTCCTGCCCGTGCCCGGCGCGTGCGATCGCCAGTTCCTGCCCGCGGTGGTTGGGGGCGGCGATGGCCTTGCCCCGGCCGTCGGCCGCGGCACCGAACCCCGCCAGCACGCCGAGCACCTGCTGGCCGTCGCGGCGGGCGTCACCCAGCCGGCGCAGCGCCACCACCGCCGCGCCGTCGGAGAAGAGCGTGCCGTCCGCGGAGCCGTCGAACGCGTTGACCGCTCCCCGGTGGCTGAGGCCGCCGAGCTTGCTGAACAGCACGTTGAACCGCGGGGTGACCATGAAGTAGCCCCCGCACAGCGCCAGGTCGGTGCTGCCTTCCAGCAGGGCGGCCACACCCAGGTCGATGGCGTAGAGCGACGAGGAGCACGCGGTGTCCACGATCGTCACGGGCGTGGTGTCCGGCAGCAGGCCGCGCACGGCGTTGCGGACGACCCCGTCCGGCAGGTGGCTTTCCGGGTTGCCCGCGGCCAGCCGGTAGCGCTCGCGCAGCAGGGAGCGCAGCCGTTCCGCGTCCGGGCCCGCGGGCGTCGGCCAAGCCTCGGCGAGCATGCGGGCGTACCCCTCGACCACCATGGCCTGCTCGAAGTGCTGGTCGCCGTCGGAGCAGGCACCGATGAACAGCGAGGAACGGGACGACGGACCGTCCGGCAACGCCTGCCCCAGGGCGTGGCGCAGCCAGGACGACGACAGGCTGGCGTCGGGAGCGACGTCCTCGTGCCGCCCCATCCGCACGAAGCCCGCGGTGCGCGCGTACGTGCGGTCGCGGTCGCCGGGATCGGCGGCCCAGAAGGTGTCGAGCGGATAGCGGTCCCCCGGTTCGCTGAACGCGGGCTCGCCGGCGCGCAGCAGTTCCCAGAACTGCTCGGGTGACTCCGCACCGGGGACGACCAGTCCCATCCCGACGACGGCAATGGCATCGTCGTCACCCTCACGGCCGGGCGTGGGTTCTGCAGCTCGGCCGGAGGTGCGGGCAGGCGCATTGTCGGAGGCGCGGATAGGCGCACTGTCCGAGGCGCGGACGGGCGCACCGTCCGAAGCGCGGGCAGGCACATCGTCCGACGTGCGGGTGGGCGTGGTGTCCGAAGCGCGGGCGGGCTCACCGTCCGAGGCACGGGCAGGCGCACTGTCGGCGGCGCGAACCGGCACATCGCGAACCGGCCCCCCCGACGCGCTGGGCTCGACGACGTCCGCCGCCGGTCGCGGGGCGTCGCCCCACGTGCCCCCGGCGCGGATCAGCGCACCGCCCAGCCGGATCCCGCCGTCGTTGACGACGTTCTCCCCCGTGATCCACGACGCTTCCGGGGAGGCGAGGAAGGCCACGAGCTTCGCGTGTTCCTCGACCGTGCCCAGGCGGCCGAGCGGGGTTCCCGCGACCGTCGCCTCCAGGACCTCTTCGCTGCGGGGGAACAACTTCACCGTCTCGCTGACGAGCATTCCCGCGGATGCCATGTTCACCCGGATGCCGTGCGGCCCGAACTCCACGGCCAGGTACTTCGTCAGCTGTTCGAGGGCCCCCTTGCACACCGCCACGCAGCTGTAGTTGTCGATGACGACGCTGGTGCCGATCGAACCCAGGTTCACGATCGCGCCGCCGCGGTCCTTCATGAGCGGGAAGGCGGCACGGCAGCAACGGCGCGGGCCGTGCACGTTGGTGTCGATCGCCCTTTCCCAGTCGCGGTCGGTGAGCACGTGACCGGGCTCGAACACTCCGCGGGCGGCGTTGTTGACCAGCACGTCGAGCCGCCCGTGCCGGCGTGCGACGTCGGCGAACATCTCCTCGACCGCGTCCTGCTTGGCCACGCTGGCCCGCAGGTGCTCCGCGGAACCGCCCTCCGCGAGGATGTCCGCCACGGTCTGCCGCGCGGCGTCGATGTCGTGGAACCAGTTCACGATCACATGGCCGCCACCGCGGGCCAGCTCGCGCGCGATGGCCCGGCCCTGCCCCTTCGAGCCTCCCGTCACCAGGCAGATCCGGTCGGCGAAAGCACCGCTGCGTGGACTGTTCACGCCTTCACCCGCCCGGCACCGAGCTGGGTGAGCAGCTCGGCGATCGACTCCAGGGTGGTGTAGTCGGTGATCCGGATGTCGGCCTCGGGGAGGTCGTACTTCTGGCGGGCGCGCTGGAGCAGCTCGGTCTGCCGGATGGAGTCGATCCCCAGGTCCGCCTCGAGCTCGATGTCGGCTTCGAACACTTCCTCCGGATAGCCGACGGCGGAGGCGTAGAGGGTGCGCAGCTCGTCCACCAAGCCCGGAACGTCCGCGCCTCCGGACGGCGCGGGTTCTGCGGGCTCGGGTGCCGTCGTGGGGACGGCAGCGGCGGGAACCGCGGTGTGCTGCACCTGGTGCGTGCCCGTTCGGGCGGGCTCGACCGGTGCCGCGTCCGCTCGGGCGCTCGTGATCGACGACCCGTTCGAACCAGCGCCCGCAACCGGCGACCCGTTCGAACCAGCGCTCGCAATGGACGACCCGTTCGAACCGGCCTGCATGACCGACGATCCGTTCGACCCGGCCTGCGCGACCGGCGCCCCGTTCGACGCGGCCTCAGAGCTGGAGGACGTGGCGAACGCGCCACGCAGCTCGTCGAGGGTCCGGCGCTGTCGCAGCGGTGCCGCGGTCTGCACGCCGGGCAGGCACGCACCCACGAGGTCGGTCAGTGCGGCGCGCGCTCCGCACTCGAGGAAGTGCGCGTACCCGTCACCCCGCACCGACACCAGGGCCTGCAGGAAGCCGACCTCCCGTTCGAGGTGGCTGGTCAGGATCTCGCGGCCGTCCTGCTCGGTCTCGACGTAACGGCCCAGCACCGGCGAGTACATCGGCACTCGCGGTGCGCGCACCCGGACCTCGGCCACCTCCGCCTCGAACAACCGGTTCGCCTCCGCCAGCAGCCGGTTGTGGAACGGGTACGGGACGCGCAGGCGCGTCGCTTCGATCCCGAGCAGGCCGGCCAGCGCCGTCAGCCGGTCCAGCGACTCGTGCGGGCCGGAGACCACGACCTGGTCGTACCCGTTGTGGGCAGCGACCGCCAGGCCGCGGTCAGCGAGAGAGCCGACGACAGCGCTCGCCCGCTGTCGTCCGACGCGCAGCGCGACCATTCCTCCCTCGGTGTCGCGCGAGGCGCGCAGCGCACGGTCACGCGCGATCACGAGCCGGACCCCGTCCGCCAGGTCGAGCGCTCCCGCGGCGGTCAGCGCGGCGAACTCGCCGAAGCTGTGACCGATCACGAGAGCCGGTGTGACGCCGGCGAGCTCACGGGCCAGGTCCAGGACCGCCAGCTCGGTGGCGAAGATGGCCAGGCTCAGAGCAGGGACGTCACTGGCCAGCAGCACGTCCAGGGTCGGCGCGTCCGCGCTCTCCAGCAGGGTGGAGATCGTGGGGCCGCCGTGCCGGAGGGAGATCGCGTCCACCTGACCGACAACGGCCGGCAGTGAGCGGTCGGCGCACACGCGTGAAAGACCACCGGGCAGGTACCCGCCCTGTCCCGGGAACAGGAAGACCGGCGAGGAAGACGACGAACAAGACACGATGAGATCCTTAGCGTGGAGCGGGAAAACGGGTTTCAAAGCACCCGGCGGGGGACCGGGGCAGGCTCCGGACGAAGCCAGGAGGTCGCTTGCTCGACAGGATGTCAGTGGTGCGCGTACCGCCACGAGCGCTCGTTCCGGCAGGCGGGACCGGAGCCCTTCGCGCCGTTGACGCCGGGTACTCTCACCGTCGGCTGCCGTCGTTCCAGCCGAGCACATCGGCGGGAGTCCCGGCGGCCGGTGCGCACCTGCCGGAAATCGGTGCGCACTGCCCATCGTCGCGCAGCAGGAACTCCTCGGACCGGCGCGATGAATCCTTCCACGGGCCAGGGAGGTGCTGGGGCGGGATCGGGCACCCGCACATCTCCGAATTCTTCACGACGGCGGTGTCGCCGCCGCGTCTGTGTTGCGGCATCCCTGCGGACCACATTCACCGTGCACCACAAAATGGTGAACATCGAGTGACTTGCAGTCTTCTGCCGCATCCTCCGGACGACACCCCACGGGTCGTTCGGCGGCGATTTCTCGGAAGGGGTATCACCCTTCGAACGGCACGCGAATGAGGCTAAACAGCTTCACGACGGCATACCTGCGGAAGTCCACAGGTATGCCGCAGGAGCAGCGATCACCGAAAGACCACAGGCGCTCACCAGCGGTAACGGGGTCGAGGCGCTCCACCCCGAAGGCGACCGAGGCGTGCGCGCACAAACAGAGAGTGACGCACATCGCCGACCGCCCTCAAGAAGACTACGGATGTCCACAGCACAGACCCGCTGGATTGGTGGTCGCACCCGCCGATCATCCGATGAAGGCCGTCCGACCGGACCACTGACGCGCCTTCCGGTGTCACACCACATCGACGAGCGGGCAGCGGACGAGGCGATCGTTTCACCACAAATACTCATCGGCAGCGCAATTCGTACGGACCCGTTCGAGACCCTACCCGCTTCCTGCCCGATCAGTCCGTCTCGCGGTGTGTGACAAATCTCGGCGCCACTCGCGCCCGGATGCGCAGCCGACGACTGCCCGAACGGGCGTCCGACCGTTCTCACCTGCGACTTCGGCGCCAAGAAGTCTTTTCGACTCAAGGGATCGAGAACTTGACCCGATGGGTACTCATAAAGTGGAATCGATAGCAGGGCGATATGAACTGATTTGAAGCGAAAGACCACCCGATTGGGCCAGTTGACAACTACGGAGCGCATAAATGGTCGCCGACGCACACCAGCATTCAGGCAGTGCCGACACGCTCGTCGGTCGCGGCGCGGAGTTGGCACGCATCGTCGATGGTCTCGAATCGGCGAAGCGTGCGACACCCTTCACACTCCTGGTCGAGGGCACGCCCGGCGTCGGCAAGACCGCGTTGCTGGACGTGGCGTGCGAGCTCGCCCGCGAGCGCGGATTCGTCGTCTGGCGTGCGAAGGGCTCGCTGATGGAGCGGGACGTGCCCTTCGCCGTGGCCCAGCAGCTCTTCGAGCACCTGCGCGAGGAGCTGCCGCCTGGCCGGAACGGTGAAAGCACACCTCCCGGGTACGACCTCATCGCCGGGCACCTCACCGCCGAGCGGGATGACGTCGGTGAGCTCGAACTCCAGCGGGCCATCCGGGACCTCTACCGCTTCACGGCCGACTTCGCCCAGCGCGCACCGCTGTGCCTGGTGATCGACGACGTGCAGTGGGCGGACGTCTCGTCGTTGCGCTGGCTGAACTACCTCGTGCACCGCGTCGTCAAGCTCCCGGTCGTCCTGCTGATGACCCGCACACCGGGGATCCAGCCGACCGATCCCCTGCTGATAGCGGAACTGGACATCTACTCCGAGCGCATGAGGCTCGCGTACTTCACCGCGCGCAACATCGCGCAGCTCACCGAGCGGATGCTCGGGCAGACGCCGGACGAGAAGTTCGCGCAGGCCTTCGTCGAGGCCACCGGCGGCTGTCCCACGGTGACGCGGCACATCCTGGGTGTGATGCGGGAAAGATCGGTGCCGCCGGAGGAGAGCGCCGCGAACGACCTGCTGCGCCCCGAATGCGAGAAACTCGGTCAGGTGCTGCTCGCGCGGCTCAACCGCCAGTCACCCGAGCTCGTCGAGCTCGCGAAGGCGATCGCGGCCGTGGAGCCGGCGGACCTGGCCCTGCTGACCGCCGTCGTGGACCTCGACACCAGCGAGGCCGCCGATCGGGTGCGGCAGCTGGAAGGCATGGGCGTGCTCACCCCGGACGGCGGGCTGAAGTTCACGCACGCGGTGCTCAAGAACACGATCACGAGCGCGGTCGGGTACCGGGAACGCGAGCAGCTGCACGCCAAGGCCGCGCGGTTCCTGCACTACACGCGGGCACCCGCGGTCGTCGTGGCACGCCACGTCCTGCACACGCCCGCCCAGTCCGGCGCCTGGGCGGTCGAGGTCCTGCGTGCCGCCGCCGACACCGCGATCGCCGACGGCGATGCCCGCTTCGGTGCCCAACTGCTCGCCAGGGCTCTCGACGAGGACCTCTCCACCGCGCAGAGGCAGGACCTGCTGCTGCGGCTCGGTCTGGCCGAGACGTACTTCGACCCGCGGATGGCCGTGGCGCACATCGAGGAGGGAATGGTCGGCCTGGACGATCCGCAGGAGATCCTCGCGGCCGCCTGCCGGCTAGCGGAGATCCTCTACTTCGACGGTGCCTACGACAGTGCCAGCGAGGTGCTGCGCCGGGCCATGGAAGAGATCGGGTCCAAGATCCCCGCGGCCGTCGAGTCGATGCGCCTGCTGGAACGGATCACCGTGCCCTCAGGTGACCCGGAGGCCCGGCAGGTGGACTTCCGCGAGTTCGACGAGCAGCAGTGGCGCCGCGGTGACGAGCACGGCCGCAGGCTGGCCGGGCTGATCGCCGAGGACACCAGCAACCGGGGCGTGGAGCTGGCCCTGTGCCGCAAGGCCGCGCTCGCGGCGCTGTCCGGCGGCGCGACCTCCGCGATGCAACACCCGCAACGCCTGTTCGGAGTGATCAACGCCCTGCTGCGCGCCGACGAGGCGGAGCTCGCGATGCGCCACTGCGACGAGGTCCTGCTCGAAGCCCAGCGACAGGGGCTGTCGTTGATCACCATGCTCGGTCACTCGCTCCGGTCGCGGGCGCACCACCACCACGGGTCCTTCGCCGAGGCCGCCGCGGACGCGGAGCTCGCGTTGTCCGCGGCACGGACCGCGAAGCTCGCCCCGGACCACCTGGGACACGTCTACGCCACCGACGCCTGGGTTCGCGCTCAGCTGGCCCTGGGCGACCTCGACGCGGCGAAGAACGCGCTGGCGCCCTATGGGCGCTCCAGACAACTGCCGCAGACCTGGCACCACACCGCCCTGCTGCACGTCAGAGGCGCTGTGCGCATGGAGCTCGGCGACCACGAGGCAGCGCTCGCCGACCAGCTCGAATGCGGTGAGCGGTTCCTGGCCTGGGACCGGCGCAACCCGGCGGTGCGCCCCTGGCGGTCCTTCGCGGCGCTGGCACACCTGCGGCTCGGACAGCCGCAGCCGGCCCTCGACCTCGCGTTGCAGGAGCTGACCCTGGCACGGGAGTGGGGCGCACCGACCGTGATCGGTCGCGCGCTGCTGACGGTGGGCATCGTGACCGGCGGTTCCGCCGCCGCCCCGTGGCTGGCCGAAGCCGACTCGGTGCTGCGCCGGTCGACCGCGCGGATGCTGCACGCACAGGTGCTGCTCGAACTCGCCGCGACCAGGTGGGAGAAGGGACAGCACGACGCCGCCCGGCAGCACCTCGCGGAAGCGCAGGCACTCGGCCGGCAGTGCGGCGTCGCCGTGCAACCGGGACAACGGCTCGCCGGACTGAGCTCCGCCGCCACCTCGCACACACCGGTGCCGCACCACCCCGAACCGACCAACGCCGCGCCACCCGCTCCCCGGCTCAGCGCGCTCACGCTGACGCCGCACGAGTACCGCATCGCCACACTGGCCCTCGAAGGCAACTCCAACGAAGAGATCGCCCGCGAGCTCAACGTCTCGCGGCGCACCGTCGAGTTCCACCTGACCAACATCTACCGCAAGCTCGGCGTGCGCCGGCGCATCCAGCTGTCCTCCGCACTGGCGGGCCTCGTCCCACGCGCATGACCTGAAAGCAGGGTCACCGGGCACCGCTGTGCGGTGCCCGGTCTGCACGTGGGCGCACCGTTCAGGCGCCTGCGGCTTCGGCTCGGCCGCCGCGGCCGAGCCCGCTGCCGACGCGGAGTTCGCGCCGCACGAGGTCCGCAACGCTCCCCCAGTGGTCCACCGGGAAGAAGTGGCCCCCTGGGAACTTCTCCAGCACGAAGGACCCGGTGGTGTGACGCATCCACGCGCTCGCGTCCGGCAGTGGCACGATCGGGTCCTCGGTGCCGGCCAGAGCGGTGATCGGCGCGGTGATCACCGCGGAAGGCCCGCACCGGTAGGACTCGATCGCCCGGTAATCGTTGCGCACCACGGGCAGCACCATCGCGCGGAGATCGGCGTTGCTCAGCACGCCCGGTTGGACGCCACCCAGCGCCTCGATCACGGCGACCACGTCGTCGTCGGACATGAGGTGCACACCCGCGTTGCGGTGCAGGTGCGGCGCCGCTCGACCGGACGCGAAGAGGTGCGAGACGGGCACCGAGGCGGCCTCCAGCCGTCGCGCCACCTCGAACGCCACCACGGCGCCCATGCTGTGCCCGAACAGGGCCAGCGGCCGGCTCTTGTCCAGCACCGCGAACACCTCGTCCGCCAGCACGTGCAGGTCGTCGATCGGCTCGTCGCGGAGCCGGTCGAGGCGGCCGGGGTACTGGACCGCCGACAGCTGGACCTCGCCGTCGAGCTCCATGCGGAGCCGGGTGAACCACCCGGCCGATCCGCCCGCGTACGGAAAGCACACGAGCTGCGGGGCTTCCTCGGACGTGGCGCGGAACTTCCGCACCCAGCGGCCGCCCTGAGCAACGTTCGCCATGATCTCCCTCTTCGGGTCTTGCTGTGGGGTCGACATCGTCGTCGGCGCTGCTCGTTCAGCCGCCCAGCAGGCGGCTCAGGTCGTCCTCCGGGGTCAGGTAGCCGCCGGACAACGCGTCCGCCTCACCGGACACCAGTCGCACCAGCATCTCCGATGACTCCTCGGGCGTGGTGAACCGGCCGCTGTCGCGCTGGTCGGCCATCCACGCACCGACGCCGTCGAGGTGGCGGTCACCGGTCTCGCCGGCTTCCAGCTGCTTGCGGGTCAGGCCGAGGTCGACCAGTCCGGGGTGGTAGCTGAGCACCGACACCCCGGTTCCCGCCAGCTCCGGCGCGAGGTTCTCACCGAGCTTGATGGCGGCGGCCTTGGACACCGAGTAACCGGAGACGTTGGGCCAGCGGTGCTTGCCCGCCGAGCTCACGATGTTGATGACCCGCCCGTGCCCGCGCTCCACCATGCCCGGCAACGCCGCCCGGCAGGCCCGCACGGTCCCGCGCAGGTTCACCTCCACCGTCTGCCACCAGTGGTCCTCGTCGACCTCCCACAGGGGGCCGGCCGGACCGCCGACACCGGCGTTGTTGATCAGCACGTCGACCGCGCCGAACTCCTGCTCCGCCCGCTCGACGGCCCGGGTCAGCGCCGTGCCGTCGGTGACGTCGGCGACCAGCGCCAGGGGCGTTCCGCCGATGGAGTCCGCCAGCTCGTCGAGCGCGGCCTGGTCGCGTCCGGTCAGGACCAGGTTCGCCCCGGCTTCGGCGAGCTCCCTGGCGAAGAGCCGCCCGAGACCGCCGGTCGCACCGGTCAGCAGCACCGTCGTCCCGGCCAGCGACGGACGCTCCACGTCGAGCGGCCGTTCCGCTTCCTGCTCGCCGAGCTGGATGCGCAGGTACTTCGCGAGGGCGCTCGGCGTGGAGTGGTCGAAGATCGCCGTGGGCGGCACCGACCGCCCGGTCGCCTTCTCGACGCGGTTGCGCAGCTCCAGCACCGTGAGCGAGTCGAACCCGATCTCGAAGAACCCGCGGTCGGCCTCCACCTCGTCGGCGCTCGCGAACCCGAGCACACCGGCCACCAGGCTCCGGACGAGGTCACCCAGGAAGGCCTCCTGAGCGCCTTCGTCCTTGCCGGCCAGTTCGCCCGCGATGGACGGCACCGGCACCGGCGCCGCTTCCGCCACCGGACGCCGCTTCACGTGCCCGCGCAGCAGCGGGGTCAGCGGCGCCGACTCGCTGTCGACGAGCTGACGGGTGTCCAGCGCGATCGGGGCGAGCATGGGTTCCCCGGTGCGCAAAGCGGTGTCGAACGCGGTCAGTGCGTCCTCGGTCGACAGCGGAGTGACGCCGAGGCGGACCAGCCGGCGCAGGTCCGCCTCGTCGAGGTGACCGGACAGCTCGCTGCGTTCGGCCCACAGCCCCCACGCCAGCGACAGCGCGTGCTGCCCGGCGTCGTGCCTGCGCCGTGCGATGGCGTCGATGCAGGCGTTGGCGGCGGCGTAGTTGGCCTGACCGGCCGTGCCCCACCAGGCGGCAGCGGAGGAGCACACGACGAACCAGGTGAGGTCCGCGTCCCTCGTGAGCTCGTCGAGGTGCGTCACGGCGTCCACCTTGGCCGGCAGAACGGCCTCCAGGGCCTCCGCGGTCAGCGACCGGATCGTCGCGTCCCGCGAGGTTCCGGCAGCGTGGATCACACCGGCCAGCGGCCGGTCCGACGGTATCCGCGCGAGGACCCCGGCCAGCTGCTCGCGATCTGCCGCGTCACAGGCCTCCACGGTGACGGAGGCACCCAGCTCACGCAGTTCGGCGGACAGCCGGGCCATGCCGGGTGCGTCGGCACCGCGCCGGCTCAGCAGGACCACGTCCCGAACCCCGTGCTCGCGCACCGCGTGCCGGGTCAGCGCGGAACCGACGACCCCGCCCGCACCGGTGACCAGCAGCGAACCGCCACGCCACTCGGTGGGAGCGGACGGCCCGGCGGCTGCCGCACCGGCCAGCCTCGGCACGCGGACCTGCCCGGCGCGCACGGCGAGCTGCGGCTCGTCGGTGCCGACCAGCTTCCGCCACGCCTTGTCCGACGCGGCCGTGCCGTCGAGGTCGATCAGCTGCAGCACGCCGGGGTGTTCGGTCTGCGCGGAGCGCACCAGACCCCACACCGCGGCGGCGACCGGGTCGCCGTCCACCGCACCTCGGGTGAGCACGACCAGCCGGGCACCGGGCTCGTGGTCGCGCGCCACCCAGCCGCGGACCGAGGCCAGTGCCGCGTCCAGCGCGGTCCGGACCCGCTGCGGCAGCGGCGACGCGGGGTCACCGTTGTCGACGGTCAGCGTCAGGTGCCCGGTTCCCCCTGCCGGGGACAGCCCCTCCGGTGCCTTCCAGTCGATCCGGAACAGCGTCTCCGCCGCCTGGGCGGCGCCGATGACCTGCAGCTGCTCACGCACCACCGGCCGCGCGACGAGCTCTTCGGCGGAGAAGACCGGCATGCCCACGTTGTCCCACGCGGTGACGCTGAACGAGTCCTGTCCCTTGTCGCGCAGGCGAACCCGCAGCGACGCGGCGCCGGGCCCGTGCACCTCGACGCCCGCCCACGAGAACGGCAGGCGCAACGCGTCCACCAGCAGCGGGTGCAACGCCGAGTCCAGCAGCGCGGGGTGCACCAGGTAGTCACCGGCTTCGCCGTGCACGGTCGCGGGCAGGGCAACCTCGGCGAAGACGTCGCCGCCACGACGCCAGGCCCTGCGGACGCCCTGGAAGTCGGGTCCGTAGCCCAGGCCGGCGTCGGCGAGGCGGGGGTAGAGCCCGTCGAGGTCGACCGGCTGCGCGTTCGCGGGCGGCCATTCGGTCAGGTTCTCCCCCGAACCGGGCACGCCGGGAACGAGGCGGCCGGTGGCGTGCGCGGTCCACGGCGCGTCGGCCGAGGCCCGCGAGTGCAGGGCGAGGGCGCGGCTGCCGTCGTCCTCGGGCGCGGACACCTCCACCTGCACGTCCAGGGTGCCCTCGGCGGGAAGCACCACCGCGGTGCGGAAGACGAGCTCCGCCACCCTCGGGCAGCCGACCTGCTCACCGGCCCTGGCGGCCATCTCCAGCAGGGCCGTGCCCGGCACCACGGCGGCACCGCCGACGCGGTGGCCACCGGTCCAGGCCGGGCGCGCGGTGGACAACCGTCCGGTGAGGACGGTGGCTCCGCTGCCGGCCAGGGACATCGACGCGGTCAGCAACGGGTGCCCGACCGCACCGAGGCCGGTGCCCGCGACGCTCCCGGTGGCACGCGGGGTGTCGAGCCAGAAGCGCTGCCGCTGGAAGGCGTAGGTCGGCAGCTCCACGTGCGGTCGTGCGCCGCCGCCCAGCACAGCGGACCAGTCGACGGAGGTGCCGCGGACGAACAGCTTCGCGACGGTGTCCAGCAGTGCTCGTGGTTCCGGGCGGTCCTTGCGCAGCAGCGGCAGCGGCACGGCCGGTGCGGACACGCTCGCCGACGCCATCGCCGAGAGCACGCTGTCGGGGCCCAGCTCCACGAAGGTGCTGACGCCACCGGCTTCCAGGGCGCGCACGGCGTCCTGGAACAGGACCGGCTCGCGCACGTGGCGGACCCAGTAGTCCGCGGTGGTGAAGTCGCCCGCAGCGGCGGCCTGACCGGTCAGCGTCGACACCATCGGGATGCTCGGCGCCGAGAACTCGATGCGGGACACGACGTCCCGGAACTCCGCCAGCACCGGCCCCATCAACGGCGAGTGGAACGCGTGGCTGACCCGCAGGGCCTTCGTGCGGTGGCCGCGCGAGCGCAGCTGCTCGGTGATCGCCTGCACCGCGGCGGCGGCACCGGACAGGACGGTGGCCCTGGGCCCGTTGACCGCGGCGATCCCCACCTCGTGCTCACGGCCGGCGAGCAACGCGGTCACCTCGGCGGCGGCCGCCTCCACGGCCACCATGACGCCGCCTTCCGGAAGTGCGCCCATCAGCCTGCCCCGAGCGGCGACCAGCGTCGCGGCGTCGCGCAACGACATGACGCCGGCCACGTGGGCCGCGGCGATCTCGCCGATGGAGTGCCCTGCCACGCGGCCCGGCCGCACTCCCCACGCCTCCAGCAGCCGGAACAGCGCCACCTCGAGCGCGAACAGCGCGGGCTGCGCGTGCTCGGTCCGGTCCAGACCGTCACCGGTGAAGACCAGGTCGCGCAGGCTGACACCGAGCAGCGGGTCGAGCACCTCGGCCGCGTCGTCGAACGCGACCGCGAACGGCGGGTACGCCTCGTACAGCTCCCGTCCCATGCCGGCGCGCTGGCTGCCCTGACCGGCGAACAGGAAGGCGGTCTCGCCCGCGTGCCTCTCGGCCGTGACGACCAGGTTCGGCGCGTCGTCGCCGTGTGCGGCGGCGGTGAGGCCCGCCAGCAACGAGTCCCGGTCACCGCCCAGTACGACGGCGCGCTGGTCGAACCGCGACCGGTTCGTGAGTGCCGCCGCGACGGCGGCGTCGTCGTGGCCGGGCTCCCGGTCGAGGAAGTCCGCCAGCTTGGCCGCCTGTGCCCGCAGCGCCGCCGGTGTCCTGGCGCTGAGGACCCACGGCGTGACCGCCGCTGCTCGCGGCTCCGGCACCGGGGCGGTGGCCTCGGCGGGGTTCTCCTCGGCGGGGCTTTCGAGGATCACGTGGGCGTTCGTGCCGCCGATGCCGAACGACGACACCGCGGCGCGGCGGGTTCCCCCCGGCCACGGGCGTGCCTCCCTCAGCAGCTCGACCGACCCCGAGGTCCAGTCCACGTGCGGGGACGGCTCGCTGACGTGCAGGGTCTTCGGCAGGACGCCGTGCCGCATCGCCATGATCATCTTGATGATCCCGCCTGCGCCCGCCGCGGCCTGGGTGTGGCCGGTGTTGGACTTCAGCGAACCGAGCCACAGCGGGCGGTCGCGGTCCTGTCCGTAGGTGTCCAGCAAGGCCTGCGCCTCGATCGGGTCGCCCAGCGGCGTGCCGGTGCCGTGCGCTTCCACCACGTCCACGTCGGCGGCCGTCAGTCGTGCCTGGGCCAGCGTCTGCTCGATGAGCCGGCGCTGAGCCGGGCCGCTCGGTGCGGTGAGGCCGTTGGAGGCGCCGTCGGAGTTGATCCCGCTGCCGCGGACCACCGCGAGCACCCGGTGCCCGTTGCGCTTCGCGTCGGAGAGCCGTTCCAGCAGGAGCATGCCCGCGCCCTCGGCCCAGCTGGTGCCGCTCGCGTCCGAGGAGAACGCCCGGCACCGCCCGTCGGCGGCGAGTGCGCGCTGGCGGCTGAACTCGACGAACGTGACGGGGGTGGACATCACCGACACACCGCCGGCCAGCGCCATCGAACATTCGCCGTTGCGCAGCGCCTGCGCGGCCAGGTGCAGTGCCACCAGGGAGGACGAGCACGCGGTGTCGACCGACATCGTGGGCCCCTGCAGGCCGAAGACGTAGGAGATGCGGCCGGACGCGACGCTGCCGTGGCTGCCGAGGGTCATCATCCCCTCCATGCCGTCCGGGAGGTCCTGCACGTCGTGGACGCGGGTGGAGTAGTCGTGGAACATCACGCCGGCGTAGACACCGGTGCGGGAACCCTTGACCGACAACGGGTCGATGCCCGCGTTCTCCAGCGCCTCCCACGAGGTCTCCAGCAGCAGCCGCTGCTGCGGGTCCATCGCGAGCGCCTCGCGCGGCGCGATGCCGAAGAACGAGGCGTCGAAGTCGGCGGCGTCGTGCAGGAAACCGCCTTCACGGGTGTAGCTCGTGCCGCGGTGGGTGGGGTCGTCGTGGAAGAGGGTGTCGAGGTCCCAGCCGCGGTTGTCGGGGAACGCCGTGATCCCGTCCGTGCCGGTGGCGACCAGGTCCCACAGCTCCTGCGGCGAGCTGACCCCGCCGGGGTAGCGGGCGGCCATGCCGACGATCACGATCGGGTCGTCCTCGCCCGCTCCGGGTTCGGGTTCTGCTCGCTGGACCGCCTGGGTCACAGTGGTGTCCTTCTCGGTCGAGAGTTCTTCCACCAGGTGTTCGATCACGTCCAGCGGGCTGGGCCGGTCGAACAGCAGGGTGGTCGGCAGGCTCAGGCCCGTGGCGTCGCTGAGCTCGTAGCGCAGTTCCAGTGCGGCCAGCGAGTCCATCCCCAGCGCGGAGAACGGCTGCTCCACCTGGTCGTCCCGCAGCTGGGCGTACCCCAGCACGGAGGCGGCGCTGGTGCGGACCAGCCGGGTCAGCTCCGCCCGCAGCTCGTCCGCGGTCAGCTGGTCGAACGCGCCGCCGGAGGTCTCCTGCGCGGTCACGGCCGGTTCGGCCACGACCGGTGTGCGGACGAGGTCGGCCAGCAGGGGCACGGGCTGCCCGGTGACGGAGCGGACGTCCAGGCGGACGGGCGCCAGCACCGGCTCCGTCGAGCGCAGTGCGCCGTCGAACGCGGCGACGGCATCCTTTGTGGACAGTGGTGCGATGCCGGCCCTGGCCATGCGCTGGAGGTCGGCGTCACCGAGGTGCCCGGAGAGCTCACTGCGCTCCTCCCACAGCCCCCAGGCCAGTGCCAGTGCCGGGAACCCGGCGGCGGCGCGGTCGCGGACGATCGCGTCGAGGCAGGCGTTCGCGGCGGCGTAGTTGGCCTGGCCGGCGGTGCCCCACCAGCCGGCGACCGAGGAGCAGACGACGAACCAGTCGAGGTCCAGTCCCCTGGTCAGCTCGTCCAGGTGGCTGACGGCGTCCACCTTGGACGCGAGGACGGCGTCGACGCCGTCGGTGGTGAGCGCCTCGATGACGGTGTCGGCCACCGTTCCGGCCGCGTGGACGATGCCGCGCAGGTCCGGGACGCGCGCCAGCAGGCCTTCCACCTGCGAGCGCTTCGCCACGTCACAGGCCTCGACCGTGACCGAGACGCCCATGGACCGCAGCTCCCCGGCCAGCCGCGCGACACCGGCGGCCCGTTCGCCGCGCCGGCTGACCAGGACGACGTCGCTGATCCCGCGGGTGGTCACGGCGTGCAGCGTCAGTGCCGAACCGACGACTCCGCCCGCACCGGTGACGAGCAGCGTTCCCCTGTCCCACCTGATGTCCGGGGCGGCGGGCGCGGCGGTGTGGCGCACGAGGCGCGGCACCAGCGCGGTGCCTTCCCTCACGGAGACCTGCGGGTCGGGCGCACCGGCCAGTGACGGCACCAGCGCGTCGGAGGCGGCACTGCCGTCGACCTCGATCAGCTGGAAGCGGCCGGGGTGCTCGGTCTGCGCCGAACGCACGAGCCCTTGCACGGCAGCGCCGACCGGGTCGGAACCGGTGACGATGCTGAGGCATCCGCCCTGCTCGCCGGACAACCAGTCCTGCACGGTGGTCAGCGCCCAGGCCAGTCCCGCACGCACCCGGTGCGGCAGCGGGCCTCCGGACCCGACCGGCAGCCGCCGCGTGGTGCCCGGGGTGGGAGCCACGACGGTGGTGGGCCGCCATTCCACGCGGTACAGCGAATCGGCTGCCACGGCGTCGCGCAGCTGGGCGTCGGACACCGGCCGCAGCACGACCGAGTCGGCGTCGAGGACGGGGTTGCCCTCACCGTCCCAGGCGGCCAGCCGGACGGTGTCGGGACCGAGCCCGGTCAGCCGGGTCCTCAGCAGCGACGCCCCGGCCGCGTGGAGGCGGGTGCCCGTCCAGGAGAACGGCAGTCGCGCCGTTCCCCCGTCGGGCAACAGCTCACCGGCCGCCAGTGGTTGCAGGACGGCGTCCAGCAGTGCCGGGTGCAGCAGGTGGTCGTTCTTCGTCTCGGGCAGCCGGACCTCGGCGAAGAGCTCGCCGTCGCCGCGCCACAGGTGCCGCACGCCCTGGAAGACGGGCCCGTAGTGCAGGTTCCGCTCGGCCAGTGCGGCGTAGAACCCGGCCAGGTCGACCGGCTCGCAGCCGACCGGCGGCCACTGCACCGGGGCGGGCCCGGTGCCGGTGGCGGCGTCGACCTGGCCGGTGACGTGGAGGGTCCACTCCCCCTGCCCCGCGAGGCGTGACACCGTCCGCAGGGCACCGTCCGCCGACACGCGGACCTGGACGTCCAGCGCGTCACCGGCGGGAACGACCATCGGCGCGATCAGCAGCAGTTCGGTGACGGCGGGCCGGCCGACGTGCGCACCGGCGCGGGCGGCGAGTTCGAGCAGCGCCGTTCCGGGAACGACCACCGCTCCGCCGACCCGGTGCTCGGCGAGCCACGGCAGCTCGGCCGGGTCGAGCCTGCCGGTCAGCACCGTGGTGCCGTCGACGGACAGCGCCGCCCTGAGCACCGGGTGTGCGACGGCGTCGAGCCCGGCGGAGGCGAGGTCCGCGGCCTTGGCGACCGGGTCGAGCCAGAAGCGCTCGTGCTGGAACGCGTAGGTCGGCAGCTCCGTGCGGCGGGCGCCGGTGCCGGCGAAGAACGCCGTCCAGTCGACGGTGACACCGGCGGTGTGCAGCCGTGCCAGTGCGGACACCAGCGTGCCGGCTTCCGGCCTGCCCTTGCGCAGGGCGGGCAGGACGAGCTGGTCGGTGTCGGACAGGCAGTTCTGCGCCATCGCCGCGAGCACGCCGTCCGGGCCGATCTCGACCAGCCGCGTCACGCCCTGCTCGCGCAGGTGGCGGACGCCGTCGTGGAAGAGCACCGCGTCGCGGACGTGCCGCACCCAGTGCTCGGGCGAGCGGAGCTGCTCGGCCGTCGCGAGGGTGCCGGTCAGGTTCGACACCAGCGGGATCACCGGCGCCGCGTAGGTGATCCGCGCGGCGACGCGGCGGAACTCCTCCAGCACCGGTTCCACCAGCGGCGAGTGGAACGCGTGGCTCACGGTGAGCCGCTTGGTCTTGCGTCCGCGTTCCGCCCACCGCGCGGCCAGCGCGAGGACGTCGTCCTCCGCACCGGACACCACGACCGCGTCGGGTCCGTTGACCGCGGCCAGGCCCACGCGGGAGGTCAGCTGCGGGCGCACCTCGTCCGCGGTGGCCTGCACGGAGACCATCGCGCCGCCAGGGGGCAGCGCCTGCATCAACCGGCCGCGCGCGGCGACCAGTTCCGCCGCTCCCGCCAGGGTCAGCACACCGGAGACGTGCGCCGCCGCGATCTCACCGATCGAGTGGCCGGTCACGAAGTCCGGCTCGACACCCCACGAGCGCACGAGGCGGTACAGCGCGACCTCGACGGCGAACAGCGCGGGCTGGGTGTACTCGGTCCGGTCCAGCACGGCGGCGTCGTCGCCCCACATGACTTCGCGCACCGGCTTGGTCAGGTGCCGGTCGAGCTCGTCGGCGACCTCGTCCAGTGCCGCGGCGAAGACCGGGTAGGTGGTGTACAGCTCCCGGCCCATGCCCAGGCGTTGGGCACCCTGGCCGGTGAACAGGAAGGCGACGGGCTCGTCGAGCCGGGCGTGGTCGCGGGCTCCGCGGCCCTCGCACAGCTCGCGCAGCCCCGCCGTGTCCGTGGCGAGCACCGCGGCACGGTGGTCGAAGTCGCTGCGACCGGTGGCCAGGGTGAACGCGATGTCGGCCGGGTCGAGCCCGGGGTGCTCGGCGAGGTGGTCGCGCAGCCTTCGCGCCTGTGCGCTCAACGCCTGCGGCGTCTTGGCGCTCAGCAGGAACGGGACCTGCCGCTCCTCCCGCGCCCGCTGCTGCGGCTGCGGCCGGTGTTCGAGGACGACGTGCGCGTTGGTGCCGCTGATGCCGAACGACGACACCGCCGCCCGCCGGGTGCCTTCCGGCCACGGCCGTGCTTCGGTCAGCAGCTCGACCGCCCCGGACGCCCAGTCGACGTGCGGCGAGGGCTCGTCGACGTGCAGGGTCTTCGGCAGGACGCCGTGCCGCATGGCCATGACCATCTTGATCACGCCCGCGACGCCGGCCGCGGCCTGGGTGTGGCCGAGGTTGGACTTGAGCGAGCCGAGCCACAGCGGGCGGTCGCGGTCCTGGCCGTAGGTGGCGATGATCGCCTGGGCCTCGATCGGGTCGCCCAGCGACGTGCCCGTGCCGTGCGCCTCCACGACGTCCACATCGGACGCCGAGAGCCCGGCGTCGGCCAGCGCCTTGCGGATCACCCGCTGTTGCGAGGGCCCGTTCGGCGCGGTCAGGCCGTTGGACGCACCGTCCTGGTTCACCGCGGTGCCCCGGACGACGGCGTGGACGGTGTGGCCGTGGCGCAGCGCGTCGGACAGCCGCTCCACCACCAGCACGCCGACGCCCTCCGACCAGCCGGTGCCGTCGGCGGCCGCGGAGAACGCCTTGCACCGGCCGTCCCGTGCGAGACCGCGCTGGCGGCTGAACTCGGCGAACATGCCGGGCGTGCTCATCACCGTCACGCCACCGGCGAGGGCGAGCGAGCACTCCCCGCGCCGCAGCGCCTCGACGGCGAGGTCCAGCGCGACCAGGGACGAGGAGCAGGCCGTGTCGACCGACAGCGCGGGGCCTTCGAGGCCGAGCACGTAGGCGATCCGGCCGGAGACGACGCTTCCGGCGAGACCGGTGAGGAGGTGCCCGGCCACGGCGTCCGGGCTTTCGTGCAGCCTGGTGCCGTAGTCACCGGCCATGGCCCCGACGAAGACGCCGGTGTCGGTGCCGCGCAGCAGTTCGGGGTCGATCGCGGCCTGTTCGAGCGCCTCCCAGGAGACTTCGAGCAGGAGCCGTTGCTGCGGGTCCATGGCGAGCGCTTCACGGGGCGACACACCGAAGAACTCGGCGTCGAAGTCCGGGGCGTCGTGCAGGAACCCACCCGTGCGGGCGACTTCGGCGCTTCCCGCGAACAGGTCGCGGACGTCCCAGCCGCGGTCGGACGGGTACGGCCCGATGGCGTCGGCCTCCGCGGTGACGAACCGCCAGAGGTCCTCCGGTGAGCGGATGTCACCGGGGAACCGGCAGCCCATGCCCACGATGACGATCGGGTCGTCCTCCGGCTTCTCCTCGGCCGCGGTGACCCGTTCCAGCGCGGCGGGAGCCTGCCGGGTGCCGCCGGGGAGGAGCCGGTCGACCTCGGCCGCGAGCGCCGCGGGCGTCGGGAAGTCGAACGCGACGCCGGCGGGCAGCCGCAGCGACGCGGCCGCGTTGATCCGGTTGCGCAGCTCGACGGCCATGATGGAGTCGAAACCCAGCCGCTTGAACGGTTCCCGCACGCTGACCGCGTTCGGGGTCGTGCGCAGCACGGCGGCGGCGTGGGCTCGGACGAGGTCGATCCCGTGCAGCACCGGTCCCGTCTCGACGGTTACCTCGTTCTTGTCACCGATCCAGAACCGCTGCCGCTGGAAGGGGTAGGTCGGCAGGTCGGCGGCACGGACGCGCGTGCGCACCGGCGGCACCACGGCGGACCAGTCGACGTCGATCCCGCCGGTGAAGGCTTCCGCGACCGAGGTGAGGAAGCGGCGCAGGTCGCCCTCGTCGCGGCGGAGCGAGCCGACGACGACCGCGTCGTCGATGTCCGCGGCGGTCACCGTGTCCTCGACGGCGGCGACGAGAACGGGGTGCGAGCTGACTTCGACGAAGTGGCGGAAGCCCTGTGCCAGCAGCGCTTCGGTGGCCTCACCGAAGCGGACGGGCGCTCGCAGGTTGTGCGCCCAGTACGCGGCGTCCAGCCGGTCAGCCCAGGCGCAGTCCGCGGTGGAGAAGAACGGCGTGCTGCCCTGCTGCGGCCGGATCTCGGCGAGGGCCTCGACGATCTGCCGGCGCACGGAGTCGACGTGCGGGCTGTGCGAGGCGTAGTCCACGGCGACCCGCCGCGCCCGCAGGCCCTCCTCCTTCCACTGCGCCACCAGGGCGTCGACCGTGTCTTGGTCTCCGGAGACGACGGTCGAGCGCACGCTGTTGACCACCGCGACCTCGACGCCGGGATGGCCGGCCAGGCGCGAGCGGACCTCGTCTGCGGGCAGGTCGACCGACGCCATCGCGCCGTGCCCGGCCAGCTCGGCGGCGATGATCTTGCTGCGCAGGGCGACGACGGTCGCGGCGTCGTCGAGGCCGAGCTTCCCGGAGACCACCGCGGCGGCGATCTCGCCCTGGGAGTGCCCCAGCACGGCGGCGGGCCGGACGCCGACCGATGCCCACAACCGGGCCAGCGACACCATCACGGCCCAGGACGCGGGCTGCACCACGTCGACGCGGTCGAGGCCGTCGCCGGTGCGCAGGACCTCGGTCAGGGACCAGCTCACGTGCGGTGCCAGCGCCTCCTCGCAGGCGGCGACGGAGTCCGCGAACACCGCGGAGACGTCGAGGAGGTCACGTCCCATCCCCACCCACTGCGCGCCCTGTCCCGGGAAGACGAGGACGGGACCGGCGTCCGCCTTCTCGCTGTGGCCCAGGACGACGCCCGCGCCGGGGACGCCCTGCTCGATCCCGGCGAGACCGGAGTCGAGCTCATCGGCGGTGGCGGCGAGCACGACGGCACGGTGGTCGAAGAGCGTGCGCTGGGTGAGCAGCGCACGGGCGAGGCCGGCGCGGTCGAGGTCGCGGCCCCGCAGGTTCCGGGCCTGAGCGCGCAGCGCCTCGGGCGTCTTCGCGCTGAGCACGAACGGCAGGGTCGCCTCGACGTGCTCCGGGGTGCCCTCGTCCTCTTCGGACTCAGGCGGTCCGGAAAGGACGACGTGGCAGTTCGCCCCGCCCATGCCGAAGGAGCTGACGCCGGCCAGCCGGGGCTCGGCGCTCCAGTCCGCGGTCTCGGTCTGCACCCTGATGCCCAGCTCGCCGAACGCGATGTCCGGGTTCGGCTCGGTGAAGTTGAGGCTGGGCGGAACCTGTCCCCTGCTGATCGAGAGCACCGTCTTGAGCAGCCCCGCGATGCCGGCCGCTCCTTCGAGGTGGCCGATGTTGGTCTTGACCGAGCCCACGCGCAGCGCGTCGGCCGGAGCGCGTCCGGCACCGAGCACCCGGCCCAGCGCCGACGCCTCGACCGGGTCGCCCACCCTGGTGCCGGTGCCGTGCAGCTCCACGTACTGCACCCGGTGCGGGTCGACGTCCGCCGCGCGGTAGGCCGCGCGGAGGACCTCCGCCTGCGCGGTGGCGTCCGGGGTGGTGAGGCCGTCGCTCGCGCCGTCGTTGTTGACCGCGCTGCCGCGGATCACGCAGAGGACGTCGTCCTGGTCGGCCAACGCCTTCGCGAGCGGCTTGAGGACGACCACGCCGCCGCCCTCGCCGCGCACGTACCCGTTCGCCCTGGCGTCGAAGGTGTGGCAGCGCCCGTCCGGGGAAAGACCACCGAACTTGGCCGCACCGACGGTGCTCTCCGGTGCGAGGTTGAGGTGCACGCCACCGGCCAGCGCGACCTCGCACTCACCGGTGCGGATGCTCTGCGCGGCGAGGTGCACCGCGACGAGCGCGGACGACTGGGCGGAGTCGACGGTGAAGCTGGGGCCCCGCACCCCGAGGGTGTAGGAGATGCGGTTGGCGATGAGACCACGGCTGAGACCGGTGACCGTGTGGTGCCCGACCCCTTCGATCCCCTCGCGCTGCGCGAGCGTGGCGTAGTCGGATCCGAACGCACCCATGAACACGCCGACGGCGTGCTCGCGCAGGGCAGCCGGGACCACGCCGGAGTTCTCCAGCGCTTCCCAGGCCAGCTCCAGCGCGAGCCGTTGCTGCGGGTCCATGTCCGTGGCTTCACGCGGGGAGATGCCGAAGAACGCCGCGTCGAAGCGGTCGACCTCGTCGAGGTAGCCGCCCCAGCGCGAGTTCGCCCTGCCGGGCTTCGACAGGTCGGCGTCGTACAGGGCGTTCGCGTCCCACCGCGTGGCCGGCGTCTCGGTGACGGCGCTCGAACCCGTGACGAGCAGTTCCCAGAAGGCGTCCGGGTTCGCCGCCCCGGGAAGGCGGCAGGACAGGCCGATGACGGCGATTCCATCCCGCGCGGTGGCAGCAGCGTGGTCGGGCGTGGTCATGTGCGACTGAGTTCCTTCGATTGGTGACGACGGCGCGCGGAGGTGGTGCTTTCTCGCGGTACCAAGGGGTTCACCGTTGAACGCCACATGGATCGGATCAGGACTCGGGGTAACGGGAACGCAGGTGCTCCAGGTAGGCGGTGGTGTCGCGGTGCGGGTGGTCCTGGGCACCGCGGCGGTGCAGGTCGAGGCCTCCGTCGGGGTGCAGGCGCAGCGTCGTGGTGGCTCGCCGGACCGGCTCCGCCGGTCTGCTGTCCGCGAGGTCCAGCACGGGTGTGCCGGGCGGGAACATCGCGAGGGCGTCGGCGGTCGAGGCCACCGGCGGGTGGCCGGTGCGGTTCGCGCTGCTCACGTACAGCAGGGGGAACGAGTCCAGCACCGGGCGCACCGGCGCCCAGCGAGCGCCGAACAGCAACGTCCAGGCGTCCCTGGTGGCGGGCGCCAGCCAGGCGGGAACACCGGGCGACGTCGGTACGAGCAGGGTGACGTGCTCGTCGCCGAGCAGCCGGTGCGCCAGGGCGACAGCGGCGGGCGCGAGCGTCGTCGCCGAGATGATCTCGGTGAGGACGTCGGGGCTGTGCGCCCACACCGCGACGGCCTGGTCGGCCGGTCGGCCCTTGGCGGCGTTGACCGCGGCCGGGGTCGTGGCGGTGACGACGTGCGTCAGCGGGACCGGGTTCGGCAGGACCACCGCCGCGTTCCTGGCCAGTGCGGCTCGCACACCTTCGATGTCGGCGATCACCGCTGCAACGCTCCCGCGCGCACGCCGTCGAGGTAGTGGGCGAAGGCCTGGTCGTCCACGACCGCGTGGCCCTGCTGGTAGGCGCGCGACTTGACCCAGGCCATCGCCGCGCGAGCGCCGGTGACGTCGAGCTCGTGCCCGAGGCGGCCGGCGACGGCGGTGACGACACGGGCGCTGGCCAGGTGGGTGAGCACGACGCTCGGGGTGATGCCCAGCTGTTCCGGGGCGAAGGGCTGGAACAGCTCGGGGTGCACGAACGGAGTGCCGGTGGAGATCGTGCCGACACCGGTGCCCACCACCGGGGTCGTCACCCCCAGCGGAACACCGATCTCCTCGGCGACGGCCTGGGCCAGGCCGGGCAGCCGGGTCAGGTCCGGAGGCGTGCACCACGGGTCCGCGTCCTCGCCGAGCAGCACCTTCGCCCGGTCGGCGCGGTAGGCCAGCAGGAACAGCACCTGCTCGGTCGCCACCAGACCGGAGCGCTCGGCAACGCCCAACCAGGAGGAGGACACCACCCGCGCGCCACTGCCCAGGGCTTCCAGCGTGTTGGCCAGGCCCAAGCCGAGGTCGTTGTGCGCGTGCGAAGCGAGCACCACACCTTCGGAGCGCGCAGCCGCGAACATGGCCCCCGCCTCGGCGGGCAACTGGTCTCCCACGGTGTCCGCGAGGAACACCACACCCGCTCCCGCTGCCGTCAGCTCACGCGCGGCGTCCGCGAGCAGACCGTGATCGGCACGGGACGCGTCGGCCAGGCACACGTCCACCGCGACCCCGGCACCCAGCGAGTCGCTCACGAGGGCGGCACCCGCGCGCACGGCCTCAGCGGCCCGCCGGTGCGTCATCACTTCCGACATGGCCTCCGATGCCGGGACCACGAGCATCACCCGTGCGTGCGCGACGCCGTGCACGGAAGAGATCGCTTGCCGCACGTCCGCAGCCGTGCCCCGGCACACCGCCGCGGGACTCACCGTTCCCTCGGCCTCCACCGCGACCCGGCGCACGGCCTCGAACTCCTCCTTGCACACCGCGGGGAAACCGGCGGCGAACACGACGTGCCGAGGACCGTCCTCACCGAACACCGCCCCCTGCTCGCGCGCCAGCCACACCCGGAAGTCAGGGCTCATCAGCGTCTTGCCCTGCGCCCCGTCCCGCGCCGACTCCTCCCAGAGCACGACCTTGCCCGCCAACGCCGATTCCCGCACCACATCCGGCTCAGCTGTCATTGCGCACCGTTGCCAATCTCTTCTCGTCAACTCGGACGCCCGCACGCCGCCGTTGCGCGGTGTTCTCCCGGTGAAGCCGACTCTGCTCGGGAGGTATTTCGCGCAGAAAGAACTCCTCACCCGAATGCGGTGAATCGTCGCGGCGCCGACGCCTCGATCCTGAAGCGGTCCGACCGCCCGCACATCACGGAAAGCCGCAACGGCGAGAAGATCCGCCGACCCTCATCTGTGCGGGTGCCGCCCTTCGGCTGATGCGCACCCAGGCTAACCAGCGGCGCATCCGCCCTACTGCGGAACTCCGCAGTACTGGCGGCGAACCTGGACGCCGCGGACCACGACCGTGACGACATGTTCACCCACAAGCGGTGGTGACGTCGGGAAATCGTCACCGGAAGCCGAACGGAAGACCTCGCTTCAGCCGCCGGAGCGTGACACAGATCGCAGATCGGCGAACAAAGCGGTGCGGTCGTCCACGACATCGACAACGGCTTCCCCTGGCGCGGCGAACTCCGGGCATCGGCCGAAATGCCGATGTCGCCAGTGGACGGCCACCGGCACTCTGAGCCGCATGATCTACAGCTTTCCCGCCGGGCTGCTGCTCGGCGTGCTGACCAACCTCGGACAAGGCGTTCTTCCCGGCAGTGTCAACTCGCTGGCCAACTCCGGCGCCATCTGGGTCGTCGCGGCGTTCATCGCCGGCGCTCTGTCCCGGCGCCCGATCCTCGCCGGCACGCTGACGCAGGTCGGCGCGGTCGTCGGCTACTACGGGTACGCCGAACTCTTCCGCGACGGCATGGGCGACCTCTACGCGCCGTCGGTGTGGCTGGCACTGGCTCTCGTCGCGGGCCCGCTCTTCGGGACAGCCGGCGGTTGGTGGCGGCACGGCCGGAGTTGGCGGCACTGGACAGGCGCGGGAGCCCTGGGCGCGGTGTTCGGGATGGAGGGCCTGTGGCACCTGTTCGTGCTGGGTTACCGCGACACCGGGATCACCGCCTGCGCGCTCGCGGTGGTGTTGCCGTTGCTGATCTCGCGCAACCGCCGGCTCGGCCTCGCGGTCTCAGCGGGGCTCTCGTTCGTCGCACTGGGCTGCCTGCTGTTGATCTCGCTCGTGACCGGCCTGTAGGCCGCGCTTCCGCCAGATGGGCACCTGACTGACAGCACGGCCTCGGTGCAGCGCCGCGGGCCCGGTGAAGATCCGCCTCGTCATGGTGCGGTCACGACGAGAACGGCGTTCTGGCCGCCGAACCCGAACGAGTTGCTGACCGCCACCCCGTGCGGCACAAGCCGAGGTGCCTTCGCCACGACGTCGAGCTCGATCTTCGGGTCGAGCGTGTCGAGGTTCGCCGTCGGCGGGACGACGCCGTCGCGAAGCGCCAGAATCGTGCACACGGCCTCGATCGCCCCCGCAGCGCCCAAAGCGTGTCCCATGACGCCCTTGGTGGAGGTCACCGCCACGCGGTCGCCGAACACGCGCTGGATCAGCCCGGCCTCCGTGGCATCGTTGATCTTCGTCGAGGTGCCGTGCGCGTTGACGTGGCCGACATCCGCCGCCACCAGACCCGCGTCGTCCAGTGCTGAGCGAACCGCCCGCTCCACCGCGGCACCGGACGGGTCGGGAGTCGTCGCGTGATGGGCATCCGCCGACGCGCCGTATCCCCTGATCACCCCGTGCACGCGAGCACCTCTGGCCCTTGCGTCGGCGATGCGCTCCAGCACGAGGATCGCAGCCCCCTCCGCCGCCACGAAACCGTCGCGATCGGCGTCGAAGGGCCGCGACGCGGCGTTCGGGTCCGAGGTGCGGCGGGACAACGCGCCCATCCTGGTGAACCCGGTGATCATCGTTCGACCGAGCGCGGCCTCTGCGCCTCCGGTGATCACCACGTCGCAGCGTCCGCTGCGCAACAGGTCGCGTGCTGTCCCGATCGCCGTGGCACCTGACGCGCAGGCCGTTGCCGTGACGAGGTTCGGACCGCCGGCACCGCACTCCATGGCGAGGTGGCCCGCCACCATGTTGGGTGCGCACATCGGCACGAGCAGCGGGGAGACCGCACTCGGGCCGGCGGAGTCGAGCTGGCGCTGCTGCAGTTCGTAGGTGTGCACACCGCCCAGTGCGTTGCCGAGCACCACGGCGACCCGTGCTCCGTCCCAGGTGGACTGGTCGAGACCTGAGTCGTGCAACGCCTCCCGCAAGGCCACGACCGCGAGCTGTGCCGACCGGTCCAGCCTCCAGGCCGCGCTCCTGCCCAGCACGGCATCCGGGTCGAATCCCGGCACCCGGCACGAGAAGTCGACGGGCAGGCCCGCGAGAAGCGGGTCGTGGCTTCCTGCCGCCTCCGCCGCGAGAACGCGTCGCCAGGAGGGCTCGACACCGATGCCCGCCGGCGTCACCAGACCGAGCCCTGTCACAGCCGCTGGGAAACCCGCACCCGGCCACGACATCAGGCGGTGACCGCCCTCGCGTCGATCAGCTCCGCGACGCTCTGGACGGACTGGTCGGGGGTGATCTCCTGCTCGTCCACCTCGACGCCGAACTCCTTCTGGGCGACCATCGCCAGCTCCACCAGTGCGAGCGAGTCGAAGTCCAGCTCCTCGAAGGTGATCTCGCCGTTGACCCGCTGTTCGGACGCGCCGAAGTGCAGGACGAGCAGCTTGGTCAGCCGGTCCAGCGTGTCGTTGTTGCTCATGATGCGGTTCTCCAGGATGTGAGTGGAACTCGGTGGTGGGGTGGCGTCCGGGTCAGCCGAGGTCGACGTCGGGCCAGGTGATCACGGTGGAGCCCCAGCTGAGGCCCGCGCCGAAGGAGGTGATGAGGACGCGGTGGCCGGGGACGACGTCACCTGCCGCGGCCGCGTCGGCGAGGACGAGCGGGATGGAGGCGGCGACGGTGTTGCCGACCCGGTCGACGTTCCTGACGACACGGTCTTCCGGCACCTCGAGGTTGCGTGCCACCGCCGAGAGGATCCGCGCGTTCGCCTGGTGGCAGGCGAACCGGTCCACTTCCTCGATCCGCCAGCCGGCGTGGGCGAGCACCTTGGTGGCGGACTCGCTCATCCTCGTGACGGCGTTGCGGAACACCGGCGGACCGTCCATCCGGAAGTAGGCGTCCGCGGGGTCGGGAGGCCGCCCGGAACCGCGCTGCCTGGATCCACCGGCAGGCACGATGAGCAGGTCCGCGTTCGTCCCGTCCGAGCCGAGGTCGAACGGGCCGAGCGCGCCCGGCTCGTCAGCCGTCCCCGCACGGAGGACCACCGCGCCCGCGCCGTCTCCGAAGATGGCGGCGGTCGTGCGGTCGTGCGGGTCCAGCACGGTGGTGAAGGTGTCCGCGCCGATCACCAGCACGCGCTCGGCGGTCCCCGCGGCGATGTGCCCGGCGGCCGTTGCGAGTGAGTACACGAACCCCGCGCACACCGCGTTCAGGTCGAAGGCGGGCACCCCGGCCATCCCGAGACGGCTTGCAACTTCTGGGGCGGTCGACGGGCACGGGTGGTCCGGTGTCGTGGTGGCCACGACCACCAGATCCGCGTTCGCACCACCCGCGGACTTCAGCGCGCGAGCCCCCGCCTCGACCGCGAGGTCCGAGGTCGACGTGCCCGGCTCGATCACACGGCGCTCGCGGATTCCCGTCCGGGACCGGATCCACGCGTCCGACGTGTCGAGTTGCCGAGCGAGGTCGTCGTTCGTCACCACCCTCGGCGGCAACCACGTCCCGATCCCGCACAGAACTGCGGCACGGCGGTGATCCGCTGTCATGCGTTCTCCCGTTGGTCCACGGGGTGAGGCTAGGTCGGAGCCGAGCCGACCCGGCCTGCGGAAATCCGCAACCTCGTTCGCGAATCCAATCCTCGACGCCCTCACCTGCTGAATCGGAGCTCATTGGAAATCAAATGACGTGGGCAAGTCCCGAATGGACCTCAGCGCGAGCCGCTCACCTTGGACCGAAAGGATGAAAACAATGCCGCAACCTTGCATTTGGACGAAAACCCTGCCGCTCGGACCTGCGGGGCAGAGCACTGCGGTACTCCGCAGTGCGAGATCTCCCGCCCCGCCGCACTGTCGTCCTTGCTCCGGCCGCTCAGCGCACCCGTGGCGGTGCTGCACAAGGCTCGCCTGCCTTGTCACAAGATCGAGGAACGTCGCTCTCCCCGAAGTCGACAGGAACAGGAATTCCGTGACAACGACGCACACGACCGCCGCGCTGACGCCGGTCAAGCTCGGTGCCCGCAACGCACTGGGCGCACTCGTGGATCCTGGCAGTCTGCTGGAGTTCGGTGCCGAGGCGACGCACCAGTGCACCGCTTTCGGCATGCAGGAGAAGCGACCCGCCGGTGACGCCGTGGTCACCGGCACCGCCGAGATCGACGCGCGGCCGGCGGCGGTGTTCGCGCAGGACGTCTCCGTGCTCGGCGGCACCCTGGGCGCCACTCACGCGCAGAAGATCGTCCAAGTGCTCGACCAGGCGCACCGGGCCCGGTGCCCCGTGGTGGGCGTGCTGGACTCCGGCGGCGCGCGCATCCAGGAGGGCGTCTCCGCCCTGGACGGATACGCGTCGATCTTCCGCCGCAACGTGGCCCTGTCCGGCCGCGTCCCGCAGATCAGCGTGATCCTCGGCGCATGTGCCGGTGGTGCGGCCTACTCCCCCGCGCTGACCGACCTGATCGTGATGGACCGCCGGGCCCACATGTTCCTCACCGGCCCGAAGGTGGTGCGCAGCGTGACGAGCGAAGAGGTCACCGCCGAGGACCTCGGCGGCGCCCACGTCCACTCGGCGATGTCAGGTCTCGCGCACCTCGTGACCGAACGTCCAGAGGACGCGTTCCCGTTGGTCCGCAGGGTGCTGTCCTACCTGCCCAGCTCCTGCTGGGACGAACTGCCGCTGCACCTGGCACGAGACCCGGAACTGGTTCCCGAGGTCCCCGCGGAGCAGCGCAAGACCTACGACGTGCGGCAGGTCGTCCGCGGGCTGGTCGACGCGGACAGCTTCCTCGAGCTCCAACCGCACTACGCCCCGAACATCGTCATCGGCTTCGCGCGCCTCGACGGGATGCCGGTGGGCGTGGTGGCCAACCAGCCGAACACGTTGGCCGGCACGCTCAACACCCGTGCGGCCGAGAAGGGCGCGCGGTTCGTGCGGATGTGCGACGCGTTCGGCCTCCCCCTGGTCACCCTGGTCGACACACCGGGGTTCATGCCGGGGAAGGCGCAAGAAACCGACGGCGTCATCCGCCGCGGAGCCAAGTTGTTGTACGCCTTCGCGGAAGCCACGGTGCCGCGGGTCACCGTGATCCTGCGCAAGGCGTACGGCGGGGCGTACATCGTGATGAACTCCAAACAGCTCGGTGCCGACCGCGTTTTCGCTTGGCCGACGGCGGAAATCGGAGTGATGGGCGCGGAAGGTGCGGTGGAGATCGTGTTCCGCCGCGAGCTCGCGGCGAATCCGGACAGGCGCCAGGAGCTGCTCGACAACTACCGCGCGGAGGCACTCTCACCGGCTCTGGCGACTTCCCGCCAGGCGGTCGACGCCATGATCACTCCTGCGGAGACCCGCGACGCGATCATCAAGGTCATCCGTCCGCTGATGCGCGCCCGGAAACCTGGTCACAGTCACGACAACATGCCGCAGTGACGACACCCGAAGCCTCGGCGACCACGAGCCCATCTGGAGGCAACGTGCTTTCGCAGCAGGATGCTGCCCTTTCCGCGAAAGCGATTTCATGCTGCACCGAATGTGCTGCCGGAGCACCTGACTTCGGTTCCGCCGAGCTCTTCTCCCACGGACAGCCGCACGCCGTGCTGAGCCGGTTCCGCGAAGCCGCGGCTGTGCACAGGCTCGCGTCCGCCGCTGTCGGCGACGAGTTCTGGGGCGTCTTCCGCGCCGAGGAGTCGAAGGTCGTCCTGGGAGACGACGACGTCTTCCTCTCCGGTCAGGGTGTCTTCCCGTGGAACGGGCCCGCCAACCCGGACCCGTTGCGCGGCAGCATCCTGATCGCCACGGATGGCGAACATCGAGCCGTCGTGCGCTCCGCCATGAAGGACCTGTTCACCAAACGGCGCGTCGAGACGCGTACCGCGGCTTTGACCGAAGCGCTCGAACGCCTGGTGCGGCCCCGCATCGACACCGCGGCGTTCGACTTCAACGCCGACATCGCATGGCCGCTCGCGCTGGCGTCCATGGCCGATCTCCTGGGGCTGGACGAGATGCGGATGTCCGAGGTCGGCGACCAGGTCGCGGGCATCCTCGGTGACACGGGCCCGGAGGCCTTCACCGGTACCGACCGGGAGACGGCGCGCCAGGCCCTCGCCAAGGCGGCGGGCATCTTCAGCGATCTGCTGGTGGGACACCGCAACGCCGGGCAGAACAACCTGATCGGCCACCTGCACGAGGCAGAACGCGCCGGCCGGATCTCGCGCAAGGACGTGCTCTCCAACCTGATCGGTGTCGTCGTCGGAGGCACCGTCGCACCTCGTCTGGCCTTCACGGGGCTGGCCGTGCTGCTCGCCAGGGAGCCGCACTGGCACCCCCGCCTCGCCGCCGCGCCGGAGCTGGTGCCCGGTTTCGTCGACGAGGCGCTGCGCTGGACCGCACCGACCACCACGATCGGCAGGACGGCGGGTCGTGACGTGGAGCTGGGCGGACGGCACATCCGCCGCGGCGACACCGTGCGGGTGGTGCTCGGCGCGGTTCTGCGGGATCCGCGCTGCTACCGGAGTCCGGACGTGTTCGACCCGCTGCGCGGGCAAGGCACGGGCATGGCCTTCGGTTTCGGGCCGCACCACTGCCTGGGCGCCGTCATCGCCCGGTCGCAGCTGACCGCGCTGCTGGAGTTCTTCGTGGAGAACCGGCTTCGCGTCGTCCTGACCGGACCACCGACCACGACCAGGTCCAACACCTTCACCGGCTACCGGACCGCACCTGTGCGGCTGCTGCAGGACGGACCGAACCCGGTCTCCCGCTGACCGCCACCACCACCGAACAACGGAGATCGACATGAGCGACCGCCTCGCCGGAACGAACACCGAAGCGGAGAACGTGATCATCGACGTGCTCGCCGAGCTGCTGATGCTCGCGCCCGAGGACGTCCCGCTGGACCGGTCGTTCGCCGACGTCGGCGTGGACTCGATCCTCGCCGTCGAGTTCGTCAGCATGCTGCGCACCAGGTTCGACGGTGTCATCACGGTCGACACCGTCTACGACAACGACAGCGTGCGCCTGCTGGCGGCTGCTCTCAAGCCCGTCGTCACGGGGTGACGGGGTGGGAAGCCGAACCGGTCGCGAGGAGGTCTTCGCCGTGCTGAAGGAGCAGCTGCTCGAGGTGCTGCCGGACCTCGACCCCGCCGCGGTCGTGCCCAGCGCCAGCATGAGCTCGCTCGGTGCCGATTCGATGGACCGGATGGACGTCGTGGTCGGTACCGTCGAGGCACTGGGCATCGACGCGGCGTTGCACCGGTTCGGTGACGCCGCGAACCTCGGCGAGCTGACCGAGCTGCTCCTCGAAGAGGTGCCGTCATGACCGCGGTCGGCGTCGAGGACATCGGCGCCTACTTCGGCACGGCCCGGGTCGAGGTCGACGAGCTGTTCCAGGCCCGCGGCCTGGAACCGGCGAGGCTCGCGAACCTGTTGATGCGGCGCAAGAGCGTTGCGCTGCCGTGCGAGGACATAGTCACGATGGCGGTCAACGCCGCTCGACCGGTGCTCGACCGCCTCGGCGCGGAGGGCAGGGCGACCATCGAGACGGTGGTCGTGGCGACCGAGAGCGGTGTCGACCTCGCGAAGTCCGCCGCGGCGTTCGCTCACGCCTTTCTCGACCTGCCGAAGACGTGCCGGGTGTTCGAGGTCAAGCAGGCCTGTCACGGCGGAGCCGCCGCTCTCCAGATGGCGGCCGCTTCGCTCGCCGCCTCGTCGAGGCGCGGCAGGGCGCTGGTCATCGCCGGTGACGCGCCGATTCCCGTCCAGGGCAGTTACGCGGAACCCAGCCAGGGCGCCGGAGCGATCGCGGTCCTGCTCGGCGAGCCACGCCTCGCGCGGTGGCACGCGGACCGCTATGGCCTGTGGAGCTTCGACAACACCGACTTCCGCCGGCCGGCGGTCGACGTCGACGTGATCAACGTCGACCTGTCCATCATGTCGTACATCGACTGCCTCATCGGCTCGTACAAGAACTACTCCGAGCACACCGAGTCCGATTTCGGCACGTCGTTCGACGCGCTGGCGATGCACACCCCGTTCCCGGGAATGGTGCGCGGAGCGCACCGCACCGCAGCACGGCGACTGTCCGGGATGGACGCCGCCGAGATCGACCTGGACTTCAAGAAGCGGGTCAGCGCCTCGCTGGAGGTCCCGGCCGAGGTCGGCAACATCTACTCCGGCTGCACCCTGATGGCCCTGGCGAGCTCGTTGCGCCACCATTCGACGACGACCGGTCACGAGCTCGGCGTCTACTCCTACGGAGGCGGGTGTTCGTCCGAGTTCATCGGTCTCACCGCTTCCGCGGACACCGACGGCACTCCGGCGGCAGCACAGCTCGACACCGCGCTGTCCGCGCGAACGAAGATCAGCGTCGAACGCTATGACGCCGTGCTCGACGTTGCTCGCCGCACCCTGCCGGGCACACCGGACGCCGATGACTGCCTCCGCGGCGTCAGCGACCTCGTCACCGCGGCCGCACGCACCACAGGGCCGTTGCTGATGCTCGGTTCGATCAAGGATCACCACCGGGAGTACCTGTGGTGCGACAAGGACATGACATGACATCCGACGGTCTTCGAGTGGTCCCCAAACCGGGTCACCTCGTGCTGGAGCTCAACGACGCCGAGTCCCGCAACGCGCTCACGCCGGCGTTGATCGCCCGGCTGCACGCCGCGTTCGACCAGGCAGAGGCCGACCCGGGCTGCCGCGCCGTCGTACTCCTCTCCGACGGCCCGGTCTTCTGCGCCGGCGCGCACATCACCGAGCTCGGCGAGGCCGAGTTCACGGGGTTGACCACCGGTCTGTGGCACCTGCTCACCCGGATGAGCTCGGGACCGGTGCCCACCATCGCCGTCGTGCAGGGCTGGGCCAGTGGCGGTGGGGTCGGTCTGGCCGCGGCCTGCGACGTCGTGATCGCCTCGCCCGAGGTGACCTTTCAGCTCACGGAGGTGTTCTTCGGCATGCTGCCCACCATCATCATGCCGTGGATCGCCCGCCGCGTGGGACAGCACAGGTCGCTCCGGCTGGCGATGCTCGCGGATCAGCTCACCGCCGCCGAGTCCGAGCGGATCGGGCTCGTCGACGTCGTGAGCGACGACCCGCGGGCGGCGATGCGCAAGGTGCTGCTCTCGTTGCGCCGCTCGGACCGCGACACCCTCGCGGACCTCAAGCAGGCGCACCAGGTCCTGTTCCCGGCCGACAACCGGTACGGGTTGATGGCCGAACGGATGTTCGGCGCGCGTCTGAACGATCCGAAGGTCTCCCAGCGGATCACGGCGCTGGTGGCGGAGGGGTTGTTGTGAGCGACGACAGCGCGGTTCCCGAGCAGGTGTTCGGACCGATCTCCGTGGAGTTCGAAGCGCCGATCGCCACGGTGCGCTTCGCCGATGCCGAGAACGGCAACACGTTCCGCAGGGAGTGGCTGGACCACCTCTTCCAGGCGGTGGAAGCGGCGACCGGCCACCCGGACACCCGTGTGGTCATCGCGGCCGGCATGTCTTCCGTGTTCTGCGCGGGAGCGACCAGGGAAACGCTGGTCGGGATCGCCGACGGTCTGCCGCTGCCGGAGTACCGGCGTTTCGCCAGGGTCTTCGCGACGTGTCCGCTGCCGGTGGTCGCCGAGATGCAGGGCCACGCGCTGGGCGGCGGACTCGTGCTCGGGCTCTACGCCGATGTCGCCGTGCTGAGCGAACGGTCCTACTACGCGGCCAACTTCATGCAATACGGCGTCGCACCGTACGTCGGAGCGACCTACGTCGTCCCCGCCAAGATCGGGGAGGCGCTGGGCACCGAGATGTTGCTGACCGCACGCGGTTACCGCGGCATCGAGCTCAGGCAACGCGGCTGCGGTGTGCAGGTGGTCGCGCACGACGAGGTGCCGGCCACGGCCCGGAAACTGGCCCTGATGATCGCCCGTTCGCCGCGTGCCAGTCTCGAACTGCTCAAACGCGAGCTGATGGGCAAGTGCCTCGCGGGATCGGACGCGGCGATGGACAGGGAGCTGGAGCCGCACATGACCTCCCGCGAACTGCCCGATGTCGTCTCGCTGACCGAAGAGGGTTACGGCTTGCTGCGGACCACGACGTCATGACCACGACGTCATGACCGCGCCGGCGGCCCGGGCCGCGGTCGCGGTGCGGGCCGCCACCGTGCTCACCCCTTCGCTCAGCGGCCTCGACCAGCTCGCGGACGTGCTGCTGTCCGACGGCGAACCACCTCCGGTGCACCGGGGTTGGGTGGGTCTTCTCGACGATCCGGAGGTCCACCACCTGGATGCAGGGGACGCCGCGCGGGTGCGCCGCGCCACGAGGTGCAGCGCCGATCCGGCCAGGACGGCGGCGGTGGCCGCTGTGCGGTGTGCCCGCGAGGCCGGGCTGACGGCGTCCGAGCTCGCCGGGTGCGCGCTGATCGTGGCAGGCAACAACCTGGCCATGGACTACCAGGCGCGCACGGTGCTGGACGAGGTGCGCGGTGTCCGTCGGGTGCGTCCCACCCATGCCGTGGCCTACCAGGACACCGACACCGTGGGTGTGGTGAGCGAGCTGCTCGGCCTGCGTGCCGAGGGGTGGACCGTGGGCGCCGCGTCGGCCAGCGGAGCGGTCGCGGTCATCCAGGCGATGCGCCTGCTGCGCGCCGGCGACGCGCAGCGGTGCCTGGTGGTCGCTCCCGCAGGCGAGCTGTCGCCGACCGAAACACGCGCGCTGAGCACCAGCGGCGCACTCCACCCCGGCCCGGAACCGGTGTGCCGGCCGTTCGACGAGCACCGGGAGGGTTTCGTGCCGGGAACGGCCGCGGCGGCGGTCGTCCTGGAACCAGCCGGCCGGACGGCACGGGAACCGCTGGCGGTTCTGCTGGGCGCCGGGCAACGGCTTGACGCCCGGCGTGGCGCTGCACCCGACCCGGCCGGGCAGGTCGAGGCCATGCGCGCCGCGATGCTCGCCGCCGGGATCGAACCCGCCGATGTCGGTTATCTCAGCGCGCACGCCACCGGTTCACGGGTCGGAGACGAGTGCGAGGCCAGCGCCATCGCCCAGGTCTTCGGCGTCGGTGCGGGGCCGCTCGTCAACTCCACCAAGGCTTTCCTCGGCCACGCACTCACCGCGGCGGGCTTGGTCGAGCTCATCGCCACCGTGGTGCAGCTGCGGAGCGGCCGGGTGCACGGCAACCCGAACACCAGCAGTCCCATGCCCGGTGTGGGCGGACGTCTGGCGGGGCGCACCTCCAGCCAGCTCGACCGGCGGGTGGCGCTCACCAACAGCTTCGGTTTCAGCGGCATCAACACCTCCATCGCACTCACCACCGAGACCATCCAGACGGGGGAAACCCGATGACCGTCGTTTTCCTGTTCCCAGGACAGGGCGTGCAGCGTCAGAACATGGGGGTCGAGCTCTTCGCGCGGTTCCCCGCCCTGACCGGAGCCGCCTCGGCGACGCTCGGCTACGACCTGCGTGAGCTCTGCGCCGATGAGGAGCGGCTCGCCCAGACCCGCTACACCCAGCCCGCAACCTACGTGGTCAGCGCCCTGGCACTGCGCGCCGCCCGCGAGGACGGGCTGAGCCCCGATGTCGTGCTGGGGCACAGCCTCGGTGAGTACAACGCCCTGGAGGCAGCGGGGGTGTTCGGCTTCCTCGAAGGGCTCGAGCTGGTCCGGCTGCGCGCCGAGATCACTTCCAAGGCGGCTGCCGGCGCGATGACGGCCGTGCAGGGGCTGGCGGAGGAGACCGTCTGCGGAGCACTGGGCGAGCCGCGGTTGCGGGGCGTCGAGGCCGTCAACTTCAACTCGCCGACGCAGACGGTCCTGGCAGGTCCCGAGAGCGCTCTCGCCTCGGCGGAACAGGTGATGCGCGACCTCGGTGCCGCGGACGTGCGGCGACTGGCGATCACCGGGGCGTTCCACAGCGGTCACATGCGGGACGCCGCGGCTGACTTCGGGGCGCAGCTGGAGCGGTTCTCCTTCGAGGAGCCCGCCATTCCGGTCGTGTCCAACGTGACCGCGCGTCCGCACAGCGCGGCGGACGTCGCCGATTCCCTGGTCCGGCACGTGCACAGCCCGGTGCGCTGGCACCAGTCCGTGACGTGGGTGGCCGAGAACTTCCAGGACGTGTCCTTCCACCAACCGGGCGTCAGCCAGGTGCTGGTGAGGATGTTGCGGCAGATCCCCGCCGCGGCGAACCTGCTCTCCATCACCACGGGAGGTGCGCGGTGAGCGCCGGCGGAGCAGCGCCGGTCGCCATCATCGGCATGGCCGCGCGGGTGCCCGGTGCGGAGGACGCCGACGCGTTCTGGCGCCTGCTCGCCGAGGGCAGGTGCACCTCGGCCCCCGCGACTCCCGGCCGGTTGCACGACTACCGCGCCGACCTGGGCGGCACACCGGACCCGGTGGTGTCCCTGCTGCCGGACGTGGGTGACTTCGAGCCGGGACTGTTCCAGATCACGCCGCGGATGGCCGTCTGGATGGACCCCCAGCAGCGCCTGATGCTCGAAGCCACCTGGCACGCCTTGGAGAGCGCCGGCCTGGCACCCGACTCGCTCGCCGGCCGCGACGCCGGGGTGTTCGTCTCCACCACGAGCTCCGACATGCGCGACCGCGCCGCGGACCTGCACCTCGTCGACCGGTACAGCGCGATCGGGCTTCTGCTGACCTTCGCCTCGGCACGGATTTCGCACCAGTTCGACCTGCGGGGCCCCAGCATCACGCTGGACACCGCCTGCGCGGGCGGTCTGACGGCGGTGGCCCAAGCGGTGTCGGGGCTTCGTGCGGGTGAGTTCGACCTGGCGGTCGCCGGGAGCCCGAACATCTACCTGCACGGCCACATGCAGGCCGTGATGCACCGGTTCGGCGCTCTGTCGCCGACAGGGCAAGCCCGGTGCTTCAGCGCGGACGCCGACGGCTACGTCCGCGGTGAAGGGGTGTTCTGCTTCGTCCTCAAACGCCTGGAGGACGCGGTGGCCGACGGTGACCCGGTGCTCGCGGTCATCAGGGGGAGTGCGCTGAACCACGACGGCCGGCGTGGCACGCTGACGCGTTCCGACGCCGAGTCCCAGGTGGAGCTGATGAGCCGCGCGCTGGCGCAGGCAGGTCTGCCTCCTTCCGCACTGGGGTACATGGAGTCGCACGCGGCAGGCACCGGCAAGGGCGACCCCGTCGAAGTGCAGGCCGTGGTCGATCTGCTGCGGTCGGAAGAGGGACGGACGACCGCAGCCGGACCCGGCGGCAAGCTGTGGATGGGGTCGGTGAAGGGCAACATCGGTCACCTCGAAGGCGCGGCGGGGGCGGCGAGCCTGGCCAAGGCGGTGCAGGTCCTGCGTTATCGCACGATCCCGCTCACCGCCGGTTTCACCACGCCGCACCCCGACATCCCCGCGAACCGCGATCCGGTGGACATCGCGGCACGAGCGGTTCCCTGGCCTGACGGCCCACCCCGCAGGGTCGGCATCACCGCACTGGGAGTCGGTGGGGCCAATGCCCACATCGTGCTGGAAGAAGCGCCGGAGCTCGACAGCTGCGGCCGGCACCGGTCCGGCCGCCTGCCCGTGCCGGTGAGCGCACGCACCGAGCGCAGCCTGCACCGGTTGCTCACCGAGCTGGCCGACCTGCTCCCCCACGGCAGGCAGGACCCGTCGGGCGGACCGGGGCTCGCGCCACCGGACTTCACCGCCGCCGTGTGGACCCTCCAAACGGGACGTGCCCAGTTGGCCCAGCGGGTCGTCATCCTCGCCGAGGACGCGGGTGAGTTCGCGGTCGCGGCTCGTGCATTCGTAAGCGGCGAGCCGCATCCGTTGGTGCTGCACGACACAGTCGACCCCGCGGAGCTGACGACCGCTGACCACGACGTGCCGGAGCCGGAGCTGCGGGTCGCCGCTCGCTGGCTCACCGGCGAGCGCGTCGAGTGGGACGTCCTGTGGCCGGAAGAGCAGCGCCCGCGCCGAGTTCCGCTGTCCGCCTACCCGTTCGACCGGATCTCGTGCTGGCACGAGTCCTTCGGCTCACTCGGCTCTTGAGGAGAGTGCTCTGGAACGTAGTATGAGCACGCTTCCACCGAGCGACGGCGCTGCCTCCACCGGCAGTCCACCCACAGCCTTGTGTTGACGTGACCACTGCCACCAGTGACCCCTCATCAGCCACCGGGTTCCGCCACTGCGGGCGGTCACCACGATCGGAGCACGACCTTGCGGATCCTCTTCACCGTCGCGAACTCACCGTCCCACATCCGGGCGCTGGTACCGGTCATGAGAGCCGCTCAGGCTTCAGGGCACACGGTCGGGATCGCCACCGCCGCGACCTCCGCCCAGGACATCACCGCCTACGGGTTCGACCACCTGCCGGCGGGGGTCGACATCCTGGACCTCGTCGAGCGGACGCTGGCGGAGTCCGGTGGAACGTTCGCGGAGCTCTCGGCGATGGAGAGGACGGTCGACTTCTTCATCGGCCCTCCGGCCGAGGCGATGGCGAAGGACGTCATCGCCTCGGGGTGGAACCCCGACGTCATCGTCCGCAGCACGCTCGAGTTCGGCGGTGTGCTCGCCGCGGAGGTGCTGGGCGTGCCGCACGCCTCCGTCGCGATCGGTGGCGCGATCAACGTGATCTCGCCGCCCTCCACGCTCGCGCCGCTGATGGCCCCGCTCCGGGCCTCGTTCGGCCTGCCGCCCGATCCCACCGGGGAGGCCGGCTTCCGGCACCTGCACGCCTGCCTGATGCCCGAGACCTACGACCCGGCAGAGGCCGCCGTGCCCCGCTCCAAGTCCTACCGGCACGAGCACCCCGGAAGGCGGGGCGAGGCGTTGCCGCCTGTTCTGACGGGTCTGCCCACCGACAAGCCGTGGGTGTTCGCGAGCCTGGGCACGCTGTCCGCGTTCGCGTCCGACGGCCTCTCGCTGCTCAAATCCGTCGTCACGGCCCTGGCGCAGCTGGACTGCGTCGCGGTGGTCAGCACAGGACGCGGCGTCGCGCCCGAGGCGTTCGGCTCCCTGCCGTCCACTGTGGTCCTCGTGGAGTCAGTTCCCCAGCCGCTCCTGCTGGAGTGCTGCGATCTCTTCGTCACGCACGCCGGTCACAACAGCGTCCGTGAAGCGATGCGATGTGGCGTCCCGCTCGTCTGCATGCCCATGTTCTCGGAGCAGCCGTACAACGCAGGCAGGTGCGCGGAGGCCGGCGTCGGCGAGCAACTGCGCACGGACGCCATGAGTGCCGACGACATCTTGGCCGCCTGCCGGGCAGTTCTGGAGGACCCGCGGTACCGGGGCAACGCCAGGCGGATCCAGCGCGACATGCTGGCCCTGCCGCCACTCGAGACGTTCGTCGCTGACCTGCAGTCGTTGGTGGAAGACGAAAGCAGGCGTTCGAACCGCTCCCGGTCCTGACTACGGGTTCACGGCGAGGAACAGGAACGCCGCCAGCAGCACCAGGTGCACGCCGCCCTGCAGCCGGGTCGCGCGTCCTGGCACCACGGTCAGGACGCTGACCAGGACGGTGAGCAGCAGCAGGATCATCTGCGTCGAGCCGAGACCGAGCAGCAGCGGGCCGTCGAGCCACACGGTCGCGAGCGCGATGGTCGGGATGGTGAGGCCGATGCTCGCGATGGCCGAGCCGTAGCCGAGGTTGAGGCTGGTCTGGATGCGGTCGCGCAATGCGGCGCGTGCGGCGGCGATGGTCTCGGGCAGCAGCACCAGCAGTGCGATGACGACACCGACGAACGACTGCGGGAAGCCGACCGCGCGCACGCCGGCCTCGATCGCGGGTGACTCGATCTTCGCGAGGCCGACGACGGCGACCAGCGCGACGAGCAGCAGGAACAGCGACATCAGGGCGGCTTTGCCGGACGGCGCCTCGGCGTGCTCGTCGGCCTCGATCACGCCGTCGGCGTCGACGGGCAGGAAGAAGTCGCGGTGCCGGACGGTCTGGGTGAAGACGAACATCCCCCACAGCGCGAGCGAGGCGAGTGCGGCGAACGCGAGCTGCGGGCTGGAGAACTCGGGGCCGGGCGTGGTGGTGGTGAACGTCGGCAGCACGAGCGTGAGCGCGGCGAGGGCGATCACGGTGGCGAGCGCGCCGCCGCTGCCCTCGGCGTTGAAGAGGGTGGTGCCGTGCTTGAGCGCACCGAGCAGCAACGCGATGCCGACGATGCCGTTCGTGGTGATCATGACCGCCGCGAACACCGTGTCACGGGCGAGTGATGCCGCCTCCGGGCCGCCGGACACCATCAGCGTGACGATCAGGGCCACCTCGATGACCGTCACCGCGACCGCGAGAACCAGAGATCCGAACGGCTCCCCCACTCTCAGCGCCACGACCTCGGCGTGGTGCACGGCCGCGAGGACGGTCACGGCGAGCACGACGGCGATCAGGACCACGAACACGGGCCCGAGGTCGCGCCCCCACGTCACAGCGAGGAGCAGCACGCCGAGAGCGGGGGCGATGGTCGTCCAGGAGAGCAGGGGGAAGCGCGAGGTGGTGGCGGCCATGATCACACCCTCGCACACGGGCGCGACCCCACGCCATCCGAAGCGACCCCCATTCCGATGGCCGAAAATGTGAGGTGGGACGCCCCTGCCGCGTCCCACCCCACATTCTCAGTGGTGCCTAGAAATCGAACAAGGCACCGGTGTGCGCCAGCATGACGCACGAGTTCGGGAACGTGCGGACCTGGTGAACGGGCGCACCGCGCCAGAATCCGAACATCGACACCTCGACGGGTGCGTGCTCGAACGTGCACGCCCGGTCGTCCGCCGCCATCGCACCGAGGTCGGCACGAGCGGCGGCCAGTGCTGCGCAGGCCTGCGCACCGCGCGGGTGCTCATCGGTCCTCCCGCAGGTCAGGACGGTCGCCCGGTGGGCGTTGTCCGCCACGTCGGAGTGCTGGACCTCAAGCACGAGAGCGGTGCCACCGACCTGCGGTGCCGCCTGTGCGGTACCGGCGGTGATGAAGAGCGAGACGAGCAGTGCGGCGAACGCGAGAATGCGCGCGGACATCGAAACGGGTCCTCCTGAGACCTTCTGCAAAAACCGGGCCGGTTCTCGGCCGCCGCAGATGTTGCCACCCGGAATCAGCGTGGTGAAAGGGGCCAGGATGCGTTCACCGATCACATTTCGACGTTGCGCCGAAAGCGTGGTTGGGCCGAACGGCTGTGTTCTGCGCCACGCCGTCCGGGACGCGCCTGTCGACCGGTTGTCACCGGACGATGACGGGCACACCGTATTATCGAAATCATGTCCAAGACCTCCAGACGCGTCGTGTTCGGCGTGTTGCTGATCGTCACACTCGTGGTTTCCGCCGGCGGCGCGCTGGGTCACCTGGGCAGATTGACGCTCGTCTTCGACCGGCACGCCGGAAAGCCGCTGGCGATTTACGAGGAGGTGCCGGGCCCGCCTTCCGGGCCGCCGTGCCCGATCGACGCCCGCTACCTCGACGAAGCACCCGACGGCCTGCGCGGTGACGTGCTGCAGGCGTGGAAGTCGTTGCGCACCAAGGCAACCGAGCAGGGCGTGACGCTCTGCCTGAACGACGGCAAGCGCAGCCGAAGCCAGCAGCAGAAGGAGTTCGACGACGCGGTCGGGAAGTTCGGCAACGCGGAGCTCGCCGGCCGGTACGTGCTGCCGCCGGACAAGTCGATGCACGTGCTCGGATACGCGATCGACATCCAGCCGATCGAATCCGCAAAATGGATCGAGAAGAACGGCAGCACCTTCGGCTGGTGCCGCCGTTACGAAAACGAGCAGTGGCATTTCGAGTACAACGCCGCCTACCCCACCGGCGGCTGCCCCGCTCTGGTTCCGAGCGCGACGGGCAGCTGACTCCCCGGTAAAGGTCTAGACGCCTGGTGCGCGCGTGAGGTTGCGTCACCGCAATCCGACAACGCCCGTTACCGGATCAGAGCACCGCACGGCTCGCACCTACGCCGTCGTCGGCGTCGCTCCTGAACAGCGCCCCACCCCGGCGCTGGGCGGTTCGGGCTATCCGCGTTCATTCCCGAACGACCAGGCCCGCCCACGTGATCGGATCGGGCCGTGCGCACCTGGAACAAGATCGTCACCGCCGTGGCCGTCGTCCTCGGCTACGTCGCCCTGATGCTCGCGATCAGCGCGGGCATCGACCTGCGCAAGAGCGTCGCGTTCGAGGACGCGCCCGCCAAGGCGGCGGCGTTCCGGGCCGCGATCGACCGCAAGGACGTCGTCGAGGCGCGGTCGATCGCGAGCTGGTTCGACGTCCACCACCCCAGCGGCGGCCACTCCTACATCTCAGCCGAACTCGGGGCCGACGTCGCCGCGGAGGGCCGGTTCGAGCGGGCCAGGAGCTACGCCAACGACCTGCCCGAGGAGATCCCGGAGGACCGGGCCAAGCTCGACGCGGAGTTCGACCGGACGAGTGCGCGCGCCGTGCCGTGGCTGGTCGTGGCGGCGATAGCGGCCGTGGGGGCGTTGGCGTTCCGGTATCAGCGGCACAAGGCCAACGCCGATGTCGTCGAGGTGGTCACCCGGTTCATGCCGAAGCGGCCGGTGTGGCGGCGGCCGGTGTTCCTCGTCGTCACCGGTGCCGGGTACGTCCTGCTGACGGCCGGGTTCATCGCCGTGGTGGCCGCGACCAGGGCCAACGAGCTGCCGTGGGGGGTGCGGGGGATCTTCCTCGCCGGCGGTGTCATCGGGTTGCCGATCGCCTACTTCGTGCTGCGGTACTCACGGCCGCGGGCGGTGCGGGGTGCGGCGCAGGCGTTGCGGGCCGACTGGCGGCGGCCGGTGCTGTACCTGCGCGACTTCGGGGACGACCAGGCCGCGTCCGTGGTTGACGGGCAGGAGGAGATGGCGTGGACGGGGATGGTCAGCATCCTCTCGCGCGAGGAGCAGCTCATCGGGGCGTTGGGGGCGTACGGGCCGGTGGTGGCCGTCGGGATTCCCGGCGAGGACGTGCCACGGCTGGGCGCGGCACGGTTCTACCTGCCCGGTGACGACTGGCAGAGCGGCGTGCTGCGGCTGATGGACCAGGCGCAGCTCATCGTGCTGCGACTGGGTGATGGCGACGGGGTGTGGTGGGAGGTCGACCAGGCGTGCCGCACGCAGCCGCCGGGCAAGCTCGTGCTGCTCGTCCCCGGTGGGCGGCCCGACCTGGCGCAGCGGCTGGAGACGCACCTGCCGACACCGCTGGGTGTGCCGGTGGACGAGAACCGGTGGACCTCGGCCGTCGTCGCGTTCGGGCCGGACTGGGAGCCGCACGTGCAGCGGGTGGGGCCGTTCGCCGGGGAGAAGCGGCGCACCAACCAGCCGGCGTTCTTCGTCGCCCGCGCGTTGCAGGAGGCGCTGAAGGCGATCGGGTCGTACCGGCACGGACTGCACATGCGGACCAACGCGCACCTGCTCAAGATCTACGGCAAGGTCCTGCTGCTGGTGCCGGGACTGGTGCTGATAGTGAGCTTCCTGCGCATGGTCTTCCTCTGGTGAGCTGCCTCCGTGGTCGCCGACCGGCGGCACGAGGGCCGCTCGCCGGCCCGCGGGAGCGCGACACGCCGAAGGCGCCACTTTGGTCAGGACCAAACGGGCGCCTGAGCGGTCGGTTTGTCCAGTTCGGCTGCTCCTGGACCGATCCGTTTGTACCGGAATCCCGAAAACCGCTTCCACGCGGAACCGGTTCCATATACTTGTATGAGAGCGCTCCCACGCCGCTGCAGCACGAGCCCTTCCGGAGACCACATGGATCAGGACGAGTCCTACCTCGACGCCACCCTGCCGATCGCCGCGCGCGTCGCCGATCTGCTCCAGCGCATGACACTGCCCGAGAAGGTCGGGCAGATGATGCAGCTGGACTCGAGGGAGGACCTGGACGACCACGTGCTGCGCAAGCACGTGGGCTCGATCCTGCACACCTCTCCCGAACGGGTGCTGCGCGCGCACGACCTCACCTCGCAGACCAGGCTGCGCATCCCGCTGCTCATCGCCGAGGACTGCATCCACGGCCACTCGTTCCACGAGGGCGCCACGATCTTCCCGACCCAGCTCGGCATGGCCGCGAGCTGGGACCCCGAGCTGGTCGAACGGGTCGCGCGGGTCACCGCGGTCGAGGCCGCGGCGACCGGTGTGCACTGGACGTTCTCGCCGGTGCTGTGCATCGCCCGCGACCTGCGCTGGGGCCGGGTCGACGAGACGTTCGGCGAGGACCCGGTGCTGATCGGCGAGCTCGCGGCGGCGATGGTCCGCGGCTACCAGGGCGACGGGCTGACCGACGAGACCGCGATCCTCGCGACCGCCAAGCACTTCGCCGGGTACTCGGAGACCCAGGGCGGCCGGGACGCGAGCGAGGCCGACCTCAGCAGGCGCAAGCTGCGGTCGTGGTTCCTGCCGCCGTTCGAGAAGGTCGCGCGCGAGGGTTGTGCGACGTTCATGCTCGGCTACCAGACCACCGACGGCGTGCCGATCACCGTCAACTCGTGGCTGCTCGACGAGGTCCTGCGCGGCGAGTGGGGCTACCGGGGCACGCTCATCACCGACTGGGACAACGTCGGCCGGATGGTCTGGGAGCAGAAGGTCCAGCCCGACCACGCGCACGCCGCCGCTGCCGCCGTGAAGGCCGGCAACGACATGATCATGACCACCCCGCAGTTCTTCGAGGGCGCGCTGCAGGCCGTCGAGTCCGGGTTGCTGGCCGAGTCCGACCTCGACAGCGCGGTCACCCGCATCCTCACGCTCAAGTTCGAGCTCGGCCTGTTCGAGAACCCGCGCCGGCCCGACACCGAGCGCCAGCGCACGATGATCAACCACGCCGACCACGCCGCCCTGAACCTCGACGTGGCCCGCCGGTCTCTCGTGCTGCTGCGCAACGACGGCGTGCTGCCCGTCCGCAAGGGCAGGATCGCGCTCGTCGGCCCGCTCGCCGACGACGCCCAGACCCAGCTCGGCGACTGGGCCGGCTCGTCCGGTCAGGCCGACTGGCTGCCCGACGGCCAGCCGCGCGACATGATCACCACGGTGCTGGACGGCCTCAGGGAGTTCTCCGAGGTCACCTACGCGCGCGGGGCGGACATCCTCACGCTCGAAGCCGACCCCGAGGGCGACACGTTCCCGGACGGCCAGCCGCGCCCGCAGGTCGTCGCGCCGTGCCCGCCGAACCCGGAGCTCATCGCCGAAGCCGTCGCCACCGCCCAGGACGCGGACCACGTCGTGGCCGTCGTCGGTGACCGCATCGAGCTGGTCGGCGAGGGCCGGTCCACCGCCACGCTCGACCTGATCGGCGGTCAGATCGCGCTGCTCGACGCGCTCGCCGCGACCGGCAAGCCGCTGATCGTGGTGCTGCTGGCCTCGAAGCCGCTGGTGCTGCCCGACAGCGCCCGCAACGCCGCCGCGGTGATCTGGGCGGCGAACCCCGGCATGCAGGGCGGCCGGGCGATCGCCGAGCTGGTGCACGGCCTGATCGAGCCGAGCGGCCGGCTGCCGATCTCGTTCGCGGCGCACGCGGGCCAGCAGCCGACCTACTACAACCAGATCCGCGGCCAGCACGGCACCCGCTACGCCGACCTGACCCAGGAGCCGGCGTTCGCGTTCGGCGAGGGCCTGTCCTTCACCACCGTCGAGTACACCGACCTGCACGTCGACACGTCGGTGCTGGGCCCGGACGAGACGGTCCAGGCCTCGATCACGCTGCGCAACACCGGGTCGCGGCCCGCGCGCGAGACCGTGCAGGTCTACGTGAGCGACGCCGTGACGTCGGTCAGCTGGGCCGACAAGGAGCTCAAGGCGTTCCGGCAGGTCGACGTGGCGCCGGGCGAGAGCGTGACGGTGCGGCTGGAGGTACCGGTGTCGGCGTGCTCGATCGTCGACGCGCTGGGCAACCGGGTCGTCGAGCCCGGCGACTTCGTGCTGCTCGTCGGTCCGTCGTCGAAGGACTCGGCCCTGCGCAGGGCCGAGTTCACCGTCAAGGCGCCGTGCTGATCGTCAGGTAGCGGGGCGGGAGCGCCGCCGCAGCGGTGACGGCCCGCTTCACGGCCGGCACGAGGTCCGCGTCCACCAGCGCGACCGCGGGCCGGCCGGGCGGGTCCACCAGCAGGCTCGCTCCACGGGCACCCGCCCGCACCGCCGCACGCACCACCACGTCCTGCTCCGGATCGGGGTCCTGGGCGTGGTGGTAGGCGGTCAACGCGGCCCCGAGGTCGTCGGTGTCGCGCACGAAGGGCCGTTCGCGCTGCGGTTCGACCCGGCGCACCCGCGTGTCGACGACCAGCAACCGCTGCCCCGGCAGGTCGAGCGGCACGACGGGCTCGTCCTCGAACGCCACGCCGGCCAGCTCGCGCAACGCCAGCCCCACGGCCGTCCGCAACGCCGGCCCCGCCGACAGCCCGCTCCCCTGCGGCAGGTCCACGCTGCACATCAGCGTCGCCCCACCACCGACGCCCTGCACCGGCGAAGCCCACGCGGGCACCTCGTCCGACGGCAGCAGCGCCCGTTCGGCCGGTCGGTTCACCGACACCAGCTCCAGCAGTCCGTCGTCGCGCCGGTCACCCGCGACGATCGCACCCCACCTGCCCGGCACCCGCACCAGGCCACCCAGCAGCCGCAGCACGCCGGGCGCGTACCAGACACCGGCCGCGGACCGGCCGAAGGTGCGCCGGAACGCGTGCGGCACGAGCCTCAGCTCCGGTGCGACGTCCGGCCGGTCCGCGAGGTCGACCGGGGCATTCATGCCTTGAGCGCCAGCAGCCGGTAGGCGTTGCCGCCGTCGCTGCGCGCGGCCAGGAACCGGTTCACGGTCTGGTCCAGCGCCATCGCCACGAAGAACGCCGGGATGCCCAGCGCCCACACGCCGAAGCTGCGCAACCGGCGCAGCCGCACCCGTTCCGGCCGCCACGGCGCGGGCGTCCGCGGGGCCTTGGCGCCCAGCCACAACAGCAGCGCCAGCGTGAAGTCGTTGCACAGGTGGGCTTTCGACCGTTCCCGCGCCACGGTCACGAGACCGCGGTCGGCCAGTGCGTGCTCCAGGTTGCCGATCGGCATCATGTGCTGGTGCTGCGGCTGGAACCACGGCATCCAGTACTGCCCGAACAACCGCCCGAGCCGCCACTCCGGGTCCGGCAGCTCGATCAGCAGGTAACCGCCCTGCGGCAGCACGTCCGCCGCGATGTCCAGCTCCTCCCACGGGTCCCGCACGTGCTCCAGGTAGTGGTGCATGCTGATCACGTCGTAGCGGCCCTTGAGCTCGCCCGCGAAGTCCTTGAAGCTGCCCCGGTAGGCGTGCTCGATCCGGCCGAGCCGGGCGGCGTCCTCGATCGCGGCACCCTGGTCGAGCCCGTCGAACGCGGTGTCCGGCAGGACCTCCTTGGCGCCCAGGCAGAAGTGCGCGTGCCCGGAGCCGACGTCCAGCCACCGCTCGGGTTTCACGAACGGCTCCACCATGCGCGCCCGGCCGTAGTACGGCGAGGTCTTGCCGGAGAACACCGCGTCGGCCGACGACTCGCCCAGGCCGTCGTAGAAGTCGCGGTAGTAGAAGCCGAGGCCTTCCTCGGTCAGCCGCGGGTTCTGCCAGACGTGCGCGCACCGGACGCAGCGGTCCATGGTGAACGTGCCGGGCTTGCGCTGCACCAGGTCGTGCGCGGTCACCCACCGCCGCAGGTCGCTGCTGCCGCAGGACGGGCAGGTGTCGCGCCGGGTCTCGTGGAAGTCGCGCCCGAGTCGCTCGGTGTACCAGGGCGCGGCCTGCTCCAGCGTCTCGGCCTGCCGGAGCTCGGCGGTGGACTTCTTGCCACCGGCCGTCTTGAGCCACAGGTAGGGCGTGCGCAGGAACCGCGGCACCCACAGGTCCCTGGGCCGCAACGGGGTTCCCGCGAACACGAGGAGCGGGTGCGCCCAGTAGGCGGCCAGCGCGGCCAGGCCCCACGGCCAGTCGACGACCACGGCGGCGGCCACCACCGCGTAGCCGATCATCGAACCCGCGATCCACAGCGACGGCCGCTTGCCGATCTGCCGCAACGTCGCCGCGCGGTACCCGAGGTCGTAAGGCCCGGCCTTCAGCCCCGGCGCGACCGCGAGGTCGACCTCGGCGGGCACGTGGTCCTTGACGCGGCGCACGAACGCGACGAGCTCGGTCGGGTCGTCCGGGTCGACCTCCTCGGCGTACCTCTCGCGCACCAGCACGGCCTGTGCCGCGCTCGCCCCGCGCACCCACCGGTCGGCCCGGTACCGCGCGGGGTCGACCGCGCCGAGCAGGTCCAGCGCCGCCGCGGTCGGCAGGTCGCGTGGCACCAGGTCGACCAGGTCGGCGTCACCGGCGTCCCAGGAGCCCTCCGGGTGGACACCGGTGGCAGTGACCAGGGCGTGCCCGCTCACGCCCGGCGCCAGCACGCGCAGTTTCGCCGCACGGGAACGCAGGCGCACGACGTCGACCAAGACGACCAGCACCACGAGCACGGTGAGGATCACCCCGCCACCACCTTCTCCAGTCGATCGGCGGCGGCTGCGGCGCCGCCAGCCGCTGTGAACGACTTCCGCACGAGCTCCGCGGCGGCCGCGTACTCCGGCTCGCCCAGCACGGATTCCAGTGCGCTGCGAATATCCGTCGCGCGGGCCCGCGAGTAGGTCAGCCGGACGCCCGCTCCGGCCGCGACGACCTGGGCGGCGACGGTCGGCTGGTCGTCCCGGATCGGCGCCACGACCAGCGGCAACCCGTGTGCCAGCGCCTCGCAGACCGTGTTGTGGCCGCCGTGCGTGACCACCGCGCTCAGGTGCGGCATCAGCGCGAGCTGCGGCACCGAGGGCTGCACCAGGACGTTGGCCGGCGCCGGTCGTTCGGGCGCCACCATGACGACCTGGACGTCGAGGTCGGCCACCGCCTCCACGGCTTGGGTGAAGAACCGCTCCCCCGCGGGGCCGTTCAGCGTGCCCAGCGAGATCAGCACGGCGCGGTCGCCGAGCCGGTCCCACGGGAACCGCGCCCGTTCCACGCGGTGGGCGAGCGCCGGCCCGACGAACGCCACCTCGTCACCGAAGTCACCGCGCACCAGCGCCTTCGAGCTGTAGACCAGCACCAGCCGGTCGGAGAACCGGACGTCGCCGCCCGCGAAGTCGTGCAGCAGACCCCGCACCCAGGCGTCGACCTTCGGCATCGTCCGCAGCGGGTTGACCAGCTCGGCCGAGGTCGCCGCGGACGTCGCCCACGGCACCCCGGCGTTCTTCGCCACGCACGGCCCGGCCAGCGCCTGCTGGTCCGCGACCACCACGTCCGGCGCGAAGTCCCGCACCGCCGCGGCGACGCCGGGCACCATCGCGTGGCCGAGCGGGATGAGGAACTCCTCCCAGAAGAACTTCAGCACCGCCATGCCGCGCAACGCGAGCCACCGCTCCCGCTTGGCCCGGATGCCGGTCTCCAGCACGTCGTCGATCGCCGGGTACACCACCGCGCCGTCGGGCAGCAGCGGTGCCAGCGTGCCGGGGTGCCCGACCCACGCGACGGCGTGGCCGCGGGCGAGCAGCTCACCGCCCACGGACGCGGTCGGGTTGACGTGACCGGTCAGCGGCGGCACGACGAACAGGAACCGGCTCATGACGGCAACCAGTCGCAGAGGACGTCGAGCAGTTCGGCCGTGGCCTCACGCAGCACGGTGTGGCCGAGGCCGGTCACGACGTGCAACCGGCAGGACGGAATCCGCTCCGCCAGCTCGGCCGCGGCGCCGACCAGCTCGGACTCCGCGCCGAACACGCCGAGCACCGGGCAGCGCACCTCGGTGAGGTCGAGCTTGGCACCGGAACCGAGGTCATCGATCAGCGTGGTGCCGTTGAGCAACGCGTTGGCGTTGACGGCGAGCTTGGCGATCTTGCGCTGCCCGAGGGCCATGAGCTGGTCCTGGGTGCGGTCGAACTCCAGGCCCAGCGCGGCCACGGTCAGCGTGTTCGTGATGTCCTCGAACCACGCGTCGCCGACCACTCCCCCGACCGCCGACTCGACCAGCACCACACCGGCCACGCGGTCCGGCGACCGGACCGCGGCGTGCATGGCGACCACACCGCCGTAGCTGTTGCCCAGCAGGAACACCGGCTCGGTCACGCCGATCTCGTCCAGCACGGCCACGAGGTCCAGCGCGCTCTCCTCGGGCGTGTACCCCGACGGCGGGCGTTCGGACAGGCCGTGGCCGCGCAGGTCGAACAGCACGGTGCCGAAACCCCTGGCCGCCAGCGGAGCCGCCAGCGTGTAGTAGAAGCTGGACAGGTTGTCCATGACCAGGCCGTGCACGAACACGATGGTCGGCACGTTCCCCGTGGGCCCGAGCCGCTGCACGTGGAACCGCAGCCCGCGGGCGTGGACCTCAGACACGGGCCGTGATGTGGTCGACGAGCCGGCCCACGGACATCGCCATGATCTCGTCGATGTCCATGTCCGCGAGGAACGCCACGAGGTCGACGCCGTAGTGGGCGTTGAGCTTGTCGGCCAGCGCCACGAACTCGATCGACTCCAGGCCGAGGTCGTCGCTGAACGTGGTGTCCCTGGTGATCTCCACGCCCAGCAGGAAGTCCGGGCCGACCACCTCGGTGATGAGTTCCGCTACCTGCTGCAGCACCTCGTCCATCACTTCTCCGTCTTCACGCGTGCGGCGGCTTTTCCCTGTTCGGCAACGACTTCGAGCTGCGGCACCGCGAACGCCCCGCGCACCCGCGCGTCGGCGGACACGGTCAGCTCCGCGGGGTGGACCGGTCCGGCACCGCGGCTCCACAGCCACGAGCGCACGGCGTCCTTCACCGCGATCACCCGCAGCAGCCAGTCGCGTTGCGCGGGCACGTCGAGCCCGGCGTAGTGCGCCCGTTCCGCGGAGTTCAGGTAGCGGCGCATGATCAGGTCGCGGGTGGCGCTGTCGGACCAGTTCTCGGTGACGCGCAGCCACTCACCGTCCGGAGTGGACAGGATCTCGGTGCCGGGGCGCAGCTTGACCCGCCAGATCCGGTCGTCGGTGGTGAACCGGCGGGTGGTCCAGCCGGTGATGCGGCACCACAGCGCCCCGGCCGCGGTCAGCTCGGCGTCGGCGACCATCGTCTGCGCGGTCACCTCGCGGATGCGGGCCGTGCAGCGGACGTCGCCGGTCGGCGCCGGGCCGTGGAACGACACCCGCTCGATCCCGGTGGGCAGCACGGTCTGGTCGACGGTGTGCACCACCTGCATCCAGTGGCCGATCAGCTGCCCGGCGCTGTCGAGCAACGCCCCCGGTGCGGGCAACGGCGTCAGCACGCCCGCGATCCCGTTGTCCGCCAGCGAGTCGATCCGCGTGACACCCGCGTACGCCGGACCGTGGAACATCCAGTTGTCCCGGTACAGCTCCTCGGCGCTGACCGGTGGCACGCGGGTGCCGTGCAACGCGATCTCCACCGGCTGCGGTGCCACGGGTGCCATCAGCACCACGCCCTCGGCGTAGTCGCCGACCTTCACCGCGACCCGGTCGGGCCCTTCGGAGCGTGCGCTGATCTTCACGGTCGTCGCGGGCAGCGCCGTGAGCCAGCGCTTGGCCTTCACGTCGGCGAACCCGTGCACGGTCCCGCCGGTGAGCCTGCGGGCGGCGTCGGCGAAGACCTCCAGCAGGCCGGTCGCCGGCACGATCGGGAACCCGTCCGCGAGGTCGGGCCACCCCGGTGCCTGCGGGAACACCGAGTGGTCCACCAGCTCCGGCATGGTGCGCAGCGAGAACTCGCGGGTGAACCCAGCCTCGCTGGGCCGCAGCGCACCGGCCACCTCGCGGGCGACGGCGTTGGTGTGGGCCAGGAGCTTGGTGACCGCGGCCGACACCGGGCTGTCGCCGGCGACCACGACCGGATCGGTGCCGAGCGGGTCGACGGTGATCTTCGGGGTGCCCAGCCGCAACCGCACCCGGTGGGAGGTGCCGCGCTTGAGCCCGAACGCCCACAGCGCTTCCGGGGCGATGTCGGCGTTCACGGCGAGGTGCGGCCGGTCGGACAGGGTGTCGGCGACGAACCCCGGCAGGCTGCCCCGGCCGACCTGGACGAACGCGCGGAACCCGGCGGAGTGCAGGCGGTGCAGCAGCGGCCGGAACCGGACCGGTTCGACCAGGTGCCGCAGCACCAGGTCGCGGACGTCCTCCGCGCGCATCGGTTCCAGTGAGTTGGCCGACCACACCGGAACGTCCGAGGTGCGGACCGGCAGCTGGTCGAGCATCTCCTTCGCCCGGCCCAGGTAGGGCGCGAGCGCGGGCGTGTGGAAGCCGGTGCGGAACGGCATCAGCTGCGCCATCACGCCGTTGGCCTTCAACGTCTCCAACACGGGTTCGAGCAGCTCGATCGGACCGCAGACCACCGACTGGTGCGGGCAGTTGTCGTGGCTGATCGTCACACCCTCGACCAGGTACTGCTCCGCGGTGTCCGCGGAGCAGCCCAGTGCGGCGTAGGCGATGTCGACCACCGCGACGGCGCCGGGACCGAGCGCGTCGACGAACCGGTCGATCGTCGGGTAGATGCCGCCGACGACCATCGCGGTCCACTCGCCCATGCTGTGCCCGGCGAGCGCTCCGGGCGTGATGCCCTGCGCCATCAGCTCGCGCGCCGCACGGCGGCCGTCCTGCAGCAGCTGCACGGCGTGGTCGACGACCTCGCCGGTGAACTCGCGTTCGAAGCCGGGGAACACGAACGCGACCTGGTCGGTGCTGCTCAGCAGCGGCTGCGGGGAGAACCAGATGTCGTGCCTGCCCGGCCAGGCCTTGCCCTGGGCGATGACGCGTTCGGCGAGCTTGAGCCTGCGGTCGTCGGGGTTGCCGACGGCGAGCCGGAACGCGCGGTCTGCGGTGGAGGGCCTGCGTTCCCGCACGGCCTCGGCCAGCTCCGCAGCGGTGTCGGCGGCGAAGGTCATGACGGGCTTGCGCGGCCGGGCGACCGTGTGGCCGTCGAGCACGGCGTGGGCGTTGATCCCGCCGAACCCGAAGGCGTTCACGACCGCGCGGTGCGGGCCCTCCCAGTCGCGGGCCTCGGTCACCGGCGCGAAGCGGGTGCCGGTCAGCGCCGGGTGCGGCCGCTCGACGTGCAGGGTCGGCGGCAGCGTGCGGTGGTGCAGCGCGAGAGCGGCCTTGATCAGCCCGGCCATCCCGGCGGCCGGCATGGCGTGGCCGATCATCGACTTCACCGTGCCGATGCCGATCTCGTCGCCCTCGGCACCGAAGGCGTTGATCATCGTGGCGAGCTCGGCGGCGTCACCGGCGGGCGTCGCGGTGCCGTGCGCCTCCACCAGGCCGGGTGCGTCGGTGCGCGGGTCGAGCCCGGCGTTGGCCCAGGCCCGGTGCACGGCCAGGAGCTGGCCCTCGGGGTTGGGCGTCATCATGCTCGTCGCGCGGCCGTCGCTCGCGGTGCCGATGCCGCGGATCACGGCGTAGACGCGTTCGTCGCCGACGTCCTCCAGGCGCTTCAGCAGCACCATGCCGACACCCTCGGACAGCAGCGTGCCGTCGGCGTCCGCGTCGAACGGCCGGATGCGCTCGCTCGGGCTCAACGCGCGGAGCTGCGTGAACACGCTCCACAGCGTCGGGTGGTGGCAGACGTGCACCGCCCCGGCCAGCATGGCGTCCGCGCGGCCCTCCTGGAGCTCGCGGACGGCGTGCTCGACGGCGACCAGACCGGACGCGCAGGCCGCGTCCACCGTGTACGCGGTGCCGCGCAGGTCGAACCGGTTGGCGATGCGGGAGGCGGCGAGGTTCGGCACCAGGCCGATCGACGCCTCTGGCTGCTCGGGGCCGAACCGGTCGCGGACCGCCTGCCGCACCGTGCCGAGGTCCGCGCCGCCCAGTCCGGGGAACAGGTCGCGGACCACCGACAGCACCTCGTCGGCGAGCCGCACGCGCTGGTCGAGCCGGGCGCAACCGGGCGTGAGGTACCCGCCGCGACCGACGACGACACCGATCCGCTCCCGGTCCGGCAGGGCGGTCTCGCCGCCGGCGTCCGCGATCGCCTCCGCGGCCGTGGCGAGCGCCAGCAGCTGATCGGGTTCCGCACCGTCCACCGTGGACGGCATGATGCCGAACCTGGTCGGGTCGAACTCGGCCAGGTCGTCGACGAACCCGCCCCTGCGGCAGTAGAACCGGTCGCCGCTGGTGCTGTTCTGGTCGTAGTAGGTCGCCGGGTCCCACCGGCCGGGCGGGACCTGGCCGACGGCGTCCACCCCGGACGCGATGTTGCGCCAGAACGTCGTGGCGTCGGGCGCTCCCGGGAAGACCGCGCCGATGCCGACGATCGCTACGCCTCCCATCGGTAGACCACCTGCACGTCGTTCCCGGCGGCGATCTCGTTCAGCAGAGCGGCAACGCCTTCGTCGGGCTGGATCAGCGGGATGCCGCGGCGCTCGTACTCCGCGGTGAGCCCGACCGCCATGCCCGCGCCGGCCCAGGGCCCCCAGTCGACGGCGACCACCCTGCGCTGGGTGCCCCAGAACCGGGCCATCCGGTCGAGCGCGTCGTTCGCGGCGCTGTAGTCGGCTTGGCCGCGGTTGCCGAACACGCCGCTGACGCTGCCGAACAGCACGAGGAAGCCCTCGTCGAACGCCTTGACACCGTTGACCTTCGTCGCCCAGACCCGGTCGAACGACTCCTGGGTCTTGTCCGCGATCAGCCTGTCGTCGAGCACACCGGCGCCGTGGACCACGCCGTCGAGCCGGCCGAACCGGGCGCGGACGTCGTCGAGCACCCGGCCCACCGCCTCGACGTCGGTGACGTCGCATTCGTGGTAGCGCACGCTCGACGCCGTGGCGCGCAACCGTTCCAGCGTCGCGCGCACCTCGCGTTCGGCGAGCACCCCGCGCGCCTTGGCGGGCACGTCGTCGGTGACGCCGAGCTCGAACAGCGCCTTGACGACCTCGGGTTCGGTCGTGGCGTGCGCGAGCCGGTGGTCCTCGGGTGCGATCGGGGTGCGGCCGATCAGCTCGACGTGGCAGCCGGTGCGTTCGGCGAGCGCGACCGCGGCCAGTGCGGTGATGCCGCGGGCGCCACCGGTGAACAGCACCACGCTGTCGGCGTCCAGCGACAGGGTCCCGCTGGGCAGCTCGGTCGCCACGGCGTCGAGCACCTGCCGGCGACCGGCCTGGTGGCCGACGACCGCCGGGCCGGGACCGAGCTCGGCGAGCAGCGCGGTGGCGATGTCGCGGTGGCTCTCCTTGGGGTTCACGTCGACCGCGCGCACCACCAGCTCCGGGTGCTCCAGCGCGGCGGTGCGGACGAGCCCGTGCAGGCCGATGTCCGCGGGCAGCTCGTCGGCGGTGTGGTCGAAGCCGAACGTGCCGCCGCCGGTGGTGACCACGACCAGGTGCACACCGGTGGTGACGCAGGCCTTGACCTCGCTGAACGCCTCCGGCAGCCGGGCGCCCAGCCGCACGACGACGTCGACGCCGGTCAGGTCGGCGGGGAACGACGGCTCGACGCGCGGGCGGGCGGTGTGCTTCTCCAGCAGGTCGGCGAGCTCCAGGCCGATGCCGTTGTCGTCGACGACCAGGACGGTCCTGCCGGTGAGGTCGACCGGTTCGGCCGGTCCGGCGGGGACGACCTGCGGGACGCGCCGGACGAGCTTCCCGCCGGTCACCGTGCGCGCGGGCCGGCCCGGCACGGGCTGCGGGGTGGCCTCGCCGAACCAGCCGACGATCCCGTCGATCGTCTTGAGCTGCGCCAGCTCGTCCACCGAACCCGATGCGCCCAGTGCCTGCACCAGCTCACCGACGATCTCGGCCCGTTTGATCGAGTCGATCGACAGGTCCGCCTCCAGGTCGAGGCCCGGTTGCAGCATCTCGACGGGGTAGCCGGTCCGCGTGCTGATCGTCCGCAGCACCACGGCCCGCACGTCCTTGCCCGGCACGGCCACCGGGGCGACGGCACCGAACCAGCCGACGATCCCGTCGACCGTCTTGAGCTGCGCCAGCTCGTCCACCGAACCGGACGCGCCCAGTGCCTGCACCAGCTCACCGACGATCTCGGTGCGCTTGATCGAGTCGATCGACAGGTCCGCTTCCAGGTCCAGTCCCGGTTGCAGCATCTCGACGGGGTAGCCGGTGCGGGTGCTGATCGTCCGCAGCACCACCGCGGCCACGTCTTCCTGCTGCGGCACCACGGGTTCCGGTGCCTTGACCACGGCGTCGACCACCGGCATCGGCGGCGGGACGGCCGCGGGCGCGGTGCCGAGGTAGCTCAGCAGCACGTCGCGCTGCGCGCTGACGGCGTCGCGCATGCCGTCGAGGAACTTCTCCACGATCTCGTCCCGGCCCAGGCCCGGCCCGAGCCGCAGGGTGGGGAGCTCGGTCGCGGGCCGCAACCCACCGGGCAGTGCGTCTCCGTTCGCGTCCCGCACGAGACCTCCGTCCACGTACCACTTCGGCCGCGGCGGCACGGCCGTGGCGGGTTCGGCCCTGTCCTCGAACAACGGCGCGGCGTCCACCTCGACACCGGCGACCGCGAGTGCGGCGAGCGTGCGCAGGAACGTCACGTGGTCGTCGCAGCGCAGCGCCCGGTGCGGCCGGTCGCCGAGCGTCCGGCCGACCAGCGCGGTCAGCACCCCGCCCGGCCCGGCCTCGACGAAGATCCGCGCGCCCGCCGCGTACATCGACTCGACCTGCTCGGCGAACCTGACCCGGCCGGCGAGCTGGTCGGCCAGCCCGGTGCGGACGTCGGTGTGCGGTGCGGCGGTCACGTTCGACCACACCGGGAACCGCGGCTCGCCGACCGGCACGGCCGCGAGCTCCTCGGCGAACCGGTCCCGCGCCCCTGCCACCAGCGGGCTGTGGAACGCGGCAGCGACCGGGATGGGTTTGACGGTCAGGCCGGCGTCCCGCAGCAGGGCGACGGCGTTCTCCACCGCGGCCGTCGGCCCGGAAACCACGACCTGGTCGGGCGCGTTGTGGTTGGCCACCACCACGTCCGGCGGGAGCAGTGCCTCGACCTCGGCCACCGGGGCGGTCACCGCAGCCATGGTGCCGGGGTCGTCGCCGGCCGCGTCGAGCATCGCCCGCGCCCTGGCCGCGCTGAGGTCGAGCAGGTCGGCGTCCTCGACCGCCCCGGCGGCGGTCAGCGCGACCAGCTCGCCGTAGCTGTGACCGCCGGCCAGGTCCGGCCGCACGCCGACGGAGTCGAGCAACGCGGTCACGGCCAGCCCGGCGATCCCGAGCGCCGGTTGGGCGTTGCGGGTGTCGGTGAGCTCCGCGCGCTGGCGTGCCACGTCGTCTGCGGTCAGTGCGGCCGGCGGGAACATCACGCGTTCGTAGCGCGGGTCCACCAGCTCCTGCAGCCACGGGAACGCCGTGACCAGGTCCAGCAGCATGCCCGGTCGTTGGCTGCCCTGGCCGGGGTAGAGGAACGCGACCTTCGGCCGTTCCCCGTCCCGCAGCAGCACGACGTCGGACGCGCGCCACGCCTCGACGTCCGCCAACGCCCGGCTCAGGCCGTCGTGGTCGCTCACCACGAACGCCGCCTGCACCGTGCCGCTGCCGCAGGCGGCCGCCAGGTTCCGCAGCGGCGTGCGGTCGTCGACCAGTGCCTTGAGCCGTGCGGCTTCCCGTTGTGCTGCCTCGGGGTTCTCGCCGCGCACGAGGAACAGCTCGGCCGGCCACGCGGTCAGCCCGTGCCGCGGCTCGTCCGCGCCGGTGTACCCGGTGAGCACGGTGTGGAAGTTGGTGCCGCCGAAGCCGAACGCGCTGACGCCCGCGACCCGGTCCCGCGCGGCCCAGGTGCGGTGGCCGAACGCGAACGGGCTGGTCCGCGCATCCCAGAAAGCGTTGGGCCGCTTGACGTGCAACGTCCCCGGCCGGATTCCGGTGTGGACGGCCAGTGCCGCCTTGATCACCCCGGCGAGCCCTGCCGCGCACTTGGTGTGCCCGATCTGCGACTTCACCGAGCCGATCGTGCAGCTGCCCGGTTCGACGCCGGCGAACATCTCGGTGAGCGCGGCGAGCTCGGTCCGGTCGCCGACGACGGTCCCGGTGCCGTGCGCTTCGACCAGGCCCACGTCCCGCACGGACACACCCGCCGACGCGTACGCCCGGCGCAGTGCCCGTTGCTGGCCTTCCGGTCGTGGCGCGGTGAGCCCGAGCGAGCGGCCGTCGCTGGACGCGCCGATGCCCTTGACGACCGCGTAGATCCGGTCGCCGTCGCGTTCGGCGTCCTCAAGCCGCTTGAGCACCACGCACGCCACGCCCTCGCCGAGCGCGATGCCGTCCGCCGCCGAGTCGAACGTGGCGCAGCGGCCCTGGGCCGACAACGCCTTGACCGAGGCGAACATCTGGTAGTCGTGGGCGCTGTTGTGCAGGTCGACGGCACCGCACAGGACCATGTCGCTGGTGCCGCCGACGAGCTCCTTGCACGCCACGTCGAGCGCGGCGAGGCTGGACGCGCAGGCCGCGTCGACCGTGTAGTTGGCGCCGCCCAGGTCGAGCCGGTTCGCGACCCGGCCGGCGATCACGTTGCCGAGCACGCCGGGGAACGAGTCCTCGGTCAGCGCGGGCAGGTGGTCGTCCAGGCCCTTGACGCCCAGCGCGGGCAACGCCGTGCGGACCGTGTAGGCGTTCGCGAGGTCCGCACCGGCCTCGGCGCCGAAGATCACCGAGGTGCGTTCGCGGTCGAACACCCGCGTGGCGTACCCGGCGTCCTCCAACGCCCGCGCGCTGACCTCCAGTGCCAGCAGCTGAGCGGGTTCGATCGAGGTCAGCGACGCGGGCGGGATGCCGTAGGCCAGCGGGTCGAACGCCGTGCGCGGGAGGAACCCGCCCCAGCGGAACGGGCTGCCGTACCGCTCCGGCGACCACCGGTCCGGCGGGACCTCGGTGATGGAGTCGGTGCCCGCGAGCACGTTGGCCCAGAACTCGGCCACGTCCCGCGCACCCGGCATGATCGCGGCCATGCCGACGATGGCGACGTCCAGCGGCTGAGCCGTCCCGTCGGCGCGGGTGTGCTCCGGCAGGACGCCGGAGACGATCTCCTCGTGCAGCGCGGCGATCGTGGTCCGCTCGGATCGCAGGGTCGCGACCTGGCCGATCATGAACATGCCCTCGCGGCGCTGCTCGTCCTCGCCGACCTCGACGAGCCCGTCGCCGGAGCGCACGAGCCCTCGGCTGGCCAGCCGCAACCGGCCCAGGTTGAGCTGTTCGAGCCGTTCCCAGCTCTCCTGCCGGGGCAGGTCCGCCAGCTCGGCCCGCGCCTGCTCGAACGTGTCCACATAGGACGTCTGCGCGCACCGGACGGCGTGGCCGGGCGAGGTCTCCAGCAGCGCCGTGTCCGCGCACTCCAGCGCGACCTGCTGGAACACCGGCTGGATCGCGCCGTGCTCGACGGCCTCCTCGGTGAACAGGTAGGCCGTGCCGACGAGCACGCCGATCGCGGCACCGCGAGCGGCGAGCGGGGCCGTCAGCGCGTCGACCATCGCGGCCGACCGGGCGTCGTGGACACCGCCCGCGAACAGCGCGACGACGCCCTCCTCCCGCCCGCGCAGCACGTCGATCTGCTGCTGCCACAACGTGAAGCTGGTCCGCGGCCCGGTGTGCCCTCCGCACTCGGAGCCCTCGAAGACGAACTTGCGCGCACCCTCGTCGAGGAACCGGCGCAGCAGAGCGGGTGACGGGACGTGCAGGAACGCCTCGATCCCGGCGTCCTCCAGCTCCCGCGCCTGGGCCGGGGTGCCGCCGGCGACGATCGCGTACCTCGGCCTGGTCCTCAGCACCGCCGCCAGCTGCCGGGCCCGCAGCTCCGCAGGCGCGAAGCCGAGCAGACCCACGCCCCACGGCCGGTCGCCGAGCTTCCCGGCGGTCGCCACGAGCAGCTCGTGGACCTGCTCGCCCTCCATCAGGGCGAGCGCGAGGAACGGCAGCGCACCGCCTTCCGCCACCGCCGCGGCGAACGCGGGCTGGTCGCTGACGCGGGTCATCGGCCCCTGGGCGATCGGGTAGCGCAGGCCGGGAACGCGGTCGCAGAACGGCCCGCCGACGCGGATCGAGCGGTGTTCGCCCGCGTGTGCGAGATTGTCGCCGATCGCCCGGTCAATGGCCCCGACGACGCCTCCGACGGTGCCGAACGAGGTGCGGTTGAATTCCGCGAACGCACCTTCCTGGCCTATTTCGAGAGCGTTCTGCCGAACATGAACACGCACGCCTTCACGGACAACGGTGTCGGCGCCGTCCATCACGCTGATCGCGTTGACAAATTCGCCGGAAATATGTTTTCGCGCTTCGCGCACGAGTGCCAGCTGGCCTTCCAGCACCACCCCGCGCGCACCGCCGGCGACGGCCGCGGCAGCCGTGTCCGCACCGATGCTCCCCCACAGCCAGACCGGCAGATCGGTCAGCGCGATCACCTGCTGGAGCAGCACGAACGCGGGCGAACCACCCACTCGGCCGCCCGCCTCGGCACCCTTCGCGACCAGGCCGGTCGCACCCCACCCGATCGCCGCAACCGCCTCCGCCACCGAGGTGACGACCACCAGGACACGGCGTTCGCCCAGTTCAGAGCGGTCGGGAACGGGGTCGGCCAGGTCCACCACGACCGTGTCGGCGGCCTCGGGCAACGCGGCGGTCAGCGGCCCGCGCACTCGCACCCCGAACGTGCCGGAGTGCCGTGCGCGGACCCGGGAGAGGTCTCTGACCGCGTGCGGCCCGAGGTCGAGCACGCCGAGGCCACCCGCCCGCTCGGCGGCGACCACGAGGGCCGGGTTGGGGGTGCCGAACGGACTCAGGCACAGCACCCGTTCAGGATCCGACAGCATGTCCACTGCGCTCACTTCCTCACCCTGCAGGGTGGGGAGAAAGGAATTCAGCTTGCGTTCCTACTGGCCGGTACGGTTACTTCGTGATCACCGTACGCACAAACCACAGGTGCCGTCGAGGGGGGTGCTGAAACTTTCTCACGTACGTAACCTGGCGAATGAAGCCGAACGGCCGGGTCTGGTACTCCGGATCGGTGATGGTGCGACGTGCTATGGCCTCCGGGGTACCGGTCCGACCGCTCGTCCGCGCGAAACACCCGCGTGATCCCGGTCGATGCCGCCAGTTCGTCGAACGGGAGCCGAGCTCCTCAGGCCAGCACCTCCGCGACGTCGGCCCGGATCGACGCCGACCGCCCGGCCAGGTCGCCGGGCACCTCCGCGTGGTCGCGGTTGATCCGCACCAGCCGTGCGTGCGGAAGACCGCGCACCAGCGACTCCACCGGCCGGCGGATCACGGTGGGCGTGCTGAACCCGGCCCCGATCTCGACGACGACCAGCTTCCCCGCCGCCGCCAGCCACTCGCGCAGACGGATGCCGTCCGGCTCGTAGTGGTCGGGCACGTACTCGGGTCCCTTGTGCACGTTGAGGAACACCGCACCGCCACATCGCGGGCACGCCGGGACCGCCGAGGTCTCCCCGGTGTCCGGGTCGTACGCCGCCAGTGCCGCCTCCACGACCGGCCGGCTCTCCCAGGTTTCACGGGTGCACGGCGTTTCGCACTGGTAGCGCCCGTAGTCGCCCTGCGGTGACCAGACGTCGGCGAAACCGTTGCGCGCGAACAAACCGTCCACGTTGGAGGTGAGGACGAAGTTGTCCTTCCCGCCGACGACCTCGCGCAGCCGGGTGTAGACCGGGTTCGGTGCCGGGGCGAAGCGGATGTCGTCGACGTGCACCGCCCAGTAGCCCCACAGCAGCCGTGGCGGCAGCGGCAGCCCGATGAGCTGGTAGCGGGCCCGCAGCCCAGTGCGGTGCAGCACGGGGAACAGCTCGGCGAACCGCTCGGTGTCGGAGTAGTCGTACCCGGCCGCCGCCGACAGCCCCGCACCCGCCGCGACCAGCACCCGGTCCGCGTCGTCGAGCCAGCGTTCCCAGGTCATCGCAACGCCTTCCGGTAGGCCGTGTCGTCGTCGCCGCTGAAGGTCGTGAAGACGACGCGGTCGAGTCGCCCGGGGTGGGCGGCGAGCCAGTCGCGGACGACCTCGACGGCGATGTGCGCCGCCGGCTGCTTGGGGAAGCCGAAGATCCCGGTGCTGATCGCGCAGAACGCGAGCGTGCGGATCGTGCCGACCTCGGCGGCCAGGTCGAGGCACGACCGGTACGCGTCGGCCAGGGCCTGTTCGTGCGCGGGCTTGACGGTGCCGCGCACGATCGGCCCGACGGTGTGCAGCACGAACCGCGCCGGCAGGTGGTAACCGCGGGTGATCTTCGCGACGCCCGTGGGTTCCGGTGCGGCCTGCGCGGCCATGATGCGGTGGCAGTCCTCGCGCAGCCGCGGGCCGGCTGCGGCGTGGATCGCGTTGTCGACGCACTGGTGCATCGGCTGGAAGCAGCCCAGCAGGGCGTCGTTCGCGGCGTTGACGATCGCGTCGGCCCTGAGCAACGTGATGTCGCCGCGCCACACGGCGATCGGTGCGGCCAGCCCGCCCACGTCGGACGACGCGCTCTGCTCGCGTTCACCGCCGAGGACCGCGTCGAGCACCGCCTGCAGGTCGGGAGCGACCGGGGCGGGTTCGCGCACGGTCAGCAGCGACCGCAGCAGCAGGCGGCGTTCGGCGGGACCGCGCGGGAGGGTGGGGCGACCCACCCGCGGGTCCTCGCCGAGCAGCCGCAGCGCGAGCCCGGTCAGCCCGTCGAGGTGACGGGCCGGTGCGGGCGGGCGGAGCGGGTGGAACGGTTCGTCGAGCGCGACCGCGTCCCGGTAGTCGCGCAACGGCAGTGCGGTGATCACGGCTCAGAACAGGCCGTTGCCGTGCGGGAGCTCCGCGGGCACCGGGGTGATCACGTCCCAGTGCTCGACGATCCGGCCGTCCGCGACCCGGAACAGGTCCCAGTACGCGACCGGCTCGCCGAACTCGCCCTCGGACTGCAGCAGCACCAGGTCGCCCTCGGCCACGACCCGGTGCACGGTCTTGTAGACGAGGTGGCGGCCCTGCTCGGCCCACCGCGCGGCGGCGGCGCCGAACCCGTCGAGCCCGTCGGCGGCCTCGGGGTTGTGCTGCAGGTAGGTCTCGGTGGAGATGTAGTCGGTGAGCACGGAGTAGTCGGCGTCCTGCAGCACGCGCTGCGCGAACTCGGCGACCAACGCGCGGTTGTGCTCGGTGCCGGTGCCGGCGGGCCCCGCCGGACCGTCCGTCTGGGACCGTCCGCTCACCGTCGGATCGACGACCGGCGTGAGCGCGTCCCAGTGCTCGGCGAGCTTGCCGTCCTCGACCCGGAACAGGTCGAACGCGACCAGCGGCTGCGGCCCGAAGCCGTGGTAGACGCCGTGCAGCGCAACGAGATCGCCGTCGGCGACCACACGGGCCGGTTCGTAGCGGAAGCCGTCCGGCAGGCTCGCGACGAGCCCGCGCAACGCCTCGGGTCCGTCGCCGATGAGCGCGCTGTGCTGGCGGTAGTCCGGTGCGACCCAGCGGTCCACAGCGGACGGATCCCTGTCGCCGAACAGCTCGCCGGTGGCCTTGAGCACGAGTTCCTTAGTGTCCATGCGGAGAACTCTGCCGCTCCGGCAGCCGCCGGACGAGGTAGGATCCGGCTTCACCATGGTCAGAAGTGGACAGCTTGCCGAGTTCGGCTTCAGCAACCCCGACCGGCCGAGGCTGGGGTTGGAGGTGCTGGACCTCGCGCAGCTTCGCGGCAGGCTCAGCGAGAACACCCTGCTCCAGGTGCACAGGACCGACTTCCACCAGCTCTTCGCGATCACCGCCGGGCGGGGTTCGTGCATGGTCGATTTCGTGGACCACCCGTGCGCGCCGGGCACCGTGCTGCACGTCAGCCCCGGGCGGGTGCTGCGGCTGCCCGCCGGGGCGTTGAAGGCGCACGCCGTGCTGTTCACGCCCGCGTTCCCGCCGCCGCTGGACGGCGCCCGGCCGTTGCTCAGCCCGTTCGGCCCGGTGCGGTGGCAGGTGCCGGCCGGTGACCGGGCCGCGCTGGACCGGTCGGCCCGCGACCTGCGTGCCGAGTACCGGCGGGTGGTCGGGTCCGGTGAGCCGGTCGACCTGCTGCGCCAGCTCGCGGGCGTGCTCCTGCTGCGGGTCGCCTGGCTGCCCGCGGACACCGGCGGACCCGGCGACCCGCGGTTCGAGCGGTTCCAGCAGGAGCTGGAGCGGTCGTTCGCCCGCAGCCGCAACGCCGCCGACTACGCGGCGCGGGTCGGCTACTCGCTGCGCGGCCTGAACCGGATCTGCGTCGCGGCGACCGGCCGTTCGGCCAAGGCGCTGATCGACGCGCGGGTGGCGTTGGAGGCCAAGCGCCTGCTGGTGCACACCGACCTGTCGGCGGCGGCGATCGGGCACCGGCTGGGGTTCAGCGAGGCCACGAACTTCGCGAAGTTCTTCACCCGCGAGGCGGGCGTGTCACCCGGCGCGTTCCGCCAGTAGCTGCTCGATCGTCCTGCTCGCGATCCCGGCGAGGAACGGGTTGGTGTCGCGGTAGTACGGCAGCGCGAGCACGGCCAGGTGCAGCGCCCAGCCGCGTGCGCGGGCCCAGGTGGCGTCGTCGAACTCGGCCAGCTCGCGCCGGAACGCCCTGCGGCCGCGGTCGTCGAGGTAGAGCCAGGCCGTCATGAGGTCCGCCGCGGGGTCACCGACACCGGCGGCGCCCCAGTCGATCACGCCGGTCAGCACCCCGCCGGTGAACAGCAGGTTGCCCTCGTGCAGGTCGGCGTGCAGCCAGCGGGCCGGCCGGTCCCAGCGCGGCGCGGCGAGCGCCTCCTCCCACAGGGCGACCAGCCGCGGGTCACCGCCCAGCTCCGCGATGCACCGGCGCACCGGTTCGTCGTCACGCGCGGCGTCCGTTCGTCCGCGGTAGTCGGTCCACGGCCGCCCGGTGGCTTCGACGTCGTGCAGCGCGTGGACCAGTTCGGCCAGGCGGAACGGGGTGTCGCGGGCGACGGCCTCGACCGGTGCGGTGGTGCCGCCGAGCCAGCGCACCACCGACCACTGCGCCGGGTAGCGCTCGGTGGGTTCCCCGAGTGCGAGCGGTTCCGGCACGGCGACCGGGAGGTGCGGTGCGACCACGGGAACGGTGGCGGCCTCCTTGTCCGCGTCGTCCCTGGACCACTCGCGCCGCGGCAGCCGCACGGCCAGCTCGTCGCCGAGCCGGTACATCGCGTTGCCGGTGCCGCCGTCCCCGACCGCGCGGATCGGCAACCCGTGCCAGTGCGGGAACTGCGCGCGGACCAGTTCGTCCACGAGGGACACGTCCGTGGCGATCACGCCGTCGAGCATCGACCAACTCCCCCAGCGACCCGGTGTGCCGATGCAACACCGGGGCCGCCGGGGAGAGCAACCGATTTAGCACCGGAACCAGAGCGCGCCCCCTCTGGAACCGGCGATTCGTGGTGGCCGGGTGAACGGCGAAGCGGTGGCCTCCCGCAGCGGCACCGGGAGGCCACCGGGTCTCATCCCGCGCGGCGGTCGGCCAGCCGCACGACGTCCGCGGCGCGTTCGACCCGCACCCGCCCCGCGGCCACCAGGTAGCCGACGCCGCGCACGGTCTGGACCACCTCACCGGCGGCACCGAGCTTCTGCCGCACGCGGCGCACGTGGACGTCGACCGTGCGGCCACCGCTGTGGTCGTCGTCGACGCCCCACACCGCGGACATCAGCTCGCGGCGGCGGTGCACCCGGTCGGGGTGCTCGCACAGGTGCAGCAGCAGGTCGAACTCCAGCCGGGTCAGCTCGATCGTCCTGCCCTGGAAGACGACCTGCCGGGCGTGCGGCAGGATCCGCACGTCGGGGTCGGGTTCCGCGGTCACCAGGCCCACGTCCTTCAACGCCCCGAGCAGCCGCGCCGCGGCCTGGTCGTCGTCGGTCTCGATGGTCAGCACAAGTCGCACGACAGCCCTCTCACGACGTCTTCGGCAGGCCGGGAGGGTTGACCTCCGAGGTCGGCACCGCCTCGTCGGCCAGTCCCCAGCGCTTCAGCACCTCCGCGTACTTGCCGTTCGCGATCAGCTGGTTGAGCGCCTCCTGCACGGGGACGACCAACCCGTTGCCCTTCAGCGTGGTCACCGCGATCTTGCCCTGCACCGCGGCGCCGCCGGAGAAGGTGCCGATCACCTCGGTCTGCCCGGACACCGCCGCGTGGTAGGCGGCGGTGGGGTTCGGGCCGAGGTAGGCGTCGATGCGGCCGGACTGCAGCGCCAGGTAGTAGTCGGAGGAGTTCTGGAAGTACTTGACGTCGGTGGCCTTCAGGCCGTCCGCCACGTTCCTGGTGCTCCAGTCGACGAGGATCTTCTCCTGGTTCGTGCCGGAGGTCACCGCGATCACCTTGCCCGCGACGTCCTTCGGCTCCCGCACCTTCCAGGTGCCGCCCTTCTTCGCCTCGAACGCGAGCGTGTCGAGCCGGTAGGTGGCGAAGTCGTACTTCTCCTTGCGAGCCTCGGTCACCGTGATGTTCGACAGGCCCACGTCCACGGCACCGCTGTCGATGCCGACGAACAGGTTCTCCCACGACGAGGTCTCCAGCCGCGGTCTGAGCCCCAGCACGTCCGCGACGAGGTGGGCGATGTCGGTCTCCACCCCGATCACCGTCCGGTCGTCGGTGGCGTAGAACCGCAGTGGCGGCGCTGTGCCCGTCGATCCGCCGACCACCAGCTCACCCCGGGAGCGGAACTCCTCCGGCACCTTGGCGGCGATCTTGTCGTCCTTCGCCGCCGTGACCCGGTTCTGGTCGGGACCCAGGCTGACGCTCAGGCCCGACACGGTGGCGGGCTCGCTCTCCGCCGTTCCACAGGCCGCCAGCACCAGCACCAGACCGGCGAGAAGTGACTTGCGCACAACAGACTCCCTTCACAGCACCTTGGACAGGAAAGCGCGGGTGCGCTCGTGGACCGGGTGGTCGAGCACCTGCGCCGGCGGGCCCTCCTCGACGACCACTCCCCCGTCGAGGAAGACGACGCGGTCGGCCACCTCGCGGGCGAAACCGACCTCGTGGGTGACGACGACCATCGTGGTGCCGGAGCGGGCCAGGTCGCGCAGCACGTCGAGGACCTCGCCGACCAGCTCGGGGTCGAGCGCGGAGGTGGGTTCGTCGAACAGCACGACCTTCGGCCGGGTGGCCAGCGCGCGGGCGATCGCGACCCGTTGCTGCTGGCCGCCCGAGAGCTGCCGCGGGTACGCGTCCTCCTTGTCCGCCAGGCCGACCCGCGCGAGCAGGGCGCGTCCCTCCGCGTGGATCTCGTCGCGCGCCCGGCCGTGGGCGAGCGGCGCCTCGACGACGTTCTGCAGCGCGGTCAGGTGCGGGAAGAGGTTGAAGTTCTGGAACACGAACCCGATCTGCGCGCGTTGCCGGAGCACCTCGCGCTCCTTGAGCTCGTACAGCCTGCGCCCGGAGCGCCGGTAGCCGACCAGCGCGCCATCAATGCTGATGAACCCGCGGTCGACCTTCTCCAGGTGGTTGATCGTCCGCAGCAGCGTCGACTTGCCGGAACCCGACGGGCCCAGCACCACCACGACCTCGCCGGCCGCGACCTCCAGCGACACCCCGCGCAGCACCTCGGTGGCGCCGAAGCTCTTGTGCACGCCCAGCACCTCGATCACCGGCGGGCTCCTCGCGCGAAGTACCGCTCGACGTGGTGCTGACCGATCGAGAGCAGCGTGGTCAGGACGATGTACCAGACGGTCGCGACCATCAGCAGGGCCACGACCCGCGCGTTGCGGCCGTAGATCACCTGCACCTGGTAGAACAGCTCGCCGATCGCCATCACCGAGACGACCGAGGTGCCCTTGAACAGGCTGATCACCTCGTTGGCCGCGTTGGGCAGGATGGCGCGCATCGCCTGCGGCAGAACGATCCTGCGCAGCTGCCGGGACCTGGGGATGCCCAGTGCGGCCGCGGCCTCCAGCTGGCCCGGCTCGACCGAGATCACGCCGGAGCGCACGATCTCGGCGGCGTAGGCGGCCTGGTGCAGCGCGAGCCCGAGGACGGCGGCGCCCATCGGGCTGATCAGCTGCACGGTCTCGAAGGAGTACAGCTCCGGGCCGAACGGGATGCCGACCGACAACCGCTGGTAGAGGTAGGAGATGTTGAACCAGAACAACAACTGCACGATCAGCGGGATCGACCGGAACGCCCACACGTACGTCCAGCCGACGCCCTGCAGGAACGGGCTGCGGGACAACCGCAGCAGCGCCACCGCGATGCCCAGCGCGAAGCCGAGCACCGTCCCGAGCACGGTGAGCACGATCGTGGTGCCCACCGCGCGCAGGACGGACTCGGCGGTGAAGTAGCGGGCGAACGTCGGCCAGTCCCAGCCCGGGTTGGTGACCAGGCCGTGCACGAACTGGGCGACGAGGACCAGCACGACCGCGACGCCCACCCACCGCCACGGGTGGCGGGCCGGCACGACCGACAGGGCAGCCAGATCGTCCGATCTGTCCTTTGTGGACGGTGGAGCGAGAGCAGAGGACATGGCGGGTCCTTGTCGGCCGGGCGGGTCAGAACGGGGCGCGTGGCGCGGAACTCACCGTAGGTACCGGCCGATCAGGGGAGCAAGGGCGTCCACGTGGTGAACAACTATCGGACACCGAGGTGATCGCGCAGTGTCGGGCCGGTGTAGTCGGTGCGGAAGACACCGCGCTCCTGCAGCAGCGGCACCACCGTGTCGGCGAACTCGTCGAGCCCGCCGGGGGTCACGTGCGGCACCAGGATGAAGCCGTCCGCCGCGTCCTGCTGCACCAGGTCGTCGATCTGCGCGGCGACGCTCGCCGCCGACCCGGTGAACGTCTGCCGCGCGCTCACGTCGATCACCAGGTCGCGGATCGACAGGTTCTTCGCCGCGGCCTTCTCCCGCCACTCGCGCACGGTGGCGGCGGGGTCCTTGAACATCCGCACGCTGGCCCGGCCGCGCGCGATGGTGTTCTCGCCGACGAGCGGCTCGACCTCGGGCAGCGGCCCGTCCGGGTCGTAGGAGCTCAGGTCGCGGTTCCAGACCTGTTCGAGGAACCGGATCGCGGTCGCGCCGCTGACCTGCTGACGCCGCACCACGGCTGCCTTCTCCTGCGCGTCGGCGTCGGTGTCGCCGAGCACGAACGTGGCCGCGGGCAGGATCTTCAGCTGCTCCGGTGACCGCCCGTACCGCGCGAGCCGCCCCTTGACGTCGCGGTAGAACCGCTGCCCCTCCTCCAGGGTGGCGTAGCGGGAGAAGATGGCGTCCGCGGTGGCGGCGGCGAACTCGCGGCCCTCCTCCGAGTCACCGGCCTGCAGGATCACCGGACGGCCCTGGGGCGAGCGGGGCACGCCGAACGTGCCGCTGATGTCGAAGTGCCGGTCCCGGTGCTCGAACGTGCCGACACCGGTGTCGAAGAGCTTCCAGGCCGTGCGCAGGAACGACTCGGCCCTGCTGTAGCGGTCCTCCTGGGCCAGGAAACCGCCGCGGCGGAAGTTCTCGCCGGTGAACGCGTCCCACGACGTGACGACGTTCCACGCCGCCCGCCCGTTCGACAGGTGGTCGAGCGAGGCGAACTGCCGCGCCACCTCGTAGGGTTCGTTGAACGTCGAGTTGATCGTGCCGGCGAGCCCGAGCCGGTCGGTGACGGCCGCGAGCGCCGCCAGCACGGTGAACGTGTCCGGCCGGCCGACCACGTCCAGGTCGTAGATCTGCCCGCCCTGCTCGCGCAGCCGCAGTCCCTCCGCCAGGAAGAAGAAGTCGAACTTCGCCCGTTCCGCCGTCTGCGCCAGGTGGACGAACGACGAGAACTCGATGTGGCTGCCGGCCTGCGGGTCGCTCCAGACCGTGGTGTTGTTCACGCCGGGAAAGTGCGCGGCGAGGTGGATCTGCTTGGTCATTGCGCGCTCCCTGCGGCGTAGCGGTTCTCCGGACGGGCCAGGCCGAGGTGCCCGCGCAGTGTCGTGTGCTCGTACTCGGTGCGGAACACCCCGCGCTCCCGCAGCCGCGGGACCAGCTCGCGGGTGACCGTGTGCAGGTCGCCGTGCAGCCGGAACCCGGCGAAGCCCTCCTCCTGCCAGTGCAGCAGCTCGTCGGGCGTCACCGTGGCGTCGACGTCCCGGTACACGAGCCGGTCGGACGCGGAGGCGTTGTCGGAGAACACGATGTCCGCGAACCCCGGCTCGGTCGCGGCCACCGGCGGGTGGCCCTGCGGCGGCCGCGGCGTGATCGACGGGCCGCGGACGCTGAACCACCTGCCCTCGAAGTCGATGTGGTGCAGCTTCTCCCGGTCGATGAACCGCCCGGTGGCGACGTCGCGGATCTCCGCGTCGTCCTCCCAGCTGTCCCACAACCGCCGCAGCACCTCTGCGTAGTCGGCGGCCTCCTCCCACAGCTCGTCAGCCGTGCCGACGTCTCGCCGCCCGAAGTGCCCGGCGTGCACCGGATCGGGCGCGACGTCGAGCAACACGCCGCCGCGTCCGCCGCTCACGTGGTCCAGCGTCGCAACCGCCTTCGACACGTGGAACGGCTCGGTGTGCGTGACGACCGCGGTGGGCAGCAGCCCGATCCGGCTGGTCAGCGGTGCGACCCGAGCGGCGATCAGCACCGCGTCGAGCCCCGGTGCGCCACCGAGCGCGTCGTCGAACGTCACGAAGTCCAGCTTGGCGTCCTCCGCCTCGCGCACGAGCCCCGCCCAGTACCGCGCGGTGAGCTCGCCGGTCACGGGCAGTGCGACGGCCAGGTGCAGTGGTGCGACCACCGGTCCCCCTCTCGTCGGGTCCTCGCAGTCTGGCCGCGCGGGAGGGGGCCGCGCTGTGACGGCCACCAGGTGAGAAGGATCGCGTGATCGGGAATATTTCGACGCTTGCGCGCTCCCCGTCCGGTGTCGCGGTCTTGCGCATGTCGACTCGAAAGGGCGTGTGCGCCCTCGCGCTGGGAGCGGGCTTGCGGCTCGCTGGGCGGAAGTCGAGGCGCACAACGACAAAGGTTTCGCGCCGACGTTCGCGGTCGGCACCAACGGCGTGCGGAGCCCGCTCGCCGACCGGGTGCGCGGCGACTACGGCGCCTGGCCGGGCCGGGGGTCCTGGGCGGTGTCCCGGCCGGCGGGAACGGTGGCGAACACCGTCTTGCCCCCGGCGGCCAGCGGCCTGGTGCCCCACTCGCCGGCGAGCCCGTCGATCATCACGATGCCCCGGCCCCGGTCGCCGCCCAGTCGTGAGGACCCGTGCACGGGCGGCAGCGCGGAGTCGTCGTCGACCTCGACGACGACCTCGCCGGACGTCTTGTCGAGGAAGACCCGCAGCCGGCCGGTGCCGGACGTGTGGTCCAGGACGTTGCAGACCAGCTCCGTCACGACCAGCAGGACGTCGAAGCGGTGCCGTTCGCCGAGGTCGGCCAAGACCTCGGCGACGCTCTCCCGCAGCTCCGGGGTGGCGGTCTCGGGCGTGACGGGCAGGTCCAGGACGAGCAACAGCGGATCTTCGTCGGCGGGCGCCACGGAAGCCTCCAGATGACCACGCTCGGAACCACCGGAGGACTCCGTCGCGCTACCTGCGACCAGCGGCAAAGCCAGACGACCCCACCCTAGCCCCCGTACGGTCGTCCGGCCGATCGCACGCGGTTGCGCGGAAGTCCGCGGCGCGTGGGGTAGGGTCGGGATCGTTGGGGTTCCAGTTGCCGGCATCCAGCCGCCGCGGACCCCTCCTGCCCGGTCCGGCGCTGTACCTCCGGCCGGAGATTGGAGCACCGGCTTGTCGCCGGATCGCCCGCACGACCTGCTCGCACCGCTCCTCCCGGGTACCTCGTCGGTCGGGCAGGTGCGCTCATGACCCGACCCGACAGCACCAAGGGAGCAGCCGTCTGCTTCGCCGAGGCCCGCGTCGCCGCGGAACACGCGGAGGCCGCTCAGCAGCGCCAGGCCGCGCGCCGGGTGGCGGAGCACTCCCGTGACGTGGACGACTGCCGCGACCTGCTGCTGATGCTGGGCCTGGCGGCCGCCGCCGGCTCCCGTTCCGCTCGCCAGGACCGCGTCCAGGCGTTCCCGGGCGTCTCCTCGGAGGCGTCCGCGCTGACCAGCCCGTGAAATTCGAGGTCTGGTCCGGCCTGAAGGAACCGCAGGCCGTGACCGTCCACGTTCTCCAGGGCTGACCACAGGGCGGTGCACCTCCCGGGGTGCACCGCCTTCGTGCTCACTCCACTTCGGACTCCGGTGCGGCGGCAGCAATCCGATCACCGGACGGCTTCGAAGAACGGTCGTGAAACCGGGACGACCACGTGCGATCAACCCGCACCTGCTGACCGGTGCTCACGCACTCGGCGCGCTGCCCGACGCCGAGCGGGCCTCGTTCGAGGCGCACCTGGACCGGTGCCCGGCCTGCACGGACGAGGTGACCGGCCTGCGGGGCACTGCCGCACGACTCGGCCTCGCCGCAAGCCAGACCGTCCCCGTCGCCCTGCGGCCACGGGTGCTGGACGCGGTCGGCCAGGTCCGGCAGGTGCCGCCGTTCTCCGAGGTCAGGTCCGAGCTCTCCCGGCGCCAAGGCCTGCGGCGGGCCGCGGCGATCATCTCGGTCGCGTGCGCGGCCGCCGCCGTCGTGGGCGGTGTGCACGGTGCGCTGACCCCGGAGACCACCACCGCCGTCGCCGTGTCGCCGCACTCCGCGACGGGCGACCTGCTGGCGGCACCGGACCTGCGGCTCGTCACCGCACCGGCGTGCACCGCGGCGATCTCGCAGAGCCGTGACGCGATGCTGTTCATGGCCGATGACCTGCGCACCCTGCCCCGCGATCGGGCGTACCAGCTGTGGCTGGTCGACCGCCACGGGCCCCGATCGGCGGGCGTGCTGCGCGCACCGGCTCGGTCGGCGTCGATGCTCGTCACCGGGATCGCGGGAGCCCGCGAGGCCCTGCTCACCGTCGAGCCGGCCGGCGGGTCACCGAGCCCGACCAGCGCCGCCGTTCTCACCGTCAACCTGGCCTGACCCGCCAATCCGGTGCGCACGGCGCACCGAATCCCGGGGCGTGACCGATCGCGTCCTCGCCGTCTTCGACGACCTCGACGCCTGCGTCATCACGAGGTCGGTGCGGCTGCTGAACCACGGCGCCGTGATCGTGGTGCACCTGCGCGAACCGGCGAACCGGCGAACCGGCCGCTGTTCCGGCTCTCCGACGCGACGACGGTCCACATCGGACCGTTCGACGAGCGGACATGGGGGAACTCCGGGAACCGCCTGTGACAGCGCGGTTCCCGGAGTCGCGGTACTGCTGCTCTGGAGATGTCAGGCAGGCAGCAGGACCGTGTCGATGAGGTACACGGTCGCGTTCGCGGTCTTCACGCCGCCGCAGATCACGTTGGCGTCGTTGGCCTTGATCGCGTTACCGGAACCGGACACCTTCACCACGCCACCCTCGACCGTCTTCTGGTCGCCGGCGATCTTGTCCGGCGCGATCTGGCCGGGCACCACGTGGTAGGTCAGGATCTTGGTCAGCAGGGCGTCGTCGGTCTTGAGCTTCTCGATCGTCGCGGCGTCGATCTT